>NZ_BAABHG010000003.1:0-761811 GCF_039541975.1 Amycolatopsis samaneae
CCGAAGAAGTCGGATCGTAGCCATGTCGTTCTGTGAGCCAAGGAGTTGGAATCCTGATTTGTCTTCCTAAGACCGCTTGGCCTCCGACTTGTGCCGACGTCGCCGAGGCCCGCCGGGCCGCGGACCGGGCTCGGCAGGCCGCCGCCGAAGCCAACCGCGCTTCCGCCGCCGCACAGGGCATCGCCGCCGCCGCCGCGCAGGCGGCCCGCGAGGCGCGGGACGCGGCCGACTCCGCCGCGGCGCACGCGCGTGCCGCCGCGCAGGCGGCCGACGACGCGGCGCAGGCCGCCTGGGAAGCGGACCAGGCGGCGCGACTGTCCCAGGAAGCCGCCGACGCCGCGACCGAGTCGGCCAAACAGGCCCAGGACGCCGTCGACGCGGCGACCCGGATCGCCGAAACCTCGCGCAAGGCCGACACCGAACGGCTCGCCGAGCAGCAGGCGGCAGCCATCGCCGCGGCGCAGGACGCGAAACAGGTCGAAGCCGACAAACAGGCCAAGGCCGAATGGGAAGCGGGACAGGCGGCGAAACTCGACGCCGAGGTCCAGCGGTTGCTGACCGAGGCCCGCGATCCCGCCACTCCGAAGGAAAAGGTCGTCGCGAACGGCCGCAAGGCCGCCATGCGGCTGGCCAGGACCGGCGGCCCCTGGGCCAAGGCGGCGGCCGAAGCCGCGTTGATCGGCGGCGAGACGGACGTCCGGATCTACGTCACGACCGACCAGCTCGCCGCCGTCGAACGCGACGACCGGGCCAGCGTCTCGGCGATCGCCGACACCACGCCGAAGATCGCCCAGCGGCAGGCCGCGATCACCGCGCTGGCCGGCGATACCGGTCAGATCAAGGAGTTCCTGCGTACGCGTGCCTACACCGGCGAGTTCGACGACCTGCTCGGCCAGGTCCGCGAAATCATGCTCGCCGCGAAACCGGGTTCCAACGTGCGCACCGAGGCGAGCAAGGCCATCGACACCAACACCGTCGAGGCGTTACGCGAGTTCGTCACCGTCCGCCAGCACCAGGCCCGCACCGAGGACAACCGCAACGAGTTCCGCGACGTCATGGCGTGTGCCGCCGCCTGCCCGGAGGTCAACGCCGTCGCGCAGGCCGCGCTGGAGGGCCCGGACTCGCAGTTGCGTCGCATCCTCGACGTCGAGGTTCCCAAGGCCCGGCAGCGGGACGCCGACACCGCGGTGCACGTCGCCGAGATCGACGGCTACCTGGCCAACGCGAGCCAGTCCGCGGCCACGGCGCGGGTCAACGCCGCGCAGGCACAGGAAGCCGCGGCGCAGGCGCGCCAGGCGGCCGAAGACGCCGCCCGGTACCACGACGAAGCCGTGCGGCAGGCCGGCCTGGCCAAGGACTACGCCAAGCAGGCCAAGGAATCCGCCGATCGGGCACAGGCCTCGGCGGACCAGGCCGCCGCGTCCGCGAAGGTGGCGCGGGACGCCGCAGCGGCGGCGAACCGGGCCGCCGAATCGGCCGCGCGGTCGGTCGAACAGGCCGTGATCTCCGCGCAGAAGGCCAACGACTACGCCAACGACGCCCGCGCCTCCGCTGAAAAGGCGAGGGCCGAGGCCATCGCGGCCGGGAAGTCCGCGGCGGAAGCGGCCGCCGACGCCGCCGCGGCGGCGAAGGCGGCGGCGGACAAGAAGCTCGCCGAAGACCAGCAACGCCGGGCCACCGACGAACAACGCCGCCAGGATCAGGTCAACAACCCCGGCGGTATCGGCCAGCCCGGTACCGGTGTCGACGACGACCACGAGGTCCTGCCCGCCGGGGACGACGACGTCCTGCGCCTCGACGGCGGCCAGCAGCAGGTCGACGAGTACCACGGCGCCCAGCGCGACGCGAACAAGAGCGTCATCGACTGGGTCGTGGAAAACGGCGGCCAGGTGATTCTCGACATCATCGGGTACACCGACGCGAAGAAGTGTTTCACCGAGGGCGACATCGTCAGCTGCATCTTCACCGCGTTGAACGCGATCGGCCCGCTCAAGGCCATCGCCGTCGCCTTCAAACTGCCCAAGGCGTTCGCGGTGGCGGTCAAGCTCGTCACCGGCTTCGGCCGGTTCCGGGAGGTCACCGCGGCCGCCCGTACCCTGTTCGAACGCGTCGGCGCCCGGCTGCGTGACGTCTTCTCCCGGCTCCGGAATCCCTGCTCTCCCAACAGTTTCACGCCCGACACGCCGGTGCTGATGGCAGACGGGACGCACAAGGCCATCCGGGACGTGCGGATCGGTGACCAGGTGCGGGCCAGGGATCCGCTCAGCGGACGTGCCGGGCCCAGGCCGGTCACCAACCTCATCACCGGCGAGGGCGTCAAGAACCTCGTCGCCGTCACGGTCGACGGCGGCGGGCACACCGGCACCCTCCAGGCCACCGACGGGCATCCGTTCTGGGTCGGTGACCACCAGTGGCGGGATGCCAAGGACCTCAAGGTCGGCGACCGGCTCTACGAACCCGACGGTCACTGGGCCACCGTCACCGCCACCCACCACTGGACCGCCACCCAGCGCGTCCACAACCTCACCGTCGACGACCTCCACACCTTCTACGTCCTGGCCGCCGACGTCGCCGTCCTCGTCCACAACTCCTCGGGCGGCGCGAAGATCTGCCAGCTCGGCCAGGCGGGGGAGGCCGCCGTCGCGAAGGCGACCGGGCGCAGTCACTACAGCGGGCCCGCCATCCGGGTCAACGGGCGCGACCGGCTCCCCGACTTCTACGACCGGGCCAACCCGTTCATCGGTGAAGCGAAGAACGTCGCTTACCAGTACCTGTCCACCCAGCTGAAGGACTACATGGACCTCGCCGGCCAACTCGGTGTCAAACTCGTGCTCTACGTGCGTGCGGGCGGCGGAACGAGGTTGTCCAAACCGCTCGAAGACCTCAGGAACCAGGGAAAGATCATCATTCAGGATATTATCTGAGCCATGGGCGAAGCGGAGGAAAGCGGCGAGCTGCCGGTGAACCTCACTCACCGGCAACTCGTCGAACACCTCGGACATCATCCGGACGTGCTGGCACAGCGGGCCAGGCAGGACGAAGAGCACAGCAAAAGGCCGGAACAGGCGGAAAGCACCGCGCTGTACCGGGAAGAAGCCGCGGGGCTGCTGGCAGAACTCGCGGCGGCCGGGTTCCCGGTCACCGAGGTCGCCGAACTGCACCAGCGAGTCGTCTACTACCTGGACGGCGTCGAGATCGATCTTGCCAAGGACGGCTATCCGGTCCAGGACGCGGATCGGCTGGAGCGACGCAAGATGGACTATCGCGCCGCGGTACCGATTCTGGTCAGGTGGCTGCCTTCGATCCGGCACTGGGCATTGGCGAGCGAAATCGTCGGCGCGTTGTCGAAATCGTTCGCCAAGAAGCAGGCCCGTCCCGTGCTGCTCGCGCTGTTCCGCGACCCGCCCCGGTGGGTGGCGCCGCACCTGCCGTCCGCCTCCGATCCCGTGGAGATGCTGCGGACCACCATCGGCACCGTGCTCGGTGGATTCGCGGACCCGTCGGTGGCGGACGAGTACCTCGCCATCGCACAGGACAGGTCTTCCGGCGCGGCGCGGGCGGGAGTCGTCGCGGACCTGCCCAGACTCAAGGACGAGCGGGTGTTCGACGTGCTGGTCGGCCTGCTCGACGATCCGACGGTGGCGGCGTGGTCCGTCCGGGCGTTGGGGAAGCTGCGAAATCCCGAGGCGGTGTCCCGGATTCGCGAGCTGCTCGACCACCCTCCGGCGGAATGGGATGCCAACACTCTCGCCAATGTGAAGGCCGAAGCCAAGAAGGCGCTCAAACGGCTCGACGCGGCCAAGTGAAGCGGGCCGGGCCACCGACGGTGGCCCGGCCCGCTTGGCGATCCACCGCTCACGTGCCGGTGCAGGCGGCGGTGGCGAACTCGCCGGAGGCGGTCTTGGTCGAGACCACCGCGCCGTCCACGGTGATCTTGCACGTCACCGAGCCGCCGCCCTCGCCGACGGTGACGGTGAGCGTCCCTCCTTTGTAGACACCCTTGTTCTCGACGTCCTTGTGCCACGGCAGGGCCGGGACGGTCTCCGTGCGAGGGTTGAGCACCTCGCCGTAGACGACTTCGACGTCCTTGGCGTCACCGGTCACGTCGTAGGCGACCTTCGCGGTCTTGGCGATCTCCTTGTTGACCTCCTTGACCGCCTGGTCGAACACGAACACCCAGGTGACGCAGACGCCGAGGCCCAGCACCGACACGATGATCCCGGCGATCGAGAGTCCCTTGTTGGACGCGATGCCCTTGCCCACCCTCGCGAGCCCGACCGCGGCGAAGACCAGGCCGAGCACGACCAGCGGCCAGGCGACGATCCCGACGAACGGGATCGGGGAGAACACCAGGCCCACCAGGCCGAGCACGAAACCGGTGGTGCCGAGGCCGTTGCGCGGCGGGACCGGCGCGCCGGCCTGCTGGTGCGTGGCCGGGGGATAGGGGGTCTGCTGGGTCACGGGGATTTCCTTTCCGGGGGAATGACGCGAGGGAGACAACCAGCTGTCACCGCCCCGCCGCGTCGTCCCCGGGGCACAGAGGCGTTACGACGAAAGTCGTCACTTCGCCCGCGCGTGGCAGCGGATCCGCCGATGCCGGGGTGCCGTGGCCGGTGCGTAGGCTCGGCACATGGCAAGGCGTGTGCTCGGCGTGGTGCTCACCGTGGTCGCGGTGGCCGCGTCCGTGGTGGCGGGCATCTTCGTCTTCGGCACCCAGGGATACCTGCCCGCCGGCAAGACGTTCGTGCCGACGGTGTGGTCGTTTCTCGGCTTCCTCTCCTCGATCGGCGCCGCGGTCATGCTGTGCTGGCGGCACCGGTGGCCACTGCTGGTCACCGGCATCGCGCTCGTGCCGTCACTGGTCTTCGGGTTCGAGTCGCTGGCCGCGTTGATCGCGCTCGCCGCGCTGGCCGCCGCGCGCCGTGACCGCCTGCTGCCGCTCGCCGCGATCGCCGTCTACGCCGCCACCGCGCTGGCTCTCTGGCACGACGCCCACCGCCATCCCGACGTGACCGTCGTCGGCGGGCTCATCGGCCGGGAAACCACCGCGGGTCAGGTGATCGGGACCCTCCTGCTCGCCTCGATGCTGACCGCCGTCCCGCTCGGCATCGGCATCGGCCGCGGCATGAGCTCCGACCTCGCGCGCCGCGACGCCCAGGAACGCGAACTGCGCGCGGAGATGACCCGGCGCGCCGAGCGGACCCGGATCGCCCGCGAGATGCACGACGTCCTCGGGCACCGGCTCTCCCTGTTGTCGCTGCAGGCGGGCGCGCTCGAGGTCACCCGGGGCGACGAGGCGCGCGCGACCGAGGCGGCGCGCACCGTGCGCACCACGGCGCGGCAGTCGCTCGACGACCTCCGCCAGGTGATCGGCGTGCTCCGCGACGGCAGGGGATTCGCCGGGCCGGACGGTGATCCCCGGCCGGGCGGGCACCCGCAACCGGGGCTGGCCGACATCCCGGTACTGGTGGCCAACACCCGCCGGTCCGGGCTGGACGTCAACATCACGATCCTGCTCGACGAGGCCGCGGCCGCGCCGGAGCGGCTGGGCACGACGGCGTACCGGATCCTCCAGGAAGCGCTTACCAATGTGCTGCGTCACGCGCCGGGCACGGTGGCCGACGTGGCCGTGCGCGGCGGTCCGGGCACCGGGCTCGCCATCGAGGTGGTGAACCCGCTGACCGCGACCGCCCCGCCCTCGCCGGGGTCGGGCACCGGGCTGACCGGGGTGCGCGAACGCGTCGGGCTACTGGGTGGCACGGTCAGCGCCGGGCCCGCCGGGGAGGGGAACTTCGCACTCCGGGCGTTCCTTCCGTGGGATCGGCACTAGGATGTCCGGGTGCCCCAGCGCCCATTGCGAGTGCTGCTCGTCGACGACGACCCCCTGGTGCGCACCGGCTTGTCCATGATCCTCGGCAGTACCGGGGACATCACCGTGGTCGGCCAGGCCGGGGACGGCGACGAGGTCGTGCCGAAGGTGACGGCGCACGCCCCGGACGTGGTGCTGATGGACATCCGGATGTCCAGGATGGACGGGCTGACCGCGACCGCCGCCGTCACCGCGCTCGCCAGTCCGCCCAAGGTGCTCGTGCTGACCACCTACGACCTCGACGAGTACGTCTTCGACGCGCTGGCCGCTGGCGCGAGCGGGTTCCTGCTCAAGGAGGGATCCCCGCAGGAGATCATCGACGCCGTGCGCGTGGTCGCCGACGGCGAGGCGATGCTTTCCCCGCGTACCACCAAAAAGCTCATCGGGCACTTCGTCGCCGCGCGCACGAACCCGCGCCGGGCCATGGCGCGGGCCGGGCTGCGCACGCTGAGCGAGCGCGAACGCGAGATCGTCACCGCCGTCGCACGGGGCAAGCCGAACGCGGAGATCGCCGCCGAACTGCACCTGAGCGAGGCGACCGTGAAAACGCACATCACGCGCGTGTTCGCCAAGCTCGACGTCGCGAACCGTGTCCAGCTCACGATTTTCGCCTACGAAGCGGGGTTGGTGACGCCATGAGAATCACGAAGGCGGTAACGGTGGGCGCGCTCGCCGGTCTGCTCGCGGCGTGTGGTGCGGGCGGCTCCGGCCGGGGTCCGGCCGGGCCGGACGCCCCGGGCGCGCTTCCCGCCGTCGCGAAGGACGACGCGCTCGCCGCGGTGGTCCCGGCGAACATCCGCGCCGACGGCACGCTCGTGTTCGGCCAGGACCAGAGTTCACCGCCGGGGGAGTTCGTGGAGAACGGCAGGCCGACGGGGTTCGACGTCGATCTGGGCACCGCCGTCGGGCAGGTGCTCGGGCTGGGGACGGAGTTCCGGAACACCGGCTTCGACGGCATCATCCCCGGCGTCGCGGCCGGGAAGTACGAGATCGGCATGTCCTCCTTCAACGTCAAGGCGGAGCGGCTCAAGGCCGTCGACATGGTCACCTACTACCGGGCGGGCAAGGCGCTGGCGGTGCCCAAGGGCAATCCGGACGGGATCACGCTGGACACGTTGTGCGGCAGGAACGTCGCGACGCAGAAGGGCACCGCCGAGGTGGAGGACCTGGAGCGCCGCAGCGACGCCTGCGTCGCCGGGGGACGGCCCGCCGTCACGATCACCCAGCTCCAGGCGCAGACCGACGTGAACCTGGCGCTGGCCTCGAAACGGGTCCAGGCCGAGCTCGCCGACTCGCCGACCATCGACTACGTGGTCAAGCAGACCGGGCAGCTGGAGCGCGTCGGCGAACCGTACGACACCGCGCCGTACGGCATGGTGCTGGCGAAGAACAGCGGCGACTTCGGCCGCGCGATCCAGGGTGCCGTGCAGAAACTGATCGACAGCGGGGCCTACCGGCGGATCATCGACAAGTGGGGTCTGGCGGCCTCCGGCGCGCTGACCAGGTCGGAGATCAACCCGCCGGTCTGATCCGGCGTGACCGAGAAGCGATCTCGCGTCCATGGCCTCCAGGCTGGATCGGAAAAGGCAGGTGGGGGACCGGGGAGGGTGGTCCTGCTACTACTGGGAACGGGGCTCAGGCTCCGCGCTCGCCCTTGCCGAAGGGAATGGATCCGTTGGTGCGCAAGACGTTCTCCGGGCGCGGCGAGTCCGCCGCGCTGGCGGCGACCGGGACGAGCGCGGCACGAACGGTACCGGTGGCGCTCCGGTCGAGCGCGGTCTCGGCGTCGAGACCGGGCAGGTGGATCCAGGCGCTGTCGGCGAAGTCCGCGGTGCTGACGCTGATCCGCGCGCAGCGGGCGGGCGGGACGAGCGCGACGCCGAAGGGCTCGACGACGTTGCGCCAGACCGCGTGTGAGAGAACGAGACCGGCGCCGAACTTGTCACCGGTCGGGTCGGTGCGGCACCAGTAGGCGACCGCGTCGCAGAACGCGGTCGCGGTGAGCAGCCTGGTCAGCGTGATGTAGGTGCGGTGGTAGCGGTGGTTCTCGGCCATCGGCCCGGTGTGCACCGCGACCCGCGCGCGCATCGGCGTGCGGGCGTAGCGGTTGCGGGACCGCAGCAGGTGATCCAGGTGGAACACCAGCTCGACGAGCCGCCCGAGCGCCTGCTCGGGGTAGGCGAGCATCACGCCGTCCCCGGTTTCCCGGAAGTGCCGGGCGTTGTCCCAGCACAGGCCGACCGTGCTGAGCGCGTGCGAGACCAGCGTTTCCATTTCGGACTTCATCGGATCGAGCAGATCGTCACTCGCCTGTGACGAGCCCACGATGTCGACCGCGAGCACCGCGTGTGACTGGGCGTTGAACCGGCTGGAGGTCAGTGCGAACATCGCGACCCCTCCCCCTCCCTCGGATGTATGTTGCGCGACAAGGGGAAGTGTCACGACTGTTCAGCGACAGTTCTGTTCACTGCCGAACAGAAGTGGCAGCACTGGTGCCACGATTAAGTGATCTGCGTCACACTTCAGTGTCCGCGCGCTCGCGGAGTTTGCTGCGGTCGGTGACGGTGAAAGATCTGCGGGCGCTGGCGACGATGCCCTCGTCGCGCAGGGTGTTCAGCGCCTTCGCGACCATGGTACGGCCCATCGGGATGAACTGCGCCAGCTCGTCCTGGCTCAGCGGTATCCCGATCCGCCATCCCTGCTCGGTTTCGATCCCGCAGGCGTCGATCAGGTAGTCCAGCCTGCGCGCCACCCTGGTGATCGCCTGCGGCTTCCACGACTGGGTGCGCTGCTGCTGTGCCACCACGAACCGCCGGGACACGCTGACCAGGAGTTCCTTCATCGCCGACGGGTGCTCGGAGAGGAAACGCTCGAACTCGCCGGCCCCGATCCGCCGCGCCTGCACGCGGTCGATCGCCACCACGTCGGCCATCCGCGTCCCGCCCGCCACGACGGCGATCTCCCCGTGCAGATCGCCCGGCACCCCGACGTCGAGGATGATCGCGGTGCCCTCCTGATCGACGCTGGTGACCTTGACGAAGCCGTGCCGCAGCAACATCACGAACTCGCCGGGTTCGCCGGTGCGCATCAGCGGCTGCTTGGGGGCGTACTCCTGATGAGTACCCATCTGGAGTAGCCGTTCCCGCGCGCGCTCGTCCACCCGGTCCAGGAACGGCAGCCGCCGTTCGTCGGTTGTCCCGTTCATCCAGGCGCCCTCCCGCGCTGGCCGACATGGTGTGCCGAAGGGGACCGTAGCGTTCGGCGGTCACCGGGGCGAGGTGACCGGCTTGCTCGCCGTGAAGATGCCGAGCCGGATGAGCTCCGCGCGGATCCAGTCCGCCAGCAGGTGCAGTGGGCCACCCGGCTCCTCCGCGTGGAAGCGTGCCACGACTTCGTGATGCCGCCCGCCCTGCTGGGCCGTGTACTGCAAAGCCGCGCGGACCTCGGAGGTCTTCAGCGGGACGACGCGGGTGCCCGGCCTCGGCCGGACCGTGCTCTTGGCACCCATCACCGACAGGACGGCTTCATCGAGATCGAAAAGGTGTTCCACGAGCACCATGGCGTACTCGACATCATCCACCACCCGCCGCGCGACCATCGCCATGTCACCAGTCGACCACAGGCGGGCCGTCCGATCCGTTCACTACCGAACAATTCCGGGCGTTGTCCGTGTTCTTGGTGAATGGCTCACCGGACCGGGAGGTCCAGTTTTCCGGCGAGCCTGCCGATCCACGCGGTGACCTCGTCAGCGGAGCGGTCCGGCAGGCCGAAGATGGCCTCGGTGACGCCGATGGAGGCGAAGTGCGCCAGCTGTTCCCGGTCGGGCTTCCCGGCGAGCACCGCGACCTCCGGCTCGCCCGCGCGGCCCTCGTCGCGCCAGATCTCCCGCAACAGCGCGACCGGGCCCTCGATGTCCACATCGGACGGTGTGGTCAGCCAGCCGTCCGCGGACCGCGCGATCCAGCGGAAGTTCTTCTCGGTGCCGCCCGCGCCGAGCAGTACCGGGATGGCAGGCTGCACCGGCTTCGGCCAGGCCCAGCTGGGGCCGAACGAGACGAAATCCCCGTTGTACTCGGCTGTCTCGTCCGTCCACAGTGCGCGCATGGCCTCCAGGTACTCGCGCAGCGCGGTGCGGCGCCGGTTGCCGGGGACGCCGTGGTCGGTCAGCTCGTCGACGTTCCAGCCGAACCCGGCGCCGAGGGTGACCCGGCCGCCGGAGAGGTGATCCAGGCTCGCGACGGTCTTGGCCAGCGTGATCGGGTCGCTCTCCACCGGGAGGGCGACCGCGGTGGACAGTCGGATCCGCGTGGTCACCGACGCCGCGGTGGCCAGCGCCACCCACGGGTCGAGCGTGCGCAGGTACCGGTCGTCGGGCAGGGTCGCGTCGCCGGTGCGCGGGTGTGGCGACTCGCGTTTGACCGGGATGTGCGTGTGCTCCGGCACCGAAAAGGAGTCGAAACCCGCTTCCTCGGCGGCACGCGCCGCGGCCGCCGGGGTGATGCCTCGGTCGCTGGTGAACAGCACGATCCCGTATCTCACGAAGCCCGACGATAGTAGAACGTGTTTCAATTCGCAACGGTCGCCGCTGCTCATGTCCACTATGGACGGTTTGGCCCGGGGTCGGGATCGGGGTGGCCGAGCGCCCCAATGTGGCATTGGGTGCTCCACTCCTTGCCCCCACCACCACCCTCAACGGAGACGCTCCGCGTCCAGCCCCCATTCCACGCAGCGAATGTGGCATTGGGTGCGTTGGACGCACCGAACGCCACATTGGGGCGCATGGGCCACGCTGGGTCGGGAGCGCTGAAGGACGCCTTCAGCGCATCTAACGCACCAAAGGCGTCCTTCAGTGCGCTGAACGCACTGAAGGCGTCCTTCAGCACCGGGCGACGCGGAGACCGGGCCCCGGGAACGCGAAAGGCTCAGCGGCGGGCGGTGAGCCTGCCGAGTACACCGGACCGGCGCGGCGTCGCGGTGATCGTGCCCGCCACGGCGTCGTCGATCAGCGAACCGACCGTCTCGTGCGCACACGCCCGGTTGGCGCCGATGCCGCCGCTGGGACCGCGCTTGATCCAGCCGACCACATAGGTGCCCGGCCGCCCCGTCACGCGCCCGCCGAGATGCGGGATGGTGCCGGTCTCCTCGTCGAAGGGCAGGCCAGGGACCGGCGTGCCCCGGTAGCCGACGGCGCGGATCACCTGGCCCGCCGGAATCGACACGTCACCGGTGACGCGGAGCCCGCGCACCTGGGCGTCGCCGAGGAACTCGAGCGGTGCGGAGTGGAAGCGGAGCACGATGCGCGGCCGGTCGTGCCGGGGCGGCACCGGCCAGTCGACGGTCTCCCGCGCGACGTCGCGGAGCAGGGCCGCTTTGCTGCCGTCGGCCGCCGCGTCGATGGTCTCGGCGATCCGGGGATCGTGCGTGTCCACCACGAGACCGGCGTCTTCGCGCTGGGCCAGCGCGAGCAGTTCCGGGCCGGTGTACGCCGCGTCCTCGGGGCCGCGCCTGGCGAGCAGCACCACCTCGCGGACCTTGCTCGACCGCAGCCGCGCCAGTGCCTCCGGGGCGATGGTGGTGCCGTCCAGGGTGTCCGGGTCGGCGGTCAGGATCCGGGCCACGTCGAGCGCGACGTTGCCGGTGCCGACCAGTACGACGCGTTCCGCCGAGAGGTCGACCGCGTCGGCTGGCACGTCCGGGTGACCGTTGTACCAGGCGACCACGGTGGTGGCGGCCAGGCTGCCGGGCAGGTCCTCGCCGGGCAGGCCGAGCCCGCGCGCGGCGGAGGCGCCCACCGCGTAGATCACCGCGTCGTGCCGCGCGGCCAGTTCGTCGACCGTGACGTCCTGCCCGACCCGCACGCCCAGCCGCATCCGCAGCCGGGGGTGGTGGTGGAAGCGAGCGAACGTCTCGCCGATCTTCTTCGTCGACGGGTGATCGGGCGCGACGCCGTACCGCACCAGACCGCCCGCGACCGGCAGCCGGTCGATCAGGGTGACCCGGGCGTTGGTGTGCAGAAGCAGGTCCTCCACCGCGTACATGCCCGCCGGGCCGGTGCCCACCACCGCGACGTCCAGCGGCGCGAAGTCGCTGGGGATGTCGCGGTCGAACACCGGCGGGCCCCAGGCGTGGAAGTTCGGCGCGGGGGAGCCCGCGGCCGGGGCGCGGTCGGCGTAGAAGGCGGCGTTGATCCCGGCGTAGGGCTTGAGCGACTCGGTCAGGCTGTCGATCGGGAAGATCGCGTCGACCGGGCACGCGTCCGCGCACGCCCCGCAGTCGATGCAGGTTTTCGGGTCCACGTAAAGCATTTCGGTGGTCCCGAAGTCCGGCTCGTCCGGAGTCGGATGGATGCAGTTGACCGGGCAGACCGACACGCAGGTCGCGTCGTTGCAGCAGGTCTGGGTGATCGCGAAGGCCATCGGCTCGGGTCTCAGATCAGGTTGGCGCGCTTGTAGAACCAGGTCGACGCCCTGGTCAGCAGCCCGGCGGAGTTGAGGAACTCCATGAGTCCCGCGCAGCTGGAACGCATCAGCGACTTGTGGTGCTCGTTCGCCTTCGCCTCGCGGAGCGCGCGCTTGCTGTCGAGCCCGGCGTTCGCGTACACCTTCTTGTTCACCATGCTGGTGACGATGAAGTACGAGGCGATCGCGACCACCAGGCCGTTGATCTGGCGGCGCAGCCTGCCCGCGCCGGCCAGCCGGGCCTTCGTCTCCTCACGGGCGAACTTCATGTGCCGCGACTCTTCGACGACGTGGATGTTGTTGATGGTGCGGACGAAGGGCGCGACCCGCTGATCCCGCATCCAGTCGCGCTGCATGACGTCGAGGACCTCTTCGGCGACCAGGATCGCCGCGTAGGCGGCCTCACCGAACGCGATGGTCTTGAACGCGCGGCCGAGTTCGACCACCACGCGGGTCGGGCGGTATGCGGGGGCGCGCAGCTTCGCGGCACCGCGCGCGAACATGATCGAGTGCCGGCACTCGTCGGCGATCTCGGTCAGCGCCCACTGGAAGGCGGGGTCGGTCGGGTCCTTGGCGTAGAAGTCGCGCAGCACCATCTGCTGCAGGATCATCTCGAACCAGATGCCGGTGCTCGCCACCGACGCCGCCTCCTGGCGGGTCAGCTCGCGCTGCTGCTCCGGCGTCATCTCGTCCCAGTAGGACGTGCGGTACAGCGTGCTCCACTCCGGGCTCGCGCCGTGGTCGGCGGTGTCGAGCGGGGTCTCCCAGTCGACTTCCTTGGCCGGGTCGTAGGAGAGGGTTTCCGACGAGTCCAGCAGGCGGCGCGCGACTTCCTCGCGGCTGGGGTCCTGCGGCGCTGCCTGGTCCCGTGCGATGCTGCTGGTCATGGGGGAACACTCCCTGAACGAAGTGACGTACTAGGTGTTACCTGAAGTAACGTTACTCGAAGTTACACATAATTCGCGAGTGGCCTAACGCGAGAGTGACGCACGTCACATCTTTGTGTCGGCGGGTGCGGCGCCGGGATGGGGCAGGCGGGGTGGCCGGCCCTCCGGCCGGTACTCGAAGTGCCACCATTCGTTGTCGTAGACGCGGTAGAGGTGGTGCCGCCCGCCGTGCCGCTCCAGCCAGCGCGCCCCCTCGGTGGGACGCACGTCCAGCGCGGTTCCCCGGACGTGCCGGGATTCGGCGGGCGGCAGCGCCCTGGTCCCGCCGCGGCGGATCTCCGCGGCGAACAGGCGTTCCTGTGTACCGGCGTCGCGATACCCCGAGGTCAGCCCGATCGGCACCCCGTCGCGCCACAGCGCCCGCGTCCGCGCCGAGGTGAACGCGGCCCGCGTCGCCGGGGTCAGCCCGGTGAGGTCCTCGGCGGGGAACCGGGCCGCGAGCGCCCACTGGCAGGCGACGTGCCGGGCCCGCCGGGGCGCGGCCAGCCAGGCCGGCGGCAGCAGTACGACGGCGAGGGCGCGGGTGGCCAGGTGGTACGCGGGATCGCGACGCCGGCGACTCACCGGAGGGCGCCGAGCGCGGCGGTGGTGGCCTGCGCGATGAGCTTGTCGTCGTACTTGGCGTCCTTCGCCTTCTTGTCGGACAGGACCACGAGCACGATCGGCGCGCGCTGCGGCGGCCAGATCACCGCGATGTCGTTGCGGGTCCCGTAGTTCGCGCCACCGGTCTTGTCGGCGACCTGCCAGCCCGCGGGCACGCCCGCCCGGATGAGCGCGTCGCCGGTGGTGTTGGCGCGCATCGTGTCGGTGAGGACCGCGCGCCGGTCGGCGGGCAGCGCGTCGCCGAGTGCGAACGCGCGCAGGCTGTTCGCGAAGGCGCGCGGGGTGGTGGTGTCCCGGATGTCGCCGGGGGTGGCCTCGTTGAGGTCTGGTTCGATCCGGTCCGGGTGGCTGACCGTGTCGCCGACGCCGCGCAGCGCCGCGGCCATCCCCGCCGGGCCGCCGATCTCGCGGAACACCAGGTTGTCCGCGGTGTTGTCGCTGTAGCGCAGGGACGCGTCCATGGCCGCGCGCAGGGTGATCGTCGCCGTCGGGGCGGTGCCGAGGTTCTTCTTGGTGATCGGCGAGTTGGGCACCAGATCGCCCTGGCCGTAGCTCACCCGCCGGTCCAGGCCCTCGACCGGGGTCTTCTGCAGGAGGGCGCCCGCGCTGAACACCTTGTGCGTGGAGGCGTACGCGAAGCGGTCTTCGGCGTGGTACCCGACTTCCCGGCCCGTGCCGGTGTCCACCGCGTACACGCCGAGCCGCGCGTCGAAGGTGCGTTCGAGCTGCGCGAAGTCCGTGTTCTGCTGCGCCGTGGCCGCCTGCTGGGCCGAGGGCGCCGGGGTGTGCGCGGGCGCGGCCTCGGGGGTGGCGCAGGCGGCGAGCGGGACGAAGACGAGCGCGGCCAGTGCTGCCTGCGCGCTCCGTCGGAGACGGGGAAGGGACACGAGAACTCCTGTTCGTCAGCGGATGTCCGCAGTTTCACCACCTCGGCTCATGCTGTCCAAGACAGAAATGAGCAGTTTGATGCCAAAAACGCATACAGTGAGGTGGTGGACCTGGTCGGCAGCTGCAAGGCGTTCGTGAGTGTGAGCGAAACGGGGAGTTTCACCGCGGGCGCCGCGGTCGCGGGCATCCCCCAGCCGGTGGCGAGCCGCCGCATCGCCGCGCTCGAACGCCGCCTCGGCGAGCGGCTGTTCGACCGCTCCACTCGCCGGGCCCGGCTCACCCCGTTCGGCCGGGCGATGCTGCCCTCGGCCAAGCGCCTCGTCCACCTGGCCGACGCGATGGAACACGACGCGAAGCTGGCCAAGCTCCGGCCGCTGCTGGTGGCCGTGCCGGAGATCTGCCCGACCCGCGACCTCGCCGAACTCGGTGCCCAGGCCCGCGCGCTGGAGATCTTCCTCGAGTTCCGCGCCGCGCCGCCCGGCGAACGCGCCGAACTCGTCCGCACCCACGAGGCGCGGGCCGCGATCACCGCGGTCCCGGCCGAGGACGCCGTCTGGGTCGTCCCGCTGGGACTGGCCAGCGTGGAACGGCCGGAGAGCGCCACGATCCACCTGGAGACGCTGCGCGCCGGGCGGTCCGGGGCGCCTCGGCGCCGGGTCTGGATCCAGCCGGAGGACGACGTCCCGCACGTCCGCGACCGGGTGCTGCGGGTGCGCGACGCGGTGGGGCTGCCGCCGGCCCAGGTCGCCGTCGCGGACTCGCTGACCTCGGCGGCGGCGAGCGTGTACGGCTCGGCGGACCTGCTGTTGTGCTCGGCGGAGCAGGCCCGCGAGCTCGGGCTACAGTGGCGGCCGATCGGGGAGATCCGGCTCGCGCGCGGCTTCGACGTCACGGCGGGTTTCGGTGCGGACGCCGACCACCTGCGCCTGCGGTTACGGGAGGGGGTCGCGCGCTGCCTCGGCGCGAGCGAGAGCGAGGGGAACGGGTGATCGCGGAGGGGCTGGTCCGGCGGTTGCGGGCCGAGCTGGACGACGGCGGGCTGCGCGGGTCTTTCCTGGTCCGCGACCTGCTGACCGGGACCGAGCTCGGGATCGACCCGGATCTCCAGTTCCCGATCGCGTCGCTGGTCAAGGTCCCGCTCGCGATGGCGACGCTGGAGCGGATCCGCCTCGGGGAGCTGGACGGCGCCACGCCGCTGGAGGTCGCGCCGGGCCGGAACACCACGCCGGGGCCGACCGGGCTGACCCGGTTCCGGCATCCCGCCCGCGTCGCGATCGACGATCTGCTCTACCTGTCGATGGCGATCAGCGACGGCACCGCGGCCGACGCGCTGTTCGAGCTGACCCCGCCCGGCGAGGTCACCCGGATGCTGGGGGAGTGGGGGCTGCCGGGCATCTTCGTGCGGCATCTGGTCGGCGACCTGCTCGACACCCCGGCCGAACGCTTCGACCCGGCCGACGTCCACCTGGCGCACTCGCTGGCGATCGGCGCCGTGACCGCCGGGCAGGGGCACCGGATCGCCCAGCTCGACGTCACCCGCGCGAACGCCGGTTCGGCCCGGTCGTTCGTCGAGCTGGCGCAGGCGCTGTGGACGCCGTCCAAGATCGACCCTGGGATCGCCGGGCGCGTGCGCGAGCTGATGGGCCTCAACCTGTTGCGGCAGCGACTGAGCCCGGACTTCGCCTCCGACGCCACGCGGTGGTCGTCCAAGACCGGGACCCTGCTGAACCTGCGGCACGAGGTCGGCGTCGTCGAGCACGCCGACGGCCAGGTCTTCGCCGTCGCCGCGCTCACCGAGTCCCGGGTGCCCGCCGCCGTCCAGCCCGAGGCCGAGGTGCTGATGGCCCGTGTCGCCCGCACCCTGCGCGATCACCTGCGCGGCGGCGCGGTCTGACCCGGCGGTGTCCTTCCCCGTGTCTATCCATAAAGGACAGTCGGCGCCGGTCGGAACCGCCGGAGTGTCCCGTCTTCCCGTCCTCGCCGCGATCGGCTGCGTGCTGGGGTTCGCGGCCGTCTACTTCGGATTCGTCTGGACCCGCCGGGGGCAGGCGTTCGAGTTCGCGGTGCTCCAGCGGGCCCCGGTGGCCACCCCGTCCGTCGCGCGGGCCACGTTCTGGCTGGACCACGTCGACGAGTACTCCGTGGGCGCCGTGCTGCTGCTCGTCGTGCTCGCCGGCCTGCTGCGCCGCCGCCCGGCGCTCGCGGCCACCGGCGCGGCGGTCATCCTGGTGACCGCCGCGCTGGACCGGGTCCTGGCGCGCTGGGTGCTCGTCCGGCCCACGCTGGTCGACGATCCGGCCAACCCGGACAACAGCTTCCCGAGTGGTCACGTCGCCATGGCGACCGCGGCGCTGCTCGCCCTGCTCCTCGTCGTGCCCCGCGCGTGGCGCGGGGTGACCGCGCTCCTCGGTGCGGTGCCGGTGCTCGGCGTCGCGGAGATGACGATGACGCTCAGCTGGCATCGGCTCAGCGACACGGTGGGCGGGAACCTGCTCGCGCTCGGCGTGGCCTGCCTGGGGGCGGCGGTACTCGCCCGGCGGAGCGAGGACCCGGCGCCCGCGTCGCGCGAGCGATGGCTCGGCGGTCTGCTGGGGATCGTGCCGCTGCTCGGCTACGCGGTGTGGACGGGGGTGCGGGCGGCGGGCCAGCCGCTGTTCCCGGCCGTGAGCGCCCTCGCGACGATGGGTAGCACACTGACCGTGGTCGCCTACCTCGTCGTGCTTTCCGTCGCGCGCCGTTAAGGCCAGGCAGTCGGAACGGTGCGGGGGCGTCGACGGCCCGGCGGTTGTGTCATCGATGTCGCGAACGCTCCGTTGGCGGCGTTGAACGATGCTGGTGGCTTTCCCGGGGCAAGGTGGGTGCTGAAGGACGCTTTCAGTGCGTTGGCCGCGCTGAAGGACGCCTTCAGTGCACTGAGCGCACCGAAGGCGTCCTTCAGCACGGCCGCCCAACCGCCCGGTCTTGCGTTAGCGGCACTTCGGCGCACCTTCTCTGCCTCTTGGGGCAAGTACTTGACTGGAAGGAAAGTGACCAGATACTTTCCCCTTGGGAAAGAGCTTCTGAGTAGGAAAGCAGGGGAGGTAGTGATGACCGAAAAGGCGACCGAAAAGCCGTCCGCCGAAGAGGCGGCACGCGCGTTACGGGGGATCGAGCAGCGGAGGGACCAGGCGGTCGGCGCCGCCCAGCACGGGGCGCGCTGGGTCGACGTCGTGTTCGGGGTGGTGTTCTTTGCGTACCTGGCGATCGCCGACTTCTTCCCGGCGGCGGTGCCGTGGAGCAATCTGGTGCTGGCCGTGCTGGTCGTCGGTTACGTGGTGGCCAAGCGCACCCGGCGTGGCGGGGCGTTGCTGGGACACGGCGCGCGGCTGGACCGCCGCGCGATCCCGCCGAGGACCGCGCTCATCGGGCTGGCGGTGCTCGCCGTGGGGTGCGCGCTGTCGATCGCGGTCGCCATGCTGCAGCTGAACGTGCCCGTTCCCTATCTGCGGACCGGCATGGGCGCGGTGCTGGGCCTCGCGCTGATCTTCTTCGGGCGCAGGCTGAACGACGCGTTCGCCGCGCTGGCCAGGGGCGGCTCTCGCCGGGGAGGGCCCGTCGATGGCCGCTTCTGAGCTGGACCCGCTGCTGCTGGACCCGACCCGGCTGTCCATCGTGGCCCTGCTGGCCGCGACGAAGTGGGCCGAGTTCGGCTGGGTGCGCGACGAGGTCGGCCTGTCGGATTCGGCCCTGTCCAAGCAGATCACGAACCTGGCCAAGGCGGACTACGTCGAGGTCAAGAAGGGCTACGTCGGCAAGCGCCCGCGTACCTGGCTGAGCCTGGGCACGCCGGGGCACGAGGCGTTGCGGGCCCATATCGCGGCCCTGCACGGGATCGTGGCGCGGTCGGAAGAGGTGGGAAGCGCGCACCACGCGGAAGAACCGGGCTGACACCGGTACCGCGCGGTGCGCCTTCCGCTCAGCCGCGGGACCTCTCGGCGAAGTCGAGGTCCGCGGTGGTGACCGTGCCCGCCGTCCGGCCGGGTGCCTCCTGGTACTGCCAGTACAGGTTCGTGTGCGCGATGACCTTGTCCGGCGCCGGCGCGCCGTAGGCGGTGAGGTCCTCCGTGGTGTGGGCGTCGCTGACCAGGGTGGCGTCATAGCCGCGGGCGAGCGCGCCGTGCAGGGTCGAGCGGACGCACGCGTCGGTCTGCGCGCCCGCCACGATGAGCCCGCCGACACCGCGTGCGGCGAGTACCGGCTCCAGGTCGGTGTCCTCGAAGGAATCGCCGTATCTCTTGTGCACCAGCGGTTCGGGCTCGCGCCGGACGAGCTCGGGCACGTACTGCCAGCCCTCGCTGCCCTCGGCCAGCTCCTCGCTGCTGTGCTGGATCCAGACGACCTCGACCCCGGCGGCCCGCGCCTTGCCGACGAGGACACCGATGTTGGCCACGACCGCGTCCCGGTCGTGGGCCCCCTTCATGACGCCGTTCTGTACGTCGATGACGAGCAGGGCCGTGTTCGGCCGATCCGCGAGTGTGGTCATTGCTGCCTCCCAGTACGGAACCTGACCCCGGAATGCTAGGCCGGACCACCGACATTTTCCGGCGGTCGCCGGTCGGCCAGGAAGGCCCGCGTGGTGAAGGCGATCCATTCGGGGTTGTCCCAGGTACTCCACCTGGCCCTGGCGGCCTCGTCGACCGCCGCGATCACCTCGTCGTTCCCCGCCCCCGTCGCGCGCAGGCGGGCGACCTCGTCGCGGACGTACACGAGGTGGTCGCGGGTCTCGGTGAGCACGGCCGTGCCGGTGACGTCGCCGTGTCCCGGCACGACGACGGCGGGTTCGAGGGCGAGCATCCGGTCGAGCACGGCGATCCACGCGGCCGGATCGGCGTCGGTGTCGTGCGGCGGGAACCACGGCGCGAGCGGGAACATGTGGGTCTCGGCCAGGTCCCCGGCGAACAGCACGCGGCCGTCGACGACCACGACCTGGTCGCCCGCGCTGTGCGCGGGGCCCCAGCTGTGCAGCGCCACGGTGCGCCCGCCGAGGTCGATCTCCGCCCGCTCGCCGTCGTAGACGAGGTCCGGCTCGGTCAGCTCGACCTCGGCCAGCTCGGCGGCGACGGCCGGGCCGAAGCCGCTGAACATGCCCAGGTAGGACGGGCCCTTGCGGTGCAGCTCGTCGCGCTGGGCGCGGTTGGCGACGATCGTCGCGGCACCCCGGAAGGCCTGCGCGCCGAAGCCGTGTTCGGGGTGGAAGTGCGTCGTGGTCAGGTAGAGCGGCCGGTCCCCGGCCAGCCGGCGGGCCTGGTCGAGCACGTACTTCCCGTTGCGCGGGCCGAGACCGGTGTCGACGACCAGCGCCGCCCGGTCGCCGACCACGATGCCGACGTTCGGGACGAGGGGCACCCGGTAGTCGGGAAGCACGAAGACGCCGTCGGCGACCTCGACCGGTTCGCCGCGCACGATCGGCTCCGGAGCGAGGTGTGTTTCCGGGAGTGGGGGCTGGGTTTCGGCGGACACGCTGTCGCTCCTGTCTGAGCAGTGTTCAGATTACTGATCCGAACGTAGCACACATCTGAACACTGCTAAGATCAAGCGATGGCAGGACGGAGTTATCACCACGGTGATCTGCGCGCCGCGCTGCTCGACGCGGCGGAGTCTCTGGTGCGGGAACGCGGCGCCGACGGCTGGTCGCTGCGCGAGGTCTCGGCGCGGATCGGGGTCAGCCCCAGCGCCGCCTATCACCACTTCGAGTCCCGTGACGCGCTGGTCCGCACGCTGTCCTGGCGGGTGCTCGCCGGGCTGGGTGAGCAGCTGGGCCGGGCGGCCGCCCACGCGCGGGGGCAGCGCGCGGATCCGCAGGCGCGGCTGATCGCGCTCGGGCGGGCCTACGTCCGCTGGACGCAACGGGATCCGGCCGTCGCCGGTCTCGTGTTCGGCGCGCACCGGGGTGAGCCGGAGAGCCCGGTTTCCCCGCACCCGCACGACGTTCTCGTCGCGGAGCTGGACCGGCTCGTCGACGCCGGCGGGCTGCCCGCGTCGTCGCGCCCTGGCGCCGAGTTCGTGCTCTGGCCCGCTCTGCACGGGCTGGCCGCGTTGCTCGGTGACGGGATGATGCGCCTCGAAGGCTCGCGTGACGTCGGCAGTCAGGCCGAACGGCTCGTCCGTGCCGTGCTCACCGGGCTGGGCGCGGAGGCGCCCGGCTTTCCGGACCGGCCACGGGCCCGGTCCGCGCACACCGAACGCGCCGCGAAGCGGGAGTCCCCGTGATCCCAGGGACGCCCCCGTCGCACTCACCGCACCGAGGGACGCCCCCGTCGCACCCAACGCACCAAGGGCGTCCCTCGGTGTACCGGCCTCGCGGCTAGTTCCCGGAGCGGAACCGGTCGAGCACGCGGCGTTCCCGTTTCGTGGGCCGCCCGGCGCCCCGGTCGCGGCGGGCGACGGGCACCGACGACTCCGGCGGCGGCGCGGGCGTCCGGTCGAGGTAGCAGGTGACCGCGTCGGCGGCACCGACCCGTTTCTGGATGACCCTGGCCACTTCGACGATCCGGGTGGTGCCGTGCAGGTACGCGCGCACCTCGTCGCCGGGTGACACCGTGGTCGCGGGCTTGGCGGGCTTGTCGTTGACGCGCACGTGCCCGCCCCGGCACGCGGCGGCGGCGTCCGGGCGGGTCTTGACCAGCCGGACCGCCCACAGCCAGCGGTCTACGCGAGTGGACTCCACAACAGGTCATCATGACCCATCCGGCCCCGGCCCCGGCGCCGGGCATGCCCCTTCACGCGTGTCTCGCTGCACGTTCGGCCCCACTCGCCCTCGCACAAGCCGGGACCATCGGTGCCGACGCAGGTCCACGAGGGGGAACCGTGCCTTTTCTGGGCCCGGGAACGGGTTGAACGTCTTCTTCGGCCTGCTGCTGTGCTACTTCAGCGCGGCCAGCACGTGGTCGTCACCGACCTGCCACACCGGCGCGACACTGGTGAATCCGGCGGCGCGCAGGAGTTCGGTGTGCTCGTCGACGGTGAGCCCGTTGCCGTGGCGGTGCTGTGCCCCGTCCGCCGAAACCGTTTCGCCCGCCGTTCGTTCCCGCGCGGCGATGCGCCGCGCGCGTTCCGCGGCGAGGTCCGCCAGGTGCGGGTCGGCGTGCACGGCGTCCCACCACGGGCCCCACTCCTCGTTGGCCAGCACCCCGGCCCGCGCGGCCCGGCGGTCGCGGACGGTCAGCGCGAGCGCCTCCAGCCGCTCGTCGGCGATGCCGAGATGATCGCCGTTGACCAGCACGCCGCCGGGCGCGAGCAGCGCGCCGAGCGTGCGGTAGAGGGCGGCGAGGCGGTCGCCGGGCAGCCAGTGCAGCGCGGTGGTGGACACGGCGGCGTGGACCGTCGAGGGCACCTTTTCCGGCCAGTCCGTGCCGGTGAGGTCGGCGTCGACCCACCGGATGGGCGCGCCGTAGCGGGACCTGGCGAGGCCGAGCAGCAACGGATCCGCGTCGATCCCGACGATCGTGGCCGAGGGGAGCCGGTCCTGGAGCCGGGCGGCCAGCGAGCCGGGCCCGCAGCCGAGGTCGAGCACGACCGGTTCGGGCACGTCCGCCAGCGCCGCCTCGACGACGTCGCAGAGCACGGCGAAGCGTTCCTCCCGGTCGGCGACATAGCGTTCCTGCTGGGTGTCCCAGCGGCGCAGCCAGGCGGTGGCCACGTCGGTCGGTACGGTCGCGGTGCTGAGGGCGTCCGCCATGGGCTGCTCCGTCACTGTCGAAGGTATATTCGCCAGTGACGAATCTACGGGTGCGAGGATGACTGGTCAAGTGGACTTCGACAGTCACACGAGTGATGTGGTGGCCGCTGCCGTGCAGGCGGTCAACGTGCTGATTCCCGGGCATGCGCGCGGCCGCGAATACCTCGCGGACACCCCTCGCGAGGGCCTGCGTGACCTGCTGCACTGGCTGGATTCCCGGCCTGCCACGGAGGTTTCCGACGCCGACATCGAGCAGTTGCGTGCCTACGCGGCCCGGCTGCGCGCGGTGTTCGCCGCGGTGGACGACGGCCGGATCGACGACGCCTGCGCCGGTGTCAACGCGCTGCTGGGGGAGACGCGGGCGGCGCCCGTGCTCGCCCGGCACGACGGCGGACCGTGGCACCTGCACTTCCACGCGGTGGACGCGGAGTGGGCGCGCAGCTGGGCGGCGTCGATGGCGACCGCGCTGGCGGTGGTGCTCGGGAATCCGGCGTTCGACCGGCTCGGTGTGTGCACCGCGCCCGCGTGTGACCGCGTGTTCGTCGACGTTTCCCGCAACGGTGCCAAGCGGTTCTGCTCCACCGCCTGTCAGAACCGGGTCAAGGCCGCCGCCTTCCGTGCCCGGCGGCGGGACTGAGTAAGGACCTGTCCAGACCCATTGGTCTGGACCTATCGGGCAAATCCGGCTTCTGCCGGGGAAGTGCTTGCGTGGCCGGGACTTTCGTCGCCCGCTGTTCGTGGCACGGTGGCGGGTAATCGACTTTCGAAGGTATCGGGGATCACTCGATCGAGTGACGCTGTGGGGCGTCCTGATTCCACTCTGCAGCGGCTTACCGCCGCGGAATCGAGTGATCGATGAAATTGGTTCGTTTCGCCACGGCCCTCGCCGGCGCGGCGCTCGCACTGGCCGGACTGTCCCCCGCCGCCTCGGCCACCGAGCCCTCCGGTGCCCAGCCCGCCATCATCGGCGGGCAGTACGCGAGCAACGCGCCGTGGGCGGCCCGGATGTTCGTCGACGGTCGGCAGGCCTGCTCGGCCACGATCATCGCGCCGACGTGGATCCTGACCGCCCGGCACTGTGTGGAGGCGGGCAACTCGTACTCCTTCCGGGTCGGCAGCCTGGACCAGACCACCGGCGGCACCGTCGTGAACGGCGTCGACGCGGTCATCAACCCCGAGGGCGCCGACCTGGCCCTCGTCCAGCTCGACCAGAGCGTCCAGGCGACCTATTCCCCGCTGGGCGACGAAAACGACGTCAGCGTCGGACAGACCGTGCAGGTCTACGGCTGGGGCGCCACCAGCCGCTGCGGCTCGGAGATCAACTGCCAGTCGCGGTTGCTGAAGTACGCCAACGTGAACGTGGACTCGGTCAACTCGACCGACAACTTCGGTGGCGTCGCGGTCCAGGCGACCTACGGCGACGGGATCACCGCGGGCGGCGACTCCGGCGGCCCGATGATGGGCAACGGCCACCAGGTCGGCGTCGCCTCCACGAGTGACCGGCAGAGCGTCACCAACTACACCAACGTCACGCAGTACCGCTCCTGGATCCAGCAGGTCGCGGGCGTCTGATTCCGGCGTGTCGTCCGTTCCGGTACGCGTGTCGTCCGTTCCCGGCGCCGGGAACGGACGACACGCGTCCGAAGTGGACGGTGACGCGCGTCGCCTTGACCTTCACACCGGTGGCAAGGCCTAGTGTCGCGGGCATGACCTCCTTTGTCGCGCACCGGAACGGCCTGCCCGCCACCGCCGAAGACCTGACCCCGCTGGCCTTCGCCGGCTACGCCCACTTCACCGCGATGCAGGTGCGCGGCGGCGGGGTCCGCGGGCTCGACCTCCATCTGGAACGGCTGCGCACCGCCTCGGTCGAGCTGTTCGGCGCGGCACTGCCCGACGAGCGGGTGCGCTCCTTCCTGCGCGCCGCGGTACAGGCGGGCCCGGCGGATCTTTCGCTGACCGCCGTGGTGTACTCCCCGTCCGGTGAGTTCACCGTCCACAATGGAGAGCCCGCGCTCGACGTGCTGGTCCGCACCCGGCCAGCCGCGGCCGCCCCGGAGGGTCCGCTGGCGCTCGCGGCGGTACCGCACGAGCGGACGCTGCCCGGGGTGAAGCACGTCGGCGAGGTGGCCAAGACGTACTTCCTCCGCCAGGCGGCCGCGGCCGGGTTCGACGACGCCGCGTTCCTCGACCGCGCGGGACGGCTCAGCGAGGCCACGATCTGGAACCTGGCCTTCTGGGACGGCACCGCCGTGGTCTGGCCCGAGGCCGCGGTGCTGGGCGGGATCACGATGGGCGTCCTCAAACGGCAGCTCGACCGGCTCGGGGTACCGCAGCGCGTCCGGGAGGTCACGCTCGCCGATCTGCCGGACCTCGCCGGGGCCGTGGTGATGAACTCGTGGACGCCGGGAGTCCCGGTGCGGCGGATCGGCGAGGTGCCGCTGCCGTCGGCGCCGTCGTTCCTGGAAACGCTTCACGAGGCGTACCGGGCCGAACCGCTCGTCGCGCTCTGAATACCGGAATCCGCGGCCGGCCAGGGATCGCTACGCTGGGCGCGAGATGTCGGGCAGCGGTAGGGAGCGGATTTTCGTGAGTGCCGATGGACAGCGCGCGCCGGACGCGCCGGGCGCGGTCGATCTGGAGCGGCCCAGCACGGCCCGGATCTACGACTGGTATCTGGGCGGCAAGAGCAACTACGCGGTCGATCGCGACTTCGGTGAGCGGGCGGACAAGCAGTTTCCGCTGATCAAGCCGCTGGCGATGTCGAACCGGCAGTGGCTGGGCCGGGTGGTGCGCGCCGCGCTGGACGCCGGGATCACCCAGTTCCTCGACCTCGGATCCGGGGTCCCGACCGTCGGGAACGTGCACGAGATCGTGCGGCGGCACGCGCCGGACACCACCGACGCGCGCGTGGTGTACGTCGACTACGAACCGGTCGCGGTGGCGCATTCGGAGCACATCCTCGACCAGCAGGACGCCATCGGCTGGGCCGGGATCGTCCGCGAGGACCTACGCGAGCCGGAGGAGATCTTCGAGCACGAAACCACCCTGCGGCTGCTGGACCTCAGCAAACCGGTGTGCGTGCTGATGGTGTCGGTCCTGCACTTCGTCGGCGGCGCGGACGACGTCCCCGGCATCATCGCCCGGTACCGGGGGCAGCTCGCCCCCGGCAGCTGGCTGGCGATCAGCCACATCACGACCGACGACGCCCCGGCCGAGGGCGCGGCGCAGATCAGCGCGCTCGCGGAGTCCTACCGGAACACCCAGAACCCGGCCTGGCTGCGCGGCAAGGCCGAGTTCTCGTCCTGGTTCGACGGGTTCGACCTGGTGGACCCGGGAGTCGTGCACCTGACCGACTGGCGCCCGGAAACCCCGGAGGTGCTCTTCCCCGTGCTGCAGCGCGCCGCGGTCCGCCCGTTCTACTGGGCGGGCGTCGGCGAGGTCCCCCGGTCCTGACACGCGGGTTCGGTCCGTGAATGCCACATTGAGGGACTCAGAGTCCCTCAATGTGGCATTCACGGACTTCTGCGCCGGACCCGTGAGAGCGCCCTTTTGGACCCCTTTCTGCCCGAAGGTGGGAAGGATTCTCCGCATAAGGGGCAGCCTTGGTGGCCGTGTCGCGGTGGATCCGGAACTCTGGGAACGAGGCCGTCTGGCCATCGAGAACCGGAGGGGAGACATCCGACGGGTATGTCCGAAAACGTGACACAGCTCCTCGCGGAGCACGCTCGCGGCAGCGGGTGGAACGACCGGCCCGCGTTCCTCGTCGACGACCGCGCGTGGACCTTCGCCGAGGTCTACGCCGGCGCGGCACGGGTCGCGGGCGGGTACCGGGCGGCGGGCCTGCGCGAGGGGGACCGCGTTCTGCTCGCCCTGCCCGACAGCATCGAGATGGTCTGGTGCCTGCTCGGTGCCTGGCAGGCCGGCGTCGTGGCCGTGCCGGTGAACGTCCAGATGAGCCAGGCGGACCTGGCACGCGACGTCGCGACGGCCGAACCCGCGCTGGCCGTGGTCGACCCGGAAACCGCCGGCTGGCTCGACACCGCCGGGCTGGTCCCGACCACCGGCGCCGCGGCACTGGCCGAGGCCGAGCCGGACACCCGGTTCGCCGACGGCGGCGACGCGCCCGCGCTGGCGGTGTTCACCTCCGGCACCACGGGCCCGCCGAAGCTGTGTTTCTACCTGCACCGCAACTTCGGCGGCGCAGGCAGCCCGATCACCGCCGCGGGCCCGGACACCGTCGGGCTTTCGGTGTCCCGGATGTACTTCATGGGCGGGCTGGGCTCCGGGCTGTTCACCACGCTCGGCACCGGGCAGACCGCGGTGCTCTCGCGCCCGCGCGCGACCCCGGCCGCGGCGATCGAGCTGATGCGGCGCCACCAGGTCACGGTCCTGTTCGCGCAGCCGAGTTTCCTGGCGCGGATGCTGCTCGAACCGGGCCACGCCGAGGTGCTCGGCAGGCTCCGGCAGGCCATGTGCGCGGGGGAGGTGCTCACCGCGCGGCTGCGCGAGCAGCTGGTGCCGATCCTCGGGAAACGGCTGCTGAACCTCTACGGCGCCACCGAGATCGGCGGTATCGCGGGCGGCCCGCCCGCCGAGTACGACGTGCCCTCCGCGGTCGGCCCGGCCTACCACGACATGCCGACCCGCGTCGTCGGCGCGGACGGGAACGAGGTACCCGCCGGTGAGCAGGGCGAGCTGCACGTCCGCGTGCCCTTCGCCACGCGCGGCGTGCCCAAGGGCAGCGACGGCCCCGACCAGCTCACCGACGTCTGGTGGCACACCGGGGATCTGGCCTCGATCGGCGAGGACGGCATCGTGCACGTCCACGGCAGGCTCGACGACGTCGAGGTGATCGGTGGCCAGAACGTGGTTCCCGGCGAGGTCGAGCGTCTCCTGGAGAGCCATCCGCGGGTGCTCGAAGCCGCGGTCAGCGTGTCACGCCTCGCGGCGGGCGACACCAGCCTCCGCGCGTACGTGGTGGCGGCCCCCGGCGAAGACGGGCAGGCCGCGGGTGGCGACGAACTGGGCGCCGAACTGCTCGACCTCGCCCGCGCGCAGCTGTCGTGGTACAAGGTCCCGCATGACGTCGTCTGGATGGACGCCTTGCCACGCAACGGAAACGGCAAGATCCTGCGCAGGCAGCTCCGCGCCTCCGGCGATCAGTTCGTCTGATCCGCGCGCGGCCGTTCCTCCTCGTCGAGGAGGGGCGCGTCCGTGCCCGCCGCTTCGCCGAGGCGGAACTCCTCGGCGAAGACGGCGTCGCCGAGCGCGGCGTTCGCCAGTCCGGTGATCCGGTCCACGTCGCCGCGTTCGGCGGCGGGCACCGGGGTGCCCATGCCCGCCCACGCCGCCGTCGCGGCGCCGAGCACCCGGGCGGCCTGCGGGTGCGCGCCGCGCAGCGCGTGCGCTCCGGCGAGGCCCTCCACGGCGAGCGCGATCGCGCGGGGATCCCCGGCCCGGCGGGCGATCGCGAGCCCTTCCCGGTGCCGCAGCAGCGCTTCCGCCGCCTCGCCGCGCAGCTCGGCGACGAACCCGAGCTCGGCGAGGACCAGTGTGTTCCCCGGTTCGAAGTCGACCTGCCGGTTCCAGTCGAGCAGGGTGCGCAGGTGCCGCTCGGCGAGATCGAGGTCGCCCTCCCGGCGGGCACCGAGCGCCAGCCCGGTCACCGCGTACATCTCGCCGGGGGTGAAACCGTGCTCCACCCCGACCCGTTTCGCGCGTTCGTGAAAGTCCCTCGCCTGCGCGAAATCCTTACGCAGCAACGCGAGCCGGCCCAGCCAGGACAGCTGGTAGGAGACCTCCGGCCACAGCCCCAGTTCCTGGGCCATCCGCAGGCTTTCGGTGTACAGCGCGGCGGCGCGGTCGTAGTCGCCGGTGATCGTGCCGAGCATGCCCAGCGCGAACGAGATCTGCAGCTGTCCCCACCGGTCGCCGAGCTCGCCGAACAGCTTCGCGCCGCGGTCGGCGAGGCGGCGCGCTCCGGCGATGTCGCCCTTCGCAAGCGTTTGGCTGGCCAGGTCGCAGCTCGCGGCGGCGATGCCCCAGTCGTCGCCGTCGGCCTCGAACGCGGCGAGCGCGGCCAGCGTCCACGGTTCCGCACCGGCCAGATCGGCCACAGTGGACAGTGCGTACCCGAGGAACCACTGTGCCCGCGCGCCGGGTGGCTCGTCCCCGGCGTCCTCGGCCCGATCCCCCACGAGGATCCCGATCCCGGCCAGCATCGCCCGCGCGTCCGCCCGCGCCGCCGGATCGCCACCGGACAGCGCGAGCGCGGAGCGCAGCGAACGGATCGCCTCGGCGATCCGGCCGCGCAGGAACCAGTACCAGCTCAGCGCGTTCACCATCCGCAGCGCCCGGTCCGGCTCGCCCCAGGCGACCAGGTTCTCCAGCGCGGCACGCAGGTTCGCGGTGTCCGCGTCCAGCCCGCGCAGCCAGCGCCGCTGCTCGGGCCCGCGCAGCCCGCCGTCGGCGCGCTCGGCCAGCCCGAGGAAGTACTCGGCGTGCCGCCGCTGGACCCGGTCGAGCTCGCCGGCCTCCCGCAGCCGTTCCCGGCAGTACGCCGCCACCGACTCCAGCAGCCGGTACCGCGGCCGGTCACCGCCCACCGGCGTCACCAGTGACCGGTCCACCAGCCTGGCGAGCAGGCCGAGCACCTGGTCCCGTTCAACGCCTTCGCCCACGCAGACCGACTCGGCCGCGTCCAGCGAGGTGTCCTCGGGATGCACCGCCAGCCTGCGCAGCACCAGGCGTTCCGGCTCGGTCAGCAGCTCCCAGCTCCAGTCGATCATCGCGCGCAGGGTCTGCTGCCGGGCGGGCGCCCCGCGCCGGGTGGTGTCCAGCAGCCGGAACCGGTCGTCCAGCCTGCGCAGCAGCTCGTCGGCGCCGAGCGCGCGCACCCGGGTCGCGGCCAGTTCCAGCGCCAGCGGCAGCCCGTCCAGCTTCCGGCAGATCGCCGCCACCGTCGCGGCGTTGTCACTGTCCACAGTGAACTCGCCGGTGGCGTCGGCGGCCCGCGCGCCGAACAGCCGCGCCGCGCTGTCGGGATCCAGCGGCGGCACGGCGAACTGCGCCTCCCCGGCCAGCCCGAGCGGTTCCCGGCTGGTGGCCAGCACCCGCAGGCCCGGCACGTCCCGCAGCAGCCGTCCGGTCACCGCCGCGACCGCGTCGATCAGCTGCTCACAGTTGTCCAGCACCAGCAGGATTTCCTTGCCGCGCAAGGAATCCGCGATCTTCGCCGCTGGGTCGGCCGACGGGGCGGGTGACGGGTCGTCGCGGACGTCGAGCGCGGCGGCGACGGCCTCGTACACCCACTCGTCCGGCGGGCAGTCGCTCAGCGGACAGGTCTGCCGGTCCAGCCCGGCCAGCTCGACCAGCCGCGCCCCGGCGCCGAAGTCGTCCGCGAGCCGATGCGCGGTTTCCAGTGCCAGCCGGGTCTTGCCGACGCCACCCGGCCCGGTCAGGGTCACCAGCCGGGACTCGCCGAGCAGCCCGCCCACGGTCCGCACCGCGGCCGTGCGGCCCACCAGCTCGGTCAACGGCACCGGGAGCGGGGACGGCGGCCGGGCGGCGGCCGCGGCCAGCGCCGGGTCCTGGGTCAGGACCGACCGGTGCAGCGCGGCGAGCTCCGGGCCGGGATCGACGCCGAGTTCCTCGGCCAGGCGGTGCCGCAGCTCCTCGTAGGAGGCCAGCGCTTCGCTCTGCCTCCCCGCCGCGTAGAGCGCGCGAATCTGGAGCCCGCGTAGCCGTTCCCGCAGCGGGTGCTGCTCGACCAGGCCGGTGAGTTCCGCGGTGAGCGCGGCGTGTTCGCCGAGCGTCAGCCGCGCCTCGGCCAGGTTTTCCCGCGCGACGAGCCGATCCTCTTCGAGCCGCTGGATCACTGGCTTCGCGAAAGGCTCGTCCGCGAACTCGGCGAGCGCGGGACCGCGCCACAGCGCCAGCGCGTCGGTCAGCAGCGCGGTCCTGGCCCGCGGATCCACGACGCCGCCTGCCTCGGCGGTCAGCGCCCGGAAGCGCGCGGCGTCCACGGTGCCTGCTTCGGTCCGCAGCAGATAGCCGGGCGCCTGGTGCACCACGAGCCCGCCGCCGTGCCCCGGCTCGGCGCGTTCCAGCGCGCGGCGCAGCTGGGAAACCTTCGTCTGCAGGGTGTTCACCGGGTTGCCCGGTGGCCGCTCGCCCCACAGGTCCTCGACCAGCCGGTCCGCGGAGACCGGCCGCCCCTCGTGCACCAGCAGGTCCGCGAGCAGCGTGCGGACCTTCGCCTCGGGCACCCGGACCGGCCCGCCGTCGGCGGTGAGCACGGCCAGCGGCCCCAGTATCCCGAATCGCACGAACCCACCGTATCCGGCGCCGTGCGCGGACCCGCAGCGAACCGTGCGCGCGCCCGCGCACCGTGGAGAGCAGATCAAGGAATCCCGGAGGGAACAGGGCATGACCGAGGAGAAGAGGCCGGTGACCGTGCTCGGTCTCGGCGACATGGGCAGCGCGCTGGCCGGTGCGCTGCTGGCCGCGGGGCACCCGGTGACGGTGTGGAACCGCACGGCCACCAAGGCCGCGCCCCTGGTGGCGAAGGGCGCGGTGGCGGCGGAAACCCCCGCGGCGGCGATCGCGGCGAACGAGCTGGTGATCATGTGCCTGCTGGAGGACAGGTCGGTGCGCGCGGTGCTCGGCGCGGCGGAGGAAGCGCTGCCGGGCAAGGTGGTGGTCAACCTCACCAACGGCACGCCGCGACAGGCGCGGGAACTCGAAGAGTGGGTGTCCGCGCGCGGGGCGTCGTTCCTCGACGGCGGCATCATGGCGATCCCGCCGATGATCGGCGGGCCGGGTTCGTTCGTGTTCTACAGCGGCTCCCGGGAGGTGTTCGACGCGCACCGCGCGGCGTTCGACGTCTTCGGGGAAAGCCTCCACGTCGGTGAGGACCCGGGATTCGCCGCGCTGCACGACCTCGCGCTGCTGTCCGGGATGTACGGGATGAACGTGGGTGTGCTCCAGGCGTTCGCGCTGGTGCGCAGCGCGGGGATCTCGGCAGTCGAGTTCGCGCCGCTGCTGAACCGCTGGCTGACCTCGATGAGCGGCTTCATCGAGCGGAGCGCCGAGCAGATCGACAGCGGTGAGTACGGGAAAGACGTCGTGTCGAACCTGGGCATGCAGACCGCGGCCTTCGGGAACTTCCCCCGGGCCGGCGCGGACCAGGGTGTCAGCTTCGAGCTGCTCGCCCCGTTGCAGGCGCTGATGGAGCGCGGTGTCGCCGAGGGGCACGGCGCCGAAGAGCTCATCAGCCTGATCGAACTACTCAAGAAATAGCGAGGAAAAGTCATGAGTGTGACGCAGATCGGGCTCGGCCCGATGGGCCGGGCGATGGTGCGCTCCTACCTGGCGAAGGGCCACGCGGTGACGGTGTGGAACCGCACCGCGAGCCGCGCGGACGACCTGGTGGCCGAGGGCGCGGTCCGCGCGGGCTCGGTCGCCGAGGCGCTGGCCGCGAACGAGGTGGTGCTGCTCAGCCTGACCGACTACCAGGCCATGTACGACATCTTGTCGCCGGAGGGCGAGGCGCTGCGCGGGAAGGTCGTGGTCAACCTCAGCTCGGACACCCCGGAGCGGACCAGGGTCGCCGCCGAGTGGCTGGCCGCGCGCGGCGCCGAGCTGATCACCGGCGGGGTCATGGTGCCCGAGGAAATGGTCGGCACGGAGCACTCCTTCGTGTTCTACAGCGGGCCCAAGGCCACCTTCGAGCGGATCGAACCGCTGCTGGCGGTGATCGGGCGGCCGGACTACCGCGGCGCCGACCCGGGCTTGGCGCAGCTGTACTACCAGGCGCTGCTGGACCTGTTCCTCACCACGCTGTCCGGGTTCCTGCACGCCAGCGCGCTGCTCGGCACCGCGGGCGTGACCGCGGAGACGCTGGTGCCCTACGCGGTGGAGAACCTGACGCTGGTGTCCTCCCTGCTCGGCGAGTCCGCCGGTTACGTCGATTCCGGGAAGCACCCCGGCGACCAGGCGAACGTGCTGATGATGGGCGCGACCGCGGACCACATCCACGCCGCCAGCCGGGACGCCGGGATCGACGTGACGCTGCCCGCGGTGGTCAAGGGGCTCTACGACCGCGCGATCGCCGCCGGGCACGGCAGGGACAGCTGGACCAGCCTCGTCGAGATCATCCGCGGCAAGGCGAACTGACCGTCCTCTGTGGACCCAGCGTGGTCGGTGCGAAGGTCCGTGAATGCCACATTGAGGGACTCAGAGTCCCTCAATGTGGCATTCACGGACCAGGCTGGACGGCTTCGGGCTGCCCGGTCGGGAAGAAGATGGCGCTCACCATGCGGGGGCGGCGGCCGGGGGCCGGGGTGTTGGCCGCCTTCGCCCGGAACAACGCGACGAGCTCGTCGACCAGTTCGGTGTGTTCCTCGTCGGTGAGCCACAGGGTGCCCTGCCGGTAGCCGACGAGGTCGGTGGCCGGGTCGGCACCGTCGCGGTCGAGGTAGTTGCCGAACTCGGCCAGCAGCACGGCCAGCGCCCCGGTGAACGCCTGGCGGTGGTCCTCCAGCGACATGGCTTTCGCCAGGTCCAGGTCGATCTGCGCGTTTTCGCGGCGGAGCCGGTAGTGCCGCTCGACAGCGCCGTGCACCCGCCGCTCCTCGACGACTTCGAGGATCTCCGCCTCGGCCAGCAGTCCGACGTGCCGGTAGACGCTGGTCTTGGGTACGTCGGGCAGGTGCGCGCAGAGCTGGGCGGTGGTGCGGACGCGATCGCCGGACATCGCGTGCACGATCCGGCCGCGAACGGGGTGCAGGAGCAGGTCGAGCTGGTTCACCACCAGACGGTCCCACATCTGGTACCGTTCCCAAAGTTGGGAATGCATCGGGTAGGGGGTTGGACGATGACTGGACTGAGCAAGCAGGCGGTACGGCCGCTGCGGACGCTGGACCCGGACGCGCCGCTGGACGATCTCGCGTGGCTGGACGACGTGGTCGGCGACGCCAGGGTGGTGGCGATCGGGGAGGCTTCCCACTACCTCGCCGAAAACCTGCTGCTGCGCCACCGGCTGACGCGGTACCTGGTCGAGCGGCACGGTTTCGGCGCGTACGTCATGGAGAGCGGCTTCACCCAGGGGTGGCTGGTCCACGACTGGATCCGCACCGGGGAAGGAAACCTGGGCCAGGTCATGGCGGACGGCGTGACCTCGTTGATGGGCCTGTGGACGCAGCTGCGTGCCCACGTGGAGTGGATGCGGGGGTGCGATCGGGCGGTCGACTTCTACGGCACCGATCTCGGCGCCTCGGTCGTGTCCGTGCTGCCGAGCCTGGAGGCCGTGCTCGCCTATCTCGCCAAGGCCGATCCCGCGTTCACCCCGGACCCGAACCTGCGCGAGATCGCCGGTGTCTTCGCGATTCCCTCCGCGTTCTCCATGCCCGAAGGCATTGCGGCGTATGGAAAACTCGCCCAGGACCGCCGGGACGCGCTGACCGCGGGGCTCGCCGATCTGCTGGCGCGCGTCACCGGCAGACGGCTCGACTACGTCCGCGCGACCACCGCCGGCGACTACGAGCGCGCGCTCCGCACGCTGCACGAAACGGTCACCATCGACCAGGTGCTGCGGCGGTTGGTCCGGGGTGAGCAGCACGAGGTGCTCACCGTCCGCGACGCCACGGTCGCGGACACCGTCGAATGGCTGCTCGGCCGCGAGGAGCGGATCGTGCTCGGCGAGCACAACGGTCACCTCCAGCGCGGGCCCGGCCTGCTCCCCGGGGTCCCGCCCGGCACGGCGCCCGCGACACCGCTGGGCCTGCGGCTGGCCGATCGGCTGGGTGCGGACTACGTGGTCATCGGCGTCACGCTGGGATCCGGCCAGACGCTCAACGAGAACCCGGAAGAGTTCTCCCGGGGCAAGATCTTCATGGACCTGGAGCCGCCCGAGCCGGACAGCCTGGACGGTCTCATGGCGGCGAGCCACGACGGCCCGTTCGGCGTCGACCTGCGGCGGCTGTCCGCGGACGACGCCGCGAAGGTGCGTGCGGCGTCCCGTCAGCGGCTCATCGGAACGCAGTACCTCGACGTGCGCGCACTGGACGCCTACGACGCCCTCGTGCACCTTCCGCGTGTCCGCGGGGCCGATCCCGATCCGGACGTCATCGCCTGCTCGCCGCCCGACGTGCGGAAACGGTTCCCCAGCCACTGAATCCTCGCGTCGTAGCTCGCTGACCTGCGTTTATGGCACCGTTACCGCAGAGATGGGACCATGCGGGAGGCCGCACTTTTCACGCGATCGGGGGTGCGGCGGCCGGAAACCGCGCGAGTGACTGAGGTGAGGTTGGTGTCGGGTAGCAAGCGTCCGAGATTCGGGCGAATCGATCCGTACTGCTGGTGTGCGGTGCTGCCCCTGGCGCTGGTGGCGATCCTGTTCATCGCCGCGGGCGGCCCGATCATCGGGATCGTCTTCCTGGTGTTCGCCGGGCTGGTGCTGCTGTTCGACGCCTGGGTGAACCGGCCGGACCCGGCCGAGGCCCGCGCCCGGCAGCAGCGACCACGGCAGCCAGGTCCCCGTCAGTCCGACCAGCGCGCCCGTCAGCCCGACCAGCGCGCCCGGCAGGGCGGGCCGCGACCCCGGCAGGCCGAGCCCGGCCGTCCGCAGCGTGCCGCTCCGCCCTGGCAGCGGTCCGATGGCCCGCCGGTGCGTCGCCCCCGCTGACTCACCGGACCCGGAACGCCCGGCGATAGGCGCCAGGGGTCGTGCCCACCTGATCGCGGAAACGGCGGCGCAGGTTGACCGCCGAGGTGAGGCCGACGCGGGTGGCGACCGCTTCCACCGGCAGATCGGTCTCCTCCAGCAGGACGCGTGCCTCGGCCACCCGGCGGGACAGCAGCCACGCGCCGGGACTCGTGCCGAGCCGCTCGGTGAAGCGCCGGGCCAGCGTGCGGGGCGAAACACCGAGGTGAGCGGCCAGATCGGGTACCGAAAGCGGTGTCCCGAGGCGGGTTCCGGCCCAGGTGAGGAGGCCGTCCAGCGCGTCTTCCGGTGGGGCGGGCGGCGCGTACTGCGCCTGCCCGCCCTCGCGGTGCGCGGGCAGCACCATGTGCCGCGCGACGAGCGCGGCGTGCGCGGCCCCGTGGTCCCGCCGGACCAGGTGCAGGCAGAGGTCGATCCCGGCGCCCGCGCCCGCGCTCGTGGCCACGTCGCCGTGGTCCACGTAGAGCACGTCCGGTTCCACCCGGATCTGGGGGAACTCGCGCCGCAGCCGGTCGGCGCGCGCCCAGTGCGTGGTGGCCGACCGGCCGTCGAGCAGTCCCGTGCGGGCCAGCGCGAACACCCCGGAACAGATCGTGACGAGCCGGGCCCCGCGCGCGTGCGCCCGCAGCAGCGCGCGGCGGACGCGGGCGGGCAGCGGCGCGTCCACCGGTGTCCAGCCCGGGATGATCACGGTGTCCGCGGTGGCGAGCGCCGCGAGGCCGCGGGACACGGACATCGCGTACCCGGCCGACGTCGGTACCGGGCCGGGTCGCTCGGCGCACACCTCGAATTCGTAGTACCGCGGGATTCCCTCCCGCGCCATGCCGAAGACCTCGGCGGCGCACCCGAGCTCGAACGTCGACTGCACCGGCCGCACCAGTGCCACCACGCGATGCATGGCAGAAAAGTACCCCAAGGTGTCCTTGTCGACACTGCCCGCCGCGGCTCGCGCGCGGCACCGTGGGGGACATGCATCCCGAGATCCTCGCCCAGCAGGGCTACACCTCCGTCTCCGTCGGCGATTCCCCGGTACGGGAGGTCTTCCCCGGCATCCGCCTCCGTCCACTGTGGACGGGTGAGAACGGCGCGCACGCCAACGTGCTGGAGATGGACCCCGGCACGTCGTGGCCGCACCGCGACGTGCACGAGCCCGGCCCGGAGGAGGTCTACGTGCTCACCGGCACGTTCCACGACGGCGCGCGCGACTACCCGGCCGGGACCTTCCTGCACGCCCCGGCCGGAACGTGGCACGTGCCCGCGACCACCACCGGCTGCACGCTGTTCCTCTTCTACCCGGAGGGCTGAACCCCACGCGATCCCGCGGTCTGTCGTTCCGTGAATGCCACATTGAGGGTGGGCTTGACCCGTTTTGGCGGACACCTCTGATCAGGGGGCGTGGTAGCGCGTCTCTTGGGAAGGATGTTCATCATGGTGTCCATGGGCAAGAAGAAGCCGCAGCGGCCTCGGCGGGTGTTCACGCCGGAGTTCAAGGCGCAGATCGTCGGGATGTGTCTGCGTGGTGAGCGGTCGATACCGCAGGTCGTGCATGATCTCGAACTGACCGACTCGGCGGTGCGCAACTGGATCAAGCAGGCCCAGCTCGATGCCGGGGCCCGCACCGACGGCCCCACCACCGACGAACGGGACGAGATCGCGGCGTTGAAGGCCGAGAACCGGCGGTTGCGGGAAGACGTCGAGATCCTCAAGCGAGCCACGGCTTTCTTCGCGAACGAGACCCGGTGAACGTGTACCCGTTCATCGAGGCGGAGAACGCCAGCACCACCGGCAACGTGAAACGTTCCTGTGAGCTACTCCAGGTCTCCCGAGCCGCCTACTACGCCCACCGCACCACCACCGCCTCCCCGCACGAGCGCGACGACATCACCCTCACCCAGCGGATCATCGAGATCCACACCCGCTCCGCGGGCACCTACGGCGCCCCGCGGATCCACGCGGAACTGGCCGCGACCGGGCACCACCACGGACGCAAACGGATCGCCCGGCTCATGCGCACCCAGGGCCTGCGCGGGCGCACACCCAGACGCTGGCGCACCACCACCGTCCCCGACCCCGCCACGACCCCCGCCCGCGACCTCATCCAACGCGACTTCGCGTGTGATGCCACAACCATCAACCAACGCTGGTGCGGGGACATCACCTACATCCACACCTGGGAAGGATGGCTCTACCTGGCCACGGTCATCGATATCTCCTCCCGCCGGGTCGTCGGCTGGGCGACCGCGGACAACCTGCGCACCGACCTGATCGACCAGGCGCTGCGCAGCGCGGTCACCCAACGCCGACCCGACCCCGGAGTGATCTTCCACTCCGACCGCGGATGCCAATACACCTCCAGCCAGCACGCCCGGCTCGCCCAGCAGCTCAACGTCCGGCTCTCGGTCGGACGCACCGGCGAATGCTGGGACAACGCCGTCGCCGAATCATTCTTCGCCACCATCAAAACCGAACTACTCGACCGACAACCCTGGCCCACAAAAGCCTTGGCACACAAGGAAATCTTCACCTACATCGAAGGCTGGTACAACACCCACCGACGCCACTCCACCCTCGGCTACCTCAGCCCAGCCACCTACGAAACCACCCACCACCACCCCCAAGTAGCCTAAACCACACCCCACAACAACCCTGTCCGTCGAAACGGGGCAAGACCAGGGACTCAGAGTCCCTCAATGTGGCATTCACGGACCGCGGCGCCGAGCCCGAAAATCGGCGGTGGCGAACAGGGCGCCGTGGCTAGCCTGACGCGATGAATCCGCCAACCACACCACCGTCGATTTTGGACATGGCCGAGCTGGCCACCCCGATGGCGATCCGGGTCGCGGCGACGCTGAGCCTGGTGGACCACGCCGGGAGCGCGGGCGCGACCGCACAGCGGCTCGCCGCCGCCTGCGGGGCCGCCGAGCCCGCACTCCGGCGGCTGCTCGACCACCTGGTCACGGTCGGCGTCTTCGACTTCGACGAGGAATCCGGCCGGTACCGGCCCACGAGCCTTGGCGCGCAGATGGGCGAGGATTCCCCGGAGGGCGTCAAGCCGCTGCTCGACATCAACCGCGCCGGCGGGCGCGCCGAGCTAGCCTTCGTCGACCTGCTGGAGACGATCACCACCGGCGCGCCCGCCTACCCGCGCCGGTACGGGCGCGAGTTCTGGGCGGATCTCGACGCCGAGCCGCACCTGCGGCGCTCGTTCGACGCGCAGATGAACTGGCGGTACCGGACGCAGGCGGCACAGATCGCCGAACGCTTCGGCTGGGGCCGGTTCGCCGAGATCCTCGACGTCGGCGGCGGGGACGGGCAGGTGCTCGAGGCGATCCTCCGCGCCCATCCCGGTGTCCGCGGCCGGGTCCTCGACCTCCCGCCGACGAGCGCCGCGGCGGCCGAAAGGTTCGCGGCGGCCGGGCTCGGTGACCGGGCGGGCGCGGTGCCCGGCAGCTTCTTCGACCCGCTGCCCACCGGCGCCGACGCCTATCTGCTCTCCGACATCCTGCACGACTGGGACGACGAACACGCCCGCGAGATCCTGACCGGCTGCCGTCGCGCCGCCGCGCCGGAGGGCACCGTGGTGGTGATCGAGGCGGTGCGGGGCCGCGGCGTCGGCACCGCGATGGACCTGTTCATGCTGATGTGCTTCGCCGGGAAGGAACGGACGTTCGGCGAACTGACTGCGCTGGCCGAGGAGTGCGGGCTCATCCTCCGCGGTTCGGCCCCGGTTTCCGACGGGCGGACGGCGCTGGAGTTCGGGGTCGGCCGAAGCCCGCGTTGACGGGGCCGGGTACCCGGGGAAGAATTGGACCGGCAGGTCCACTTCTCCGGAGGTTCGGGTGCTCACGAAGAAAGGCGCCGCGACCCGGCGGCGGATCGTCGACGCGGCGGCGACGGAGATCCGCGAGCGCGGGGTCGCCAACGTGACCCTGGAGGACGTCGGCCGTCGCAGCGGGACGGGCAAGAGCCAGCTGTTCCACTATTTCCCGGAGGGCAAGGAGGAACTGCTGCTCGCGGTCGCGCGGCGGGAGGCGGAACGGGTCATCGAGGACCAGCAGCCCCAGCTCGGCAGCCTGACGTCGTGGGCGGCGTGGGGGCGCTGGCGGGACGTCGTGGTCGAGCGGTACCGGCGGCAGGGCGTGCACTGCCCGCTCGGGGTGCTGATCACCGAGATCGGGCGGCACACGCCCGCCGCGCAGGCGGTGACGCGGCAGCTGCTCGACCAGTGGCAGGCGCAGCTCCGGCTGGGCATCGAGCAGATGCGCGAGAGCGGACGGATCGGCCCCGCCATCGACCCGGACCGCGCGGCGGCGGCGCTGATCGCGGCGATCCAGGGCGGGGTGACGATCCTGATGTCGACGAACTCGGCCGAGCACCTGGAGGCCGCGCTGGACCTGTTCCTCGACCACCTGCGCACCGCCGCCCCGGCCCCCAGCTGACGGCAACGGTCCGTGGGGGCCTCCTTGAGGGAGCTAGGGTCCCTCAAGGAGGCCCCCACGGACCCTTCCGGATCTCGGCGAGCGACGCGGCGGCGGGATCGTCCACTGTGGATAGTGTGGTGGACGCCAGGTGTTGAAGGCGCCTTCGGCACTTCGGGCGAGGCCTGCCACGGGGGCCGGGATGTCGCGAACGCTCCGTACGGGAGGTTCGACGCCCCCGGCGGCACGTCCGGGGGCGGACACCGAGGGACGCCCTGGGTGCGTTGGGCGCGACGAGGGCGTCCCTCGGTGCGTCGAGCGCACCGAAGGCGTCCCTCGGCATGCCCTGCCAACGCACCGTCCAACGCCGGGGGAGCTCGACAGCGGCAACGGTCCGTGAATGCCACATTGAGGGACTCTGAATCCCTCAATGTGGCATTCACGGACCTGCACGGGCGGATCTCAGCGAGGCGCGCAGCGGTAGCTCGAAGCGGCCGCCGGGTCGCCGTGCCCGAGGTAGCGCGAGACTCGCGGGTACGGGCAGAGGTCGCGCGAGGCCGAGCCGTCGGCGGTGACCGCGGCGAGCGTGGCCGGGGCGTGCCCGTGCTCGACCCACTTCACCAGCGCGCCCAGCGCGTCACGCGGTTGCGGGCCCGCACCGCCACCGCAGTGCTCGACGCCGGGGGCGAGGAACAGGCGGTAGAAGTCGTCCACGCCGCCCATCCGGCGCTCCACCCGATCCCGGTACCCGAGGGTGCCGCCGGGCGGGATGAGCTGGTCGGCGGTGCCGACGTAGGTGAGCAGTTTGCCGCCCGCCCGCCGGAACGCCGACAGGTCCGGGTCCGCGGTGCCGATGACGCGGTCGTACTCCCGCACGGACTGGCGGAACAGGTCGGTGAACCGCGGATAGGTGATCGTCGCGGTGTCGAAGTCCGGCCGCTTCGCCAGGAAGCTCTGCACCCACTTCTCCGCCACCGGGAACCCGGGCGCAGACAGCGTGCCGTCCGGTTCCGCCCTGGTGCCCGCCAGCCAGGCCGGGTCGGCGCCCTTGGGCAGCCCGGCCCACAGCTTCCGGCTGTGCTCGTCGGTCGGCCCGGCCCAGATCTTGCGCATCACCTCCGCGTCCGCGGCGGTGACGGTGATTTCCTTGCCCTCACAGGGAATCCGCGACCCGACGAGCGTGCGCGGATCGTATCCGCACTCGTCCGGCCGGTCGATGACGCCGTTGGTGACGCCGTCGTTCGCGTCGCACGCCTTGACCGCGGCCTTGGCGAAGGCGTCGAGGACGCAGTTGGCGACGAAGTGGTGGTCGTTGTTCATCACGACCTTCGGCCACAGCGTCGCCACCGCGAACCGCGTCCAGTCGACGGCCGGGGCGTTGGCGAGGACACCGTCGAAGTCGGCGGGGTGGTCCTGCGCCTCGGCGTAGCCCTGACGCCCGCCGGTCGAGCAGCCGTTCCAGTAGGAGTAGGTGACCGGCCGGTGGTAGAACCGCCGCGTCACGTCCTTGCCGAGCACGGCCGCCTCGTGCACCGAGCGGGTCGCGAAGTTGGTCAGTAGCGCTTTGTCGACACGGCCGTCGCCGGTGAGCGCCCACCCGGTGTCGAGCGGGTTCGAGGACACCCCGGCGTCGGTGGTCACCCCGGCGTAGCCGTCCTTGACGGCCTGGACCAGCGGCGCGCCGAAGTCACCGGCCGCGTAGGCACTCCCGCCGACGGCCTGCAGCCTGCCGGTCCAGCCGGTTTCCGGCAGCGCGACCGCGACCTTGACGTGGTCGCGCGCGCCGGGGTGGGCGAGGGTGACGGTGACCTCGCAGTACGCCGGGACGTCCGTGATGGTCGCGCCCTTGCCGAGCGGGGTGTCCGGGAACGTGACGGTGCCGCCCTCGTGCCGCGCCGCCCGCACCGATTCGACCCTCGCGCCGTCCGGCGCGGTGACCGGGAGTGGGCCGCAGACGGACGCGACGGGCGCGGCCAAGACGCTTTCGCTCGCGGCGAGCGGGATCAGCGTGGCCAGTGGCAGGGCGACCGTCAGCAGTTTCGTCGCGAAGCTCATCGGCGTCCTCTTCGGGGTTCTCGTGGGGGCTCGGGGGCCGTGGATGGCTGTGCCGGATAGACGAAGCAGTACGCCGCCACTGGGGTGACGAAAGCGAAGCAGTGCACGGTTTCCTCGACGGAGGAGGAGTCGGCCGGGTTTCGGTGCTCGTTGTGCATGGCGAGAAATCCTTTGTGGACGGTTTCGAGAGTCAGCCGACGGTGGCGTCGAGGGTGACCTCGACGTTGCCGCGCGTCGCCTTCGAGTACGGGCAGACCTGGTGCGCGCCGTGGACCAGCTCGTCGGCGGTCGCCTGGTCGATCCCGGACGCCTCCAGGTGCAGTGCCGCGCTGAGGGTGAACTCCCCGGCCTCGGTGTCGTGGTGCAGGGTGACCTCGGCGACGACCGCGAGGTCGCTCAGCGGTACCTTCTTCGTTCCCGCGACGCGCCGCACCGCGCCGACGAAGCAGGACGCCCAGCCCGCCGCGAACAGCTGCTCCGGGTTCGTGCCGCCGCCCGCGCCGCCGAGCGCCTTCGGCACCGCGAGGCCGACGTCGAGCACCCCGTCGTCCGAGGTCGCGCGGCCCCCGTTACGGCCCTCCGCGGTGGACGTGGCGACGGCGGTGTAAGTCACTTCGGACATCGGGATTCCTTCTCGTTCCTGGTTCGGGTGCGAAGCTCACGCTAGGAACCGGAGGCGGCCCGGGGCGACCGTCGGACGACGTCATGGGTGTACGTCACCCAGGCACGCCGAAGACCAGCCGATGCCCACGAGCGGTGTCCACGTACTCGCGGACCCGGTGGATCAGCCCGTCCCGCAGTTCGAAGACGAAGCAGTAGTCGTTGCGGTAGGGGGTCCCGTCGGCGAGCGTCGCCGTCATGGTCGCCTCCACGACGGCCAACGCGCTGTCGGCGTGGAGCCGGTGGACGTCCGCGTCGACGTCACGCGTGAACAACCGGGGCAGGTCCTCGGCGAAGAACCGCACGATCGCCGCTCTGCCGACCAGGTGGTGGGTCGTGTCGAGCGCGACGGCGGTCGCGTTTCCCGGCGGGGACAGCCATTCGGCGTCTTCGGTGAAGACCGCGGCGATCCGGCCGGGGTCGCCACCGGCGAGTGCGGACAGGGCCTGCTGGACGAGGTCGTGGCTCATGATCCCCACCGTCGCCGCCGGTGCGGGCCGAGGTCTTGGACGAATGTCCCGGCCCGGTTTTCGTAGCATGGGGCCATGAGATCCACGGCGCGCGAACCCGGCGCGGTGCGCAGGTGGGAGGTCGCGCGACCGCCGGTACCGGTCCGGACACCCGGGGTGCGCATGGCCGGGTTCCGCGACCGCGGCCCCGGCCCGGTCGACGTGCGGGTGGTGCCGCACCCCGCGGTCACCCTGGCGCTCGGGTTCGGCGACGGCCCGCTGGTCGTGGACGCCGACACCGGCCGCCGGAAGCGGGGGAGCCTTGTCACCGGGTTCATGCACGGCGCCCTGCGCGTCCGGGGCGAGCACGTCGAGTGCGTGCAAGCCCGCCTGTCCCCGCCGACCGCTTACGCGGTGCTGGGCGTTTCCCCGGCGGAGCTGGACGGCGCGGTGGTGACCCTCGACGACCTCTGGGGCCGGGACGCGGCGCGGATCAGGGAACGGCTCGGCGAGGCGCGTTCGTGGCGGGAGCGGTTCGCCATGACCGACGACCTGCTCGCCCGGCGGTGCGCGACGGGACGGCCGGTGGATCCCCGGGTCGCCTGGGCCTGGGAGCGGATCGTCGCTCGCGGCGGCCGGGTGCGGATCGACGACCTGGCCGCCGGGGCGGGCTGGAGCCGCAAGCGCCTGTGGTCCCGGTTCCGGGCGCAGATCGGGCTTTCCCCCAAGCGCGCCGCGCGGCTGGTCCGTTTCGACCACGCCGCGCACCTGCTGGCGGCGGGCGGGGACGCGGCGCGGATCGCGGCGGAGAGCGGTTACACCGACCAGTCCCATCTGCACCGGGACGTCGTGGCGTTCAGCGGGGTGACGCCGGTGGCGGTCGCGGACACGGCGTGGCTGGCGGTGGACGGCCTCGCGTGGGCGGGACACCGGCCGGGCTGAGTTGCCGGAGCCGCGAACGATCTCTCGAATTCCGTGGCCGGGCGGAATACACTGAAAATTGGTGGCGGCCACCGAAAGCCCTTGGTACGTAAGCGAGATGCCTCGTCGTGCGGCAGGGAACCGTGGCGAACGACGCTCCCGTCCGGTGGCCGGCGATCCTCGGCGAGATTCCCGAGATCGTTCCACCACAAGGAAAGGAGTGATTGTGGACAAGTTACGTGTCGTCCTGGTGGGGGCCGCGGTCGCGGCGGGAATGGTGCTCCCGGCTGTCGCGGCCGAGGCGACGGAGTCCGCTCCCGTCCGGGCGGCCGCCGCGTATGGCTGCCCGGACGGCGATGTCTGTATCTATCCGGGGCCGGACTGGAACGACAACAGACCGGAGCACAAGTACTACAAGTACGGCACCTATAACGTCTACAACATGTACGGGGTGCACCGGATCTTCAACAACCAGACCGGTGGCGCGACCATGCGGACCTGCACCGGCAAAAACGGAGTGGGGTGCGAAGGGTACCTCCCCGCGGGCTGGTACATCGACAAGGACATGACGCCGATCAACTCCATCACCCTGCAGCCGTAACCGGCGCGAGATCGCTGACTGTCCATAGTGGAGGTTCCCCGGGAGTCGGTCGGCTCCCGGGGAACCTTGACCGGGCCCGCGCGCCTGAGCGAAGATCGTTCGCGACCGGATCAATGGACGTGAACGGGGAAACCGTGGCAGAGAACGGCGAAATCGACGTCGTGGTCTTCGACGTGCTCGGCACCATGGTCGACGAACCCGGTGGCCTCCGCGCCGGGATCCGCGAAGCCGTGCCGGACGCCGGAGACGCGTTCGCCGACGAACTGCTCACCGAGTGGCAGCGGCACGTCGAGAGCGAACAGCGGCGTATCGCACAGGGCGAACGCCCGTACGCCACCAGCGAGGTCATCGACACCGAAGCCGCCCGGCGGGTCGCCGAACGGGCCGGGATCACCGATCCGGCAGCCCTCGCCCGGCTGGCCACCGCGGGGCAGCGCCTGCCGCCGTGGGCCGATTCCGTCGCCGGTCTCGACCGGCTCGCGCGGCGGCTTCCGGTGCTCGCGCTGTCCAACGCGAGCCAGGCCGCGCTGCTGCGGATCTGCGCCCACGCCGGGCTGCGCTGGCACCAGACGTTGTCCGGCGAGCAGGTGCGGGCCTACAAACCGGCGCCGGAGATCTACCGGCTCGCCCTCGACACCGCCGGATGTCCGCCGGAGCGCGCGCTCATGGTGGCCGCGCACGCCTGGGATCTGCGTGGCGCGCTGGCGGCGGGGATGCGGACCGCCTATGTCGGGCGGCCGGTCGGGGATCCGCCCGCGGACTCCGACACCTTCGACTGGCAGGTGACCGGACTCGACGAACTGGTCACTCTCCTGACGTCCACGACCTGAGCCACGACACTGGGCGGGATCACCCGCAGGCAGCGCCGGGCAGCGGAGGGGACCAGCCGGGGTCGCGGGCCGGGCCCAGCGCGGCGGCCGCCTTGGCGATGATCTCCCGGGACGCCCGTTCGCTCAGTGCTCGTTGGGCCGTCAGGTGTTCCAGCGACTCCTGGTAGCGGGTGACGGGGCCCTCCTCGGTGACGTACGCGCCGACGTAGTGGTGGTCCAGGGTCACCAGCGGGCGGCGCTTCCGGAACTCGAACAGGGTGAACGGCGCGATCAGGCTCGGATGCCAGCTGCCCTCACGGGGCACGATCCGCACGCTCGCGCGCCGCTCGTCGATCGCGGTCAGCAGATGCCGCAGCTGGACACGGAGCACGTGGGTGCCCCCGTACCGGCGGTGCAGCGCGGGTTCGCCGAGCAGCACGGTGTAGCGGGGACCGCGGTCGTCGGCGTCGGGACGGGCGAGCCGCAGCATGACGCCTTCGTCGACCTCGTCCCCGGTGAGCATGCCCGCGTCGAGCACGGCACGCGCGTACTCCGGGGTTTGCAGCAGCTCGGGCACCAGGGCGGGGGACCATTCGGTGATCGCGTCGGCGGTGCGCTCGTATTCCAGGCGCAGCACGGGATAGCCGATCGGGCCGCCTTCCAGCAGGTACCCGTCCTCGGTGTGTTCGGCCAGCGCCACCAGCCGCCGGTATTCGGTGCCGGCGACCCCGAGGTAGCCGAGGACCCGGATAACATAGTCGAGTTTCGGGCGCCGGGTGGCGTGTTCGATCATGGAGACGGTGGCGGGGTCGAGGTCGAGGTCGGCGGCGAGCCCGCGGACGGTGACACCGCGGTGTTCGCGGTGGGCACGCAGGCCGAGTCCGAGTGCGGTGGCCGGGGGCGTCACATGGGGCCGTGGCGCGGTTTCTTTATCCACTGTGGACTCTCAGGTTCGGGGCCGGGGTGCCGGCCGGGTGGACAGTGCGGGGTGGCCGGGCCAGATGTCCAGGTCGTGTTCGCGGCGGTACACGTAGTCGCAGTTCCAGCAGGTGTGCGGGACGCCGTGCGTGTCGCGCTGGCTGACGTGGGCGAACTCGGCGGTCGCGACGAGGCCGCACAGCATGGTGATGCGCTCGCCGGGCGCGGGCACGTGGTTCAGCCGGGTGTGGTGCCATTCGCCGTTCGCCACCGGGTGAATCGCCTCGGTGTCCACGTAGATGACCGCGTCCATCGGCACCACTTCTCCTGGTTCTGCCGTGGGTTCCGGCTTGGTTGCGCCGGGCCCCCGGCGCGAACGGCCGGGGGCCCGGCTCCATGCCCGCCGGTACGAGTCGGGCATGGGTTCGGGGGATGGTTCGTCTGCTTGTGTCCACTTCGGACACTTCCGGTGGTCAGCCGTCCGCGCCGGGACCGCAGAAGGGCCGGTCGGCATACGCCTGGTGCAGCAACGTCGACAGGGTGACCGGCTTGGCCTCGCGGAGGAGGACGGGTGCGTCGTCGTTGGTCTGGAGCGCGACGTCGTACCGTCCGTCGATCACGACCACGCCGACGACGAGCCGCGCGGGCCGTCCGTCGAGCCGGGTCGCGGTCATCGCCAGCCGGGACCGCCAGGTGGCCTCCGGTGGGCCCTGGTCCTTCATCGGCGCTCCTCGGCGATTTTCTGGGCGAGCACGAAACGGGCGTTCGAGATCAGCTCGGCCATCGCGACCGGCGGCAGGAGCACCGGCTCGCCGTCCTCGCCGACGCGCAGGGCCATCTGCGTGGGCCCGCCGATGACGGCCACGATGCCCACGGCCACCTGACTGGCCCGCCCGGTCAGCGATCGCGCGGGCACGATCAACGTCGTTCGCCACCCGATACTCATCACGGCCCCCGCCTCCCGGTACCCTCAAACCGCCCTACCAGCAATGTTGACGTGCTGTCGTTGCTGACATTCCCAGTGTCAGCGAAAGCAGCATGATGAGGCAAGTGCCTGATCGGGTGATGTCAAGATGCACGGTCACCTGCACTAACATGTGCTGCATGGCTGGTAGCAAACGTCCGCGGTCGCAGGCGGCTGCCGCGCTGGGCGCGGAGCTGAAAGAGATCCGGGAGGGCCGCGACGTAACCACGCGGGAGCTGGCCGTGATGCTCGGCAGGAAGCCCACGGACTCCGGGCTGATCTCGCGCTGGGAGAGCGGGGAACGCGTGCCGAAGCCGGATGACGTCGCGCGGGTCATCGAGGCGCTCGACATCGAAGGCGACGAGGCCGCCGACCTGATGGCGTCGGTCAACGGGGCCAGGGCCGGGGGACGGTGGGTTGCTTTCACGCTGCCGGAACGACGTCAGCAGCTCAACGCTGTGCTGGCCACCGAGCGGACCGCGACGACCGTCGTGCACGTGGCGCCGCTGATAATTCCCGGACTGCTTCAGACTAGCGACGTGATCCGGTCGATGATGGTTGAGGGCGGCGTGCCCGCTGACGAAATCGACGAGCGGGTGATGGTCCGCATCGGCCGCCGCGAGCTGATCACTCGCCGCGAACCCGCGCAGCTGAACGTGTTGCTCGGTGAGTCCGCCATCCGCCAGGTTCTGGGCGGACCCGCGGTGATGGCCGAGCAGTTGCGATATCTGCGGGAGATGGCGGAACTGCCGAATGTCGAAATCCGGGCGGTGGCCAACTCCGCGGGCTGGACGCCTGCGTTGACAGGCGCATTCATTCTCCTTGAGTCGGAAACGGAGCAGCCGGTCGTCAGCGTGGAGCTGAACGGCTGTGGCCTGCTGCTGCAGGACTTGGGAGACATCGAGGTTCATCGGCGAGCCGCTGAGGCCGTGCGGATGAAGGCGATGAGCCCGGCTCGTACTGCCAAGCTCATCGCGGAGGTGATCGCTGAACTGGAGGAGGCGAAATGACGATGTCGCGTGAGCCGGGAACCTGGTTCAAGTCGAGCTGGAGCCCGGATCACACTGATTGTGTGGAAGTGCGTTTGGGTGCGGCGGTCGGTGTGCGGGATACCAAGGACCGTGCTGGTGGTCAGCTTGCTGTGTCGGGTTCGGCGTGGCGTGCGTTGCTGACCGAGGTCGTGCGCGACTGACGGGCGGTGTCTCGACACTCCGGTACGGTGCCGAGGCAGCTCCATATAACGACGGCGTGGCCGGGGATTTCTTCCCGGCCACGCCGTTTTGAGTTGGAGGAGGCGAAATGACGATGTCGCGTGAGCCGGGAACCTGGTTCAAGTCGAGTTGGAGCGCAGACCATGCTGATTGTGTGGAGGTGCGTTTGGGTGTGGCGGTCGGTGTGCGGGATACCAAGGACCGTGCTGGTGGTCAGCTTGCTGTGTCGGGTTCGGCGTGGCGTGCGTTGCTGACCGAGGTCGTGCGCGACTGACGGGCGGTGTCTCGACACTCCGGTACGGTGCCGAGGCAGGTCCGCAAGAGAACGGCGTGGCCGGGATTTCCTCCCGGCCACGCTGTTTTCTCTCGTTTCGCTCGGAGACGCGTCGTTCAGGACACCGAGTCTCCCGCAGCTGGGCCCGGTCGTGCCGAGGGACGCCTTCGGTGCATCCAGCGCAGCGAGGGACGCCCTTGGTGCATCCAGCGCACCCAGGGCGTCCCTCGGGCGCCACGCCGACAAATGACCGGTCTCGAAAGCGGCCTTCACGGCACTGCGTTGTCGGGGGCGGGGCGCTATTCCGTGTCGCGCGGTGCCAGTCGCCGGGTGATCCGGCCGAACAGCTCCGTCAGCGGCTCGCCGACCTCCCGGCCGAACTCGGTCAGCCCGTAGGTGACCTGGGGCGGCGTCGTCGGCTCGACCCGCCGCCAGACCAGGCCGTCCTTGACCAGCGCGCGCAGCGACTGGGCGAGCATCTTCTCGCTGATGCCCTGGATGCTCTCGCGCAGCTCGTAGAAGCGAAGGTCGTTGGCCCGCAAGGAGATCAGCACCCAGATGCCCCACCGGCTGGTGACATGGTCGACCACGTCACGCGCGGGGCAGTCGGTGTGAAACACGTCATACCGTGCCTCGGTGTCGACCCGGGTGAACTGCGCGCCTCCTGCCACGTACTGAGCTTACCCGAAGGTATGTCCTTACGAAAAGTTAGCTGGAGCTCGTAACGTCGGCGTCACAGAGCACATCGGAACGAGGAGCTGTTCATGATCGTGGTGACCGGGGCTACCGGAAACATCGGCCGTCCGCTGACGCGGGCGCTGGCCGACGTGGGCCGGCAGGTGACGGCGGTGTCGCGGCGCGTCGCGGAGGTGCCGGACGGCGTCCGGCACGTGGTGGCCGATCTGGCCGAGCCCGCCAGTCTCGAACCCGCGCTGGCCGGGGCGAAGGCGTTGTTCCTGTTGCTGTCCGGCGATCTGCACGCCGTCGGGGCCAATCCCGCGGACATCATCGAGAAGGCCGCGACCGCCGGGGTCCGCCGGGTCGTGCTGCTTTCCTCGCAGGGCGTGACGACCCGGCCCTTCGGCACGACGCGGGTCGCGATGCGCGCGCTGGAGGACACGCTGCGGGAGTCCGGGCTGGAGTGGGCCGTCCTGCGGCCGGGCGGGTTCGACTCGAATGCCTTGTGGTGGGCCGAATCCGTCCGCACGCGGCAGGTCGTCGCGGCGCCCTTCGGCGACGTCGGGCTGCCGATCATCGACCCGGCGGACATCGCCGAGGTCGCGGCGGCCTGCCTGCTGGAGGACCGGTTCACCGGCGGCGTCTACGACCTGACCGGGCCGGAAGCGATCACGCCCCGGCAGCAGACGGAGGTGATCGCCGCCGCGCTGGGCACGCCTGTGCGGTTCCAGGAGCTCACCCGCGAAGAGGCCAAGGCGGGCATGACCCGGAGCATGCCGGCGGAACTCGCCGACGACACCCTGGACATCATCGGCGCCCCGACCCCGGCGGAGGTGCGCGTCAGCCCGGACGTCGAGCGGGTCCTCGGCCGCGCCCCGCGTTCCTTCGCCGACTGGACCGCCCGCAACATCGCCGCCTTCCGCTGAGCCCCGGTCTCTGAAGGCCACCTTGAGGGAACTCAAGTCCCCCAAGGTGGCCTTGAGAGACGTCACCCCGGTCGAGGCCCACGTCGCGAAGTTGGGTGCTGAAGGACGCTTTCAGTGCGTTGGCCGTGCTGAAGGACGCCTTCAGTGCTCTGAGCGCACCGAAGGCGTCCTTCAGCACACCCGGACGCCGGAACTCGCCACCCCAGTCCGTGAATGCCACATTGAGGGACTCAGAGTCCCTCAATGTGGCATTCACGGACCTTCCGCACGGGGTACGGGTCAGCGGAGGGCGCCGGTGACCAGGGTCAGGCCGGTGGCGGCCAGGATCGGGTTGATCGGCAGGAAGTAGGAAGAGCCGTGACCGCCGGAGCAGGTTCCGGTGGCCGCGACGAGCACGCCCTGTGCCTGCGTGCCGCTGACGAACGGGGCGCCGATGTCGCCGGGCTCGGCGCAGACGGACGTCCGGGTCAGGCCGGTCAGCGGGCCTTCGGGGAAGTCGATCGTCACGTTCTTCGCCTGGACCGTCCCGCACTTCCAGCCGGTGGTCACGCCGTACCGGCACACCGAGGCACCGATCGGGGCCTCGGTGGATCCGGCGATCGTGACCCGGCTGTCGGTGGGTGGGATCGAGCCGGTCAGCCGCCAGTCGTCGGTGTTGGTCACCCGCAGCACGAGCGTGCCGTCCGGCGGGAACGGCGTCTGCTCGACGATCCCGACCACTTTTCCTCCACTGTGGACGGTGCTGCCCGCTCGCGCGCAGGAATCGCTGAGGATCAGGTAGCCCGTGTCATGGGCGGTGGCGGCGAATCCGGCGGTGCAGCGGGATCCCGCGGTGGTGTTCAGCGGACTGCCGCCGCCGAGCGGGGCCTGCGCGCGGGCCTGCGCGACGGGGGAGAGCGCGAGCAGAAAAGCTGGGAGAAGACCAAGCAGGGCACGAAATCGGGGCAGTCGCATGGGAGCCTCCGATGGCTGGCTGGGGAGCTTCGATGGTAGCCGGGCAGGGGAGCGCCGCCAGCCGCCAACTCGCGCATTCCGCCGGGCAGGACGCTGCGCTTTCGGGTTCGCTTCCGTGTCCCTTCCGCCGTTTCGGATGGCTCCGTTCGGCCCACCGTGTTAGTGATGACGGAGGTGATCTTGTCGAAAGGGAGCAGCCGATGACGGTCCGAGCAGTGTGCCTGGCGGTCGTGGCGGGGGTGGCCGCCACCGCGCTGGGTACCGCGCCGGTGGCGGCGGCCCCGATCGCCGCGTCCGGGATCAAGTGGTCGGAGTGCGCCCCGGAGCTGGGCGCCCCGCGCGGAACCGGCTGTGCCCCGCTCGAGGTCCCGCTCGACTACGACCGGCCGTCCGGCCGGAAGATCACGCTGACGCTGTCCGCGGCGGGCTCGCTGGACGCGCCGAACATCCTGGTGGTCAACCCGGGCGGGCCGGGGGAGTCCGGCATCGGCACCGCCAAACTGGTCCAGTCCTCGCTGCCGCCCCAGCTCATCGACAAGTACCTCGTGGTCAGTTTCGATCCGCGCGGCGTCGGCGCCAGCGCGCCGGTGAACTGCGGCGACACCGCCGGTCTGTTCCCCCGCCCGATGCCGCCGAACCGGCCGGTGAACGAGGCCGGGGAACAGCAGCGGGTGGACATCGCCAGGAAGGTCGCCGACGCCTGCGCGCGGCACGCGGGCGATCTGCTGCCGCACATCACCACGCAGAACGCGGCGCGCGACATGGACCGTATCCGGATCGCGCTGGGCAAGGACAAACTGGACTATCTCGGCTACTCCTACGGCACCCGGCTCGGCGCGACCTACGCGACGCTTTTCCCGGCCACCACGGGAAAAATGGTGCTGGACAGCGTCGTCGATCCCACCCTCGGCGGCTACGAAGCGGGATTCCAACAGGATCCCGCGCTGCAACGGCGGGCGGAGCAGTTCTTCGCCTGGGCCGCGGCACACGACGACCGCTACCACTTCGGCGCGAGCGGCGAGGAGGTCGGCCGCGTCTGGGGGACCGTCCGGGACGCGCTCACCGCGCATCCGATCGAGAACAAGGTGGGCGGCGCCGAACTGGACGACATGCTGGCCTCCGCGATGTATGTCGACACCTCGTGGCCCACGCTGGCCGACGCCGTCGCCCGCTACCGCGGCGGCGATCCGAGCGGAATCCTCAACGCCGCCAAGCAACTCGCTATGGACCCGGTGAACGGCGCCCAGCTCGCCTACAACTGCGTCGACGACAATTGGCCGTCGGACTGGAAGACCTGGCACGAGGACACCGCGCGGGCGGACCGGAAGGCGCCGCTGTTCGCCTGGCTGAACACCTGGTACTCGGCGGCCTGCGCGTTCTGGAAGGCCCCGGCCGCGCCGCCGGTCAAGATCGGGGCGGGAAAGACCCCGCCGGTCCTTTTGGTACAGGCCAAGGACGACGCGGCCACGCCGGTCGAGGGCGCGCGCCGGATGCAGCAGGCGCTGCGTGGCTCGCGGCTGGTGCTCGCCGGGGGCGGCAACCACGGGCAGTTCCTGTTCGGCGGCAACGCCTGCGTCGACAAGCCGGTGGCCGACTACCTGCTTACCGGCACCCTGCCCGGCGCCGACGTCGGCTGCCCCGCAGTCCCGCCCCCGACGTGACCGCAGGTCTCTGAAGGCCACCTTGAGGGAACTCAAGTCCCTCAAGGTGGCCTTCAGAGACCATTGCCCGGAGTGTCGGGGCGGGCGTCGTAGTCGGCGCGGGCGGCGTCGATGTGCGCCAGATGCGTGGTGCTCCACTCCAGCAGGGGCAGCACGGCGGTGCGCAGTGTCCGGCCCATCGGGGTGAGCGCGTAGCTGACGTGCGGGGGCATGACGGCGCGGACGGTCCTGGTCAGGATGCCGTCGCGTTCCAGCGCGCGCAGGGTGACGGTGAGCATGCGCTGGCTGATGCCGTCGATGCCGCGCTTGAGCTCGGTGAACCGGTGGGGCCCCTGGCTGAGGTGCCGCACGACCAGCAGCGACCACTTGTCGCCGACGATGTCGAGCACCTCCCGGGTGCGGCACGCGTCGTCCGGCCCGTGCGGCGGCCCGGCCGCGGTGGCGTTCATGGTTACCTCCTGGGAACCGGGGCACCGGAAAGTGCCTTATTGCCCGATCCGGACCGGGCGTATCACCATGATCGTAGTTCCTCTTGCATACCGAGGAACCAATAGTAACCACCGGGTCGGTAGCCGCGGTGGTAGTCCGAAAAGGGAGATCATGGCGACATTTCTGCTGGTCCATGGCGCCTGGCACAGCGGGCAGGCCTGGCGGCGCGTGGTACCGCTGCTGGAGTCGGCCGGACATCGGGCGTACGCGCCATCGTTGACCGGCTACGGCGAAAAGGCCCATCTGCTCAGCCCGAGGTGGGGCTCGACACCCACGTCGACGACGTCGCCAAGCTGATCAGCGACGAGGACCTCACCGACGTCGTGCTCGTGGGGCACAGCTACGCGGGGCTGGTCATTTCGTCGGTGGCCAACCGGATCCCGGACCGGATCGCGCACCTGGTGTACCTCGACGCGATGGTCCCGGAGGACGGGGAGAGCGCGCTCGACGTCATGCCCGTGACGCAGCGGCTGATCGACCTCGCCGAGGAGTCCGGCGACGGCTGGCGCGTGCCGCCGATGCCCGAGCAGCCCGCGCCGCTGGGCCTGTTCGGGGTCACCGACCCGGCGGACATCGCCTGGCTGCGCACGATCCTCTCGGATCAGCCGGTGCGGTGCCTGCGGCAGCCGGTCCACCTGGACAACCCGGCCGCGCACGCGATCGAGCGCACGCACATCCACTGCGTCGGCGCGAAACCGGCGGGCATCGACCGGCGGCCCGTGCCCGCGATCCAGCCCAACGGTTCCCCTGCACGGGTCTGGGAACTGCCGACCGGGCACGACTGCATGATCACCATGCCGGGAGAACTCGTCGAACTCCTGGTGCGGCTCGTCCACTAACGACGTCCACCGCTTCGAAGTCCACAGTGGACGGAGAGGTCAGGTCGCCGCGATTTCGGTGGGGGGCCGGAGGCCGTCGCGGAGCAGGGCGAGGGCTTCCCGCAGGGCGGTGGCCGCTTCGGGGTGGACCTCCTCGGCGGACCGTCCCGAAGCGACCTCCTGTGCGGTGTCGCTGACGAGCAGTCCCTGTACGGCGGTGATCTGGCAGGCGGCCAGGCGCGCGGTGCGCCGGGGGTATCCGGTTTCCTCCAGCGCGTCGGCCAGCAACCGTTCGGCGTGGGTGTAGTGCTGCTTCAGCCGGGCCGTCAGGCCCGCGGTGTCCAGTACCAGCCGGAAGAAGGCCTTCACGCCGGGCCGGTCGCACAGCCCGGTCGCCTCGTCATGCCGGCGCAACGCGTCCAGCCAGCCCCGTTCGAGTGCGTCGAGTGGGGCCTCGCCCGGCTCGCGGTCCCGCACGTATCGGGCCAGTTCGTCCTTGTGATCGGCGAACCGGTGCACGACCAGGTCTTCCTTGCTCGGGAAGTACTTGAACAGGGTGCGCTTGGACACCTCGGCGGCGGCGGCCACCTCGACGACGGAGACGTCGTCGAAGCCGTTCTCCAGGAACATGCGGATCGCCGCTTCCGAGATCGCCTGGCGGGTCCGCTGCTTCTTGAGCTCGCGCAGTCCGACTTCTTCACTCACGCGGACCATCCTAGCCCAAACATCTACCCGGGCGATAAGTAAACCTGGTATACAGGTATCCTGAGTCTACTTTCGGGCTTTGGGAGGAAGCGATGGAAACCCAGGTGATCGTGGTCGGCGCCGGGCCGGCCGGGCTGATGCTGGCCTACGAGCTGACGCTGGCCGGGGTGTCGGCGGTGGTGGTGGAGAAGCGGGCCGAGCCGAGCATCCAGTCGAGGGCGGGTGGTCTACAGCCGCGTACCGCGGAGGTGCTCGACCTGCGTGGCCTGCTGGCCCCGCTGCTCGACGGCGCGGACGTCGCCGAGGGGCACGGCGGGCACTTCGCCGGGCTGCCGGTGCCGTTGGACTGCTCGCCGTGGCAGACCCGCTACCGCGGTCCGGTCGCGGTGCCGCAGGGGCGGCTCGAACGGTTCCTCGAACAACGCCTCGCCGAACGCGGCGGCACCGTGCTCCGCGGGCACGAAGTGGTGTCGGTCAGCCAAAACGACAGTGGCACGGAGATCATCACCGGCACCGGCCGCACCCTGCGGGCGGATTTCCTGGTCGCCTGCGACGGCGCGCACAGCACGGTGCGGAAGGCGCTGGGTGTGCCGTTCCCCGGCAGGGCGGGCACCGCCCGCGCGGTGGTCGCCGATCTCGTCCTCGCCACGCGGTCGCCCGAGGTGCTCGCCTTCAAGAGTCATTTCAGCCAGCACATCCGTACCGGCGGCGGCTACTGGACCGCACTGTCCCCTTTGGACGGTGGCGGCCACCGGTTCATGTTCAGCAGCGTGGCCGGGCAGGCCCCACCACGGGACGCCCCGATCGCCGACGAGGAAATCCGTGCCGCGCTCCAGGCGGTGTACGGGCCGGAAACCGAACTCGCCGAGGTGCGGGCGGCGTCCCGGTTCTCCAATGCGTCACGCCAGGTGGAGAACTACCGGGCCGGGCGGGTGTTCTTCGCGGGCGACGCGGCCCACATCCATCTCCCGGTGGGCGGGCAGGGCGTCAACCTCGGCGTCCAGGACGCGGTCAACCTGGGCTGGAAGCTCGCCGCGCGGCTCAACGGCTGGGCGCCGCCGGGGTTGCTCGGCACCTACCACGCCGAACGTCACCCGGTCGCGGCCAGGGTGCTCGCCAATACCAGGGCACAGGGCATCCTGCTCAACCCCGCCGCTGACGAGGACATGGCCGCGCTGCGGGCGCTCGTCACCGAGCTGATGCGCCTGCCCCAGGCCAATCGCCACCTGTCCGGGATGATGGCGGGGCTGGACATCCGCTACGAGCACGACGCCGATGATCACCCGCTGACCGGCTACCGGATGCCGGATCTGGACCTCGTGACCGAGGAGGGCGTGAGCAGGGTGTCCGCGCTGACGCACGACGGGCGCGGCCTGCTGCTGCGGTTCGACCACGGGATCGCGGTGTCCGCCGCGGGCTGGGAGGACCGCGTGCGGGAGGTGCCGGTGAAGGCGGCCGATGAGGTACCCGCGGGCGCGGTGCTGGTGCGGCCGGACGGCCAGGTGTGCTGGGCGGGCTCGGACCCCGGCGGATACGCTGCCGCGCTCACCCGGTGGTTCGGTTCGGCCGGCTGACCTTCCCGGCGGCGCGACGGGCCCGGCGTTCGGCAGACTGGGGGACCATGGCGACGAAGATCAGAGCGGTCGAGGTGGCGGACACGGCGCGTATCACGGTGTTGCTCGGCCAGCTGGGATATCCGGCCGACGAGGCGCGGGTGCGTGTCCGGCTGGACGACCTGCTGACCGACCGGCGCAGCGCGTTGTTCGCCGCGGAGGTGGACGGCCTGGTCGCGGGTGTGGCCGCGCTGCACGTGCTGCCGATGCTGGAGCAGGACGGGTGCCTGGGCAGGCTCCTGGCGCTCGTGGTCGACGACTCCTGTCGCGGTCAGGGCGTGGGCGGCGAGCTGGTGGCCGAGGTCGAGCGCGAGGCGCTTCGACAGGGTTGCCGGAAGCTGGAGATCACCAGTTCCCGGACACGAGACGCCGCCCATCGCTTCTACCGCGGTCTCGGCTACGAGGACCTCTGCGGCACATCGGCGCGATTCATGAAAGCGCTGGCCTGACCTGCTCGCTCCGGGTTGGCACGGTCCGTGGGGGCCTCCTTGAGGGACCTAGAGTCCCTCAAGGAGGCCCCCACGGACAGTCTCAGGGGCGCCCCAGCGCGGCGGCTGCGAACGAGGCCACCAGCGGCCTGCGGTCCCGTTCGTTCCAGGCGAGCACGAGCCTGCTGGGCGGCGCGTCGGTGACCGGGACGCCGGTCAGGCCGGGCGGGAGCGGGTCGACCAGTGAGCGGGGCAGCACCCCGATCATCCGGCTCACCGTGATCAGCTGGAGCAGCTGGACCACGTCGACGACCTCGGGCCCGGTGCCGTCACCGCCGGGAATTCCCTTCCAGCGCGGCAGGATCTCACCATCCAAATCGGACAGTTTGACCCCGTCGCGCCGGGCGAAGCGATGTCCGGAGGGCACGATGGCGACGCGGTCCTCGGTGAGCAGTGTCTCGTGGGCCAGCCCGTCGAGGTCGTCGAAGGGCACGTAGAGCAGGCCGACGTCGGCCCGGCCGTCGCGGAGGAAGTCGCTGCGGTCGGCGGGACCGCTGAACAGGATGTCCACCTGGCGGGCGTCGGGCTGGTGCGCGTACGCGGCCAGCAGCCCGGACAACAGGCCCGCGTCACCGCCGGGTTTGAGCACGAGCCGCAGGTGGGCGTGGGCGTCACCGGCGTGCCGGGCGCTCCGGACGGCGGCGGCGACCGCGTTGAGCGCGTGCCGCCCGTGCTCGGCCAGCGCCTCGCCCGCCGGGGTGAGCGCGACGTGCCTGCTGGTGCGGACGAACAGCGCGACGCCGAGCCGGGTTTCGATCCGCCGGATCGCCTTCGACAGGGCGGGCTGGGCGATCGAGAGCCGGACGGCGGCCCGGCCGAAGTGCAGCTCTTCGGCGACCGCGATGAAGTACTCCAGCTCACGGGTCTCCAGATCAACCATGCCTCCAGGTTATCGCCGAAGAGCGAATCGGTCTTGGACGTACGCGGTGGATCGCGGCAAAACTTGAGACATGGTTACGCATACGATGCTTGTCGCCTTCGACGAGCCACTGCCCGACACCGAACTCGATCAGTACCTCACAGATATCGAACAGGCCATGCTCACCGCCGGCCTCGCGCAGTCGGTCGCGACCCGCCGGCATCTGCCGGTGCCCGGCGAGGAGGCCATTCCGGCACTGATCGCGACCGCGATCGTGCAGGTCACCGTGGCCGACCTCGACACGCTGGCGAAGGCGTTCGCCGACCCCGGCCTGCACGAGGTCATCGCCCGCTGGAAGTCGCGGCACTCCTATCGGGTCGCCTGGGCCAACCACGAGGCGATCGCGTCATGAGCGACCGGAAGACCGGGCTGGTGACCGGCGCGGGCAGCGGGATCGGCCGCGCGGCGGCGATCGCGTTCGCCCGTGACGGCGCCGCGGTCGCGGTGCTCGACATCGACGCGGACGCGGCGGCCGAAACCGTCGAGATGATCGAGAAGGACGGTGGGGAAGCGCTTTCCGTCCCCGTCGACATCGCCGAGGAAGCGTCCGTGCGGGCGGCCCTCGAACGGACCGTGGACGCCTGGGGCGGCCTCGACTTCGCGGTGAACAACGCCGGGATGGCCTCGCACCACCGGCGGCTCGACGAGATGACGCTGGACGAGTTCGAGCGCGTGGTGCACGTCAACCTGGCCGGGACGTTCCTGTGCATGCGGTACGAACTGCCGCTGCTCGAAGGCGGCGGCGCGATCGTCAACGTCGCCTCCAACGGCGGCCTCTACTCGATCCCGCGCGCCCCCGCCTACGTGGCCGCCAAGCACGGCGTCGTCGGGCTCACCAAGGCCGCCGCCGTCGACTACGCGCCGAAGGGGGTCCGCGTCAACGCCGTCTGCCCCGGCCCGACCCGCACGCCCGGGTTCGAGCAACTGGCCGCGGGCACCGACATGATCGCGGCGCAGGAGGCGATCACCCCGCTCGGCCGGATGGCCACCCCGGAGGAGGCCGCCGCGGCCGCGGTCTGGCTCTGCTCGGACGCCGCGTCCTACGTCACCGGGATCGCGTTGTCGGTCGACGGCGGGCGGCGCGCGTGAAGGTCGTCGCGGTCGAAGAACACGCGTCCACCGAGGCGTTCCTGCGGGTCGCGCACGGCCTGGACGTGCTGCCGGGCGACGAGCTCGAAATGACGTCGATGCGCACGGTGGAAACCGCGCCCGGATTCCGCGCCCGGCTCGTCGACCTCGGCGTCCGGCTGCGGGAAATGGACGCGCTCGGGCAGGACATGGCAGTGCTCAGCCTCAACCCGCCCGGTGTCCAGCCCTACGCCGCCGCCGACGCGGTGCCGCTGGCCCGCGAGTTCAACGACGCGCTCGCCGCGATCGTGCGGCGGCACCCGGCCCGGTTCGGCGGCCTGGCCACGGTGGCGCCGCAGGATCCGGCGGCCGCGGCCGCCGAGATCGAACGCGCGATGGGACCGCTCGGGCTCAACGGCGTCATGATCAACTCACACACCGGCGGCCGGTACCTGGACGAGCCGGAGTTCGCGCCGCTGCTGGCGGCGGCGCAGGCGCACCGGGCGCCGATCTACCTGCACCCTCGTGTGCCGAGCATGCTCGCGGCCTACCGCGACCACGGCCTCCCCGGGGCGATCTGGGGTTACCAGGCCGAGGCGGGGTTGCACGCGATGCGGCTCATCCTCAGTGGCACGCTGGATCGCTATCCGGGACTGACCGTCGTGCTGGGGCATCTTGGCGAAGGCATCCCGTACTGGCTGCGGCGGATCGACAACCGGCACGCGTTCGCCGCGCGGACGGCCGGGGCGGCCACCCCGATGCCGCGCCTCTCGCTCACCCCGAGCGAGTACTTCCGGCGCAACTTCGTCCTCACCACCAGCGGGATCGACGATCCGGACGTGCTCGGGCTCGCCCTGCGCGCGGTCGGCGAGGACAACGTCATGTTCGCCATCGATCACCCGTACGAGGATCCGGCTGCCGCCATGGCCTTCCTGCGGGCCACGCCGCTGAGCGACCAGCAGCGCACGGCGATCGCGCATCGCACCGCCGAGCGCGTGTTCGGCCTCGCCCCACCTGGAGTGTCCGCAAAGGACACAGGGACGCCGACGTGAGCACGTCACCCTCGCCCCTGCCGTGGAGGGCCATCGCGATCGGGCTGGCCGTCATGACGCTGGAGGGCTACGACCTCGTCGCCTTCGGCGCGACGACGCCGCTCCTGCTCCGCTACCAGCCATGGCACCTTTCCCTGTCCACGCTGGGGGTGCTGGGCAGCCTGACGCCCGTGGGGATGCTGTTCGGCGCCCTGCTGGCCGGGCAGCTCACCGACCGGTACGGGCGGCGGCGGACGACCCTGGCCAGCCTCGCGGTGGTCACGCTGGGCATGTTCGCGTGCGCGCTCGCCCCCGATCCCCAGCTCTTCGGCGCCAGCCGGTTCGCCGTCGGGCTGGGGGTCGGCGCGGTCTACCCCGCCATGGGGCCGCTGTTGTTCGAGCTGGCCCCGGCGGCGCGGAAGAACCTGAGTTCCGCGATCGTCCAATGTGGAGTGACGATCGGTGGGGCGCTCGCCGCCCTCGTGGCCACCACGGTGCTGCGCGGGCCGGGCTTCCGGCCGGAGTACGTCGTCGGCGGCGTCCTCGGACTGGCCCTGCTGCCCGCCGCGTTCCGCTGGCTGCCCGAATCCCCGGTGTACCAAAGGAAAGAGCCTCAGCCGACCGGCGGAATGCGGCTAGTGGTCCGGCCGCCCCACGCGCGGACGACGGCGTTGTTCTGCCTCCTGGTGAGCTGTTCGTTCCTGCTCATCTTCGGGATCAACACCTGGCTGCCGCAGCTGATGCAGGCCGCGCGGTATCCGCTGGGGTCCTCGCTCACCTTCCTCGCCCTGCTCAACCTCGGCGCGACCGTCGGTGGGCTCGCGATCGCGGTACTGGCCGACCGGGCGGGCTCGAAGGGCCCGATCATCGCGTGTTTCGCCGTCGCCGCGGGCGCCGTGGTCGCGTTGAGCTTCCGATCGGCGCCCGCCGTTCTCGCCGCGCTGGTGCTCGTCGGCGGCGCGGGCGCGTTCGGGGTGCAGGGACTGCTCAACGTGTACATCGCCCGCACCTACCCGGCGTCGGCCAGGGCCAGCGCGACCGGTGTCGCGCTGGGGATCGGCCGGATCGGCGCGATCGCGGGACCGGCACTGGGCGGCTGGATACTCGCCGCCGGCTTCGCGCCGCGATGGAACTTCGTGCTCTTCGCGGTACCGGCGCTCCTCGGCGCCGTCCTCACCCTGGCCGTCCGGCCGGGCTCACGACGGCAGGTACGCGCCGATCCAGCGGGTCAGCTCGGCGAAGACCGCTTCGCGGACGGGCGGCGGTGACAGCACGAGGTCGTGCAGGCCGCCGTCGACGCGGACGAGGGTCAGATGCGGCCCGAGGCCGGTGGACCGCCGCGCGATGTCCCGGACGTCGAGCACGGCGTCGGCACCTCCGACGTAGGTGTCCTTGCCGGGTTTCACCGACCTCGCCGAGAGCATGACGAGGATCGGGACGTCGATGGCGAGCCCGGCGCGCACGCGGCGTTGTCCCTGGCAGATGGCGGCGAGCCAGGCGGTCCGCACCGGGAAGCCCTCGACGGGTTTCCAGGCCAGGTCGAAGTCCCATTCGCCGCCGAAGCGGTGGTGCAGGCTCTGCGCGTAGGCCGGGGAGACCCCGGCGGGCAGTTCGGCCAGCGGGCGGGCGCGCCGCAGGGCGGTGGCGAGCGCGCCCGCCGCCGTCCGTTTGAGGAGTGGCTCGGGCAGCTCGAAGAACGGGCTGTTCAGGAACAGGCCCTGGACCAGCCCCTTGCCCGCGGACCGGTGGGCCCACAGCGACGCGATGAGCCCGCCGGTGGAATGGCCGTTGAGCAGCAGGACGTCGTGCTCGGCGCGGACGATCCGGACGGCCTCGTCGATTTCCGGGAAGTACTCGGCGAGGTCGCGCACGAAGTTCGGGGTCTGGTGCCCGCGCAGTGACCGGCCGTACTTGCGCAGGTCCAGCGCGTAGAAGTCGAAACCCAGCCCGAGGTAGAACTCGGCGAGGTGATCCTGGAAGAAGTAGTCCACGAAGCCGTGCACGTAGAGCACCGCGCGGCGCCGGGCCGGGGTGGCCCGCCTGCTGACGAGCGTGGCGACGACCTCACCCTCGTCGTCGGTGCCGAGCGGGATCTCCACCGCTTCGTAGTCCGGCCCGAGCACGTCCGCCATGGGGTCCTCCAGTCACGCGTTTCCGTCCACTGAGGACCATCGTGGCGGTAACCGCGCCCGGCGGCATCCTGGGGTCGGTGGTCCGTGAATGCCACATTGAGGGAATCAGAGTCCCTCAATGTGGCATTCACGGACCGCCGGGGTGGTTAGCCCGCGGTGCCGCCGCCACCGGTCTGCGGCGCGCCCTTCGGCTTGATGATCGGCGTCCGCCCGGCGGGCTGGGCCGAGCCGTTCCCCGGGGCCGGGACGTTCGTCGCCGGTGGGGTGCCGGTCGGCGGGGTGCCGATGATGGTGAACTGGATCTCGCCGATGATCGGCGTGCCCTTGCACTTCAGCGTGGCCGTGTACTTGCCCGGCGTGGTGATCACCGTGGTCGTCCCGCTGAACCGGCCGAAGTTGCCGCCGCGGGTCCACCGCAGCGGTTCGGCGAAGCCCGGCGACGTCGCGGGACCCTCGGCGCCACCAGGGCAGCCGGTGATGGTGTCCGAGCCGCCCGAGATCTCGCCGCCCGGCTGGACTTCCAGCGGATACAGGCCCCACGACGGGGGCTGGTGCGGGAGGACGGTGAACCGGGTGGTCAGCGTCTTGCCGTCGCAGGTGCCGGTCGCGGTGTAGGTGCCGGGCGTGGTGACCGCCGTGCCGTTGCCCCACAGGTTGTTCCGGTCGCCGCCGACCGCGACCAGGCTGACCGGTGCGGTGAAACCGGGCGAGGTGACCGACGAGTACGTGTCGCAGCCGCCGTGGAAACCGGTGCCGAAGACGGCTCCCGGCCGGACTTCGGTGGGGTAGACCGTGAGGGTCGTGCCTGCGGCCGCGGCCGCCACCGGTGCGCTCGCGAGCGCCATGGTCACGGCGGCCAGCGTCGTCAACGCCGTTCTTCGGGTCATGTCGTTTCTCCCCGTCACGCGTGTGTGATCGATGCCGCTTACACGCGTGAGTGACCCGTCCGGTTGCCCTCGCCGATGGTCAGCCATTCGGGACCAATCCGGGTACCGTCCGGGCGCGAACTACTGGTGGAGGTCGTGGTCCGGCGGGGACCGGCCCAGGTGGTGAGGACACGTATGGGTAAGCGCGCGAGCTTGTCCGCGCACGAAGGCGGCGGCGCCGAGCCCGATCTCGCGGGGCTGCTGCTCCGGGTGGCGACCGGGGACGAGGCGGCCTTCGCGGAGGTCTACGACCTCATGGCGGGTGCGGTCCTCGGCCTGGCGGTCCGGATGATGCGGGACCGGGCGCAGGCCGAGGAGGTCGCGCAGGAGGCGCTGGTGGACGTGTGGCGCCGCGCCGCGCACTACTCACCCGAGCGGGGGAGCGCGCGGGCGTGGGTGCTCACGATCGCGCACCGGCGGGCGGTGGACCGGATCCGGTCGGAGTACGCGGCGGAGCATCGCGAGGACCGGGCCGGCCGATTGGAAGAACGGCGCCCGTTCGACGCGGTGTCCGAATCGGCGCTGGCGAACCTGGAACACGAGCGGGTGCGGGGATGTCTGTCCGCGTTGACCGAGTTGCAGCGCGAGTCGATCGTGCTCGCCTACTACAACGGCTACACCTACGTGGAGGCCGCGCGGGTGCTGCGGACACCGGCCGGGACGGTGAAGACCCGCATCCGGGACGGCCTGATCCGGCTGCGTGACTGTTTGGGGGTGGCGTAGTGGACGCCGAGATTCATGTGCTGACCGGTGCCTACGCGCTCGACGCGGTGTCGGATCTCGAACGGGCCGCGTTCGAACGGCACCTGGCCGACTGCGCCACCTGCACGCAGGAAGTCCGCGAGCTGCGGGAAACCGCCGCGCGGCTGGGCGCCGCGTCGGTGATCGTCCCGCCGCCCCGGCTGCGGGAGTCGGTGCTCGCCGAGGTCGCCGGGACCCGGCAACGGCCACCCGCCGTCGGCGACGGGGCACGGCGGCGACGGTGGCCGCGCGGGCTGGCGATCGCGGTCGCCGGTGTCGCCGCGGCGGCGGCGCTCGTCGTCGGCGTGCTGACCGCAGGGCTCGGCCGGACCCCGGACGCCGGTCACCGGCAGGAGGCGGCGATCAACGCCGTGCTCACCGCGCCGGACGCGGTCACCGTCAGCGCTCCCGCGCCGAACGGGACCACCGTGGTGCGGTCGCGCGCTCAGGGGAAGATCGTGCTGTTCCCCCGGGGATTCCCCGCGCTCGACCCGGCGCACGCGTACCAGGTGTGGCTGATCGGGCCCGACGGCCCGTATTCGGCAGGGCTGCTGCCGTCCGAAGTGGACAAACAGGCGCGACCCTTGCTGGCCGAGCTGCCAAGGGGCGCGGACCGCGTCGGCGTCACCGTCGAACCGGCGGGTGGCTCGCCGCGTCCGACGACACCCGCGGTCACGATGCTCACACTGTCCTGACGGGAGGATCATGGACAAGCCGGAGGAGCGGTTGCGGTGGTGGGTGGCCGCGCTGCTCGGGATCCTCGCGCTCGACGCGGCGCTGGCGGCCGGGCACCTGGTCGCGGGGTTCGTCTCGAGCAACGCCTCGCCCTACCTCGCGGTGGGCAACGGCGCGATCGACCTCACCCCGACCGGGCTGAAGGACTTCGCGGTCCGCGCCTTCGGCACCCATGACAAGCTGGTGCTGCTCACCGGAATGGCGGTCGTGCTGATCGCGGTGTCGGCCGGGGCCGGGATCGCCTCCCGGCGGAGTCCCCGGCCCGGTCTCGCGGTGATCACCCTGTTCGGCCTGATCGGCGTGGTGGCGGTGGCCGCGCGCCCCGACCTCGGTGTCGTCGCGGTGGTGGCGCCGCTGGCCAGCCTGCTGACCGGGATCGCCGTGTTCGCCTGGCTGCACCGCCTGGCGAGGAGGCGGGCCGCCGCCGAGGCCGGCGTCGAGGGACCGTCCCGCCGCTCGGTGCTGCTGGCGGGCGCCGGTGTCGTCGCCGGGGCCGGAGTCGCCGGGGTGGGCGGGCAGTTGCTGGCCGGGGCCCGCGACGCGGCGTCCTCGCGGGCGGCGGTCGGACGGCTGATCCCTGCCCGCACGGCCCCGGCGATCCCGGCGGACGCGGACTTCGCGAAACTCGGCACACCTGCTTTCCTTACCCCGAACCGGGATTTCTACCGGGTGGACACGGCGTTGTCGGTTCCGCAGGTGCGTGCCGAGGACTGGAGTCTGCGGGTGCACGGCATGGTCGAGCGCGAGCGGCGTTACCGGTACGCCGACATCCGGGAACGGCCACTGGTGGAGCGCACCGTCACCATGACGTGTGTGTCCAATGAGGTCGGTGGCACCTACATGTCCACCGCGAACTTCGTCGGCGTCGACCTCGCGGATCTCCTGCGCGAAGCCGGGATCAGGCCCGGCGCGGAGCAGCTGTACTCGTCCAGTGTGGACGGATGGACCTCCGGCAGCCCGCTCGCCGCCGCGCTCGATCCAGGCCGGGGCGCGATGCTGGCGATCGGCATGAACGGCGAACCGCTGCCGCTGGAACACGGATTCCCCGCGCGGCTGGTCGTTCCGGGGCTGTACGGATACGTCTCGGCGACGAAGTGGGTCGTCGACCTGGAGGTCACGACCTGGCGGGCCCGGCAGGCCTACTGGCTCAAACGCGGCTGGGCGCGCGAAGCGCCGATCAAGACCCAGTCGCGAATCGACTCGCCGAAGGGATTCGACACCGTTCCGGCGGGAGTCGTGCGCGTCGCCGGGATCGCGTGGGCCCAGCACACCGGCGTCGACCGTGTGGAAGTCAAGCTGGACAACGGTTCCTGGCGTCCGGCGACGCTGTCCGCGGAGGTCAACGCGGACACCTGGCGCATGTGGTGGGCCGAATTCACCGTAGGACCAGGGACCCACCAGGTCACCTGCCGGGCGACCGACCGGACCGGCCAGGTCCAGACCGACCAGCGCGCCGGAACGGTTCCCGACGGCGCGACCGGTTGGCACACCATCACTTTTCTTGCACGTTAACCCGATCGTGGGCAATCCGAATCCCGGTGCGGCACCGATTACCGGACAGAACCGTGGCGCGAGCCACGGTGTCCACTTTGGAGGGATTCACGTGAACAAGATCCGTGTGACGGGAACCGTCGCCGCCGCGGCCGCGCTCCTGACGCTCACCGCGTGCGGGACCGACTCCGGAAGCGGCGGTACCAGCTCCTCGGCGCCCGCGCCGTCGAGCAGCGCCCCCACCAGCGCCTCCCCGAGCAGCGCGGCTTCGGGTGACGGCGTGACGACCAACGCCGATGTCTTCGGCCCCGCGTGCTCGAAACTGCCGCAGGGAAACGCCCCCGGCAGCCTGGACTCGATGGGCCCGATGCCGGTCGCGTCGGCGGCCTCGACCAACCCGCTGCTGACCAAGCTGGTCGCGGCGGTCAAGGCCACCAACCTGGTCGACACGCTCAACAGCCAGTCCGCGATCACCGTCTTCGCGCCCGCTGACCCCGCCTTCGACGCACTCGGCGACGCGAAGTTCAAGGAACTGGCCGCCCATCCCGACCAGCTCGCCCCGATCCTCCAGTACCACGTCACCGGAAAGCGTTACGACGCCAAGGGCCTGGCCGCCGCCGGTACCGTGAACACGCTGAACACCTCGGGCGGCCCGGTCAAGATCGAAGGCACCGGCGAGAACATGACCGTCAATGGCGCGAAGATCCTGTGCGGCAACATCCCCACCAAGAACGCCACCGTCTTCGTCATCGACAAGGTCCTCACCCCCGGCAAGTAGCCCGCGGCGCGACCGGGCCGGGGTACGTTTCGCCCCGGCCCGGTCGCTCCTGCGGAACTCACGTGTCGTCGGGCAACGCGGCGAGGTATTCCTCGACGCGTTGCGCGTCCTGGTGGCGATGGTGGGCCTCGAACAGCTGGATGGACCGCCGCCACAGGTACCTCGCGTCCTCGTGGTGGCCCAGTGCGCGATGGGTCAGGCCGAGGTATTCGAGGGTCTCGGCCTCGCTGTAGGTGTGGCCAAGAGCCCGGTAGAGGACGAGGGCCTGCTGGTAGCGCTCCAAAGCGAGTGCGTGCTCACCGGTGTGATAGGCGATGTAGCCCAGGCTGTCCAGCGAGGCGGCCTCGAAGTCCTGGTAGTTGTGACGGCGGGTCAGCTCCAGCGCGGCGCCGCAGTGGGCGAGCGCGGAGTCGTACTGCCCGAGCTGTGCCTGTTGCCAGCCGACCTCGTTGAGCGCGGCGGCCTCCTGGAACGGGAGGTCGAGCGTGCGGTAGAGGTTCAGCGCGGTGGTGGCGTGCTTCAGTGCCTGCCGATGGTCTCCCTGGTCGTCGTGGACCCGGGCGAGGATGTGATAGGCACGGGCCTGGGCGTCGCGGTCGTCCGCGTGCTCGGCCAGCTTGAGTGCCTGGGTCAGGTTCTCCGTCGCTTCGTCGTGCAACCGGGCATCGGCGGCGGCGTGGCCGAGTCCCCGGTGGGCCAGTATGCGGATATCGACGTCGTCGAGGTGATTCGCCGCGGTCAGGCCGGCCCGCCACATGGCCAGCTCGGCCTGAACGGGCCCTTGACGGTAGTGGAAATTGTCCAGTGCCCAGGCCAGCTGCCAGACATGGGTGTGCCGGCCGAGGCTCGCGGCGCACTGCTGGGCGGCCAGCAGCACCTGGTGTTCGGTGCTGAACCACCGTATCGCGTCGGCCAGCCGCGCCAGTGGTTGTGGCCTGGCTCCCGCGACGGGCTCGGCCAGGCTGATCGAGGACCCATGGGGTTCCAGCAGGCGATCGGCCGCGTAGGCGGTGTGGAGGTAGAAGTCCAGAAGACGCCGCTGGGATTCGGTCCGGTCGTCCTCGGAGAGATCGTGCCCGGCGCGCTCGGCGGCGTACAGCTTGATCAGGTCGTGGGCACGCCATCGACCGGGGACGTGCTGTTCCACGAGGTGCAGATCCTCCAGGGCGCGCAGCACTGTCCGGAGATCCGGGGTGGGCAGGCCGGTGAGCGCGGTGGCGGCGGACAGCCCGATGTCGGGCCCCGGAGCCAGGCCCAGCAGTGCGAACACGCGCGCCTGCCGTGGTGTCAAGGTGTTGTGGGACCACGACAGCACCGCGGGCAGGCTGCTGGCGGGATTGTCGTCGTCCAGCACGGCGAGCCGGGTGGTGACATCGCGCAGTTCGTCCGCGAGCGCGGCCAGGGGGAAACCGGGGTAGGCCGCGGCACGGTTCGCCACGATCCCCAGTGCCAGCGGGAACTGCCCGCACCGTGCGATCAGCGCCGACGCCGCGTCCGGTTCCGCCGCCACCCGTGCCCGGCCGAGCCGAGCCGCGAGCGACTGCCGGGCCTCCTCGTCGGACAGCACGTTCACCCGCACCGCACTGGCGCTGTGGCGGGTCAGGAGTTCGGTGAGCCGGTTGCGGCTGGTGATCAGCACCATGCAGCGGGAACTCCCCGGCAGCAACGGCGCCACCTGGCCGGCGCTGCGCGCGTTGTCGAGTACGACGAGCAGCTGCTTGTCGGCCACCAGGCTGCGGAACAGCCCGGTCTGCGCCTGCGGGTCGGACGGTACGGCGTCGGAGGCGACCCCCAGCGCCGCGAGGAACCCGCGCAGTACCGTCGTTGGATCTGTCGGCACCTCGGTGGGGCTGAATCCCCGCAGGTCTGCGAACAGGTGTCCGTCGGGAAACCGGTCGGCGGCGGTCTGCGCCCAGGTCAGGGCGAGCCAGGTCTTGCCCATGCCGCCGGGACCGTCGAGCACCGCCAGCCTCAGCTCTGACTCCCGGCTTGACCCCATGATCTCGTCGAGGTGGTGGAGTTCCTCGCGCCGCCCGGTGAACCCCCGGGGTGCCGCGGGCAGCTGGCGCGGCACCGGAATCGGGCTCATCGCGGCGGGCTGCTCGAAGCCCGGTTCGTCGTGCAGGATGCGCTGGTACAGCTCCTGCACCCGCGCGTTGGGTTCGGTCCCCAGTTCCTCCACGAGTGTGCGGCGCAGGAGCTGGTAGTGGTTCAGGGCGTCGGCGTGACGTCCGCTCAGATACAGCGCCGACATCAGGTGCTCGGCCAGCCGTTCGTCCAGTGGGTGCGTTTCGGCGAGCTGGTGCAGCACACTCACCATTTCGCCGTGCCTGCCGTTGCGCAGTGCCAGCTCCGCGCGATGGCTTTCGGCGGCGCGCCGGTCCTGTTCCAGCCTCCGGCGGACGGTGTCGAACCACGGGGTGTCCAGCGCTGCCAAAGGCTCGCCCCGCCACAGGGCCAGGGCTTCGTCCAGGAAGCCCAGCGCGCGTTCGTCGTCGTCGGCGGCACGGGCCGAACCGATCAGGTGACCGAACCGCACCAGATCGACCGCTGCCGGATCGATGGTGAGCAGGTAGCCCCCGGATCTGCGCTCGATGCTGATCCCGGTGATGCCCGACAGCGCCCGTCGCAGGCGGTGGAGGTACCCGTACAGGGTGTCCCGCGCGGTCTGCGGCGGGTGATCGCCCCAGACCCGGTCGACGAGCTGATCGATCGGCACCACCTCGTTCGCGTCCACGGCCAGAGCCGCGAGCACACTGCGTTGCCGGGCGGGTCCCACCTCGACGACCTCGCCGTCCACCCGGACCTCGATCGATCCCAACAGCCACAACTCGATCGGCACGGTCTTCCCCCTCGACCGTTCGTCCGCACGCCTCCCGCGCGGCCCACCAGCGGAAACCAGAAACATTGCAGATTCTTCCCAGGTTCGGCAAGCAGCGTGGTGTGCGCAAGGGGGGACTGGTGAACAACTTTCCATACAGGAGGGCAAATGAGACGGCGATTCACGCAGCTGGCGATCACCCTGGCGACGATGGCCGCGCTGACCTTCGGCAGCGCCGGACTCGCGTCGGCATCCGACGCCGACGCGCAGGCCACCACGAGGCAGAAGATCGTCAGCGTCGCGAAGGCCGAACTGGCCAACGCGGACCACAACCGCGAAAAGTGGGGAAAGAACTGCAACTTCTACAGCGGCCAGCTGGGCACCGGGACGAAGTGCGGTCCGGGGGGCAAGTGGCGAGCCGAAGCGTGGTGCGCCGACTTCCTGAAGTACGTCTGGAAAAAGGCGGGGGTCAATACCACGGGAATCGATGCGCGCGCGGCGAGCCTCTACAGCTACGGCAAGAAGCATGGGACGTGGAACAGCGGCTCCAGTATCTCGGGGGTGAAAGCCGGTGACGCCATCGTGTACAACCTGAACTCGGCAGGAACCTACGCGAAGCACGTCGGCATCGTCACGGCGGTGAACAAGACCACCGGCAAGGTCACCGTGATCTCCGGCAACTACGGCGATCGCGTGGGCGACACCACCTTCAAACCGGGTAGTTCGATCTCCGGGTACGCGGCTCCCGTCGGCTGACCGGCCATTTCGACTGAACGACTGAAAACCAGGGTTGTCCCAGCCGGTTTCCGGCTGGGACAACCCTGGCGGCGTGTCTATCCTCTGGTTGAGTCTTCAAAGGGGTCTTGAACCCTCGACCATGGAAGATTTCCCGTAGGCCGGTAGTCATCCGCCCCGAAGCTAGCGGGTGACGTTGCCTGACGCTCGTCAGCGGTCTGCGCTTGCAGGTGGGGTCGCGTCATGGGGCCTCTGGCGAGACGAACTCATGCGGCGTGCGGCCGAGCACGTCGCAAATGCTGCTTTGGAGGAGGTTTGCGCCGCTGCTGGGCTGCTCGCGAGAGCGAATACCTGGAGAGCAGTGGTTGCCGTGTCTGCCAGCGTGGTTCAAGCGCCCTTCAGCTGAAGATGCTTCGGCCCGTTCTGCAGAACAAAACTCTTGCATACTCTGCGACCGCGAATAGGTCGTTTCTGCTGGCGTCGCGCTTGTAGCCTTTGACCTCGGTGCAGCTGTGGTCACGCTTGCAATTTGGCTGGCAGCGACTCCGTCGTTTCAGAAAGTGAAGTCGTGCTGGAGCTGTACGTGGCGGGTCACCTCGATAACGTCTCGTACCGTCAAGAGTACTCCGAGTAGGACGACGAGAACGGTGACAAACCAGTTTATGGAGAGGTCCGCAGCCATGGACAGGAGGCTTAGGATCACCAATCCGAACCCGACATACGAGCCGCTTTCGCGGCCGACGTACGTCAGGTGAATACCTTCCGTGCGAAAGAGAATGGGAGCTGAGATCAGCGCTAGAGCGCCGATAAATAATAGAGATAGACTGGTGTTGCTGAGATGTGATCCCCGTGTGCTGTCGGAAGAAACAAAAAGCTGCGTCCAGGCTGCCAATGCGACCGAGCCACCGACCAGCGAGGTGTCGAGCTGGCGCTCGCTCAATCCGAGCGTGGTTTTGTGGAGGGTTTCATCGTGGTAGCCGATAAGCTTGGAGGTGGTGGTGGTCCTGATGCCTTTGGTGGCTGCTTTGATCTTGTCGATTCCATGGCCAGGTGCGGCCTTCGCACATCGGCGTAGGTAGTCAGCGATCCACACGGCACGCCCAGTTGCCAACGCTGCGGCGAAGAGAACGAACCAGGTCACGGTGCCTCCGGACATGGTGGTTTGTGACACAGGCCGCTGATCGACGAGTTTCCGTGCCGACAGGCTTTCAGTCCCAGAGGATCTTGATGGACGTATTCCAGGAACAGCAGGGCCGTCGGCTTCGCCGCGGGACTCACATCCTCTTTGGCTATGACAGCTGGAGCATTGAGGTACTCGATCAGCTGCGCTACTTGCGCTGGTGGCAGGTGGGAGGTAGTGACCAGTTTCGTTGCCGGAGTCAGGGACTGGGACGAGTGCCCCGCCAATCGGAAAGCGTTGTGGATGCCCTTGACGACCAACTCCACATCCTGCGCTCGGATGGCGTCGGCGACTTCGATGTCAACCTTGATGATCGATGCGAGCTCTTGCGAAGGCACGCTGAGGCGATGGGGAAGCGCCTGTCCAGTGGTGACCGTTCGATTGGCCTTGGCCAGGGCGCGACGGCCGATCTTGGCCGCCTGACGGTCGTCGCCCTCACTGAGTTTCCGTAGCAGTCGTACGCGTGATCTCTGCAGGTTGCGCAGCGTGGTTTGTGGCGTTGTGTTCGCCCCTCGCAAGGTCTTGTTCACGGACACCTCCGCTCTTCGAGTCGTCCGCAATTGGCTCGGTCGTTACGACCCGGTGCCTTTCCTTTACCTGGTCGTGTCCCGCGTGTGCCTTCTTAACGGTGTCTGACCTAGGCCGAACCGGGCACTCTGCGAGTCGGCGGAGGTGAGGTCGCAAGCGAGCGCCGCCTCGCTGAGCTTGATGCTGTCACCAGTGTCAAAGCTCGTATCGAGCAGGAAAAGGCTACGCAAGCTCCTGACCGGACTTGCGATAGCCACCGCGTGCGCGCTCTGTGGTGACCGATGCGCGACGAACCTCCTCGTTGCCGAGCGCATCAAGATGCGCGTGGTTTGTACAGAACAAGAACACCGCGGCCCCGGATCGCATTGTCCGCTCGCGGACCCAGGCGCGCTCGGAGCTCGACTCCGTCGAGACGTTCACGCACGCGCGGCGTCTCCGGAGCTCAAAGGTAAGCGGCGGATGACCACGGCGACGAAGGCAGAGCGCGGCGCCTGCAGCACCGCGTGAACCTATCTGCTGCGCGAAGTGGTCCGATGTGGATACTTCCACCGAAAGATGCAGAGCGCGAGCAACCGAAAGGGCACGTACTACCGGTGCACGGCACGCATGATGACACCCGGCTCCGCGCTGCTCGCCGATCACCTGAAAACCGTGAACCTCAAGAAAGCGTGGTAGTGGAGGCGCTCAATGGCTGGATCGGGCAGCTGCTCGAGCATGACAACGTCGACCAGACGGCTGCGGCACTGCTCGAGTCGGCGGGAGGAACACTGGAGCGTCCAAGAGGCCGTACGGCGCCGGAGTCGACCCAACAGCACTGGTCGAGTAGATGAACCAGGCGCAAGCAGGGCAGGCCACGGCGAGAGCCGAACTGGAGAGCACACCAGCAGAACGCGCAGTCACGGACGGGGAGATCTACGCGATGGTCGATTCGCTTGGTGACGTCGGCGCGGCACTCGCCGACACCAAGCCCGCTGGGTTGGCCCGGCTCTACCAGCGGCTGAACCTCGAACTGCGCTACGAATCAAAAGAGCTGGCCGTCTACGCGACGACCAGCCCGGGTGTAGATAGTGCGTGTGTCCGAAGGGGGACTTGAACCCCCACGCCCGTTAAGGGCACTAGCACCTCAAGCTAGCGCGTCTGCCATTCCGCCACTCGGACCTGCGTAGTAGGCAGTATACATCTCGCCGGTAACGCAGCGGAGCGGGCCCCGGTCAGGTGGCCACGGCGGCGGCCGCGGGCTGGCGCATGGCCAGGCGCGCGGTGATCGCGGTGACCGGGACCAGCAGCAGGCCCACCAGGGCGGCGCTCGCCAGCAGGACCCACAGGGGGCCGGAGGGGAGTAGCTGTCCGCTGGAGACGGCGATGGGCCAGACGGTGAGCGCGGCGATGATCGCGCCGGTGCCGTAGCCGAGTACGCCGACCAGGCCGACTTCGCGGTACAGCATGCGGGTGACCTCGCGGCGGGTGGTGCCGGTCAGGCGTTGCAGGCCGAATTCTCGTCGCCGGTCGAGGATGGCGACGGCGAGGGTGTTGATGGTGGCGAGCGCGGCGTAGGCGAGGGCGAGCGCGGCGATCAGGTAGTTGATCGACGCCTGGACTCCGAGGCCGGCGTCGAACTCGGCGCGGAGCAGTTCGGTGCCGCCGACGGCGGCGGCCGCGGGCAGTTCTCGACGGACTTCGGCCGCGACGGTCGCCGGATCGGCGGTGCGCAGCAGCAGATCGGGGGCGAGCCGTCCGGTGGTGTGTGCGGCGAGGACCTCGGCGGGCAGTACCAGCTGTTCGTAGCCGCTCGGTTGTTCCAGCAGCGCCACGACCTCGGCCTCGATCCGGGCCCCGTCGCCCAGGCGGACGGTCACGCGGTCGCGCGGGTGCACGCCGAGGTTTTCGGCCAGGGTGAGGGGAAGCGCGACGGTGCCGGGGCGCAGGTCGGCGAGGGTGCCGTCCCGGACGTCGCCGGTGTAGACGGGGTCGCCGGTGGGGCGGCTGAGGCCGATGAGGCGCAGGGGGTCGCTGGTGTGCGCGTCGTCGAACGGCTTTTCCAGCCAGCCCTGGCTGGTGACCAGTTCGCTCGCGCCGCGCACGCCGGGGAGCCGGGACAGCCGCTCGGCGGTGCCCGCCGGGACACCGCCGGTCACGACGACGTCGGCCTGCAGCCGGTCCAGGTACGCCGCCCGCGCGGCGTCGTCCTGGGTGGTCTGCGCGTAGATGTTGCCCAGCGCGATCGAGGTGGCGATGGTGATCGGGGTGAGCACCGCGCCGTACTGCACGGCGCGGACCCGCAGGTTGACCGTGGCGAGCCTGCCGGTCGCGGTGCGCTGTGCCCGGCCGTACCGGTTCGCCACGCGCCGCACGACGAGCGGGCCGACCAGCGCGACGGCGATCGCGCCGGTGAGCACGGCCGGGCCGCCGAGCGCGCTGGAGTCGGCCGGGCTCATGAACATCGTCGCGACGGCGAGCCCGGCCGTGCCGATCGCCAGTATCGCGGCCAGTACGCGGCGCAGCGGGTGCACGCGCACCTCGGGCAGCGCGGCCTCGCGCAGTGCTTCGATCGCCGACACCCGCTCGGCGGGACGGGCGGCGAGCCGGGTGGACAGCCACACCGCGCCGAGCGCGATCAGCACTCCGGCGGCGTAGGTCAGCGGGCCCTGGTGGAACTCCAGCCCGGCCGGGATCACCTGGCGGGAGCGCAGCTGATCGGCCATCGTTCCGCCGGTGACGAGGCCGAGCACGGCGCCCGCCACGGCGCCGAGCGCGGCGACCACGAGGGCTTCGGTCATGACCAGCTTGCGGGCCTGCCCGGGAGTGGCGCCGGTGGCGCGCAGCAGGGCCAGTTCGCGGTGCCGCCGACGGATCGACAGCGTCGTGGTCGCGGCGACGACGATGGCCATCATCACCACGAGCAGCCCGCCGAACGCGCCGGCGAGGATGAACAGCGGCAGCCTGCTCCCGGCGACGCCGACGAACTCGGCGCCGCCGCGCTCGTCCCCGGTCCGGACGGTCACGTCGGCCGGTAGCGCCTGACGCAGGGTGTCGGCGAGCGCGGTGGCCGAGGTGCCGGGGGCGGGATACACGCCGAGGACGTTCGGGGCGTGCCCGCGCGCGTCGGCGAAGAACAGCGCGGCCGCGTTCACCGGGCGGTCGGCGCGGGCCAGGCCGGTGACCAGGTAGGTCGCGGGAGTGCCGTCGACGGCCACCTGGATCCGGTCCCCGGCGCGGGCTCCGGCCGCCGCGGCGGTGTCCGCGTCGAGGACGACCTCGTCGGCGGCCGCCGGGGCCCGGCCCGTCAGGGTGTAGGGGGTGAGCGCGGCGGCGGACCAGGCGTGCCCGGTGGCCGGTTCGGCACCCCGGGTCACCGGGCCGTCCGGCCCGAGCGGCACGGCGGGGAACGTGGCGTCCCCGACGGCGCGGGCGACACCGGGGACGGCGGCGACGCGCGGCAGCAGCGCGGGGTCGAGCGTCGGCCGCTCGGGCAGCGCAATGCTTTCGGAGTGGTCGGCGAACTCGTACTCGCCGGGCCCGGCGACGACCACGGGCGCGCCGTCCAGCCGTTGCGGGGGCGCGTCGAGCCGGATCGCGGTCTCCAGCACGCCACCGCAGGCGATGACCAGCCCGGTGCCGATGACCACGGCGAGGAAGGTGGCGAGGACGGCGGCGAGCCGGTGCCGCACGGAGGTGAGGGCGAGGCGGATCATCGAAGGCTCCCGGTACGGGCGGAAAGGCTGCTCAGCCGTGCGATGGTGGAGGCGATGGTCGCGGCGTCGGCGCGGCCGGTTTCGGCGGCGACCCGGCCGTCCACCAGGTAGAGCAGCCGGTCCGCGTAGGTGGCCGCGACGGGATCGTGGGTGACCATCAGTACGGTCTGGCCGAGCGTGCGCACCTGGTCGCGGAGCAGTTCCAGCACGGCCGCGGCGGTCTGGGTGTCCAGCGCGCCGGTCGGCTCGTCGGCGAACACGACCGCGGGCCGGGTGAGCACGGCCCGCGCGATCGCGACCCGTTGCTGCTGCCCGCCGGACAGTTCGGCGGGCCTGCGGCCGGCCAGCGCGGCCAGCCCGACCCGGTCGAGCACCTCGGACACCTGGTTGCGGTCGATCTCGCGGCCGGCCAGCAGCAGCGGCAGCGACACGTTCTGCCGGACGGTCAGCGCGGGCATCAGGTTGTAGGCCTGGAACACGAACGACGCGTGCTCGCGGCGGACCCGGGTCAGCGAGGTTTCGTCCAGCCCGGACAGGTCGACGCCGGCGAGGGTGACCGATCCGGCGTCGACCCGGTCCAGCCCGGCGGCCACGTGCAGCAGGGTGCTCTTGCCCGATCCGGACGGGCCCATCACCGCGGTCAGCGACCCGGCCGGGCACGAGGTCGTCACGTCGTCGAGGGCGAGCGTCGCGGTGGGTCCGTCGCCGTAGCGGCGGCTCACTCCGCTCAGCACCACTGGGGGCTGGTTCACCAGTCCTCCCCGTCCTGGTCGGCGGAACCGTTGCGCGCCGGGGAAACGGCGACGGTGGCGGTCCGGGGTGCCGGGCGGTGGTTGCGGGCGGCCACGCGCAGCCCGGCGGAGATCGCCCCGCCGACGCAGCCGAACCACAGCCACCACGGCCCGTCGAAGGACGAGCTGATCAGGCAGACGAGCAGCCAGACGACGAAGGTGGCCGTGGTGCCCGCCAGCCAGACGAGGGTGACGGCCCTGGCCACGGTGTCCAGTGCGGACGGTGTCGTGTTCGGACGGAGCAGGCCGGACAGAGCGGCGGTGGTGGTACGCATGGTGTCGGCTCGTTTCGGTGCCGGGTAAGAACTTCTGACACCAACGAGATTAGGAACGCGGGGCGGCGCGGACAGGAGGACTGAACCCCCGAGAGGGGGCGGAAAACAGGGGGGTTAGACCCCCTGTGGCGGCGCCGCCGGACGCCCTCAGGCCGGCTGGTCCTCCAGCGGCACCGTGAGGGTGACCACGGTGGGGCCGCCCGCCGGGCTGTGCACGTCCAGTGTGCCGTCGAACGCGGCCAGCCGTTCGGTGATGCCGAGCAGCCCGGTGCCGCCGGCGGTCGACGCCCCGCCGACACCGTCGTCGCCGACCACCGCCACGAGCCGGCCGCGCGCGGTCCGGAACTCGACCCAGCCGCGTTCGGCCTGGCCGTGTTTCACCGCGTTGGCAAGGCATTCGGACACCGCGAAGTACATCGCGGCCTGTGCGGCCGCGGGCAGGTTCCCCGGCGGGTCCCCGTCCACCCGCACCGGGATCACCAGGTCGTAGACCAGCGCGCGCACCGCGCCGCCGAGCCCGCGGTCGGACAGCACCGACGGGTAGATGCCCTGCATGACACCGCGCAGGTCCTGGAGCGCGCCGGTCGCCGCCGTCCGCGCGTCGTCGAGGATCCGCGACGCCTGGGCGGGATCGGTCCGCAGCAGGCTCTGCGCGATCCCGATGTTCAACGCCGTGGACACCATCCTGGCCTGTGCGCCGTCGTGCAGATCGCGTTCGATGCGCCGCAGCTCGGCCGCCTGGCTGTCCACCGCGCCACGCCGGGTCCGCGTCAGCGTGTCCACCCGCGCGCTCAGCTCGCGCTCGCGCGGGTCGGGACGGCGGGCCACGAACCAGACGTGCGCGCCGAACACCACCGACATCGTGACCAGCGAGTACACCGGCCAGAAGAATCCCTGCCCGGACAGCAGCCACACGGTGATCTCGACCGGGGAGAGGAACACCAGCAGCGCGCCGTCGGCGACCAGCCAGCGGCGCCTGCCCGCGGGAGTCCGCCGGATCCGCCCGGCCAGTGCCAGCGCGATCAGCGCCGCGCCGAGGCCGAACCACACCCACCTCGGCCAGAATTCCTCGCCACCGGTCATGGTCCAGACCACCAGCGCGGCGACGGCCAGTACCACCGCCACCGCCGGTACGACCAGCCCGCGCCGGAGGGTCACGTCGCGCCGTTCAGGTAGGCCAGCACGGCGAGCACGCGCCGGTTGTCGTCCTCGGACACCGGCAGGTCCAGCTTGGTGAAGATGCTCGCGGTGTGCTTGCCGACGGCCTTTTCGGTGATCACCAGCGCCGCCCCGATCGCCGCGTTGGACCGTCCCTGCGCCATGTGCGCGAGCACCTCCCGCTCGCGCGGGCTGAGCCGGTCCAGCGGCAGTACCCGCTGCTTGGCGTGCAACAGCTTCGAGATCACCGTCGGGTCCAGCGCCGTCCCGCCACCCGCCACGCGGCGCACCGCCTCGACGAACGCGTCCACGTCCGACACCCGGTCCTTGAGCAGGTAACCCACCCCGCCCGTGCCGTCCGCGACCAGCTCGCGCGCGTAGATCTGCTCGACGTACTGCGAAAGGATCAGGATCGGCAGCCCGGGGACCCGCCGCCGCGCCGCGATCGCCGCCTGGAGGCCCTCGTCGGTGAACGTCGGCGGCAGCCGGACGTCCACCACCGCCACGTCCGGGCGCAGCTCGACCAGCTTGTCGGCCAGCTGGGCCCCGTCCTCCAGCGCGGCCACGACCTCGAAGCCATGCGCGGAAAGCAGGCGCACGATGCCCTCGCGCAGCAGCGCGAGGTCCTCCGCGATGATCACCCTCATCGGCCCAGCCTAGCCAGCCGGGCGGGTCCGCGACCGGGGAATTCGTGATTCCACTGTGGACAGGCGGATCCGGCCCGCAGCGCCGCCCGGGAGCGGCCGGTCCCGGTGAACGGGAATATCCGTCGTGAACACCACGAAGGCGGGGTTTTCGGTACTGACGGCTTCTCACCGGTTGTGCTAATTTTTCGAAAATGCGCGCAGTTACGAAACAGGTTCGCACAGCGATCACCTTCGCGTTCGTGCTGATGATTTCGCTGAGCGTGCCGGGGGCGGCCGCGCAGGCGAGCACGCCGTCCGGAGCGCCGGAAGGCGCGTTGCCCGCCCGGCGCGGCGAGTGCGCCACGCCGTCGATCGACCGGTTGCAGCAGTGGCTGGCCAGCGGTGAGGGCACCACCGTGCCGCGCACCGGAAGCCTGCTGGTTCCCGAAGGTGGCCGGTACGCGGCGAAGGTGACCTTCCTCAACAACGAGTGGCACGTCGCCGTGGTGTGGCTCGGAAACCAGTTCGAGGCGCAGGCCGATCTGTCCGCGTCGTCCGGTTTCTGGCTGACCTACAGCGCGGACGAAGACCTCTACGTCCAGCTGCGCCCGGCCTCGCACTGGAGCGGCGGCGACAAATGGCTGACGCGGATTCCGGCGACCGGCGGGAAGATCGTGACGACGTTCTTCGGCTTCGCGCCGGACTCCTGGACGTGGCTGCCCGAGCTGGGCAAGCCGTCGTACTCGTTCGCCTCGGCGCTGGGCGAGGCGCGCGGGCTGGTCTTCGTCGGCAAGACCCCGAACAAGCTCGACTTCCGCGGCCTGCGCATCGACGGCTACACCCCGCCCTGCCGCTGACCCCGGAGTTCCGTGAAGGCCCCCTTACCCGCGCTGAGTTCCGTGAAGGCCTCCTTCACAGTGTTGAGCGCTGTGAAGGAGGCCTTCACGGCGTCCGAGGGTGGGGACGGGGAGCGGGGGAAGTTTCTGTACTTGCGGGTCCATTTTTTCCGGCTTACCTTCGCGTCGTCGGTTGTTCGAGACGAGAGAAGGTTCTGATGCACGCGGTGTTCGCACGCGAGTACGGCGGTCCGGAGGTCATGACCTGGACCGAGTTCCCCGACCCCGAGCCGGGTCCCGGCGAGGTCCTGGTGCGGCTGCGGGCGGCCGGGGTGAACTACATGGACACCGGGGTCCGGCGGGGCCCGGTCACCTCCTGGTCGATGCCCACCGCGCTGGGCGTCGAGGGCGTGGGCGTGGTGACCGCGCTGGGCGAGGGCGTCGACGACCTCGCCGTCGGCGACCGGGTCGCCTGGTACTACCACCCGGGCAGCTACGCCGAGCAGCTCGCCATCCCGGCGGCCTCGCTGGTGCGTGTGCCCGGCGACATCGACGACGAGACCGCCGCGTCCGTCATGATGCAGGGCCTGACCGCCCACCACTTCACCACCGAGACCTACGCCGTCCAACCCGGCGACACGGCCGTCGTGCACGCCGCCGCGGGCGGGGTCGGACTGCTGCTGACCCAGATGGTCAAGGCGCGGGGCGGCACGGTGATCGGCCTGGTTTCCCGCGAGGACAAGGTGCCGGTGGCGAAGGAGGCCGGTGCCGACCACGTGCTCGTGTCCAGCGGCGGCGGTTTCGAGGACCGCGTGCGCGAGCTCACCGGCGGCGAGGGCGCGCACGTGGTGTACGACGGCAGCGGCGCGGAGGCGTTCCGTTCCTCGCAGCTCGCCCTGCGCAGGCACGGCGTGCACGTCTACTACGGCGTGCTCATCGGCAATCCGACGTTCCGCCCGATGGACCTGCCGAGCAGTATCCTGCTGTCCTATCCGGTGGTCGCCGATCACGTCCCGACACGGGAAGCGCTGGTCCGGCGGACCGGCGAGATCTTCGACCTCGTCCGCACGGGACAGCTGAGGGTCCGGGTCGGCGGCCGGTACGCGCTCGCCGACGCCGCGCGGGCGCATCGCGACATCGAATCCCGCCGTACCACGGGGAAGTTGCTGCTGGTGCCCTGAGCGAGGCGCCGATCGGTCCGAAAAGGACGGTGCGCCGGGCCCGGCGCGTTGGTAGTGTCCCGGCAGACCTCCCAGGAGTGCCCATGACGCCGGAAATCCCCCGCCCGCCCTTCGATCCGGAACTCGCCGCCGTGCTGAGGGAGCTCGACGGCCACGTCCCGGTCGGCATGACACCCGAGTTGCTCGGCCACTTCCGCGCGTTTCCCTTTCCCACGATGGAAGAGCAGATCGGCGACCGGCCGGTCCGGTGCGTGACCCGCACGATCCCCGGGTACGGCGGGGCCGAGATCGCGATCTCCGTCCTGTCCCGTGCGGACCACGTGGCCGGGGGACCGGGGATCTACCACATCCACGGCGGGGGCATGGTCATGGGCGACCGGTTCGCCTCGGCGCATCCGCTCGTGGACTGGGCGATGAAGTTCGACGCGGTCGCGGTGACGGTCGAGTTCCGGCTCGCGCCCGAACATCCCGACCCGGTTCCCGTCGAGGACTGCTACGCCGGGCTGTGCTGGACGGCCGCGCACGCGGACGAGCTGGGCTTCGACCCCGCCCGGCTGGTCGTCTTCGGCGGCAGCGGCGGGGGCGGGCTCGCCGCCGGGACCACGCTGCTCGCGCGGGACCGGGGCGGCCCGGCCCTGTTCGGACAGCTGGTGCAGTGCCCGATGATCGACGACCGCGACGAGACCGTGTCCTCGCGCCAGTTCGACGGGATCGGGGTCTGGGACCGCACGAGCAACCGGACGGCGTGGACGGCGGTGCTGGGGGAACGCCGCGGCACCGCCGACGTCTCGCCCTACGCGGCGCCCGCCCGCGCCACCGACCTGAGCGGGCTGCCGCCGACCTTCGTCGACGTCGCGGCGGCCGAGGTGTTCCGTGACGAGGCGGTCGCCTTCGCGAGCGCGATCTGGGCCGCCGGTGGCGACGCGGAACTGCACGTCTGGGGCGGGGCCTTCCACGGGTTCTACGACCTCGCCCCGGAGTCCGCGGCGGCGCGGGCCTGCCTCGCCGCGCGGGAGTCCTGGCTCGAACGCCTGCTCGCCCGCTGACCTACGCGAGTTCGGCCGAGGCGACGGCCGGGAGCCGCCGGAGGCGGTCGAGCAGGATCTCGGTCTCGTCGGCGGCGACGAGCACCGCGCAGACCATGCTGCTTTCCGGCACCCCGTCCCGGATGTCCACGGACAGCTCGTGCACACGGCATCCGTGCTGGGTCAGCGCGCCGATCAGGTGCGGGACCTCGCCCGCGCCGCCGAGGAAGTAGGTGGCGATCCGGCGGCGCACCGGCATCGCCGCGCGGGCGGCGGGAATCGGGCGGGCCGGGGTGTGCACAGAGCTGGGGGACATCGGTGACTCTCCGCGAACGTGGGAACGAACAGAACGCGGGCCAGGCCCCGGGAGGAATTCGGCGGTCGCCGACGTCGCGCGCCGACGACCTGGCTCAGTCGGCGCGCCGGGCTACGAGTCGCTGGGACGTCATACGGCGCTGCATGGCGACAGGCTAACACGAACTCGCCGAAGGTCAACGGCCGTGGAGGGCCGCTCAGGTGCGCGGACGCGGGATCCGGAGCGCGCTGATCCCCACGGCGAAGGCCCAGTAGGTGAGCAGGGCGGCGGCCAGCGCGGTGTTGCCCCAGCCGAGCGCGCTGTAGAACTGGGCCGGGTCGATCGAGGTGTAGAGCGAGGGCACGAAGGCCAGGTTGATCGCCGCGGTGACGAACGCGGAGACCGCCACCCAGCGCGGCAGTACGCGGGACCGGAGTACGGCGTACCCGGCGGCGGTGAGGAGCAGGGCGGTGAGCAGGCGGCTCGCCGAGCCGTGCAGGAGGACGTTGGCGTGGGCCAGTACGCCGTGCACGGTCGGGTCCACGGCGCCGCCGCCGGCGTCGAAGACGATGCCCGCTTCGAGCGAACCGGCGACCAGGGTCGCGGTCGTGTAGGCGACGCCGGCACCGAACATGAGCCCGGCGGGCCACTCGTATTCGGGGCGGGCGCGGCGGATCAGCTGCCGCAGTGCGGCGAGGAACACCAGCAGCAGCACCGCCGCGAGCAGGTTGAGCAGGACGCGGGTCAGGACGTTCCATCCCGGCGGCGCGTCTTCGTAGACGAAGTACAGCGGAACGATGACCAGGCCGAGCACGCCGATGGCGATCCCGCTGAGTCCGATGAGTCGCGTGACAGGGGGTTCAGTCATGGTTTTCCGGTTCCTTCCCGGTCGGGAGACGCAGTTCGATACCGTCGAGGAGCAGGTGCAGGCCATGCTGGAGCGCGGGGCCGAGATCCGCGGTGTCGTCGGCCGGTCCGGCGTGCCCGAACAACCGGCTCAACGTGGGAAAGCGCTTACCGTCGAGGTGCTCGGCGAGTACCTCGGCGTGGGCGGTCTGGTCCGCGTCGAGTTCGAGCGCGATGCGTGCGAGATCGCGGACAGCGCTGGACAGGAACGTGGCGACGCCGATGACGTCGAGGCCGGCGGCGTCGAGTTCGGCCAGCGGGCGGGCGAGTGCCTCGAACCAGGCCAGTTCGTTCGGCCCGATCGGCGCACTCCTGGTCGGAACCTCGACCAGCCACGGATGAGCCTGATAGACCCGCCACAACTCGGTGGCCCACGATTCGATCTCCGCCCGCCAGCCGTCCGCCCGCCGGGGCGCGGGCGCCGCGCCGTAGGCGGTGTCGGTCATGGCGGCGACGAGCGTGGCCTTGTTCGCCACGTGGCGGTAGAGGCCCATCGCCGTGTAGCCGAGGACCTCGGCGATGCGCTGCATGGACACACCGGCCAGGCCTTCCGCGTCGGCGACGGCGATCGCCGAGGCGACGATCGTGTCGGCACTCAGCCTGGTTCGCGTGGCGGGCTTCGGCCCGTCCCGCCACAGCACCCGCGCCGTCCGCGCCGGATCGTGCTCTTCCGTCACCCCAGCCTCCGTGTTTATGTGATAAACACAGCTTATCCCATAAACACGGAGGTGGCCAGGTCATCCGTACCGAGGCACCGTCAAGGCCACCTTGCGGGCGTCAGACGCCGGTAAGGTGGCCTTGACGGCACGGGGAGTCCCGAGTGGACGCGTGGTGGGCTCAGCTCGTGGCCGCGGTGCCGAATCCCTGTGTCCAGCTGGCTTCCTCGCTGCGACGGGAGATCCGCCAGCCCGTCGGCGTGCGGACGTACTCGTCGAGGTACCACAGGCCCAGCAGCGCGATGCGCGGATCGCCGCCCTCGACCGGGAGGGCCAGCGGGTTCAGGCACATGACCCGGCCGGTCGCCCGGTCGCCGTCCACGCGGATGGCCGGATTGGCGATCAGGTGCTGGAACGCGGGCAGCATCGCGAGGGTCCTTGCCAGCCATTCCTTGACCTCGCCGAGGTTTCCCGCGATGCCGCCGAACGCCGTGTAGTCGATGTGGGCGTCGTCGGTGAAGATCCGGTCCAGCGCCTCGAAATCCCGGGAGTCGATCGCGGTGGCGTAGTCGACCAGCAGGTCCTGGATCTCCAGCCGGTCGGAGATTTCCTGAATGTCGAGCACCTGACCTCCTGGGACACCGCCGTGGGGACACCGGCCACCCTACCGAGCGCGTGGACGTCGGGGAGTGATCCACGAAGGACCGGTGGAATCACCGGGGGAGCGTGCCCGCCCGGACCGCGGCAGCGGCACGCCGCTTTCGCCGTCGCATCAGCGCCACGGCGAGCGCGAACACCTGGAGTTCGGGGGCGAGCCCGGGCAGTTCGGCGGTCGCGCTCGCCGAGCCGGGGCCGGACAGCGTGATCGAGCCGGTCGGTTCGCCGCGTTCGCCGAGCAGGGTGTACGCCCGGCCGCCGAGCGAGTTTCGCTGGAAGGAGAACACCTTTCCCGAGGCACGCAGCTGCCAGCGGCGGCTCACCCGGTCGGTTTCGGCCAGGACCCGCCCGTTGGCGTCGAGTAGCTTGTGGACACGGGTGAACCGGTGCGCCCGGACCTGGTAGCCGGTTTCGCCGAGCGTGAATTGTCCGCCGGACAGCCGTTTCGCCGAGAACGTGGTCAGTTCCTTGCCGTCCAGCGTGATTACGTACTCGCGGCCCGACAGGCCGGTCTTCTTCGCGTGCAACATGTCTTCACCACAGCAGCACCCGGCCGGGGAGACCCGTGCCATTTGTCATGGCCGATCCGGTGACGGACGAGGGAAGGCGCCTGGCCGCGCGGAGCCGTAGGGTTCCGGTGTGAGCGAACGAGATCCCGACGAGTTCTCCGCGCGGAAGTGGCCGGACTGGAGTTTCTGGGGAACCGGGCAGGGCGACCGGAGCCGGGTCGCCGTCGTCGCCGTCCTCGGTCTCGCCGCGCTTTTCCTGATTCCGCGCGGCGCCGAGATCGTGGACGGCCGGTACGACGCGCCCCGCGCCGTCGCCGCGCTCGGTTTCCTCGTCTGCTACGGCTTCGGCTGCCTGCTCGTTCCCTGGTACGGGCCGACGGCACCCCGGCGTCGGCGGATCGCCGTCGTGGCCGTGATGGTCGTGCTCGGGGCGGCGCCCGCCCTGCTCCTCGGCGAGCCCGGCTATCTGACCGACCTGACCTACGCCACCGCGATCGCGCTCATGCTGCTGCCGCTGCGCTACTCGCTGCCGCTCGGGTTCGCCACGGCCGTCGGCCAGATCGCGTGGATGTGGCTGGGCCAGGGCCGGGTGAACTGGGGTGAGGTGGTCACGCTCGTCGGCGTCACCGCCGCGCTGGGCACGGTCTTCGCGCTGACCTTCACGATCGGTCACCTGCGGGTGGCGCGTGAGCAGGTCAGGCGGCTGGCGGTGAGCCAGGAGCGGGAGCGGGTCGCCAGGGACCTCCACGACATCCTCGGGCACAGCCTCTCGACGATGACCGTCAAACTGGGGCTGGCCCGCCGGATACTGGAGTCCTCGGGCGACACCGATCCGGCGCTCGCCGAGATCCGCGAGCTCGAAACCCTTGCCCGGCAAGCGCTTTCCGACGTGCGGGCCACCGTGTCGGACTACCGCACGGTGTCGCTGGCCACCGAGATCGCCGGTGCCCGCGTGGCGCTGCGCGCCGCCGGGGTACGGGCCGAGCTGCCCACCGCGGCCGACGACGTGCGGCCCGAACTGCGCGGCGTGTTCGGGTACGTGGTCCGGGAAGCGGTCACCAACGTGCTGCGGCACTCCGACGCGGAGCGCTGCAGCGTCCGGCTCGGCCGCGACTGGGTGGAGATCACCGACGACGGCACCGTCCCGGCCGGGACCATCGCGGGGCACGGGCTGACCGGTCTCGCCGAGCGGCTGGCCGCGGTGTCGGGCACCCTTGACCACGGCGCCGCCCCCGGCGGTGGCTTCCGCGTCCTCGCGCGCGGGCCGGAACCCCACGTCCCCTCCACCGGAGCAGGTCCGACATGATCCGTGTGCTGCTGGCCGACGACCAGGCGCTCGTGCGCGGCGCGCTGGCTTCGATGCTGCGGCTCGAATCCGACCTCGAGGTGGTCGCCGAGGTGGGTTCGGGCACCGAGGTGCTGGACGCCGCGCGCCGGACCGCCCCCGACATCGCGCTCCTGGACGTGCAGATGCCCGGCCGCGACGGGCTTTCCGTCGCGGCCGAGCTGCGGCGCGCGCTGCCGGACTGCCGCGTGATCATCTGCACCACCTTCAGCAGGCCCGGCTACCTGTCCAGGGCGATGTCGGCGGGCGCGGCGGGCTACGTGGTCAAGGACTCCCCGCCCGAGCAGCTCGTGAACGCGATCCGCCGTGTCCACGCCGGACTGCGCTTCGTCGATCCCGCCCTCGCGGCGGAATCGCTCGCCACCGGCGCCAGCCCGCTCACCGACCGGGAGGCCGACGTGCTCCGCGCCGCGGCCGACGGCGGTACCGTCGCGGACATCGCCAGGACCGTGGGCCTGACGGAGGGTACCGTGCGCAATCACCTGTCCTCGGCGATCGGCAAGACCCAGGCACGCACCCGCGCCGAAGCGGCCCGGCTCGCCGAAACCCAGGGCTGGCTGTGAGCCGCGACAGTCACCTGTTGTCCACAAAGGACGATCAGCGTCCACGTGCCGGGGACCGGCTGACCTCGACGAGGGTGCTCAGGTGGCGGGCGGCGGTGCGCAGCGGGGCGGGATCCGCGGTGACCCGGCTGAGCAGTTCGGCGCCTTCGAGCGCGCACAGCACGGTGGACGCCAGTTCGCCGGCGACCGCGGCCGGAACGTCGAGCGCGCGCAGGCGGTCGGCGATGATCTCCTGCCACTGCTCGAACAGCCGGGCCGAGGCCTCGCGAAGCTGCGGTGAGCCCGCGACGCTCTCCAGCGCGGTGACCGCGACGGGACACCCGTCCGACCAGCCCGACGCGGCGAGGTCCTCGGCGAGGTCCAGCGCGCACGCCGCGACCGCGGTCTCCGGGGTGTCCGCGCGGGCGAGCGCGCCACGCAGCAGCCCGGCGAACTGCTCCGCGCCGTAGGCGAGCGCTTCCCTGGCCAGATCCTCCTTGCCGCCGGGAAAGTGGTGGTAGAGGGAGCTGGAGGTCGCCCCGGCCGCGGCCAGGATCTCCTTCACACCGGTCGCTTCGTAGCCCTGGCGTTGCAGGAGATCGGCGGTCACCCGGACCAGCCGGTCCCGGGTCCCCTCGGCGGTCGCTCCGTCCTTCACCATGACCGAACCCTAGCGGATCGATCGTTCCATCGGATATGTTCTGGATAGATCGTTCCAGTCAGGAGGAGGACTTCGTGGACACCACGCCCGTCGCATCGCCCGCCCGGCCGTTCGCGGATCACCCGGGGTTCGCCCGGATGTTCGCTCCCGGGGAGCTGACCGTGGGGCTGTTCCTGCCGTTGTGGCCCTATCGCGGCGAGCTGGACGGGCTGCGCGGCCAGGGCGAGGTGGTCCGCGCGGCCGACCGGGCGGGGTTCGCCGGGGTGTGGGTCCGGGACGTCCCGTTGCACGACAAGGGGTTCGGCGACGTCGGGCAGGTGTATGACCCGTGGACCTACCTGGCGTGGCTGGCCGCGCACACCGAGCACCTCGCGCTGGCGACGGGCAGTGTGGTCGTGACCCTGCGGCATCCGATCGACGTGGCCAAGCAGGCGGCCTCCCTCGACCGGCTTTCCGGCGGCAGGCTCGTGCTCGGGATCGCCACCGGGGATCGGGCGTCGGAGTTTCCCGCCTACGGCGTGGACCGCGCGCACCGCGGGCCGCGGTTCGCCGAGAGCGTCGGCATGATCCGGCGCCTGCTCGCGGAGGACTTTCCCCGCATCGACTCCCCGCTGGGCGCGCTGACCGGCGAGGCCGACCTGTTGCCCAAGCCGCGTGCGGGTGCGATTCCCTTGCTGGTCACCGGTTCCAGCCAGCAGACCGACGAGTGGATCGCCGAGCACGGCGACGGCCGCCTGGTCTACCCGGGTGACACCGCGTCTCCGGAGGGGCCGGCCGCGCTCGGCGCCAAGATCGGCGCCTGGCGCGCGCTCGTGCCCGGCGGGACGTTCAAACCCGTGGTCACCAACGAATGGCTCGACCTCGCCGAGGATCCGCGTCATCCGCCGACGCCGCTGCGCGGGGGATTCGTCCTGCGGACCGGGCGGCACGGGCTCGTCGACCTGCTCGGCCGCTGGCGGGACCAGGGCGTCAACCACGCCGCGCTCGGGGTGCAGCACGGCAGGCGCCCCGCCGCCGACGCCGTCGCCGAGATCGCCGAGGAGGTCCTTCCGCTGTTTCCCGCCCTGGCCGCACCGGCGCCCACGGCCGCGCTCTGGTGAAGGTTTCCTAGGTTCGCGACTGGTGGTGGGGTGCGGCGACCCGTAGCGCGATCAGCAGCGCGGAGGCGAGCAACACGACGCCGGAGACGGTGAACACGGTGACGACGCCGCCGAGCCCGAACAGCGCGCCACCCGCGGCGGCCCCGGCGGCGATGGCGGACTGCACACCCACCACCACGAGCCCGCCCGCGCTCTCCGCCTGGTCGGGCACCATGCGGGTGGCCCAGTTCGACCAGGCCACCGACACGCCGCCGAAGGCAAGGCCCCAGAGCAGCACCAGGATCACGTACCCGATCTTCCCGGCGGGGACCAGTGCCACGGCCAGCGCCGCGACGCCCATCAGCGCGGGCGTCAGTGCCAAGGTCAGGCGCAGGCTCTTCGTCAAAAGCCATCCCGCCGCCAGGGTGCCCGCGAAATTCGCCAAGCCGAAGACGAACAACAGCAGTGTCAGCTCGTCGACGTCGACCTTCACCACGTTTTCCAGTGCGGGACGGATATAGGTGAACAATGCGTAGTGTCCGATGTGGACAAGCAGCATTCCGGCAATTCCCAGCCCGAAACCCGGGCGTCGCAGCACCTCCCACAACGTGCCCAGCCTGGCCGTGGCGCGGGGTGGCATCCTGGGCAGCGTGAACAGCTGGAACACCAGCGTGAGCACCCCGAGCCCGGCCGCCGCGAGGAATGTGCTGCGCCAGCCCGCCAGTTCGCCGAGGTAGCTGCCGAGCGGCACCGCCACGATGGTCGCCACCGCGATGCCGCTGAAGATGATCGACACCGCACGCGGGACGAGGGCCGCGGGCACCAGGCGCATCGCCACCGCCGCCGCCATGCTCCAGAAGCCGCCCAGCGCGACACCCAGCAGGACCCGCATCAGCAACAGCATCAGCGTGTTGGCGGCCACGGCCACCAGCAGGCTGGAGACGATCAACAGGACGGTGAAGCCGAGCAGCACGAGCCGCCGGTCGATCCGCCGGGTCAGGCTCGCGGTCAGCAACCCGGAAAGCATCGCCGCCACCGCCGTGACGGTCACCGCCTGTCCGGCGACGGCCTCCGAGACGCCCAGTTCGGCGGCCATCGGCGTCAACAGGCTGGCCGGCAGGTATTCCGCCGTCAGCAGTCCGAAAACACCCAGCGCCAAGGAGAAGACCGCCGCCCATGACGCGGAAACCGGTTCGGGCGATACCGTTTCCACTTCGGCCGCTCCGCCGGGGCCGATATCGGGAACGGTGTCGCACACATCACTGTTCAACTGTTTACTTCCCCTGAATCGCATGACAAGGTCAAGTCAAGCCTAAGTGCGAATTTCAGGATGAGCTATGACAGAACGTCTGCAATACTTGACCGAAACTCCGGACGAGGCGGAAGAAAAACGCTTCGCCCTGTCCTCCGAGCTCATCAGCGAGCTGCTGACCAGCATGCGGCTGCGCGGCGTGCGGTACCGCCGGATCCAGCTCGGTCCGCGGTTCGGCCTCGGCTTCGCCGCCGAGCCCGGCCGCGCCTACTTCCACTTCGTCGCCGTCGGCTCCGCCGTCCTGCGTACCGAGGACGGCACCCGGCACGAACTCTCGGCGGGCAACGCGGTTTTCCTGCCCCACGGCGGCTCCCACGAACTGCTTTCCGGCGAGGGACTGCCGGTCCGGGACGTGGAGAGCTTCGACGTCGTTTCCCTCGGCGACGCGGTGGGCGGGGTGGACACCTGCCCGAGCACCGATCCCGATCCCAGCACCGTCCTGTTCACCGGGTTCATGGAGTTCGACCTCGGCGGCATGCGGGGCCTCGGCAGGCACCTGCCCGGTCTCCTGCCGGCCGACGCCGAGGGGGAGCGCTATCCCGGGCTCATGCCGATCCTCGCCGCGATGCGCCGCGAAGTCTGCTCCGCGCGCGTGGGCTTCGCCGGTGTCCTCGCCCGGCTGGCCGAGGTGGCGGCCGCCATGATCGTGCGAGGCTGGGTCGAATGCGGCTGCGACAACGCCTCCGGCCTGGTGGCGGCGTTGCGTGATCCCCGGCTGGCCCGCGCCATCCTGGCCCTGCACCGGCAGCCCGGCCGCGACTGGACCGTGGCGGAGCTGGCGGCGGAGTGCGCCATCTCCCGGTCCGTCTTCGCGGAACGGTTCCAGGCCACGATCGGCGTCCCGCCCCTTCGCTACGTCACGGAACTGCGGATGCTCCTCGCCACCCAGTGGCTGGCGCAGGACACCCTGTCGATCGAGGCCGTGGCCCGGCGCCTCGGCTACACCTCCCAGGCGGCCTTCAGCCGCGCCTTCAAACGCGTCACCGGCCACCCGCCCGGCGCCGGCCGGACGGTCAGGGCGCCGGAGGCCCGAGGTGATCGCCCAGCAGCAGGTTGAGCGCGTCGCACTGCTCGTCGGCGTTCGGGGAGAGCAACAGTGGCAGGGCGGGTCCCGGCACCGTCGAGCCGACCACGAGCGGGACTCCCGGCTGGTGGACGGGTTTGAGGTGGACACGCACGAAGGCGTAGGTGGCCCGGCCGCTCCGGTGTTCGCGGGCGAAGTGGTCGATGTCCTGCCAGGGAATGTGCCGGGTACCGCGGATCGTGACCCCGGACGGGCCGAGGATGACTCGGGCGCGGGGGAGCAGGAGCCAGGCGAGCCAGCCGCAGACGCCGAGCACGGGAACCGCCAGCACCCAGCTCAGCGCGGGGCCCACCGCGGGGTTGGGCGAGAGATAGGCGAGGGCGGCGGTCGCGACGAACGCCGCGCCGATCGCGCCGATCACCGCGACGCAGGCGAGTGACGTCCTGAGTTCGGCGGAACCGGTACGCCGCACGGCGTCGACCAGCGCCTGGGCACGGCGGGGCAGCGGGTCGGTCAGTGCGCGCGTGGCTGGTGGCACGGGGCCACGGTAGCCGCTCGTCCCGGCGGAACGGGGGCGAACGGGCTTCCTGCTCGCCGCCGGACAGCCCCGCCGCACCCGGATGCGGGCATGATCGAGCCCATGAGCCTGCTCGACGGACACCATCGGGCGCGGGCCGGGGCCGGGGCGCCGCGGTCGGGACGGCTGGTCGCGCTCCGTGCCGACCGCCGTACCGGAAGGTGGTTTTCGTGACCGAACCAGTGTCCCGGACCTGGCAGCGGATCGTCGCCGTGCTGCGGGACCACGCGCCCGCCACCGCGCGGGTGATCCGGCCCCCGGCGCCGGCTGGGCACCTCCGCGCGCTCCGGCAGGCGGTCGGCGGCGAGCTGCCCGCCGACCTCGTGGCCTGGTGGACGGTCATGGACGGGATCGACGACGACCGTGATTTCCGGGCGGGTTCGGTGATTCCCGGCTTCTACATCCCACTCGGCGTCGCACGGGCCCGCGAGGAATACTTGAGACAGCGGGAGTTTCCCGATCCCGGATGCTGCGGAACCGGCGGCGAACACCGCAAGCGGGCGGGCGAGGTCGCGTTCCCCTACTGCACCGCGCTGGTTCCCGTCTGCCGCGCCATCGACGGCGGCCTGCTCTGCGTCGATCTCCGGGTGGGGAAGGACCACGGCTGTGTGATGGCCTGGTACGCCAGCGAGGGCGTGTACGCGGTCGAGTGGGCCGATGTGGCCACGATGCTCGCCTACGTCGCGGAACGCCTCGACGACCACGCCCTCGGGCGGGTACCGGATCGTCCCGAAAGCCGCGTCGTCATCGACGACGAGGGGCTGCTGGGCTGGGGCTGACGCCGGTGCACGGGCCGTCGCCGTCCGCATGCGGTTCCGTGCGGCGGCGACGGCCCGTGCTCACCGCGTCACTGGCAGGCTTCGCAGTCCGGGTCGTCGATGCGGCAGGCGGCGCCGTCGGTGAGCGGGAAGTCGAAGTCGTCGAGCGCGGGCACGGCCAGCGGGGTGCCTGCTTCTTCCGGCGTGGTGGTGGTGGACATGTCACTCCTCGGCTGCGAAACGATGGCTATCTCTGTGTAGCGCTGAAGATCGACGGGCATTCCGTGACGCGTGCCACAACCCGCGCGCATGGCATGGGGCGCGGGGAAAACGCCGCGCGAGGCCGGGCGTGACGGGTAGCTTCACCGGTACATCGCGCGCATCACCGGATGAGGAGCCCCTTCGTGACCACCGCACTGATCATCGGCGACCTCCAGCGTGGCATCATGGACGGTTACCCGTTCGCCAGGCAGGTCCTGCCGCCGCTCACCGCCCTGCTCCCGCGTGCCCGCGCGGCCGGTGCGCGCGTGGTGTTCGTGCGGTTCGCCATGCGGGCCAACGGGGCCGATCTGCCGCCGGGCAACGCGATGATGCGGACGTTCCACGAAGCCGGGGACGCCTTCCACGAGGGATCGGCCGGGACCGAGGTCACGCTGCCGGTCGCCGACGAGGACGTCGTCGTGCTGAAACGGCGGGCCAGCGCGTTCGCCGGTACCGATCTCGACCTCGTGCTCCGCGCCGGAGGCGTCGACACGATCGCGGTCGCGGGGGTCGCGACGAGCGCGATGGTGGCCGCGACGTGCTACGACGCGGCCGATCGCGGCTACCGGGTGACCGTGCTGCGTGACGGGTGCGCCGACGGCGATCCGGCGATGCACGAGTTCTTCATGGACGCCGTGTTCCCCAGCCGGGGATTCGACGTCGTGTCCTGCGCCGACTGGTCCTAGCCCACCGGGCGAACTCGCGTGATTGAACGGCGAACTCACGTGATTGAACTGCGCACTCGCGTGATTGAACGGCGAACTCGCGTGATTCAGCGGGCGTGGGTGTGGGCGTGGGCGGTGAATCGTCGCTGTGAGGCAGCTGGATTCCTTACGCCGCAAGGGAACCCGGTTGGGCGGGGCGCGTGGCCCTGCCCAACCGGGGTGGTTCAGGTACGTGCCATCACAGGTGCGGGCGCCAGATCACCGGACGGCCGACGTCCAGCGTGAGCCTGGTGCTGCCGACCGTGCCCACGACAGTGCCGTCGTCACCGAGGGCTCCCGGATCGCCCACGTTCGTCATGCCTTCGGGCAGCGGAAGGTCACCGACCCGGTGTGTGCCCAGCCAGGTGCCGAGCGGGCCCGTCTGGCTGGTGGCCCGGCCGGCGACCAGGCCGAATCGGTTGATCTTGTTCGCGGTGAAGGCGCCGGGAAGCGGCGTCGGGGCGTCCGTGTCGTGCCAGAGCAGGCCCTGCCTCGCCGAGGTCTGGTAGGTGAGGTGCATACCGACGACGACGCCGTTGCGGATCGCTTCTCCTCGGGTGAGGCCGCCCGGCTCGGGAGAGGTGAGCTTCCGGACCACCCCGTCCTTCCACAGCATCGCTTCGGGGTACCTGTTCAGCAGTACTGTGCCGTCGTCGTCGATATCCGCGGCCCCGGAGAAGATCCCGGCCGAGGTCAGCACCTCGGGGTGGGCCCGGTCGTCGGCCCGCCACAGCACGGACTGCCCGGTGCCCCTGGTGTCGAAGCCATAGGCCACGACGTCACCGCGATTGTTGATCGCGGTCGCGCCGAGGTAGGGATAGCCCGCCGGCGAGGGAAGCAGTTCGAAGCCCGCTTCGGTCAGCATGAACGCCTGCTGGCCCTTGCCGATGGTCACCTCGCCCACGACGGTGCCCGCCCAGTTTTCGCCGCCGACCTTGGGTCGCGACCAGCCGGTGGGAAGCGGGTGAACGGTGGGCTGCCCGTCCTTCCAGGTGACGACCTGGTCGGAGTCGCCGAGCTTGAGTGTGCCCGCGTAGCCGCCGTGGCTGTCGGTGCCGTGGACCACTCCGACGGCGTCCGGGTATCCGTCGGGGGTGGCCAGGTAGCTCACCTGCCACCCAGGAGCGGCATCCGCCGCGTCCGCCGGTGACACCGCCAAAGTCGCCATGGTCAGCGACGCGACAGCGAGGACCCCGGTGCGCAGCGTGGATCTGAGTTTCACGAAATCTCCCCTTGTTTCGGTTCCTGCAAGGGAAGTACGCGGGAGCTCGGGTCCGGGTTGCCTCCCCGGATCAGGAACTTCGGATCTTGGGGCCGGGAGGGGTCCCGGGGGTGCTCCGGTAGCCTGCGCGGCGCGTTTCCTTGGTGTCAGGCGGTTTCGCCTGACCTGTCAGCAATCGTTTCGATGATCTTTCGATGGTACTCGGTTCACGAGATCGGAGGTTGGATCGTGCGTGCGTGGAAACCCCGAAGAACAGCAGGAATCCTGGCCGGAGCGGTCGTGCTGGGCCTGACCATGGTCCCGGCGGCACCCGCGTCCGGCGCGGAGCGTGACCTGTCCCGCTTCTACCACCAGCAGCCCGGATGGGCGACGTGCCGGCCCGATCCGGCGACGGACCCGCCGGGGAGCAAGATCCCCTGGGAGAAAATGGACTGCGCCACGATCACGGTGCCGCTCGACTACCGGCACCCGGGCGCGGGCCGCCTGAACGTCGCGATCAGCAGGTTGAAGGCGAAGGACCCGAACGCGCGGCGGGGCGTGCTGCTGCTGAACCCCGGCGGTCCCGGCGGCGACGGTTTGGATCTCCCGCTGGCGTTCGCGAACAACGCGATCGCGGGCAGCTACGACCTGATCGGCTTCGACCCGCGGGGGGTCGGCAGGTCCACCCGGCTGCGGTGCGACTATCCGCGGTCCTTCCTCCTGCACACCCGTCCCACCGACGAGGAGTTCGCGGACGTCTCGGCGCACGCGCAACTGCTCGAGCTGGGCTGCAAGCGTGCGGGCGGGGGCATCCGGCCGTTCATCAGCACCGCCAACACCGCCCGTGACCTGGACGTCGTCCGCGGTGTGCTCGGGGAGAAGAAGATCAACTATCTGGGCTTCTCCTACGGCACCTACCTCGGCGCGGTCTACGGCAGCCTGTTCCCGGCGCACCTCGACCGCAGCGTGCTCGACTCCTCGATGCACCCGGAATGGCTCTACTACGAGCAGTTCGCCCAGCAGGCGGTCGCGTGGCGGCAGAACGTCGACGCGTGGGTGGCCTGGATCGCCGAGCGCGACCGGACCTACCACCTGGGCAGCACGGTAGCCGCGGTCACCACGGCACTCGACGAGCTGGGGCTCAAGCTCGCCGCGAAACCGACCCCCATCAAGAATCCGCCGCCCGGCTTTCCCGAATTCGCCCTGGACCGCAACTTTTTCGACCTCCTGCTCGGCGGGGTCCCCCGAACACGTCCGCTCTGGGACGTGTTCGCCAAGGTGGTCAACCAGCTTCGCGCCGCGACCGGTGCCCGGCTGGACGCCGATACCGACGCGGCGGTGGGACAGCTGGCGGGTCAGGTCATCCCGCCCACCTACGAGGGCGCGTTCCAGGCGATCACCTGCGAGGCCGACTGGCCGCGCGAGCTGAACACCTACTACGACCGGATGCGGGTCTTCCGCGAAAAGTACCCTTACGGTTTGGGTGCGATCGCGGTCCAGCCGACCGAATGCACCTTCCGCTCGTTCACCCCGCCCGAACCACTGGTCCCGCTCCGCCGCCACGGCTATCCCATCGGTGTGGTGGTGCAGGCCGAGTACGACGCGAACACCCAGTACGACGGTGGCCCGGCCATGGCCGCCAGGCTCGGCGACAACCTCATCTCGGTCGCCGACGAAGGCACCCACGGCCTCTACAGCCGTAACGAGTGCGTCACCCGGCAGATCGACGCCTACTTCGTCCACGGCGTACTGCCCGATTCCCGGGCGTTCTGCCCGGGACGGCCGCGACCGGACGTCCCGCCTGACAAGGCAGGTGCCCGACCGGCCCCGGCGTCACCCCTGCGAGCCGAGGTGAGCCGGATCATCGCCGAGAACGGGCCGGATCACTTCCGCTGGAGGTGACCGGACCGGCGAGCAGGATCGGCACGAGCAGCAGGGTGGCGGCGGCCCATGGCAGGGCCGCCGCCACCGTGTCGAGCACGATCCCGCCGGTCAGCGCCCCACCGGCCACCGCGCCGTTCCAGCTCGCGATGGTGAGCGACTGCGCGGTGTCGGCGCGGCGCCCGGCGAGCCGGGCGGTGACCGCCTGGAACGACGTCGGCGCGCCGCCGAAGGCGAGTCCCCACAACGCACCGGCCACGAGTAGCACGACGGTGTCGTGGCCGCCGAGGGCGAGCACGACGATGGCGGTCGCGCCGGTCGCGGCGCAGCCCAGCAGCACGGCACGCGGGTACCGGTCGAGCACCAGCCCGACCAGCCACAGCCCGGCCACCGTGGCCAGCCCGAACAGCAGCAGCCCGGTGCTGAGCAGTCCCGGATGCCCGCGCTCGGCGTAGAACGGGCCGAGGTAGGTGTAGAAGATGTTGTGTCCCAAGGAAAACGCGATCACCAGTACCAGCAGCGGGCGCAGCCCGGGTGTCCGCAGGACGGTCCGGAGCCGCGGCCGGTCACCGGCCGGTTCGCCCGGCAGCGGCGGGACGGCCAGCCAGATCCACCGCAGCAGCGGCAGGGCGATCAGCCCCATGACGACGAACACCCAGCGCCAGCCGAGGAACGCGCCGAGCGCCGCCCCGGCGGGTACCCCGAGCGCGAAACCCACCGGGGTGCCCGCCATCGCGACGGCCAGCGCGCGGCCCGACCGCTCCACGGGCACGAGCCGCATCGCGTAGTTCGCGACGAGCGACCACAGCACGCCGGTGATCGCGCCGGAGACGATCCGCGCCGCCAGGACGAGCGCGAACCACGGGGACACCGCGATCACCCCGTTGGTCACCACGAATCCGGCGACGAGCACGAGCAGGAGCGTCCTGCGGGGCACCCGGGCGGTGGCCGCGGTCAGCGGTACCGCGGTGAGCGCGGTGGTGATCGCGTACACCGTCACGAGCTGCCCGGTGGCCGCGGGGGAGACACCGAGGCCGGCCGAGGCCGGGAGCAGGATCCCGGCGGGCACGACCTCGGTCAGGCAGCCGAGGAACACCGAGGTGGCCAGCGCGAGGAGCGCGCCGAGCGGGAGCCCGGTGGTGCGGCCGGGTGGCGCGGCGAGGTTCATGATCGGATCCAGTTCCTCGTGGCGGCCGCCCGGCCGCGTGTCCTATGCCGTGTGGAGCAGCAGGTTGTGCGAGTCGGCGCCGGGATCGGTGATCTTGTCCTTCGTCGCGGCGGAGGTCAGTGCCGTGGTGAGCGCGTCCGGGGTGGCCTCGGGATGCGCGGACAGGTACATCGCGGCGACACCGGCCGCCTCGGCCGAGGCGATCGAGGTGCCCGACACCGTGGCGCAGGCGGTGTCGCTGCGGCTGTCGGCGGTCCGGATGTCCTTGCCCGGCGCGTAGAGGTCCACGCAGCTGCCGAAGTTCGACGACGGCACCCGGTGATCGGCGGAGTCCGTCGCGCCCACGGTGATCCCGGTGGTCTGCCGGGCCGGGGTGACCTGGCAGGCGTCGGTGCCCTTGCCGTTTTCGCCGTTGCCCGCCGCCGTGGTGTAGGCCAGCCCGAGCTGGGTCATCTTGTAGAGCTGGATGTCGACGACCGTGCCGCCGGGCCCGGCGAAGCTGAGGTTGAGCAGGGCGGGCCGCTTGGCGTTGAGGTTCACCCAGTCCAGCGCGGTCAGGATCTGTTCGGAGGTCCCGGTTCCGTCGCAGCCGAGCGTGCGCACCGACTCGATCGACGCCTCCTTCGCGACGCCGAAGTGCCGGCCGCCGATGGTGGCCGCGACCCGCGTCCCGTGCCCGTTGCAGTCGGTGCCACTGCGGTTCGCGCCGGGCTCGACCGCGTCGAACGCCGCGTGCGCGCGACCGCCGAAGTCGCGGTGACTCGTGCGGACACCGGTGTCGAGCACGTAGACGTGGACGTTCGGGGCCGTGTTCGGGTAGGTGAAGCGGTGATCGAGCGGGAGCGCGGGCTGGTCGACGCGGTCCTGTCCCCAGGACGGCGGGTCGGTCTGGGTGCCCGCCGCGGTGTAGGTCTGGTTGGCGCCGACGGTGCTGACCGCGGCGTCGGTGAGGTACTTCGTGTGCTGGTCCTCGGTCAGCTCGGCGGAGAACGCCTGCGAGACTGAGTAGTAGACGCGGCGGAGCTTGCCGCCGTACTTGGTGATCATCGTGTTCGCGGCGGCGGTGACCTTGTCCTTGTCCGCCGTCATCGGCTTCAGGCGCACGATGTACACCGACGTGGCGCCGACGGGGGCCGCGGCCGCCGCGGTGGCGGGCAGCACCCCGGCCACCACGGCGAAACAGGCCGCCAGCGCGGCGGTCCTCGACTTGCGTTTCATGGGATTCCTTCGCGGAGAGGGACGGATCGCCGCCGGTGCCGGAGCAGCCCCGGCGGCGGACACGTCAGAGACCGTTCAACCAGGTGCGCAGGTCGCTGGGGCCGCTGCCGGTGTCGAACCCGACGACCCTGCTGCCCTTCTCCTGACCGTCGCGGATGTCGATCAGCGTCGGGATGTACTCGATGCTGTACTTGTCCGCGATGTCCTTGTTCTGCCCGCTGTTGCTCACGTCGACCTTCGCCCAGATCCACTTGCCGTTGTCGGCCTTGTGGTACTTCTCCAGGTACGGGGCCATCTGCTTGCACGGGCCGCACCAGGTGGCGTAGAAGTCGAGCACCACCGGCTTGGTCTTGGACATCTCCATGACCTGGTCGTAGTTGTCCGAGGTGACGTCGATGACGGTTTCGTCCTGTGTGGACATCGCCGTCGGCTCCGCGGCGGACGCGGACGACATCGAGGAGCCGCCCAGCAACGCCGCGGCCATCGCGACGGCGGCCGCGAGCACGGATATTCTCGTTCCCATCTTCCTTCTCCTTCTCATTCGGTGTGGTTACCGGAAATCGGTGCGGGACGGGCGTTTTCCGGGGTGCCGGACTCGGTCGGGTGCCCGGCGGCCACCCAGTCCTCGATGCCCTCGCGGTACTTGCGGACGTCGGCGTACCCGAGTTCGACGAGCCGGGTGCCGACGAATTCGCTGTTGCGGCAAGGGGTGTTGGCGCAGTACACGACGATCGTGGCGGTCTTGTCCGGGACCACGTCCGGCGCGTGCGCGTCGGTGAATTCCGCCGCCCGTTCGTACGGGAAACCCGGGATGTTGCGCGCGCCGGGCAGGTGTTCCCGCTCGTAGTAGGCGACGGGCATCGTGTCGACCACGATCACCGCGTCCTCGTCCATCGCGCGTTTGAGCTCTTCGCGCCCGATCAGTGGCAGCATGATCGTTCCTTCCTGTGTCCGATGGCGGGCCGGGAAGATCCGGCTCGCCACGAGGTAAGCGGCGAAGGCCACGATCACCGAGTTGATCGCGGGGATCCCGAAGTCGAAGAAGATCGCGCACGCCGTGCCGAGCGCCCAGCTGACCAGCGCGGAGGGCACCCAGTCCCGGTGCGGGCCCGGCGCCGTCCCGTGCTCGCGCAGGGCGTCGAGGACCGGACGGCAGCGGCGCACCACGAAGTACTCCGCGATGAGCACCCCGGCGACCGGCGGGGTGAGCACACCGACCGCGGTCAGGAAGCCGGTGAAGTCGTCGGCGATCCCGAACGCGGAGGCCGCGGTGCCGAGCGCGCCCAGCACCAGCACCACGCGTACCCTGCCGACCCGGCGGCCGAACAGCACGTCGACGACGTTGACCAGGCCCAGCGACGACGAGTAGAGGTTCCAGTCGTTGATCTTGAGGATCGCGGTGGCGAGCACCAGGGTGCCGAGCACACCCGAGGAGGACGTCACGATGCCGACGATGTCGGGCGAGGCGGTGGCGTGCGCCAGCAGCACCCCGATCAGCCCGATGAGGTACTCGCCGAGCGTGACGCCGAGCAGGGTCTGCTTGACCACGTCGCCCGGCGTGCGGTTGAACCGGGTCATGTCCGGGGTCATCAGCGCGCCGAGGATGAACGCCCCGGACACCAGCGTGGTCGCCGCGCCGAGCGAAAGCGGCGGGCCCGGCGGCGGGCCGGACACCAGCGACCCGAGCGGATGCGTGCTCAGAGTGTCCACAATGGAGTAGCCGGCCAGCGCGAGGAAGGCGGGCACGGTCAGGTAACCGACCCAGGCCATGATGCGGAATCCGTACACGGTGATGGCGGTGATCACGACGCCGCCGAGCACCGCCCACGCCCACTCGGGCACGCCGCCGCCGAGCGCATGCATGCCGTGCGCGAACACGCCGTTCTGCACCCCGAACCAGCCCGCGAGGCTCAACGCCACGAGCAGGCCGACGAGCGCGGATCCCTTGCGGCCGAACCCGGCCCAGCGGGCGAGGACCGAGGTCGACAGTCCTTCGCGGACCCCGGCGACGCCGAGCAGGATGGTGATGATCTCCAGCAGCACCGAGCCGATCGTGATCGCCAGCACCGCCTGCCAGAAGGTCATGCCGTAGCCGAGGATCGCGCCGACGATGAACTGCTGGAAGGAGGAGACCTGGCCGAAGCGCTGCACCGCGACCGAGGGCCACGACCGGCGGGCGTGGCGCGGGACCTGGGTCAGCGAGTAGTCGTCGTGGCGGCCGGTCATCGGCCCGCCGCTTCCAGCACCGGTTCGCGCACGACCAGGAACCCCTGCTCCGGCTGTGGCCGGAAAGCGAATTCGCCGTCGAAGAATCTTTGCAGAAAGGGCACTCGCTGGTGGTAGACGAACATCGAGCCGCTGTTCCCGGTGATCAGTCCCGAGGCCGCGAACAACGGTAGTTCGGCGAGAAAGTAGCGGACCGCGAGCCCGAGCCGTCCCTCGTTCGGTACGTCGCCCATTTTTCCCTGGAGCACCCAGGTCGAGGCGTCGTGGCAGGCGGAACGGAAAGCGGGATCGGTTTCGAAGTGCTTCTCCGCCTCGTGCGCGAGACGGCGGTAGGCGAGCATCTCCCGCAGCCGGGCCATGCCGAGGATCCGGCTCGCCGGATCGGGCAGGCCGAGCGTGGTCAGCGCGCTGGTGATCTTGTTGTGCACGTGACAGGACTGGCGATGCGCTTTCTGTTTGGCCCGCGCCGGGGAATAGCCGAGCGCCTCGAGGGTGTAGGCGGTGACCTCGTCCGGGACGAAGAAATGGAACTCGGCGAAGTTTTCCGCCGTCCACGCGGCGAGCCGGATCAGCCGTTCTGCGGTGAAGTAGCCGTTGAACGGGCTCACCCCGACACAGGCGTGTGGTGTGCCCGGAAAGAGCCGGGCACAGCCGGAAGACAGGGGACTCGCTTCGAACATGAGAGGTTTCCACCTTTCGCGGTCCGGTTTCCCTGGTTTCCGCCGGCGGTGAGTGGATGCGCTTACTGTCGCCGAGACCGGCCCGGGACGGCTAATGCCGGGGGGTTATGCCTTCGCGTTCTCCCGGGTCCCGGACTTCGGAAAGAGGACTTCCTACTTTGGTCGGGTATCGATCACACTTTTGCCGGTGCACCCGCACGCGGGAGCGTCCTACCGTGATCGGTCGTGGAGCTGGAACTCAAGCATTTGCGCCACCTCCAGGCTGTCGCGAAAGCGGGCAGCCTCAACCGCGCCGCCGCCCAGCTGGTCCTGCCGCAGCCCGCGCTCAGCCGCGAACTGCGGAGGATCGAGGAGCTGCTCGGCCAGGCGCTGTTCGAACGCGACCGCACCGGTGTCCGGCCCACCCCGTTCGGGCGGCTCATCCTCGACTACGCGGACGGGATCCTCGCGCGCACCGCGCGGCTCGGCGCCGAGCTGACGCAGCGGAGTGCCCAGCGCGCCAGGGCACTGCGGGTCGGCTGGTCGGCGACCGCGCTGGCCGGGTCCCTGCTGGACGCGCTGGAGGTCACCGGCACCGGCGACCAGGCCGAGATCAGGACCGCCGAGTCCACCGCCGAGATCCTCGACTGGTTCGAGCGCGGCGAACTCGACCTCGCCGTCCTGTCCGAACAGTGCGAAGTGACCCTTCCGGCGAACACCGCGCGGATCGACCTCGCCGACGACCCGCTGCTCGTGATGCTCCCCGACTGGCATCCCCTCGCGTCGCGGCATTCGGTCGGGCTCGCCGAGCTGGAGCACGAGCGGTGGATCTCGTCGACGGGACCCGACCGCTGCCGAGAGTTCCTCGCGCGGGTCTGTCATCCCTTCGGATTCTCCCCGCTCATCGCGCACCACGTCTCGGTTTCCGGGCCCCGCGACGAGATCGTCCGCTACCAGGGCGACGTCACGCTCATCCAGACCCTGCGCCCGCTCGCGCCCGGCGTGGTGCACCGGCCGATCTCGGACCTGCTGATGCGGACCAGTCACTTCCTGCTCTACCGCGAGGACAGCCCGATCGCGGCGCGGGCCGAGCTGCTGGCCGGGGTGATCACCGACAGCTACCGGGATGGCCGGGGCCCGCGTACCGGCCGGCGCGTGCTCCCCGCGCAGCTGTCGCGGCTCGCCGCGCGCACGAACTGAGCCGCGCCGGGGCCGGGGTGGACATCGAGCTGCGGCAGCTGCGGATCCTCACCACCGTCGCCGAGGCCGGGAGCGTCGCGGCGGCCGCCGCGACGCTCGGCACCACCCCGGCGAAGCTCGCGGTGCGGATCCACCGGCTGGAACGCATGGTGGGCGCCGAACTGCTGACCGAGGGCCCGGCGGGGACGACGTTCACCGAAGCGGGCGAAGTGCTGCTCGAGCACGCGGCGGTGGTGCTGCCGCAGTTCGACCGGATGCTGGCCGCCGCGCGGGCGGGTGGCCCGGCCCCGCCGGACCGGATCCGGATCGGGGCGGTGGCGACCCCGATCCTGCCCCGGCTCGTCCGCGAGATCGCCTCGGCGCGGCCCGGCGCCGAACTGTCGGTACTGGCCGGGGAACCGGGCGCGGATCTGGCCGGGGCGGTGACGCGCGACGAACTGGACCTCGTCATGCTGCGGCTGGTCACCGACGACGACACCGTCGACACGGCCGCCGCGGCGGCGCTGCCCGCCGCGATCGCCTGGGTGACGCTGGGCGTCGAGCCGCTCGTCGTCGGCATCCCGCGCGGGCACGAGCTCGGCACCCCGGACTCGGTGCCGCCGTCCGCGTTGTCCGGGCACCGCTGCGTGCTGCTCGACCAGACCGTCCAGCCACTGACGGGCGCGCTGCTCGCGGCCTGCGCCGACGCCGGTGCCGATCCGCGGTTCTGGTACGCGACAAGCGAATGGGCCGCGCTCTGCCTCGGCCACGGCGCGGGCCTGCCGACCGTGACCACCCCGCCGGCGACGCCGATGCCGGACACCGCCTACCGGCCGCTGCGCTGCCCGGCGGTGCGCTCGGCACTCGTGCTGGCCTGGTCTCCCGGCGGACCGGTCGCCGGCTGCGCCCCACACGTCGGCGAGGTCGTGGCCCGCGCGCACGCCGAGCAGTTGCGCGCGCTCGTCACCGGAGCGGGTTTCAGGCGGACGGCTTGAAGGCGGCGATGACGCGGGCGAACAGCGGGCGCAGGTTCGCCTCCTGGTCGAGGGGGACCTTGACCGCCACCGTCCACAGGTCCCGGCCGTGCGGCAGCGCGCGGAGCTTGGTGCTGCTGGCGGGTCCGGGGCCGAGTTCACGGTTGCGGTGGAACACGTCCATTGTGGACGGTGGCTGTGGGGCCAGCGTGGTCACCTGGGATCCCTTGCGTATCACGCCGGGCAGGGTCAGCAGCCGGTCGACGAAGTCCTCGGTGCCGCGCTGGTAGTCGTAGAAGCCGACCATGCGCTCGACCCGGATCTCCCCTCGGCCGTCCGGCGCGACGTAGTTGACGATGCCCTCGGGCGGCGGGCCCTTGCCGGCGTGGGGATCGGCGAACTCGACCCAGGTACGGGGGACCGTGATGGTGAAGGGCGTGCCCGGTCCGCCCTCGCCCACCCGCATCGTGCCGGTGTGCTCGACCAGGTCGGCCCTCGGCGCCGGTACCGGCGCGCTGCTGGGCGCCGGGACCGCCGGAGCCGCCGGGGCGGGCGGGTTCTCGCCGGGCAGCCGGAAGACGAAGATCCCGCCGACGGCCGCCGCCACGACCACCAGCGCGGCGGCGGCCACCCCGAGCACCCGGCCGCGAGAACGGTCGCGGGATTTCGGGGCGGCGGCGACGCTCGTGGCCGCGAACGGCAACGATCCGGGGGTGGAGGCCAGCGCGGCGGGCTCGTTCGGCGGAGTGGCTTCACCGCCGGAGGCGAACGGCAGCGGCCCGGGAGCCGATGCCAGCGGGGCCCCGTCGTCCGCCGGCGCGGCCTCTCCGGCGGAGGCGGGTGCCGCACCCCACGGGACCTCGCGGGGGAGCGTCCGGCTTTCCCGGGCTTCGCCGGTGACCTCCGGGACGTCCCAGAGCGGCACGCCGGGGTCGGGCAGCACGGGACGCACCAGCCTGCGGACCTCGGCCAGCGGCATCCGCGCGGCGGGATCCTTGACCATCAGCCCGGCGATGACCGCGCTCAGCGGTCCGGCCCCCGCCGGGCTCGGCACGTCGCCGTGCACGACCTCGTGCACGGTGGCCAGCGGGTCGTGGTTCACGTTGTAGGGCGGACGGCCCGCCACCGCGGCGAACAGCGTCGCGCCGAGCTCCCACAGGTCCGCGGCCGGGGTGGTGGGACTGCCGCTGGCCAGCTCCGGGGCGATGTAGGCGGGCGTGCCCAGCATCAGCCCGGCGTGGGTCAGGGTGACCTCGGAGACGCTGCGGGCCAGGCCGAAGTCGGTGAGCTTGACCAGCCCGTCCTCGCCGAGCAGCACGTTGCCCGGCTTCACGTCGCGGTGGGTGATGCCGCGCCGGTGGGCGGCCTGCAGCGCCGCGGCCACCGCGTCCGCGACCGCGGCGGCCCTCGGCTGGTCCAGCGGCCCGTGCTCGGCGATCAGCTTGGCCAGGCTGACCGAGGCGACCAGTTCCATCACCACGAACGGATCGTCGCCCTCACGGACGACGTCGTGCACGGTCACCACGTTCGGATGCGACAGCGCGGCGATCGCGCGCGCCTCCCGCATGGCCCGTTCCCGCTGCTCGTGGGCGGCGCCGGCGGGCATCCCCGGCGGCAGCAGGACCTCCTTGACCGCGACGTCCCGCCGCAGCAGTTCGTCGTGGGCCGCCCACACCGTGCCCATCGAGCCGCGCCCGAGCAGCCTGCCCAGCCGGTACCGCCCGCCGATCACCCGTGCCGCCGAGGGATCCGGCTCGGCGTCGGCGGGCCGGTCCGGCGTGTCGTCCAGGTCAGCGGAAGCCATCGCTGCATTCTGGCCTACCGCGAGAACCGTGCAGCACCCCGGTGATCAGGCCGGAAGGCCGTTACGTGCCGGAGAGCGCTTTCCCATCGCCACGGACTTTCCTGACAACGGCCACGACCACACACGAGCCGGCCACCATCCCGACGAAGACCATCAGCGCCCCCACGCCCCACAGCGGGCCGGTGGCCGTAGCGATCGCGGTCATCGACCACGCCACCGTGAACGCCACGGACATGACCAGCACGACAACCCACCGAGGCAGCCTGATCGCTCCGACTACGGCGAGGACGACCAGGCACAGCACGCAGCCAACGACTTGCCACGGTTCGTAGGGACCGGTGCGTGCCCCTGTGACGGCATCGACCTGATAGGTGGTGTCCCATCCCATCCACAGCCACCACGCTGCGATGGTCAGACCCGCGAGCACGACCGCATCCACTACCAAGCGGGCTTGGTTCACCATTGACCCTCCCGGCCTCTGCCGACGATCCATTCTGACCTTCTTCGTGCCGCGAGAGGCAAAAACAACGGGGAAACTGTTCGAGCCGGCCACGGAGCCGCCGGTTGTAGTGTAAACGCCACGGTACTTCGACCCGTTCCGCGGCTCCAGAGCGTCCTTGGGCCCGCACACCTACGGGAACCGTGCGGCAACCCGGTGATCAGGCCGGAAGGTCGTTACGTGCCGGAGAGCGCTTTCCCAGCGCCACTCCCAAGACGACGAAGCCGGCCAGGAACGGATACAGGACGCCGCGTTCGAAAAGGCCGATGAGGACGTCGGCCCCGGACACCAGGATGGCGCCGAAGACCACCAGTGACGCGAACCCGAGTATCCCGAGCCGCACCAGCGCCCGGCCCAGCCCGCGCGGGACGCCGAGAAGCCGATGTGCCCCGCCGAGAAGGATGACGAGCACGTTGCCCGCGGTGAATCCCACGAAGGCACCCAATCCGTGGAAAGCGGCCGTGCCGTTTTCGAATGCCTCACCGGATCCCGGGAACAACGCCACCAGGGCGCCGCCGATCGCCAGCAGCACCGCCGTCGCGACCGTCGCCCAGCGGCGCGGGCCCGCGAGTCCCCGCAGCAGGACGACGCCGACCAGCGCGAGGAACCCGAACAGGAAGAAGCCGCTGTTCATCACCCACGCGAGCGGCGAGTACATGAACTGCCCGAACGCGGTCGACGGTCCGCGCACGCCGAGATCGCTGACGAAGTGGTAGGTGTAGCTGTAGGGCGGGTCCGTCCACGCCGCCGCGGCGACGAACTCGGCGGCGAAGAAGACGCCCCCGCCGGCAATGAGCGCGGCGCCCGCGCCGCGCCGTCGTGGGTCCGAAGTCAGGCTCGTTCCGGGCTGGGTGTCGGTCAAGGTCTCCTCCTGAGATCGTCTTGTGCTGGGCGAAAGACTGGGGCGTGCCGCTGACAGGCGACAAACACGGCGCTGTCATCGCGACCCTGAGGTGGGTTCGGGTGGGCGGACGCGCGAAAATCGGGGAATGGACGAGGATGCGCGGCTTCGTGTCACGCTGCTCGGCGCGTTTCAGGTGGTTCGCGGTGACGCCGTGCTGCCCGTGCCGGGCGCGCGGCTGCGAAGCCTGCTCGTCCGGCTGGCGCTCGCCGGTGGCCGCGCGGTCGAGCCGGGCGTGCTGGTCGACGCGATCTGGGCCGAGGAGCCGCCGGCCGGTCCCGCGTCCTCGCTGCAGACGCTCGTCTCCCGGCTGCGTCGCGCCCTCGCCCCGGCTCCTGGCGTGCTCACGCAGGTCGCGGGCGGCTACCGGCTGGCGGTGGACGCGGCCGACGTGGACGCGCTGCGCTTCGAACGGCTCACCGCGACCGGCCGGGAAAAACTGCGGTCCGGTGCGCCGGAGGCGGCGGGCGCGGTGCTCGCCGAGGCCGTGGCGCTGTGGGGCGACCGTCCCGGCACCGAACCGGTGATCATCGCGGCCGTCGCGCCCGCCGTCGCGACCCGGCTGGCGCGGCTGTCGGTCGAGGCGGTCACCGACCTCGCCGAGGCCGAGCTGGCGCTGGACCGGGCGGAGGCGGCCGCCACCCGGCTGACCGGGCTGCTGGCCGAGCATCCGGTCCACGAGCGGGCGGCCGCGCTGTTGATGGACGCGCTCGCCGCGCGGGGGCGCGAGGCCGAGGCGCTGGCCGTCCACGAGCGGATCCGCGAGGCACTGGCCGACGTCCTCGGTGCCGACCCCGGCACCGCGCTGCGGGATCGGCACCTGCGCCTGCTGCGCCAGGACCCGCCCGTGCCGGACGCTCCGCCCGCCCGGACCCCGCCGACCAACCTTCCCGCGCCGCTGACCAGTTTCCTCGGCCGCGACGAGGACCTCGCCCGCGTCGGCGGCAGGCTCGCCGCCGGGCGCCTGGTCACCGTCCTCGGTCCCGGCGGCGCCGGGAAGACCCGGCTCGCGCTGGAGGCCGCGCGCCGTCACCGTCCCGAATACCGTGACGGCGTCTGGCTCGTCGACCTCGCGCCGGTCACCGCGCCCGCGAAGATCGCCACGGCCGTGCTCGCCGGGACCGGGCTGCGGGGCGGCGCGATGCCCGGCACCCGCAAGCGCGCCGACGGCGACGAACTGGACGTCCTCGTCGGCGAGCTCCGCGGCCGGGAATGCCTGCTGCTGCTCGACAACTGCGAGCACCTGATCGACGCGGTGGCCCACCTGGTCGCGGCGCTGCTGCCGCGCTGTCCCGGGGTCCGCGTGCTCGCCACCAGCCGCGAACCCCTCGCTGTCGACGGCGAAGCGCTCCTGCCGCTGGCCCCGCTTGCGCTGCCCGGCCCGGACGACGACGTCGACCAGGCCGGGCACACGGCTTCGGTGCGCCTGTTCACCGAGCGGGCCGCCGCCGTGCGGCCCGGTTTCGAGGTCGACGAGGCCACGCTGCCCGACATCGTGCGCGTGGTGCGTGGCCTGGACGGCATGCCGCTGGCGCTCGAACTGGCCGCCGCCCGGCTGCGGACGCTGGCCCTGCCCGATCTGGCCGACGGGCTTTCCGACCGGTTCCGGCTGCTCACCACCGGCAGCCGCACCGCGCCGCCCCGGCACCGCACGCTGCGCGCGGTCATCGCCTGGAGCTGGGAGCTGCTCGACGAGCACGAGCGCGTCGTCGCGGAGCGCGTTTCGGTCCTGCCCGGCGGCGTCACCTTCGCCTCTGCCACCGCCGTCTGCGCCGGTACCGCCGTGCCCACCGCCGAAATCCCCGACCTGCTCGCCGCCCTCGTCGACCGGTCACTGCTCCAGCTCGCGCCCGGCACCGGGCGCTACCGCATGCTCGAAACCCTCCGCGAGTACGGCGCCGACCGCCTGACCGCCGCCGGGGACCTCGGCGCGGTACGCGACCTGGCCGCCGCGTACTTCACCGGGCTGATGGCCCGGCACGATCCCGAACTGCGCGGTCCCGGCCAGCTGGGCGCCATGAAGGTCATCGGCGCCGAGTACGACAACACGCTCGCCGCCCTGCGGCATCGGTGCGTCACTCGCGACGCGCCCGGCGCGCTCGCCCTCGCGCTGAGCCTGACCTGGTACTGGCAGATGTTCGGCCTCGACGCCGACGCCGCCTACTGGCTGGGCGAGGCGCTGGCGGTGCGGGACGACGCGCCGCCGACACCCGAGCGGGACTGCGCCAGGGCCATCCAGCTGCTCGCCAGGGCGGACGTGCTGTCGGGGCTCACCGCCGGGGAGGCCGCGGCCGACCGGGCGGAGATGCGCGCGCTGGCCGATCGGCTGCCCACCCGGCGGACGCTGCCCGGTCACCACCGCGTGTTCGGCCCGATGCTGCTCTTCCTGCAGGACGAACCGGCCGCGCTCGCGGCCTTCGGCCGCCTGGCCGACGGCGACGACCGGTGGTTGTCGGGGCTGGCGCACCTGTTCCTGGCCGAGATCGCCGAGAACGCGGGCGCGCTCGACCGGACGCGTGCCCACGTGACGACGGCGCTGGCCCGCTTCCGGCAGGTCGGTGACCGGTGGGGCGAGGCCGCCATGCTGGCGACGCGGGCCCGGCTGCGGCGGTACGACGATCTCGACGGCGCGCTGGCCGATCTGCGCGAGGCCAGGACGCTGGCGGGCCGGTTCGGCGCGCTCAGCCTCGGCGACCAGCTCTACAACGACCTGCGCTGGATCGACGTGCACCTGCGGCGCGGTGACACCGAGCAGACGAGGACGATCATCGACTCGGCCAGGGAACGCGCGGTGCTCGCGTCCTCGGCGGAAATGCTGGTCCTGATCGACGTGCGGGAGGCCGATTTCCGGGTACGGCTCGGCGAACTGGACCGGGCGGGGGAGCTGCTCGACAACGCCGAACGGGGCCTGCGCGGCGAAACCGTGGCCCGCGCGGACCAGGTCCGCGCGCTGGCCCGCGGCGCGCGGGCCGCGCTTTGCCTCGCGCTGGACGATCTGCCCGGTGCGGACAAGGCGCTGCGGGAGGCGTACGCGGCCGCGCTGGCCACCCGGGAACTGCCGGTCCTGTCCCCGGTGGCGGTGCACGCGGCCGCGCTCGCCCACGCGCGTGGGCGGTACCGGTCCTCGGCCGTGCTGCTCGGCGTCGCGGCCCGGCTGCGGGGCACGCACGACCGGACCGATCCGCGGGTCCGCGAGCTCACCGGCCGGGGCGAAACCGCGCTGGGCGGCGAAGAGTTCGCCGCGGCGTACGCGCGGGGCTGGGAGCTGGACGCGAAAGCCGCCGTGGCCGCCGCCGACCCGGACTCGGATTAGCACGGCCGGTGCCACGCCCCGAACGCTCCGTTCGTGCCGGGCGGGCTTCGACCGAGGTGCCGTCCTGAAGGCTCCCTTGAAGCCCTACTCAACGTCCCGAAGGGCCCCTTCAGGACACGACGTGGCGTTCGAGATGTCGCCGCGGTGCCTGTCGCCGGTGTGCGGTGTCGCGAATGTCGCATTCGCGACACCGGTCCGGCCGAAGCCCACGTCGCGAACGGAGCGTTGGGGACGTTGAGCGTCCCGAACGACGCGTTCGGGACGTGCGCACACCACCCTCGGCGAGAAGCGCCCCAATGTGGCGTTCGCTGCGTCCAACGCACCGAACGCCACATTCGCTGCGTCCAGCGCACCCAATGCCACATTGGGGCGCTCGACCCCGTAGGACACCGGCGCGCGTCTGTCCTAAGAGGACGGACGGTCGTTTCCGGTGGCGATCCGGTGGATGGCACCGTCGAGTGTGGCCGGTGCCGCCGTGCGCTTTCGGCACGTAGGGTGACCGGGAGGGCGGCCCCGGCACCGGGGCCCGGTGACAGGAGGTGTGCGCGTGGGAACCAGGCGTCCTGCCCGCAAGCCGACCCTGCTGGACGTCGGGCGGCTGGCGGGGACTTCGACCGCCGTCGTCAGCTACGTGCTCAACGGCGGCCCGCGCGCGGTTTCGGAGAAAACGCGGGTCAAGGTGGAGGAGGCCATCCACCTGCTCGGCTACCGGCGCAATCCGCTCGCCGGTGCGCTGAGCGGCGGCCGGTCCAACCTCGTCGGCCTGCTGGTGCCCGACACCGCGAACGCCTTCTTCGGCGAGCTTTCGCGGCACATCGAGGCGGAAGGACGCCGTCGCGGTCTGCTCACGCTGCTGGGCAACACCGGTTACAGCGCGTCCCTCGCGGACGAGTACGGCGAGACGTTCTCGGAGCTCCGGCCACGCGGGATCTTCGTGACCACCGGGGAGGAGGCGTCCACTGAGGACGAAACCGTCCGGGTCCACCTGCAGTGGGCCGTTCCCGGCTCGCCGAGTGTCACTTTCGACGACTTCCACGGCGCGAAGCTCGCCACCGAACATCTGCTCTCACACGGCTATCGGGACATCTGCTGCGTGGCGGGGGAGTTCGCGGCCGGGCCCGCGGAGGGTCGCGAGGGCGGCTGGCGCCGGGCGATGGCGGACGCGGGGCTGTCCACCGAGGGCAGGCTCGTCCGGACCGCCTTCGACCGGGTCGAGGCGGGACGGGCGGTACGGCAGGTGCTCGAGAGCGGCACGAGGCCGCGGGCCGTCTACGCCACGACCGACGAACAGGCGCTCGTGACCATCCGCACGGCGACGAGCCTGGGCCTGCGGGTGCCCGGTGACCTCGCGGTCGTGGGCTTCGACGGCGTCCGCGAAGCCCGGCTCGGGAGCTTCCCGCTCACCACCGTCAGCCTCCCGCTGGCGGACCTCGCGGACCGTGCCTTCGACGTACTGGACGAGACGCTCGCCGGAGGCGGCCCGGCGGCGCCGGTGGTGCTGGAGGGCACCCTCAGCCTCGGCGTGACCTGCGGATGCGAGCCCGGCGCGGCCGCGGACGCCACCCGGGAGGGCGTGGCCGCGCGCGGCTGAAGGACGCCTTCGGTGCGCTCAATGCACTGAAAGCGTCCTTCATTGCGGCCAATGCACTGAAGGCGTCCTTCAGCACCCGGCCCGACGCCGCCCTACCGCGCCGGTGCGTGCTCGTCCGACGCGTAGGTCGGGTTCAGCGACAGCGCGCTGAACCGGAACGGGCGGTCGACGCGGGTGAAGCCGAGCGGGCAGTGGCGGGTGCCCGCGGGGAGGTAGACCGAGCCGCTCGTGGTGATCGTGTGCCGGACGCCTTCGACGTCGAGGTAGATCTCCGCGCCGAGATCGTCCGGGTCGGCCGGGTCGTTGCCGTGCCAGATCAGGATCTCGTCGTAGTCGTGCTCGTGCTCCTTCACCCACTGCACCGGCTCGTCGCATTCGTGGATCCAGGTGTAGGTCAGGTGGATCCTGCTCTCGGGAACCTCCTTCGCGCGCATGAGCGCGAGTGCCGGGCCGACGTTGTCCGGTTCGACGACGCCGGCGGCGGCTCCTTCGTTGACGAGATCGTCGAGGCAGTTGGGCATCTTCCTGACGAACAGGTGCTCGTACGGACTGGTCATCGTCCCTCTTCCTCGCGTGGTTCCGGGGCATAACGAGCCGACGCTAGCACGATCTAAGCGATTAGAAAGTTTTCTCGTTCCCCTTCCTCTGGGCCGGGCAGCGTCGTACTGTATGGCGAAATTCGTTCGTCGTCGGCAGCGAGAGAGTTGATCTAAAGGCTTAGAGTCCCTGCTCGGAACCGGAGTTGCCCAGTGTCGCGCAGACCCCCACGTCCCGGACGGCTCGTGCCCGCCCTGCTGTGCGCCGTGCTCGCGGCGACGGTGCTCGCGGCCTGCGCGCCGCCCCGACGTGCCGGAAGTGGCGGCGGCACACTCCGCGTCGCCACCGTCACGGACGCGGGCGAGAGCCTGAATCCCTACGCCAGCAAGCAAAGTCCCACCCAGGAACTCCGCAGCGCCCTGCTGTACGAGGGCCTGACCCGACTGGACCCCGCGGGAAGGGTCGAATGGGCCCTCGCCACGGACATGACCCCGAACGCGGACTTCAGCGTGTGGACGATCAAGCTCCGTCCCGGCGTCAGGTTCACCGACGGCAGCGACTTCACCTCCGCCGACGTGGTGGCGAGCATCAGGTACCTGCGCGCGCCCGAGCACGCCGCCCAGGGACTGGCGTTCGTCGAGCGGATCGACCCGAACGCCGTCGAAGCGGTGGACGGGCTGACCGTCCGGGTCGGGCTGAGCAGGCCCTTCGGGCCCTTCCGGGAGATCTGGGCCAGTGTCCTGCTCCCCATGACGAAGGCGGGTTCGGCGCCGGGGAAGCCGATCGGTACCGGACCGTTCGCCGTCAGGACCTTCGCCGCCGGGCGGGGGTCCACAGTGGAACGATTCGACGGATACTGGGGGAACAGGCCGAAACTCGGCGCGGTCGACCTCATCGAGTACCAGACCCAGCAGGCGCAGGCGAACGCCCTGCTGTCCGGCCAGGTCGACGTCGCTTCGAGTACGTCCCCCACCATCGCGAAGTCGCTTGTCGGCAAGAACGACATCGAACTCCTTGACAGCAAAGGCGATTTCACGCTGCGGATCGGCCTCAACACGACGGTGGCGCCCTTCGGCGACGCGCGCGTGCGGCAGGCGCTGCGCCTCCTGGTGGATCGGCGGCAGGTGGTGTCCAACGCCTTCGGCGGCTACGCCAGGCCGGCGAACGACCACGAGGCGGGGACGCCGCAGTGCCCCGCCCCGGACCTGCCGCAGCGCGCGCAGGACATCGAGCGGGCGAAGAGCCTGCTCGCCGAGGCGGGCCAAAGCACGCTGGCCTTCACCATCGCCACCGACGGGCTGCTGCCCGGGATGCAGGAACTGGCCCAGGTGTTCGCCGAGAACGCCGCGAAGGCCGGGGTGAAGGTCGAGGTCAGCCGCGTCACACCCACGGAATTCCTCGCGAAATGGGGCCAATGGCCGGTGTTCATCGACTTCAACCCGGTTCCCTACCTGCCGACCGTGCTCGGCTCCCTGTTGCCCGGACGCGTGGGAAACGCCACGCACTGGGACGATCCCGGTTTCGTCGGGCTCGCCGGCGAGCTGTTCGTGACACCCGAGGCACGGCAGTGCCCGATCATGAACCGGATGCACGGGATCGAGTACGAGCAGGGGGCGAACATCACGCCCGCGTTCGCCGACGTGCTCGTCCCGCATCGGGCCGGTGTCCGGGGCCTGGTCCCGGACGTGAACGGCCGCCCGCTCACCTTCCTGACGAACGTGACCGTCGGAGGCTGACCGCCATGTCCCGGTTCGCGACATCCGTTTCCCGGCGCGCAACACCGGGGATTCCCTGGCTGGTCCGCCGGATCCTGGCCGGGGTGCTCGTCCTGTTCCTGGTGTCGGTACTGCTCTTTCTCGTGACGCAGGCGCTGCCCGGCGACGTCGCGCGGATCATCCTGGGCAAGGACGCGACCGCCGAGCAGGTGGCGGGCCTGCGGCAGCGGCTCGGGCTCGACCGGCCGGTGGTGGTCCAGTACTGGCACTGGCTTTCCGGCGTGTGCACCGGAGAACTGGGGAACTCGCTGCAGAACGGCGAGCCCGTGGCCGGCGTCATCGGGCCGAGAATGCTGAATTCGTTCGCACTGGGCCTCATCTCGATGGTGCTGATCCTGCCGCTTTCCGTGCTCATCGGTGTCTTCACCGCCTGCCATCGCGACAGCGTGCCGGACCGGGTTTTCGTCGCGGTGTCTTCGCTTTTCACCGCGCTTCCCACCTTCGTCGTGGGAATGCTGCTCATCGCGTTCTTCGCCACGTCGGCGCTCGGCGTGCTCCCCGGCGTCTCGAACATCCCGCCGGGCGACCTGCCCTGGTGGCATCCGGCGGAACTGGTCCTGCCGGTCACCACGCTGACGCTGATGGGTGTCCTGTACCTCGGCCGCCTGGTGCGCGCCTCCTTCATCGACGCGATGAACAGCGAGTACGTCGAAATGGCGCTCCTGAAGGGACTCGGCGACCGGCGCGTGCTGTTCCGGCACGCGCTGCCCAACGCGGTCGCGGCGAGCCTGCCGGCGGCCGGCCTGGTCGCCGCGGTCACGATCACCGGTGTCGTCGTGGTCGAGTACGTGTACTCCTACCCGGGCCTCGGCACGGGGCTGGTCGGCGCCGTGAACGCCCATGACCTGCCCGTCATGCAGGCCTGCGTCCTCATCCTCGCGACGGCGTACTACCTCTTCAACGTCCTCGCGGACATCTTCGCGGTCATGGGCGGGTCCCGGTGAAGAAGCGAGTGGTGCCAACGGAAAGCGGGCTTTCGGTGCTGGGCGGGGCGATCCGCACCGGGCGGGCCCGGCTCGGCCTCGTCCTCCTCGCGGTGGTCGCGCTCGTCATCGTGTTCGGCCCGCTGTTCGCCCGCCACGCCCCCGACGTCATCGTCGGGCGGCCGTTCGAGGAGCCGGGCGCGCGGTTCCCGCTGGGGACGGACCTGCTCGGCCGGGACGTGCTGAGCCGCCTGCTCCGGGGCGGCCTCGACCTCACCTGGATGGCGATCCTCGCCGCGGGGCTCGGGGTGTTTCTCGGCTGTCTCGTCGGCTTCACCGCCGCGTACCGTGGCGGCGCCGTCGACACGTTTCTCATGCGTGCCATGGACATCCTCCTGAGCTTCCCGGAGATCGTCTTCGTGCTGCTGTTCGTGTCCATGCTCGGCCGGAGCACGCTGCTGACCGCGGTGCTCGTCGGCGTGGCGTTCGTGCCCGGTGTCTCCCGCGTGATGCGTGGCGCGGCCCTGCCGGTGCTCGGCAGCGAGTACGTGCTCTGGGCGAAGGCGAACGGGCTGCCGACGCGACATCTGCTCCTGCGTGAAGTCCTCCCCGGGGTGACCTCGCCGCTGATGGTGGAGACCGGGATGCGGCTCGTCTGGGCGATCGGGGCGATCGCCTCGCTGAGTTATCTGGGATTCGGCATCGCGCCGCCCGCCGCGGACTGGGGCCTGATGGTCGGCGAGAACCAGGACGGCCTGCCGATCGCGCCGCTGCCGGTGCTGGCGCCGATCGTGCTGATCCTCCTGCTGGCGCTCGGCGGCAACCTCGTGGCCGAGTCCGTGGCAAGGACGGTCGGCCGCACGGAAGGAAAGGGCTGACGTGGCGGCGGAAGTGGAGGTCTCGGGCGTCACCGTGACGGTCGAGGCCACGGGGAGCGACATCGTCAAGGACGTCGGCTTCACCCTCGGCCGGGGCGAGGTCATGGGCGTGGTCGGCGAATCGGGGTCCGGCAAGAGCACGCTCGCGCTCGCCCTGCTGGGGTTCGCGCGGAAGGGCGCGACGATCACCGCCGGGCGAGTGGTCGTCGACGGTGTCGACCTCCTTTCCCTGCCGGAAGGGCGACTGCGCCGCGAACGGGGGAGCAGGGTCGCCTACGTCCCGCAGGACCCGGCCACCGCGCTGAACCCGAGCCTGAGCCTCGCGACGCAGCTGACCGAGGGGCTCCGGCTGCCCCGGCGCGAAGCGCTGTCGCGGGTCCGGCCGCTGCTCGAAGCCGTCGGACTGCCGGACGACGGCGCGTTCCTCAGGCGTCGTCCCCGGCAGCTCTCCGGCGGCCAGCAGCAACGTCTCGCCATCGCGACGGCGATCGCGGCCGGGCCGCGGCTGATCGTGCTCGACGAGCCGACGACCGGGCTCGACGTCTCCACCCAGGCCCGCGTGCTCGAACTGGTGCGCGGGCTCTGCCGGGCCCACGACATGGCGGCGATCTACGTCTCCCACGACCTCGCCGTCGTGGCCGACGTCGCCGACCACGTCACCGTCATGTACGGCGGCGAGGTGGTCGAGCGCGGCACCGACCGGGACGTGCTCACCCGCGCCGCCCACCCCTACACCCGCGCCCTGCTGGCCGCCGTCCCGTCCGCGACCCACCGGCACGCCCTCGTCCCGATCCCGGGCCGCGCGCCCGGCGTCGGCGAAAGCGGGCGAGGATGCGGGTTCGCGCCGCGGTGCGAACACGTCGTGACCGCCTGCGAGCGGACGCGGCCCGAGCTCGTGCCGGGGCCGTCCGGGACGCTGACGCGCTGCCTGCGCGCGGACGAGGTCGTGGGGACACCACGGATTCCGCCGCGCTTGACCGCGAAACCCGCCGCGAGCGGCGAACCGGACGTGTTTTCGGTCGCCGGGCTGAACGCGGCCCACGGCGGCAGGCAAATCCTTTTCGACGTGTCCTTCGGTCTCGCGCGGGGAGAGTGCCTGGCCGTCGTCGGCGAATCGGGCAGCGGCAAGACCACGATGTCGCGATGTCTGGTGGGACTGCACGAGGAACAGGACGGGACCCTGGCCTTCGAGGGCAGGCCGGTTCCCGCCGCGGCGGCCAGACGCGACAACGAAATCCGCCGCCAGGTGCAGTACGTTTTCCAGAATCCCTACGGTTCGCTCAATCCCCACCGCAGTGTGGAGAGCAGCCTGATCGTGCCGCTGCGGCACTATTTCGGGGTGGGCGCGCGCGAAGGCGCGAAGCGGGCGCGGGAAGCACTGGAGCGCGTGGGGATACCGTCCCGGCTCGCCGGTCGCCATCCCGCCGAACTCTCCGGCGGGCAGCGTCAACGTGTCGCGATCGCCCGCGCCCTGGTGTGCGAGCCGAAACTCCTCATCTGCGACGAGGCGACGTCCGCATTGGACGTCTCGGTGCAGGCGTCCCTGGTGGAACTGTTGCGTTCGCTCCTGGCCGACGGCCTGTCGATGCTCTTCGTCACCCACGACCTCGCGGTGGTGCGCAGCATCGCGGACACCGTCGTCGTGCTGAGCCGGGGCCGGGTCGTCGAGTCGGGTGCGGCCGACGACGTCCTCTCCAGGCCCGCGCATTCCTACACGCGAAGCCTCCTGGCGGCCACGCTCGAGGTGCCCGGCGCGCCCGAACCGGTGGTATGAACCAGTGCGGACCGGGGATGCTATGCGGGACAACGCTGTCGTGTGTGGACAGCCGGGAACGCGCGTGGCTGGGCCGAATGGCGGCAAGCCCACTGAAACGGGTAACGGTCGTTAGGCGAGCTTCCGTGCATAATCGTTGGCCGGGCGGGATTGTTACCGGTTTTCGGCGTGATCGACCCCACGCGGCGCCGCCAGGCAAACACACTTGCGGTGAGGAGTGTGGATACGGTTCGATGATTCGGATCACCGGCCACACGGGGATGGCCGTGAATTTTTCGCAGGATCATCGACATTCTCGTCGGTTAATGATTCTGGTTACCAAGCCGACCGAAAGTAGGCGGATACGGTCCGCGGCCGACGTGCTCGCCGGGACCCGTTTCCGCCGTGGCTGCCGTCGGATTGGTAACGAAGCAGCACAGCACATGGAATGTCGTCATGGACGACTTCGAGGGGTGTGCTCCGCCTTTGCGGGGCACTGACAGTGAACTGGGAGAACACTTCCGTGAAGAAGCTCGTGGGGCCGACGCTGGCCCTGACCGCGCTGACCGTGCTCGCCGCTCCGGCCGCACTCGCGCAGACCACGACCGGCACGCAGACCCCGGCAGTGGCCACGAACTCCGCCTCGCCCACCGGGGCCCCGACCACCACGGCCGCGCCCACCACCACGGCCACGCCGCCCACCACCGACGTACCGCCCACCACGCCGAAGCCGGGCGACCACGTCCCGAGCCTGATCAGCCTGGTGGACTACACCAATCCCACGGTCGACACGACGACCGCCAAGAAGGGCATCACCTTCCTCGGTCTCAAGCCGTACTTCGTGTACATCCGGTGCGACGACCGTGAGGGCGCGCCCACCGGGCTCAGCTCGGACGCCCTCGATCTGGAGGGGCTGAAGCTGATCCCCGACAACCTCAAGCTCATTCCGCACTCGGCCTCCTACGCGGCGTCGGCGAGCGTCAAGGACAGCGCGTCGCTCGGCAAGCACACGGTGACCGCGCGCTGCGGTACCGAGACGCTCACCTACTCCTTCGAGGTGCTGGACGGCCCCAAGAACGAGAAGCCGACCACCGCCCCGGCTCCGGGCGGCGGTTCCTCGGCGGGCGCGGCCGAGCAGGCCAGGGCGCAGGCCGGTGCCGGCAAGGGCGCCTCGGCCAAGCCCCAGGTCAAGGTCCGGCCGAAGGGCCGGGTCGAGACCGGTGGCGGCGCGACCGCGCAGCGCTGATCGGATGGGTATCCACCTCCGAGGTGGCCGCCGGACGGTCGCCGTCGCCACGTTGTTCGTGTCGGCGCTGTTCGGGGTCACCGGCTGCGGCACCGCGCCCGCGCCCGCTCCCCAGCCGTCGGCGGCGCAGCCAGCCGCCGCGGCCGGAGCACCGGCGGAGAAGACCGCTCCGCCGGCCACGGTGCGCATTCCCAAGATCGGCGCGGAGTCCTCGCTGGTCCAGATCGGCCTGAAGGCCGACGGCACGCTCGACGTCCCGCCGGTGGACAAGCCGATGCAGGCCGCCTGGTACCGCGAAAGCCCGGTACCGGGCAACCGCGGACCGGCCCTCATCGTCGGCCACGTCGACGGCCGTCAGCAGCCGGGCATCTTCTTCCGGCTGCGGGAGGTCGCCGCGGGTGACCAGGTGGTCGTGGGCAACGGCGACGGGAGCCAGACGACGTTCACCGTGACCCGCACGCAGCAGATCGACAAGGACCAGCTGCCCTCGGACGCCGTGTACGGCGACACTCCTGGCCCCGAACTGCGGCTGATCACCTGCGGTGGCTCGTTCGACAAGGCCGAGCACAGCTACCGCGACAACATCATCGTCTACGCCAAGGCGGCCTGACGTAGTCCATAGTGGACGGTCATCGGCCCGGATCCGCGACCTGTCGCCGATCCGGGCCGATGATCGGGCCCGGTCACGCGCAGTGAGTTGTGCGGTACCGAGGGCATTCTCAGCCATTCGGCCCAGGCGAGGAGGTCGGTTGGGCTAGCATCGGCCACCGTGCCCACGGCGAAGCGGAAGATCCACGCCCACCCCAACGTCGGCTTCGCGTGGCTGAGAATGATCGGCGCGATCATCGTCATCGTCGATCACAGCATGCCGCTGCTGCATCCGCAGCGGCTGACGATCTTCCCCGCGTCCTGGCACATGTCGCCCGGCTACATCGCGCTGATGGGGTTCTTCGCGATGAGCGGCTACCAGATCCAGGACAGCTGGGCCCGCGACCCGTCGTGGTGGCGCTTCACCACCCGCCGGCTGCTGCGGATCATGCCGCCGCTGATCTTCGTGCTGCTGGTGACCGTGTTCGTGCTCGGCCCGCTGGTGACGACGTGGTCGGCGCACGACTACTGGACCCACATCCAGACCTGGCGCTACCTGGTCGGCACCACCGTGCTGTTCTACCTGCAGCACCAGTTGCCCGGGGTGTTCACCGAAAACCCGTATCCCTTCTCGGTGAACGGCGCGATCTGGACGCTGCCCATGGAGATGCTGGGCTACGGGCTGGTCCTGGTCGTCGGCCTGATCATCCTGATCGGCGTGCCGCGCTGGTTCCTGTTCCTGGTCCTCGGCGGCATGGTCGGCGCCGACAGCGTCCTGCGCGCGACCTTCGAGTACCACGGCGCGGGTGGCTCGCTGCTGGTCGTGCCGATCGGCTCGACGGTGTCCTTCCTTGTCCCGTTCGTCATCGGGATGGTGCTTCGCGCCTACCGGCACCGGGTCCCGTTCCGGCCGCTGTACGCGGTCATCCTGTTCGCCGGTTACCTCGCGCTGAGCCAGACGCCGGCGAGCCGCTACGCGCTGGCGATCAGCGCGGCCTACGGGGCGATCACCTGGGCGATGAACTGGCCGAAACGGCTGGAGAGCACCGGGAAGTACGTCTACGGCAGCTACGGCACCTACATCTGGGGCTTCCCGATCCAGCAGCTGTTCATCCTCGCCGGGGTGCGGCAGGTCTGGCTGCTGATCCTGCTCGCGGTGCCGACCGCCTACCTCGTCGGGCAGCTGTCCTGGAACTACCTCGAAAAACCGACGCTGCGGCTGCGCCAGTTCCTGACCACGCCGACACCGGTCGCTCCCGCCGCGGACCGGGAAAGACAGCGGGGCCTGGCCGGGCAGCACTGACCGGCGTCAGTGCTTGAGCTTGAGGCGGCCGCTGCCGACGTCGGCGAGCACGCGCAGCAGCGGCGCGTCGTCACGGGCGGGGGCGGTGATCCTGTTGATCACCCGGCCCCGGGTGGCCTCGACCTGTTCGACCCGCACCGCCCAGCCGTGCGGGACGACCACCGTGATGCAGCCGACGGTGTCGAGCTTCGCGCGGAGGACGACCTCGGAATACGGGCAGGTCGCCTCCGTGAGGTCGATCCGGATCCGGCCGACACCGCAGCGCGCGACGATTTCCCGGGGCACCACCCAGGGGCCCGTCTGCCGGACGTGGCCGTTGGTGGTGTGCAGGACCAGCGCCGGCGGTTCCGATCGCGACGGCGCGGCGGGCAGGTCGGCCAGCACCTCGGCGAGTTCGCCCCGGGTACCGGCGGCGAGCACCCGGTCGAACCGGCCGCCGACCTCGTCGAGCCGGAGCGTTCCCTCGCCGACCGCGTGGGTGAGCCGGTCGAGTGCCCGTTCGCGATCGGTTTCGGAAGCGCGTACGAGTTCTTGTCCTTCCCCCATGTGCCCACTTTAGCGACGTCTCGCGATGCGATCGAGCAAACCGCACTGGCCGAAAGGTCCGTTTCCGGTTCTGGGAAAGGCGGGCCCGCCCGGCACCGGGTACAGCTGGAACCGTCACAAGGCGGTCATGCCGGGACGTTCCGGCCTTTGTCGAGGTCGCCTCGGTGGCTTTCGGCTCGACCGCGGGTCCGTTTCCGGACCGGCAGACGGAGGGAAGAAGCATGTCCGATGTGGACCGGCGGCGGTTGCTGTTCGGTGTCCTCCCGGCCGCGGCCCTGCTGCTCACCGGCTGCGCCCGGTCGGCCGCCGAGGAACGGAGCACGCCGCCACCCCTCGCGCTGGTCTACAACGGCCCGCAGGGCTGCGCCGACTGCGCGCCGGCGATCGCCACCCTGCTGCGGAAGGCGCCGCAGCCCTTTCGGGTCCAGTACGTGGGCCCCGGCACCGGGACCCCGCTCACCGCCGAGGTGCTGGCCGAGGCGCGGCTGTACGTCCAGCCCGGCGGTGGCGCCGACCTCGACGGAACCTGGCGGCGGCTGAGCGCCTCCGCCGAGGTGGTCCGCGCCTGGGTCCGCGACGGCGGCAGCTATCTCGGCCTGTGCTTCGGCGCCTATCTCGCCGGGCGCGATCCGGGCTTCGACCTGCTGCCCGGCGACACCCGCGGGTACACCGGCACCGAGGGCGCCACGGTTCCCGACGCCCGCGACACCGTGGTGCCGGTGGACTGGCAGGGCAGGCGGCGGCACATGTACTTCCAGGACGGACCGGCCTTCGTCCTCGACAAGGGTGCCGACGCCACCGTGCTGGCGACCTACCCCAACGGAACGGCCGCCGTCGTCGTCGCCCCGTACGGCAGGGGCCGGGTCGGGGTCAGCGGCCCGCACCCGGAGGCCGACGCCTCCTGGTACGCGGAGAAGGGGCTGAGCAATCCCGACGGCGTCCGCACCGACCTGGCCTACGAACTGATCGAGGCCACCGTCGGACGGCGGTGAGTCCGCCGGGTCCGGTCAGGATTCCGCCGGACCGAGCGACAGCGTGACCGTGCGGTTGCGCGGCGCGTCGGGGAAGGGCCCCTCCCGCTGGTCCGCGCTGACGAGGGCGAACGCCGTCAGCGGCAGACCGCCGCCCGCCGCGAGGTGTTCGGCGGCCACCTGGGCACGGGCCAGCGCGATGCCCGCGCCCCCGGTCGCCGGGCCGCCGGGCACGGCGACCACGTGCCCGATCACGGTGGTCCTGACCCGCAACGCCGCCAGCCGGCGGCCGAGCCCGTCGAGAAGCGCGGCACCCGGCCCGCTGATCACGGTCTCCGCGGGAAACAGCCCGGAGGCGAAGAGGACTTGGACGTCCCCGGCGCGCCGCCGCACGAGCACGCCCGGCATCGCCAGCCCGGCGGCGATCGCGTCGAGGTCCCGCGCGCGACGGGCGGCCGCGGTCGCGTTGGCGGCGTCGAGCGCGTCGAGGCGATCCTGCAGGATCTGCGCCCGTGAAGGTTGTTCCGGCGGCCGCACCGGTTCCGCCGGTGAGACGGGCCCGCCGGACGCGAGCAGGCCCGCTCCGGCGGCCAGCGCCGCGCAGACGAGCACGGACGCGACGACCACGGTCCGGCCCGCGGTGAGGATCGGCCGGGCCGGGCGGCGCTTCGCGCGGATCCGGGCGAGGGTCCGGCGGCCGGCGGCGGCGTCCGGATCGTCCGGCACCAGTTCCTGCACCCTGGCCCAGCATCGATCCGCCTCGGCCGGCTCACCGCGCTGCGCGTGCACCCTGGCCCGCAGATCGAGTCCGGCGACGTCGTCGAGCCCGCGCAGCAGGGTTTCCGCCCGGTCGAGGTCGCCCGCCCAGGCGGCCAGCCAGGCCCGGTACACCCGCGGATCCGCGTCCGATCCCTGGTGGCGCACGGTGTTCATCGCTTCTGCACCACCCCGATGGTCCCGTCCCGTTTCTCCGGCGGGATCAGGCCGAACAGCTGCCGGTTCACCTCGGTCAGCGCCCGCTGGTCGCCGGCGCCGATGGCCCGCTTGCCCGCGTCGACCAGCGGGCCCGCCCCCGGCGCCGTGCCGACCCTGGCGACCAGGCTGTAGAACACCTTGACCGGCCAGTCGGGGGTACGCCGCTCCAGCTCGATCACGAACGCGGTGCCCCGGTCGATCTGCGTCCGCACCGCCGCCGCGTCCTGGGACCGGATCGCGTCCCGCGCGCGGCCGTTCAGCGCGTCGAGCTCCTGGCGGTCGGCGGGGGAGCCGGCCTGCCCGACCAGCTGCGCGGCCTCGTTGAGCAGATCTTGCAGCTCCTGCACCAGCTCGGTCAGCCGGACCGCGTCCTCGACCTCGTCCAGCTCCGCCTGGATGTCGCGCAGCCGGTCCTCGGCGTCCTTGGCCGCACTGGGGTCCACTTTGGACACTCTGACCTGCTCGCGCGCGACCGCGAAGGGATCCTTCCGCTCCAGCTCCGCCATCCGGCGCCCGGCGTCGGGGGACTTCGCCGACTCACCACGCAGCGAGTCCCGCCGCCGCTGCGTGTCGATCAGCATCACCTCCAGCACCTCCGGTGCCTGCGTCCGGAGGCCGGACATGTCGATGCGCGCTTCGAACAGGGCGTCGAGCAGCGGGACCTCGGCGCTGACCGTGACGAGGCTCGACGCGTTCATCTCAAAGGTGACCTCGATGTCGCTGCCCTGCGGGAGATCGATCCGGAGATCGCGGGGCCGGATCTGCAACATCCCCACCTCCCGGTTGCGATCTCCCCGGCGGCGTTCGCCCTGCACCACCGGGATGCGGATCATCGCCTCGGTGTCCGCGCGGCGCAGCGCCTCGGCGGTGACGAACCGCTCCGTCCTGGCCTTCGGCAGCGGTGTGCCCTTGGCCAGCACCGGGGCGAACAGGCGGTCGTGCAGCTGGATGCCCAGCGAGTGCTCGAGGGTGACGCCGCCGAACTCGGTTTCCCCGTGCGTGATCGACAGGCTGTCCGGGGTGAGCGCGCAGCGGGCGCCGGTGCCGTCGGTCAGCTCGATGGTGAACCGGGAGGTCCGGTGCGGGTCGACGTCGACCTCGGTGACGAACGCGCCCGTCCGGTTCACCGGGGTGCGGGCCGAACGGAACGACGGCACCCCGCCCGGGTTGGCGAGCGTGACCGCGTATCCCGACCAGTCCACAGTGGACGAACTGTGCAGGGTGCCCGCGACGCTGGTCGTGCGCGTGCTCACCCGCGGGTCGTAGACGAGGGACACCGCGAACTCCCCGGGGGCGGGCGCGGGCGCGCCGGTACGCGGGCGCCGGATCGTGCTCGCGAAGATCGCCGCGCCGCGCGCGACGACGGTGGTGGGGTCGAGGCCGATGTCGAGCTCGATGCCGAGGCCGTGCCGCGGATCCGCGAGCCGCTCACGCAGGCCCGGCGCGAGGGTGGCGCCGCCGACCAGGAGCAGCCGGTCGATGTCGCCCGCGTCGAGCATCGCCTCGGCGAGCGCGTCCCGGCACAGGTCGACCGCACGCGCGTAGTACGGCTCGGCGATCGCGTCGAGCCGGTCGCGACGCAGGGTGTACTCGAAGGTTTCGGAGCTCCCGTGTTCGTCGAGCAGCTCGTCCATGATCACGGTCTCGTACTGGACCGAGAGCTGGATCTTCGCCTGCTCGGCCAGGCCCTTGAGCGTCGCGAAGTTGGCGCGCCACTTCGGGTTGTCCCGGCGGAACCCGGCGAATCCGAGCGCGTCGGCCGCGGCGGGCGCCAGTACCCGCTCGGCGAGCGCCCAGTCGATCTGCTTCCCGCCGAGATGCAGATCGCCCGCGTGGTTGAGCACCCGCAGTTCGCCGTCGCGCTTGCTGACCACGGCCGCGTCGAAGGTGCCGCCGCCGAAGTCGAACACCATCCAGTGGGCGTCCTCGGTGCTGTTGTCGAGGCCGTAGGCGAACGCGGCCGCCGTCGGCTCCTGTACCAGCGGGCACTCCAGGTCGAATCCCGCCAGTTCCGCCGCGTCGGTGGTCGCCCTGCGCTGGTCGAGGGTGAACGCGGCGGGCACCGTGATCACCGCGCAGCCGGGCGACTCGCCGAGGCGGGCCACGACGTTCCCGCGCAACGACTTGAGGACCTCGGCCGACAGCTGCTGCGGGGTCAGCGTCACCCCGGCCCGCTCGAACGGCCTGCCCGCGTCGGCGAGCCCCATGTCCTGTTTGAACTCCGCGGCCGCGTTCGCCGGATCCCGCTCGACGCGTTCGCGTGCCCTGACACCCACGAAAACCTGATCCCGCTTGGGTATCCAGACCGCGGACGGGGTGATCTCCCGCTCGTCGCCGACACTCTTCACGATCGAGACGGCGCCGTGGTCGGCGGCGACCGCGATGGCACTGTTGGTCGTGCCGAGGTCGATCCCGAAGTCGATGGTTTCACGCATGGGCGTCTCCTTCGCGGTGGGTGCCGGGCCGGGCCCCCGCCCCGGCGGGCGGGCAGCCGACCACGACCTGGCCGATCTGGATGTGCCGGTCCCGGAAGTAGACCGACGGGCGGACGGTCCGCAGCACCCGTTCGGTGTCGGTGGCCGGGTCGTCTTCGAAGAGGACGACTTCGAGTGTCCGGCCGGGGTGGTAGGGATCCCCGTCGTGGTCCTGCACGACCAGCGCCGCCTCGGCCAGCGCCTCCTGGCAGAGGCGCAGATAGCGGTCGGTCTGCCGGACGTAGCGGGAGGAACCCTCGTCCTGGGCGAGCTTCCGCCGCGCGCGCCAGAGGTTCGTCGCCGCCTCGGCCAGTGCCCCGTCGTCGGGCACCGGCGGTGCTTCGGCGGCCTCGGGCGGCGTGGTGAGCAGCCGGGTCATCTCGTCGAGCACCTGCTCGAATCCGGTTTCCGGCGGCGCGATCCGGAACGCGCGATGATGCCGCCGCTGCCGGAGTTCCGCGCGCACCCGCGAGATCAGCCCGCTCATCTGGCTCCTCCGGTGAAGGTCCGGTCATCGGTCCGCCTGGCCGTGCAGCCGGCGTAGAGGGTCGCTTTCGGGTTGTCCCACCAGGCCTTCGCGGGCCATCGGACGTCGAAGCGGTACTCGGCAGGAAGCGACCTCTCGGCGGCCACCTTCCGGCACGCCTCCGAGGCGGCCGCGTAGACGGCGTTGTCCCCCGGCCAGGTCGAACCCGGTTGGTACAGCACGGGATAGCCGAGGATCTCAGCCCAATGTGGACGGTCGCAGCGCACGATCGGCACGTTCCGGGGCGGGGTTGGATCGTCCACTTTGGACTCGATACAGGTCCCGGCGGGCGCGTTGCCGGACACGGCCGGGCCGTAGAGATCCATCGGCACCGCGATTTCGGACGACTTCGGGCCGGTGTTCAGCAGTTGCCGCGCGGGCAGTGCTCCGTCGTCGATCCGGTGCAGCACGCAGGTCGCGTAGTTCTCGCCCTTGTGCCCACCCGAGTTCCAGGATTCCTGGCCGGGATAGGCGAAATCCGTCGCGTACCGACCGGCGGGCAGGCCCTGCTGGGCGAGCAGGAACCCGCACTCGAACCGGGCCAGCGCCGGGGTCTGGTCCGGTCCGGGATAGGGCGAGGGCACCGCGCCCAGTTTCACGTAGCCGAGCACCTCACCCCAGTGCTCGGCGTCGCAGGCGGCCACCGGAACTCGCGACTTGTCGCCGTTCCACCCGTCCTTCGACGCGATGCAGGTACCCGCGACGGCGTTGCCCGCGATCGTTTCCGCGAAGAACGCCGCGGTCGCTTCGGGCTTGGGCCACACCAAGCCGACGACGACCGACACCGCGACGATCAGCCCGGCGGCGATGAGTTCCGGCGCGTACCACAACAACCACCAGAATCCGGTTCTGGCGCTCAGATCCGGCATTTCGCCCCCGCCGCCCCGGACGGCCCGGGAGCGTTCGGCGGGCCTCGGGTAGCGAGGACCCGGCGCTCCCGGGTACGCATCCCCGGCCTCGTCCGGATCGACGCCGAGTCCGGCGAGCGCTCGCCGCCGATCCCGATCGGCGCTTCCCGCCGTCCACCGCTTTTGTCCGCCGAGCCCGGCGAGCAACCGGTCGATCTCCGCTGTCCCCGGGCCGCCGCGCAGGTGCCGCTTGATGTCGAGCAGCATCTCCCTGGCGAGATCGGATCGGCGCGCCGCGGTCAGCTCCGCGATCTTCGCCTCGATCGCGGCGAAGCCGCGCACGATCTCCTCCAGCGTGCCGGTGTTCGCGTCGATGGTGGCCAGTGCCTCCGCGTCGGAGGTCAGCTCCCGTGCCGTGCCGAGCCACCGGCGCGCGTTCGTGGCGGCGACGGGCCCGTCCCGGTCGATCAGCGCGGTGGCGCAGTTGTTGAGCAGCAGCGCGGTGTCGTTCCGCGTGGTCGCGGTGCGGCGGTGCCTGCGGTGCGGGACCACCGCGTCGAGCTGGGCGAGGCAGGGCAGAACCTGGTGGTAGACCAGCGAAGCGGCACTCTCGGGCTCACCGCCGTGCAGCAGCTCACCCGCCGTCGTCATCGCCGCGCGGGCCGCGTCGAACCGGTCCGCGACCGCTTCCTCCAGCTGCTCGTCGATGACCCGTGCCCGCACACCGGGCCAGGCCCGTGCCTGATCGGCGAGCCACCCCTGTTCGTCGGTGGATCCGGCGGCGAGGTCGATCAGCGGCCGGAGCAACGTGAGCGGCACCCCTTCCCGCAGCGCGTCGAGCACGGACTCGTCGAGCTGTCGTTCGCCGAGTGCCGCGATCCGGTCGAGGACGTGGTTCCAGAAGGCGGCGCGGCGCAGCACGCGGCCCCACCGCTGGCCCGCCGTGGACCACAGCTTTTCGACCTCGTCGAGTTCTTCGTCGGTGAGATCACCACCCGCGGTTTCCCGATCGAGCGCGGCGCTGTGGGCCAGCACCGCCGCGTCGTGGTCCCGGTGCAGCGTGCCGACACACCCGCAACCGGTGCTTGATTCGCCCCACAGCCAGAACAGCTCGTCCACGAGCCTGCGGTGCGGACTGTCGAGCAGCAGGTCGAACGCGGCGCGTGCCTCCTCCAGCCCGACCGGGAGCGGGTGCCCGAGATCGACGTCGGCCCCGGCCTCCAGCGCGGCGAGCACCTGCCGACGGCGCTGCCGCACGGCCTTCCGGTCCGCGTCCGTGGGCAGCCCGGTCACGCGGAAGGCGTTGTGCCGGTACAGCCGCGGTCCGGCGATCGCCCGCAGCGCGGCGGCCGTCCGCTCGCTCGCCGTGCGATGCCGAGGGGGCAGCTGTTCGGACACATCCACTCCAGCCGGTCGGAACGCCACCGTGTGGCGAAGGCCGGATTTCTACAGCCGGATTCGCGGGACCGGTCCCGCGCCAGTGACGACTGCGGTACTCTGCGTCGCAGGGTTGAGGTCCAGGGCGGGGGACGCGAACCATGGCAGCTGTCGAAGAAATGATCGCCGGTCGGTACAAGCTGCGAAAGAAACTCGGATCCGGCGGAATGGGCGTCGTCTGGCTGGCGACGGACGAGGTTCTCGAGCGGGAAGTCGCGCTCAAATGCCCGCAGCTGGGTGACAAACGGGGCGCCAGACGTCTCCGGATCGAGGCACGCAACGCCGCGCGCCTGCGTCATCCGCACATCGTCGCGGTGTACGACGTTTTCGACGAGGGCACCACCTGCTGGCTGGTACAGGAATACGTCGAGGCTCGCAGCCTCGCGGAGATCGTGCGGGAGGACGGCACGCTGAAACCGCGGCGGGCCGCGGCGATCGGCTGGCAGATCGCGGACGCGCTGGCGGAAGCGCATGCTCAGGGCGTCGTGCATTGCGACGTCACGCCGGAAAACGTCCTCGTCACCGGCGACGGCGTCGCCAAACTGACCGATTTCGGGGTTTCCCGGGCGATCTGGAGCGAAATCACCCAGACCGACACCGTCGCCGTGCGCGGAAAACTGCCCTATCTCGCACCGGAGGTCGCCCAGGGACAGCAAGCCGGTCGCGAATCCGACATGTTTTCCCTCGGCGCCACGCTTTTCGCGGCTGTCGAAGGACATTCGCCGCTCGGCGAGGCCGACCACCCGGCGGCATGGGTGGCGAAGGCGGCGGCGTGCGAGGTCGAAACGCCCCGCAAGGCAGGCGAACTGGCTTCGCCGTTGACCCAGCTGTTGCTGTCGGACCCGAAGCGCCGTCTCGACGCGGCCCACGCGACGGAAGCCTTCAAGAAGATCAGCCCGCCGGACCCGAAGATCCTGGAATGGGACGCGCGCTGGCGGGCCACGAGCAGGCCACCGGAGTTCGAACGCCGCCGTGTCCGCCGGCGGCGGGTCCTGCTCGGCGCGACGGTGATCGTGTCGATCGCCGCCGTCGCCGGGATCGTTTTCCTTCTCCTGCCCCGTTCCGGCGCCGCCCCCGCCGCGGTTCCCCCGCCGGTGGGGATGGGTGACGCGCGCACGGCCGACCCCTGCGCCCTGGTCAGTACCGCTTCGATGGCCCGGTTCGGCAGGGTCACGCTTTCCCTGGACTCCGGCAACTTCGACCGATGCGATCTGCTGGTGCGACCGCGAGAGAAGCCCGTCGGCGGCGTCGAACTGAATCTCGCCACGGGCCCGCCGGAGCGGAATCCGAGTCTGCTGAGCAGACAGGCGGGCTCGGTGGAGGTCCTTTCCGCGCCGGCCGACGGGAACCACTGCGTCCGGCTGCTCGGCCTGCCCGACGGCAACCGGGTCGAACTCACCGGCAAGAAGTACGACCCGGCGGGGCCGGAGCCGTGCGCGCTCGCCGACGGGGCCACCGACTACGCGGTCGAGGTGCTCAACCGCGGCCCGGTTCCCCGGCGCGCGGCGCCGCCCGCGACGTCGCTGGCCTCGGCCGACGCCTGCGGGTTACTCGAGGCCGGAGCGCTCAGCAGCGTCCCCGGCATCGACGCGCTGCATCCCGAAGCGGGCTTCGGCAACTGGCGTTGCCGGTGGACCAGCACGACCGAGCACAGCGGCGGCGTCGACCTGTTCTTCGACCGGAACCAGCCGCTGACCGCCGACGACGGCCAGCCGGTGCGGCTCGCCGGCCGGGCGGGTTTCGTGAAGCCGCAGTTCGACGGGCCCGACGACTGCACCGTCCGGGTCCAGCACCGCCCGTACCAGGACACCAACGGGGATCCGATGGTCGAACTGGTCGTGGTCAAGGTGTTCGGCTCCTGGCCGGAGGCGCAGCGGTGCGCGATGGCGAGCACGCTCGCGGCCGCGCTCAAGCTGCCGCGGTGAACGGGACCGGTCCCGGACCCGGTGGCTACCGTCACGGGGGCGCGACCCGGTGGAGGAGGCCGAAGTGCCGGAGACACCTCAGACCCTCAGGCCCCGGGGCGGACGGCTCCTGTCCGCCTCGCACGAAAGCCTCGCCAGAGGCATCACTTCGACGCCGCCGGGCGCGGTTTCGGCGCTGTCACTGACCGGCGGCGTGAGCTGGGGCCCCAAGGAGGGACGGCGGCTCATCTTCGGCCGCAACCGGCCGGAGGTGCATGTCTGCCTTGGCGAGAACGACCTGCGGGTCAGCCGCCACCACGGCACGCTGACCTGTGAGAGCGGCCGGTGGTGGGTCAGCAACCACGGCGGGGTGCCGATCCGGCTCGCCGGGTCCCGGCTGCTGTTCCGGGACGAGGACCAGGTTCCGCTCGACACCGGCTACACGCCGTTGTTCGTGCGCGGTTCGGGCAGCCGGGAGCATCTGCTGGAGATCTACGTCAGCGGCCCGGACGGCGGGATGCCCCAGCCGCAGTACTCGCGGCAGACCTGCCCCGGCGAGGTCTACCCGCTCAGCCCCGCGGAACGGCTGGCGCTGGTGGCGCTCGGCCAGCGGTACCTGCTCCACGAGGCACGGCCGCAACCGTGGTCGTGGAAGGACACCGCCCAGCTGCTCGCCGAGATCCAGCCCGGCTTCGGCTGGAAGTCCCGCCGCGTCGAGGAACTGGTCGGCGAAGTCCGCCTCCGGCTCTCCCGCGCGGGGGTGCCCGGCCTGACCAGGGACGAGGTGCCGGAGCCGCTCGGCAACGCGCTCAACCACAACCTGCTGACCGAACTGCTCATGTCGGCGACACTGGTGCCCCGCGACCTCGACCTGCTCGACGAGCCGGAGTAAGGGTCCCGAGGGTGGTAATGGCCTGCGGACCGTCGACCGGAGTCGGTGGCGGACATTCTGTGCGTGGAATGCGGGCCGGAACCGACTATGCTGGTTGCTGCATCCAGTGCCACCCGGGATCGTCCCGGCACCTCAATGGGGTTCCGCACTGGAAGGTCGCCCCATGATCCATTAGATACTGTGAGGTCTCCGCAATGAATGAGAAGCCAGTGATGGCGTTGGTGGGTTTCGTGCGGTCGATTGCTGTTCTCGCACTTCCCGCTGACGGTCAAATTCGGTGGCTCAATTCATTGGGTCTCCCTGGCGGAGCGGCGATTGCGGACGAGTTGGCGCAAGAATTCGGCGACGGTTGCCTGCTGTTGGCGCAATTTGTCGAGCATGGATGGATTTCGGAACGGCTGGCGAAGAAGTTGCGTGGGCTGGACACGCTGCTGGGGGTGATGAGCGGACCCGAGAAGGCGGAGATATGGGAAGTTTCGGCCTTGGAGAGTGCCGCCGAGTGGATTGAGGTGCGAAAGCGAGCCCTGGAGATCCTGGTGGATCTCTGATCAGAACCCCTAAGTAACGTGGTGAGCGTGTCGGCGTGCCTCCCGCAGGTCTGACGGAATCGCCACGGCGCACAGGGGCGAAGGCGCTGCCGAACGCGGCTGTCGGAGGTGTGGAACTGGGCAAGCCCTTGAAGTTCTCGGCGTCGACTATCGAAAGAGCATGGAATGAGGCGGAGCCTGTGAAAAAACTGGTGGAGCGGATCGTCGAGATACAAAGCCCCAGGTCCGGGCCTCCCTGATCCCGTGTCGCCATCCGGATAAATATGGGGCAACATCGAACTTCTTGGCAACGAGGAGCTTGAATATCTTAACGGAGTAGACTACCGGTTATTTCCGGAGCCCGGTGGGCTGCTTCCCTGGGGTGACGACCTCCAGGGTGGCCTTTTCTGCTGGATCACCGACCCGGTGGAGTCCGACGGCTGGCCGGTCGCCTACTACAACCAAGATCTCAACGAATGGAGAGAACGTCATACTTCGATGGCCGAGATCATCCTGGAGTTGTTTTCCAACGCTGACAAAAACAACATCCTCCGCTGGAACCTCGATGACGAGCCCGCGGTTTTCAGGGTGCTGTCCACGTGCACTGGGAAACGGAGTTTGGCGGCCTCACCCTGAGTACGAATAGCTCCCACGCGCACTGGAGATCGCTCGACAACATCCGAGATAGCGTGCCCGTGATCGAGCACGAGATCGTTCACTGTGTGCGGACTGGGGGCACCGAGGCCGGTGATCGCGCTCCCGCGGGCCGGTGCTGGTGAGCTGGCTGGAAGACTATTGAGCGGGGACGTGCCATCGTGAGGGTGGGACCAAATGGGGGAGGCTGGGTTGATGGGGTTCACGACACCGGGCAAGCCGGTGGATGTCGGGGTGGAGTTTCCGGAACTGGCCGGGCTGGCGCGGACGACGGTGCGGTTGCACCCGTGGCAGGGCTCGGTGACGGCGCGCGAGTCGTCGTTGGGTGGGCCGTTGTTGTGGCCGGCCGAGGAAGCGTGGCCGGTGTGCACGATCGACCATCCCGATTCTCGGCCGTTGACCAGTGTGCGGGGGCAGCGGCTGGAGCGACGCCGGGACGAGCTCGGCACGAAGGTGAACGACCTCGCCCGCGCCGGAGAACACGACGCGGTCGGCGTGTTCTATCGGGAGTTGAAGGAACTGGAGGCCGCGATCCGGGAGTTGCGGCGCACGGAGTTCGCCGATGATCCGGCGGCGTCGTTGCCGATGGTGCCGGTCGCGCAGTTCTACGCGCGTGATGTGCCGGAGTTGCCGTTCCCGGAGGGGAGTGATGTGTGTCAGGTGTTGTGGTGCCCGACCGATCACGAGCCTCACTATGGGCCGCGGCCGGTGGTGCGGTGGCGGGACTCGGCGAGCGTGACCGCGGTGGGCGCGGCGGTAGAGCCGGATCCCGTGCTCAGCGCCGAGGAGTCTCTGCCGGTGCCCTGCCGGGTCTGGCCGGAACGGGTGGTGGAGTTCCCGCACTGGCGCGACCTGCCCTCCGACGAGGTACGCGAACGGGTCGCGGTGTGGGAGAAGGAGCGGGAGTGGTCCTACAGCGAGCATTTGTCGGTCGCGCCGGGTTCGAAGGTCGGGGGCTGGGTCAGCTGGGTGCAGGATCCGTTCTGGCCGGAGTGCGACCGTGGGCATCGGATGGATCACCTGCTCACCGTCGCCACCGGTGAGTGGGGTGACGAGTCCTGGCGGACGTGGATGCCGCTGGAGGAGCGGGCCGGGACGGAGTTCGTGAAGCAGGTGCGATTCGCGCTGGCCGACGGCAGCACCACCAGTGCCAAGATCGGGCTTGACGAGCAGTTCGATGCCACCCGCACCTTCTTCGGCAGGGCGGTGGCGCCGGAAACGGTGACGGAGCGTGTCATCCCCGGTGATGACGCCCAGCCGGGCCGGTTGGATCTGATGATCGGCGATGTCGGGGACCTGTACCTGTTCGTGTGCCCGACCTGCCCGGACCGGCCCACCGCCGTCGAGGCCCAGTGGGGCTGACAGCACGGCCTGACGAACGGTCCGGTGTCCGCGGCCTCACCGATCAGAAATCCCGCGCCACGTCGTCAGTTCTGGTAGCCCTCGCACCGGTGGAAGGATTGATGACATGACCGACGACAGGCCGCTGGGTGCCGACGAGGCCACCTTCCTCGCGGCGGTCCGCGCGGACGACACAGCGCGGTTCGCGCTCATCACGGAGCGCTACCGGCGTGCGCTGCGGGTGCACTGCTACCGGATGCTCGCGAACTACGAGGACGCCCAGGACCTGACGCAGGAGACGTTCCTGCGGGCGTGGCACAAGCGAGAGTCGTTCAAGGGCCACGCCGCGCTGCGGACCTGGCTGTACCGGATCGCGACGAACGCCTGCCTCGACTTCCTGGAGAAGCGCAACGACCGCACACCGGTACCGGCCGGGCTGTCGGGCGCGGACTGGGAAGTGCTGTACCTGCAGCCGTACCCCGACCGGATGCTCCCCGAGGACCCGCAGGAATCGGTGGTGGCGCGGGAGACGATCGAGCTGGCGTTCATCGTCGCCGTCCAGCATCTGCCGCCGCGGCAGCGGGCGGTGTTCATCCTGCGCGACGTCCTCGGCTGGCCGGCGTCGAAGGCCGCCGACTCCCTCGAGCTGACCGTCGCATCGGTGACCAGCGCACTGCAACGGGCGCGCGTGACGATGCGCGAACAGTTGCCCGACCGCCGCTTCGACTGGCGGATCACCGACGCCCACGAGCTGTCGAACGACGAGCGCGGCGTGGTGAAGTCGTATATCGACGCCCATGAGCGCAACGACCTCGACGGCTTGACGTCCCTGCTGCGCGACGACCTGCGCTTCGCGATGCTGCCCGATGCGGGCACCTTGACCACGACGGCCAAGGACGCGGTGGAGGGCTGGGTCTCCGGTGGGCTCTTCCAGTGCGGCCACGACGACTGGCGCGGTATCACCACGACGGTCAACCGCATGCCCGCCGCCGCGCTCTATCTCCGCACCCCCGGCGACCCGGAACACCGGCTGTTCGCCATCGCGGTCCTGCGCATCGCCGACGGGAAGATCGCCGAGCTCACCGGATTCGACGCCACCGGCAAGCCATGGCTGGGCCTGCCCCCGGCACTGTGATCGGCCAACTTTCCGTCGTCGACGAAGTCCAGCGCACCGGGCGGCAACTCACGAGCCGAGCGGCCATATCCGTTGGTCCTCGCTGATTGTCGTTTCACCGGTTTCAGCGTTCGAAAGCCCGCACGGTGGCAGGCTGGCCGATCTTGGCCGGCTTCGGTGAGCGGCGAGCGAAGGCGATCATGACAGCGGGTACGAGGACGGTGTGGATGCGTCGATCGGTACGACGGAGAAGTATTCCTCGCTGCGGCCGATGAGACTGCTGTCGAACCGGAAGTACATCTCCGCGTGTACTTCACTGCGTGACCCGTCGGTCATGGTCAGGTGAAGCACCTGCTGCTGGAAACCTCGTTGCCGTTCTGGAACGGTCGCACGATGTCGTACCGGAGTGTGTCGACGTCGGCGGCCAGCTGCTTCGGCAGTTCCACGAATTCGCCGGTCGGGGACAAGGCCTTGCGGTTCGCCGAGCCCGAGGTCAACGGCGGCACTGACCCGGTTGCCTTCAGGACGCAACAGCTCGAGATCCTGCGAGGCCGATGCCAAGGAGCACGGTAACGAGCTCACGGGCGAGGACGTCCAGCAGATCATGATCCTGCTCAGCGTCGGCGGCAACGACATCACCAAACAAACGACGTCGCAGGCAGTCGTCCAGCTCTGGCGCGATCCCGCCCAGAAGGAGTTGCTGGCGAGCGATTTCGAGACACACATCGGCACGGCGGTTGACGAGTTCCTCCGGTACGCCACACCGCTTGTCCAGTTCGCCTGGACCGCCACTCAGGACATTGAACTCAACGGCCAGCTCATCGGTCAGCACGACAAGGTCGTCATCTTCCTCGGATCGGCGAACCGGGACGAGGACGTGTTGATTCTGCGGTTGTCAGCTGGTGATCAGCTCGACGGCCAGGCGGCGTCGGCTCCTGCCGGGCAGGTCGCGGAATTCAGGGCTGAGTGGATTGGCCGGTGCCGGGTACGCCGATTGTCGGTAGCACGACCAGCTGGTCGTTGTCGAAAATCTCCGGAGTCTCGTGGTCTCGTAGGTATTCGGGGCTGCGGCGCTGCTTGTCCTGCTCGTCTTTCGCGTTCGGGCGTCCGCCCTGACCGCCGAGCATCCCACTCGCGTTCCGGCTCGGGGCCGAGGTGCCGGGTACGGCGCTGCTGCCGCGTCGTGCCGCGGGTTCGCCGGGGCCCGCGCTCCCGGTGCGCCGTCCCGGCTCCGATGGCAGGGAGGTCCGTGCTCCGGGGACCGGGTCGCCGAGCAGCCCGGTCCCGCGCGGCAGCTGTGTCGTACGGTCCTGCGGGGTTCGGCCGCCCAGTTCGCCGGCTGACGGTGCTGCCGGTGGTGTTCCCGGAACCGGTGTTCCGCCGCCGAGGGCAGAGGTGGAGACGCTGGCGGCACGTGTGTCGTCACCGCTGCTGTCCCGCACGAGCAGGTGGGGGGAGGTTCCCGTCACGGCCTGCGCCGGGTGAGGGGAGGCCGGTGGGGGAGCGGTGGCCGGTGTGTCCCCGCTGGGAACGGCGATGGGCTTCTTCTCGATGTGGTGGCCGCTATCCGCACCGGCTACCGGCCGGTGGGGGTGGTCCGGCCCCGGGACCGCCGGTCCTCGCCCTGGAGGTGGCGGTCCTGGCGGTGCCGGGGTGGGCGCTCCGGCCTGAGGAGGGGAGACGAAGTACGGGATCCGCGCGCTGTCCGCGAGGTTCTGTTCGTAGCCGGTCATGATCTCCTGGGCCCGGCTACGAGCCAGCTCTTGCTGTTCGCGCAGCCGTGACTCTTGGCTCAGCAGCTGGGCGAACTCGAGGGCGGGCGCCTGGTTTCGTTGTGTGTTGGCGGCGCGGACGTCGTAGTGGACCGGCGGGTTGTCATTCATCAGCAGTCTCGCTGCCGTCAGGAAGTTGCCGTGATCGGTGTGTTGCCGACCAGCCGTGGCAGCCGCTTCCGCGATTTCCTTCAGCCAGTAGCCGATCTTCCGCAGATGCGTGTAGGCGGCCTGAGCCGCGGGGCCCGCCCACAGCGGGCCGGCCCGGTCGAGCGTCGCGATGAGTTGTACCTGCTGCACCGGCAGCGTGGACGGCTCGCCGGGACCGCGCCACGCGTCGGCGTGTGCGGTGACGGTGGTGGGATCGGCGTCGGTGGTGATCGCGTCCAGCATCTGCTGGTGGCCGTAGAGCTCCCAGGGAGTTCTGGGCAGATCCGCAGCCCGCAGGCCGCGGCGGTCCCGGTAGTTGTTCAGCGTGGTCTTGTCGTCCAGCCACTCGCCATCGGGGGAGAGAGGGACTGCGTCCTCCGGCACCGCGCGGATGTCGGTATCGGACGCGTCCGTGCCGCCCAGAGCCCTGGTGAAGTCGGTGAACGTGGTGATCTCGAACGGGTCCGTGTTCGGTTCGCTCATTGGAACAGCCCCGAGTGTCGCCTGCGGAGCACGTCTACGACGTCCTGTTCATGGCCGGTGAAGCGTCGCTTGGCCAGGTCGAGCGCGTCGGCGAACTTCTTGACCTCGTCGGCGGCCCTGGACAGCTGAGTGAGCATGCCCTGCTCGTCGGTCGCGCCGGCGACGAGCATGTCGGTTAGCGCGATTGCGGTCTCGGTGTGGCCCAGCGGCGAGCGTTCCCGCAGTACCGCGGTTCTCTGCTCCAGTTTCCGGAGCTCTTCCTCGATGTCTTGCAGGCAGCCGATCAGGACAGCGGCGAAGCCCGCGTCAACTCTGAACCCTCCGCTGCGCGCCGCGTCGAGGATCAGCTGAGTAGTTCGCGTTGTCCACGGGACCAGTCTTTCCGCCAAGTCGTTGGTGACATCGCCGGAGGCGGGCTGATCCGGGGTGAAGACGGGCGGTTGTCCTAGCGGCGGCGGGTCCGGTGTGGTGGGAGAGACCTCCATGATTTCTCCGAGAAGAAGTGGCTGAGGGTGCGTCGGTGATCGCGCGGGTCCGGTTCCGGTGGTGGATCTAGGTGCTCAGTGCGCCGATGGCGGCGCGGACTTCCTCGCCCATCTCCCGGGTTCCGCCAGGCCGCACCGTGATGGTCATGGCCGCGCGCGAGCGCGTGGTGTGCAGGAGATACCGGCCGTGGCCGGTATCGAACCATCCGACATCGGGTGCGCTGGTTCGCGGGCCGGTGCGCCGGCGCGCGGTCACGCTCAGCCGCCCGGAGCCCAGCCGCTCGCCGGCCATCACGGCTTCGACGAGTTCACGGTCACTGCGGACCCGGCCGGAGAACCCCCGCTGTGGCGGGCGGATCATCGACTGCACGCTGAGGTCGTCGAACTCGCGAGTCTCCTGCTCGTCGCGCTCCGCCCGATCCAGCCGCCGACGCGAGTGGGCGGACATCGCCGGGGTCACCGGAACCTCCATGACCAGCTCCCGCCCGGCCGCGGCCCGCGCCGACGGCGCGGCTGCGGTCACGGCCTCGATCCAGTCCTCGTCGGGGAGCAACGTGAACCGCGTGTCCTCTGTGTCATGGCCCTGCCACACGACGAGAGCCTGCCGGAAATCGCTGAGTCCCAGCACTCCGAACTGCCGCTCGTCATGGTCGATCCCGGTCAGCGCCACCGAGGCGCGGCAGGAACGGAACAACTCGAACGCGACCTGCAGATACGGGTTCACCCGGCCCCGTGCGAGCAGTCGGCTCCGCCTCAGCTGCGCGGCCACCTCGCGTGCCGCCCGATCCCGGGCGTTCGGCCCCGGCGCCAGGTCCGGGACGGACAACGGGTCCCGGCGAACCTCGACGCCAAGCGCGAACCCGACGAGCCGGATCGCGAGCCCGCTCATACTGAACTCGAACGATGTCGCCACAGCCCTCTCCACAGCGTTTCCACGGAACGTGCGCAGAGAACAATCGCAGAGCTGGCAGCTGCCACCGTCGGTCTCGTGCGTCAGCTCAGTCGATCACATCCATCCGACCGGGACTGTTCGCTACCGCGCAAGACTAGATTCTGTCGCGGGACCAAAACTCTTCGGGAAGAACGGCTGTTCAGGGCGCCGACGAGAACAGGCTCGGGCGAGGCTCCTCTTCTGCTGGGTCTTCTGCTGTGAGCCTACCGGCGTTGACGGTCTTCTGGTGTCCACCTGTACTACGCGGCTTCGCTTGCGATAGGCGGGCTGTTCGTGGCGCGTGGACGAGCGAACTCAACCGGTGACTCGGTGTGTCCAGGGAATGGGTTTCTTGTCATGGTGACTATTGGCTACGTGGAAAGCCTTGCGTGGCTCGCTAATTCCTGTCATGATGACATTAACTGGCGTGCGATCCGGCCCTGAGCCCGCCGCTGGGTCTCGCTGATCGCGTCGGGCGCCTTGTGGGCGTCCGGCTTCTGGAACGTCCTCGAGCTGTGGTGGAGTGGGAACCGGTGAATGTGATCATGACCGCGTTGAGCGTGGAGCACGCGGCTGTGCTGGAGCATCTGGTCGACGTGCGTCCGCACCGGCATCGGTCCGGGACTGTGTTCGACGTCGGTACTGTGGCGGGGCATCCTGGGCACCGTGTCGCGCTGGTGGAGACCGGGATGGGCACCACCGCCGCCGCGACGTTGACCGAGCGTGCTCATGCGGAGTTCGCTCCGGAGGCGATGGTGTTCGTCGGCGTAGCGGGTGGTTTGCGCGACTGGCTCGTGATCGGTGACGTTGTCGTGGCCACGAAGATCTATTCGTATCAGGGCGGTCGCAGCGAGGACGACGAGTTTTTGGTGCGCCCGTCCGCCTGGTCGGTGGCGCACCGTCTTGACCAGGAGGCGCGGCGACTGCTGCGAGGCAACGCGTGGCACTCGTTCCTGCCGGACTCCGTCGAGGATGACGCGCCAGTGGCCTACTTCGAGGCCATCGCGGTGGGTGATGTCGTCCTCAACTCTCGTGTCTCCGAGCTCGCCCGAAGGTTGCGCACGTCCTACAACGACGCCGTCGCCGTCGATATGGAGAGCTCTGGCTTCGCGCACGCGGCTCACCTGGGAGACCAGGCCCGCGCGGTGGCGGTACGTGGCATCAGCGACTTCGCCGACGGCGGCAAGGCCGCGGCGGACCGCAAGGGAGGGCAACTGCTCGCGGCCCGCAACGCGGCGGCGTTCGCCATCGCCCTGATCACCGCTCTCGAACCCGACGAGAGTGTCCCCGTGGACGAAGAACCCTCGTCCACGGGCAGCTTGGTCGTTCACAGCACGAACACCGCGCGGGACAACGCCCGCGTGGGCCAGCAGATCGGCCTCAACCTCGGACCCGGCAGGCGGTTACGATGAACGAGGACACGCTCGGCGACACCGTCGAGAACCAGAACATCGCCTCCGACAACGCCCACGTCGACCAGCAGATCGGCGTGCAGCACGTGGACAGCGTCTTCCACCACGCGACCATCTACAACATCACCGAGGGAGATACCGCCGAGCGCAAGCACGACGTCGCGCTCGCCTACCTCACCGGCGGCGTACCGCGTCGCGCCGAGGCGATCTTTCACGAGCTTGTCTTCGACGGTGACCAGTCGACCGAACGTATCTACTACTACGTGCTCGCGGTGCTCAGCGAACGCCGCTTCGGGGACCTCACCGCGGACCTGGCCAGCAATGTTCACAACGCCGGAAAGCTCTGTGCCTCATTGCGGGAAGACGAATGGTCGCGGGCACACCATGTCGTGCGGAGCCTCGTCGAGCTCGTCCGGTCCCACAAGGGGGACAGGGCGTTCACCGCGGTGACCGCCTTCGGTGGGCTGCCCGCCGACCGGCAGGACGAGATCAGCAGGCACCTGTCGCTTCTCGTCAGCGGCGCTATCGAAGAACAGTTGGAAGTGGAACGCAAGCACAAGGTCAGTACCGAGCGCTTCTCTCGTGACCGGGAAAAGCGGGCATGGAAGTTCTTCGAACCTGATCCCGTACTGCCTGTTCGGTATCAGCCCCGTACGTCGTTCACCGACATCGGTGACCTTCGGTCGGCGATCATCGGGGGCACGGTTGCGCTCCCGGCGTTCGCCGGCCTGTTCTTCGGCGCCCTGGACCTTCCCTTGTGGGGAGGGCTGGCGGTGCTGGTGGCGGGCTGTGCCGTGATGGTCCGCTACGGCATCGAGCACATCGGACACATGCTGTATCTCGCGTTTCGGCGCGACGCCGAACGGCCGGCTGACGAGCCGAGCGTGTTGACCCAAGCCGACAAGCTGATTGAGCGGTGCTTCCGTGACGCGTGCCCGCCCGGCGCTCAAGGCTGGCTGCAGTACGCAGCCGGGTACCGCCGGCTCCTGCAGCGGAGGTTCAACGACCAACTCCGCCACGACCAGAACTACAGCCAGACCGTCAAACGGCTGAAATGGCTGTTCGACTGGCACGCGCGTCGAGTCGCGCAGCAGTGGCCTGCCCATCCCTCCCAACTACGGCCAGAGCCCGCAGCCCCTGAAGGGGCGCGTGCGTGGCGGGCCGTCGGCGTCGTACTGGCCGTGGCGGGGGTGGTGCTGCTGGCTGCCGCTCACCACTGGCTGGTCGTGCCGCTCGCGGTGGGGGGACACTTCGTACTGCTCGCGGTGGTCAAGTTCTTCGCCGCTCGCCGCACCACGCAACTCCTGCTGGACGACGCTGACGCGCGGTTCGACGAGGAGATGGCCGAGTACCACCGATGGCGTGATGAGCTGTCCGATCGCCCGGACGACGGTGATATGGCCCACTGGCTGGCCTTGGACAAGGCGCACCTCAAGGCGGAAGCGATGCGCGGAGGCCGGATCGCCGACCGGGAGCTCGTCTCGTATGTCGTCCTCAATGAGCGAACTCCCTGGGCGCGCCGTGGGGCGGTGTCGCATGGCCCACCGCGGTACGAGGCGTACTTGGTCACTGTCATCTTGCTGACCCGCCACGGTGCCCAGTCATCGCGCGTATACCTCGACTTCGTTACTGGCGATGTCAAAAATGAGGACCGGAACATGTTCGGGTACGACCGCATCGCGTCCGCCTCGCTGAAGGTCCGTGAGAAGACGTTCAGGAGGGGACTCGACCAGTCTGAGCGCAAGGTGCGCAACCGGGAGTTTCGGCTTCGGCTGCTGGACGGCTCGGAGATCCTCACCATCAGCCAACGCGCCGATGTCGAGAGCGACACGGAAGTCGACGACGAAACAGAACAGGAGCAGCTCGCCGCCGTGACCTCCGGGATAGACGCCGCCATCCCGATACTGGAGGCCGTGGCTCACCGAGGTCGTTCCTGGATCGACGTCGAGAACGACCGCCGGACAACGTGGTTACGCAACTGGCCGGACTGACGCTTGCCCCGCGGGGTGGTGGTTGGACGTTCTTTCGGGCCTACTGTGCCGACCGGTACCGCACCCGACAGGCCATCGAGCTTTGCCGCGAATCGCGTGCCGTACCGGCTGCCGCTCGCTACGATGCGTGCTCCGCCATCATCCGATGACCGCAGGTGATCATGAATCCGTGGCTACAGGCCGGGCTGTCCCTGCTCGTCGGCCTTCTCACCGCAGGCGGCGCCTTCGTCGGCGTCCGGCACACGGTCCGTGGCAACGACCGCGCCACCGAACAGCGGGAACTCGCGGCGCGGCGCGAAGAGTGGTGGCGACGGTTCACCTGGGCCGCTGAACTCGCACTCGCCGAATCACCCGCCAAGCGGGTGACCGGGCTGAAGCTGCTGACCGAGCTTGCCCAGTCCGACCTGGCACAACATGATGAGTGCGTGTTGCTCGACGTGTTCCAGGACCGTGTACTGGACACGGTCCTCGATGACCTGTCCGAGCGTGCCGAGGAAGGACACCAAGCGTCATGATCCAGCCACTCCAGCCCACCGAGGAGGAAGTGGCTGCCGCCCAGCTCCGGATCGTGCTCGACGAGAAGCTCGGCCGGTCGACGCCCGAGGTTGTCCGGCGAATCGCCGAGATGCGTGGGAGCGGCCCCACCGAGAAGCGATCCTACTCGACCGCCGGTGCTCTCGAGCAAGGACAAGCTTCAACGACGGCGAACGACGCCGGCCATACTGACCGGACAGCATCGCCTACCGTGGAGGCTCCGAAGGTGAGGCGTGCACGCCAGCCTGCCGTCACGCACCAGGTCGGCTTCGAAGCGCAGATCCACCAGAACGAATATCTGCCCGTCGGCGACCGGATCATGGACGCGGTGATCTCGGTGACCTGCACGGCGGAGCTGGACGGGCCGCCACCGACCGCCGCGCAGGTCATCATGATTGACTGCTCGGGCTCCATGGTCGGCGAGAAACTCGCCGCGGCGAAACGCGCCACCATCGCGGCTATCGACTCGCTACGCGACGAGGTCGCCTTCGCGATCGTGTCCGGCACCAGCACGGGCACGATGGTGTACCCGCCCGCGCAGCGGATGCTGCCGGCTTCGGCGACCACTCGTGCGGCGGCGAAGGAAGCCGTGCATCGCCTGCGGGCCGGCGGTGGGACTGCGATCGGCAGTTGGCTCGAGCTGACCGACGCGCTGCTGGCCGGTCAATCCGCTGAGATCAAGCACGCGATCCTGCTCACCGATGGACACAACGAAAGCCAGACGGCCGAGGAGCTCGCGGTCGCCCTCGAGCGGTGCCGGGGCAAGTTTGTCTGCGACAGCCGCGGCATCGGCCACGATTGGGCAGCGACGCCACTGCTGGCGATCGCCGAGACGCTGCTGGGTTCCGCGGACGGCCTCACCGAGCCCTCCCGGCTGGTGGCCGATTTCCAGGCCATTACCGAGGCGGTCATGGGCAAGGCGGCCGCCGACGTGTCGCTGCGGGTGTGGACCCCGGCCGGCACCAGGATCCGGTTTCTCAGGCAGGTGCACCCCCGTATCGTCGACCTCACCGACCGCGGGGCGCCGGTCAGCGCCCGGATCAGCGACTACCCGACCGGACAATGGGGCGCGGAAACCAAGGACTTCCACCTGTCGATGGAGGTGCCAGCAGGCATGGTCGGAGACGAACGGGTGATCGCCAGGGTGAGCGTGGCGGTGGGCGGGGACGAACTGGCCGAACGCGTCGTCCGGGTCCATTGGACGAACGACACCGCGCTGACCGCCCCAATCAATCCGCAGGCGGCACATTACACCGGGCAAACCGAATTGGCCGAAGCTATTCAAGCGGGGCTGGCTGCGCGAGCGTCAGGAGAAGTGGACGTCGCGACCGCCGCGCTGGGCCGCGCCGTCCAATTGGCAGCGGAATCCGGGTACACGGAAACGGTCAATGTGCTCGCCAAAGTGGTAGAGGTGGTCGACAAAGCCGCCGGAACGGTCCGGCTGCGACAGAACATGGAGGCAGTCGACGCCGAGCTCGTCAGCCTGCAATCACGAAAGACTCTCCGCACGAGGGAAGAAGATCGGCCGTGAGCGACGCAACGAGGTCGCACGGAGGTGCCCTCTCGCTTGACGGCCTCCTGTTATGTTCTCGGGTGGCGTAGCCCGGGTGGGGGTGTCTCGTACGCGTCGTTGGGGACGTTCGATGTCCCCGACGCTCCGTTCGCGACGCGGGCTCGGCCTAGGTGATGTCCTGAAGGATCCCTTGAGGACGGTGAGCGTCCCGAAGGCCACCTTCAGGACACGACAAACCCCTGCCCGCACGCCGAAAGCCCGTGGCAAAGGGGAACGCCAGCGCCGCACATTCCGGTGAGTACCGACGCGATGGTCGCGCTCGCCACCTCGCTCCTCGCCAACCCCGTCTGACAAAGCGGGTACGCGGTGTCCGACCGTGGTCGTATCCCGGTGGAGGTTGTGGAGGCCTTCGAGAACGCCGACACCGCCGAGACCGCCTCGCAGGAAGTCGAGCCGGAGGCACCGCGCAAGCGCCGGTCCCGGAAGAAGACCGCCGCGTGAGAGGGGGATTGGTTCCGGTGGTGAGCGTGCCACCGGAACCGGTTCACCGCGCGAACGGTTGTCGGCGCGTGTTGCCCGTCGGGCTGGTTGGCGGCACGGATGAGATCATCCTGCGGACAGCATATGGATCACCGCGCCGGTCATCGTGGCCGCGAGGTATCTGGTGGGGCAGGTCGATCGTGGGTGTGCTTCGATGCGCTGGCATCGGAGACTTGCCGCGTCTGGAGCCGTTCAGCTGCGGAGGTTGGTGATGGCGAGCTCGGCGACTTTCTTGGTGGCGCCGCAGGGGTCGTATCGCCAGGGGCCGGCTTGGGGGGATTCGTAGGTGGCAGCGTTGAGGTAGATGAGGGTGTCGTTGTCGATGCCGAGGGCGAGGGTGCAGCTCACGGGGCCCTTGTCCTTGTGGCTGGGGATGTTGTCCTCGACGCGGACGATGACGCCGGGGTAGCCGTTGACGATGAGTTCGTCCCAGCGGTTGTTGATTCCGGCGCCGTGGCCTTTGGCGTGTTCGGTGTAGAGGAAGCGCAGTGTTTCCCGGAAGCCTTGGCTTCGCCAGGCACCGACCCGGGCGAGATTGCCGAACTTGATGTCGCAGCGGGTGCCGCCGGGGTCGCGTTCCTGGGTACCTCCGCTGAAACCGATGTCGTTGAGTTGCTGGACGGTGATCGCGGTGCATGGGTCGGCGATGAACTTCTCGCCGTTGAGCGGCGCCGGAATCGGCGGCACGGGGATCTTGGGGTCTTCGGAGGGATAGACCGCGGGTGGAGGTGTCGGTGAGCAGCCTGCCAGAACCAGAACGCAGCCGATGAACGCCGTGGTGAGGGGGCGGGTTCGGCGGGTCACGAGGGGTCGGCTCCGGGTTTGATGTGCCAGCGGCCGGGGTTGTCCATGACGGTGGCACTGGTACCGACGTCGGGAAGAGAGGGGAAGGTGGTTTCGATGGTGGTGAAGTCGAGTGCGGTGGTGGCTTCGGTGGTGATGGTGGCGATCATGCCGGTCATGAGTGCCAGGCAGTCCCGCCAGAACTGGGCGAAGGCGTTGTTGACCGTATCGGCGAGCTCCTTGATCGCGGCGGGGATCAGTGGCGGGAACACCGTGGTGCCGAGGGTGATGAGAACTTTGCCGCCGAGCTGGCCGAGGTTGATCGCGCATTTGAAGATGGCTTCGAGGATGTCGGAGTAGGTCTTCACCACGGCGGCGGCGATCGCGGCCATCGACTTGGTCAGCTGGCTGATCGCCGTCTGTCCCTTGGTGAGCGCGGCGGTGGCGAGCGTGGCGTAGGTGTCGAACTGGTCGGCGGCATCGCCTCGCCACGCGGTCTTGAGTGTCAGGCGCTGCTGGTCGATGGTGCCCGCCGCGCGGGACAGTTTGCCTTCCTGAGCGAAGCCGTTGGCCGTCTCGAACACTTTTTTGAGGTCGCCGGCGACGAAGATGCGCAGCTTGTCCAGGAGGGTGATGATGCCGTCCGCGCCGATGAGGTCGGCGTATTTGTGGATGGTCGCGGCTTGCTTTTCCGGGAAGCGCAGGGTGGGGAGCTTGTCGGCGCTGGTTTTGATGTCGGGAGTGGTCATTTCAGCCCTCCCTCGATCTTCTTCAGCCGCTCGTAGGCTTCCCGATCCAGCTGCTCGTAATGTGCCGCGGCCTGCCGCAGCGCGTCGGTGAGCTTGGCCAGCTGCATCGTGTTCGCGAGCGAGATCTCCTGGATACGGTCGAGCATCTGGTTGTAGCGGGCCACGGTCCCGGCGCCGGCCAGGCCGGGCATGAGCACCGTGGCGGTGCCGGGAAGCCCGAGGTCGTGCTCACCGAGCCGCATGGTCACCAGGTCGGATTCGACGAACGAGTTCACGAGATCGGTGGCGTCGGTGAGGCCGTCGGCGGCCGCGCGCAGCGTTTCGGGATAGACGTGGTAGCCCGCACCGGGGCCGGGATCGGCCAGGTCGAAGTTCACCGGATCTGCGCCTCTTCCTCGGCCACGGCCAGCGTGGCCGCGTGCTGTTCGGTCGCGGTGTGCTCGGCCTGCTGGATACCGTGCAGGACCTGACGTGCCAGGCTCTCGGCGGTGTAGTTCCTCATCTCGTCCACGTCGAGGGATACCTCGAGCAGCTCGCCCGCGCCGCTGACGGTGACGGTGCCCAGCTCCCCGGGAAGTTGCCACGGCACGCGGGCACGCTCGGCGTGGGCGACGGCCTCGGTGAACGCGGCGAACTTCGCCTCGAGCTCGTTGACCCGGTGGTAGAGCATGTCTTCGTAGTTCACCAGCGACCCCGCCCGCCCGTGTCGTCGTCCGGGTACTCCAGGAAGTCGATCTCCTCGAAGTTCTCGTCCTCCACCTCACCCCGCGCCGACCGGCTCGTCGTGGTCGGTGCTGACGGCGGGGCCGCGACGTCGCGGGCATCCGCGGTGGGCGGGACCGATTCCGGCTGCCACTCCTGGTTCTTGTCCAGCACCGCGGAAAGCTTCGGCCCGCCGACCGCCGCCGCGGCCCGTCGCGCGGCGTTCACGGCCTCCACCACGGCCGGACCGACTGCCTGCGGGTGCGCGCCGCGCAGCGCGTGATCGGCGATGGTCAGCCCGACCAGCCGTCCCTGCCCGGTGACCATCGCGGTCGCGACCCCGTCGGCCGAGCGGCCGGAAAACCGGGACCGCGCCAGTTCCGCGTCCAGCTCGGCAGCCTGCCGCTCGAGCTTGGCGACATCCAGCGACACGTCGGTACAGCCTCCCCTACCTCCGACGACCCCACCTACCTCAGCCGACCTCACCGGCACGGCGACCTGCGCGTTCGCCTGCGTAGTCGTCCAGTACGTCAGCGTAGCTGATCGTGATGGGTCTGTCCGTGACGTCGTGAAACATACCTCCGTGCACAGGGCTCCAGCGCAGCTAGGGGGAGGGCGCGCGCAGGAGCCGCGGCAGAGCGTAGCGACCGAACACTGGTGCGCGGCTGGCACGCGTCGAAACCTGTGGTCCCGTGCAGGGTCTCCGGTGGTGTCAGGTGGCGATGTCGGGGCGCAGGGCGTCGAGCAGTTCGGCGACACGCGCGGTGGTGGCTGGGAGGAGTTCCAGTGCTCGCCGGTGTACCGCTCGCGGGTGCGCAGAGCCGCAAAAGTCGCAAAAAGGTGTAACACCTCCGGTGACTGATGGTCAGGTCGATCACATCACCCAAAGTCGCGCGGAGGTTCCGGTGACAGGTCCAATGGTCAGCTACTATGCCGCATATGCAACCGTGAGAAATGGGATAAGTGATGAGTTTTAAATCGCATGACGACTCGTGCGAGTTGTGCGGCGTGGTGCGTGAAGCTGATTTGCGCTCAGTTGGACGCGGTGGAGAAATGCTGGCCGATATTCGCGAGGATGGCTTTCATAAAGTAGGCGTATTCTCCGAGATTTCTGGCGAGTCCGAGTATTCGTACACCATTGGCATGTTTCATACGTTCCAGCATGCCGAAGTGGTCGTATTCGGTCTCGAAATAGAGACAGAGTTTGCTATCTTGGATACAATCTGTGGCCTTGTGCAGGCGGGATCGGTGTTTCAGGAAGGAGATATCTCTCCTGAAGTCTTGGAGGGTGTGGAGGTCGTGTTCCGGGATCTCGGCGAAGCTGGCTGTAATGAATACCTGACGCAGGCGAAAAACTTCTACAAGTCTGATTCGTACCCTGTCTTGATTATGGCTTGGCCCGATGGTAGTGGCGTCTTTCCGTGGGATGACGTGGCGCCTGGCTGGCTCAAAGAGCGTCAGCCTGCAGTGTGGAATACTCATAATGGAAATCGCTGAGAGAGAATTTCCGGAAGGGTGGAATGGTTATCGCGATTTGCGTGACATCGTTCCGTTTGTTTCGGATGGAACTGGTGCTGGTGAGTGCCAAAAGTTGACGCCTTGGGCTGGCTGATTATTTTTCCGAAGAACTCTTGGCGAGTATGTGTCGTCTCAGCCTGCTTGTCCCGGAATTGCCCGGCCGGACGTGGTTCGACTGGCAGCCGAGATAGGGCAGTCGATCGACCTGCTGTTGGTGGCAACTCAAACTTACGAAGAATATGTCAAAGAAGAACTGGATCTTGACGACTTCTCGCGCTGACTGATGATGTTCGGAATCTTCGACTCCGGCGAAGTCTCCCTGGCGTCAGCGTGGATCTAAAATTAATCCGGGACGGGCGAATCGACCCGGGAACACCAATCCGAGTTGATGGTTTGGGTGAGGGATGATGCACTGATGTCTGTGATTCACGTGGATGACCCCGACTTTCGTGTCTGTCAGATCAGCTTTGACGTGTTGCTCGAAATCCAGATGGAGGCAGAGGAGCGTGGCTGGGCGACTCGGTGGACCTCGGCGGAGGCGCTCCGCGGTCAGGTCAAGGAAGGGCCTGGGCTCCTTCAGGCGATGATGCGCGAAGAGAGAGGGGGAGTTGTACGATCCTATCGATGTCTTCTCCTCTTCTCGGCTGTGGATGGCGGAGATGCCGGCGGAGTTGTCACGATCGATCTTGATCCGGCGAGGTTTGAATCCTTGGATCGGCTTGACAGAGACCCAGATGTCCGCAAGGCGCTGACGCGCATGTTCTCCCTTGCGGCGGGTGGGATTTCAATGGTCTCGAAGAGGTAGTCGACTCTCCCGCCCTGCGACCCGCTCGCGGTAGCGGGTAGAATGTCCCACGGGAATGTGTGGACATCAACTTGGACCGGAGGCTCAGGCTAAAAAGAACGCGCTGGGGCGCGCTATCAAGGTGGCGGGGATGTGGTGCAGCCATGAGCGACGACACAATGGTGGACCAGGCGTGGCGAGTGGAGATGTTGGAAGATCTCGCAAGCGGTGATGCCGCTCGATCGACGCGAGCGCTTCTCTCGCTGACCTACAACGACCCGGACCGTACCTGGGTGGAGGATTTGCTGTCGGCGCAGCTGCAGAAGAGAAACGACCCTCAACTGTGTGCGCTGGCAGTGACATGCGTGGGTCACCTTGGGAGGATGCACGGACTTGTCAGTTCCCGGCTCGTCACTCGCCTTGAGGGGCTACTAGGTGACCCCGTGGTGGGTGGTATCGCCGAAGACGCGCTTGGCGATGTCAGACATTTCGCAAAGGTGCTTTGAGCTGGGAAGGTGAACAGATGCCGCTTCGTTGCGTGCGTACTTGAAATCGGCAACTCATATTAGGTAAGGGCGCAGTCCCTGAAAGGTGGATCCATGGCCTGGCAGGTTGAAGCGTTTCGGAGATCCGATGAGCTACTTGAGTGGGAGGTCGCGCTCATCGACGTCAGCCGCGATGAGCTGAAAAAGGAGTTGGGGTTGAGTGACATATCAATCCCAGCCAGCTACCCGCTGACTGCGCGGCAGGTGGTTTCAGCGCTTCGTTTAGCCTCCAGCGATTCGGTTGTTGAAGCTCGACTCGACGAAGGGAAGTTCGAGTTCTTTCTGAGTGAGTATGCTGGCTGATTTACTGTTTCCGGTGTGATGAATTGATTGCGGGCAGGGTTTCGCGACACGGCTCGATGACACCAGCGCGGCGCCGGGGACCCCTGCCGTTTCGGGAGCGGGTGGAAGCTGGCGCTGGTCATGGCCGGTGGTTCGGTGGTGGTGATCGCCAAGCTTGATGCCTGGGCGGAGGTCGGGATGTGACTGTCCGTCGGGGCGACCTGGGGTGGCATCGCGCTGCTTTGCTGGGTGCCGTGGCGCCTGATGAGCCGGAAGGCCAAGCTGAGACTGACCAGTGAAGTCATCGAGGCGGGCTTCGGACGCCGGACTGGCACCTTCCACTGGACCGACGTCGAGGAAGTCGCAGTGCGCAGGTTCGAGCCACCGCGGGGCATAGGTGGCGGGTTCATGCTGCAACTCCGTCCGGCCCCCTCTTTGGCACTCGACACCTGGGTACGGGTCGACTCCACCGGGTGGGTCGCGCTGTACTCGGTGGGGGCCAAGGGGGCGGTGCCGTCAGAACTCGACGCGGCGCTCATCCGCTTCGCCGGCGATCGCTGGAAGCGGCACGAGTGAGCCTCGTGCACACAGCGGATTCCGGCCTGGGGCCGGCTCCCCGGCCGGGCCCAGGCCGTGCCGCGCTCAGGCGCAGATCACCTTGTCGATCAACGAATAGTAGGCGTCATCGCCGGGTCCGCGCCCCATCGTCAGCGAAGCCTCCACCCGGCGCTTCCCGTCCGCGCTGGTGAACGCGATCGTTCCGTACCCGGGGATCCCGCCGGTGTGCCCGAAGACCGGAATCCCGCACGGCGTGGTCCTGATCTGCAACCCCAGCCCGTACTCCTCGGTCGCCGATCGCGGGGTGGTCATCTGCCCCAGCAGTGCCGGCGGCACCAGCCGCCCCGCCGCCAGCGCCTGGACGAACTTGTCCAGATCCACGGTGGTGGAGATCATCTCGCCCGAGGCGCCGGCGACGCTCGGGTTCAGCTCGGAGATGTCGGCCAGCTTCCCGTTCATCTCCTGGTATCCGTGTGCGTGCCGGCCAGGGATCCGGGTGCGGTCGCCGGGAACCGACGTTTGGTGCATGCCGAGCGGTCGCAGGATTCGCCTGGTCACCTCCTCGCCCCAGGCATGCCCGGTGGCCCGTTCGACGAGCATGCCGAGCACGACGTAGTTGGTGTTGGAATACGAAAACCTGCTGCCCGGCGGGAACTCGAGCGGCCGCGCGGTCGCGATGGCAACCAGCGACTCCGGCGAAAAGTGCTGGTAGCGGACCTTCTCCAGATCGGCGCCCGCCAGCGAGATCGACCGGAGGTAGTTGTAGAGCCCGCTGGTGTGCTGGAGCAGCATCCGCACGGTGATCTCTTCACCGCGTGGCAGCAGCCCGGGCAGGTACCGCTCGACCGGGGTGTCCAGCTCGATCCGGTGCTCGGCGACGAGTTGCAGGACCACAGTGGCCACGAAGGACTTGGTCGTGCTGCCGATCCGGAATCGTCCGGTCGGCGAGACCGGCTTCCGGGAGTCCAGTTCGGACACTCCGGCGGTGGCCGTTCGGGTGTGGCCGTCCCGGACCGCGCGGATCTGGACGCCGGTCGCGCCGGCCGAGACTGTTTCCTGCGCGGCCGTGCGGACGGGGTCGGCCGCGGCCGGTGCGGCGGGTGCGAGCAGGGCAGTGGTCAGGACGAAAGACACAGTGTTGAGCATCGGTTTCCTCGTTCGGTGTTGGTACTCAGCGGCAAAAGACCTTGTCGAGCACGGCGCGAGTCCAGTCGAAGTCCGGGCCCCGCCCCAACGTCACCGAAGCCTCGACGCGCCGTTTCCCGTCCGGGCTGGTGAACGCGACGGTCTGGAACCCGGGAATCCCGCCGGTATGTCCGAACACCCGTGCCCCGCACGCGGTGGTCGGGGTTCGCAGGCCGAGCCCGTACTCCTCGGTCGCGGAACGCGGGGTCGTCATCTGCGCCAGCAGGTCCGGCGGCAGCAGCCGTCCCGCTACCAGCGCCCGGACGAACCTGTCCAGATCCGCCGTGGTCGAAACAATCTCACCGGCCGACCAGGCGACGCTCGGGTTCAGCTCGGTGACGTCGACCAGCTTCCCGTCCATCTCCTGGTATCCGTGCGCGTGCGGACCCGGGATCCCGGGCCGGTCCCCGGAAACCGACGTGTGGTGCAGCCCGAGCGGCCGCAGGATGCGCTGCGCCGCCTCGTCACCCCATGCGTGCCCGGTGGTTCGTTCGATCAGCATCCCGAGCACGATGAAGTTGGTGTTGGAGTAGGAATGTTTGCTGCCGGGCGGGAAGCCCAGCGGCTTGGCGGTCGAGATCGCGACCATCGACTCCGGTGAATGGTGCCGGTACCGGATCTTCTCCAGGTCGGACCCGCGCAGCGGGAGGGAATCGACGTAGTCGTAGAGCCCGCTGGTGTGCTGCAGGAGCATCCGCACGGTGATCTCTTCACCGCGCGGCAGCAGCCCGGGCAGGTACCGCTCGACCGGGGTGTCCAGCCCGATCCGGTGTTCGGCGACGAGTTGAAGGACCACAGTGGACGTGAACATCTTGGTCGCACTGCCGATCCGGAATCGTCCGGTCGGCGATACCGGCCGCCGGGAGTCCAGTTCGGACACTCCGGCGGTGACGGTGCGGGCGCTGCCGCCCTGGACCGTGCGGATCTGCACCCCGGTCGCGCCGGACGAGACGATCTCCTGCGCGAGCGTGCGAACCGGATCCGGAGCGGCGGCAGCCGGCGCCGCGGGCGCGAGCAGCGACGCGGCCAGCACCAACGGCACAGTGTTCAACACCGGCGTCAGTCCTTGCGGCGCGCGACGAAGCGCACGATCAGGATCAGCAGGCAGGCGACGGCGATCCCGCCAGCCGTCATCCGGAACATGGTGTCCAGCCCGGTGAAGCCGCCGATCGAGTTCGTGGCGGCGCTGGCGATGAAGATCAGCCAGAGCAGGGTGGTGACGACCGGGCCGCCGGCCTGGCGGCTGCGGGAAGCTTCCAATTCCATGCCGAAAACACTAGAAACCGCCGAAGCACGCCAACATACCTTCAACTCCCGAATTCACGGTAGAGCCAGCGCTACCACTCGCCGTCGCGGTTGTCGCGGGAAGCGGGGATCACAGCAATCGGTCGACGAGCCCGTCGACGTAGTCCGCGGTGAGCGGGCCCATGCCGAACAGGACGCGGATGTACATGGGGGACAGGATGTGATCCAGCACGTCGAGCGCGTCGGGTGCCTGCTCGCCGCGGTCGTGGGCGCGATCGAGCATGGACTGCAACTGCCGCATGCGTTCGGCGCGGAGGTTGTCCGCGGCCCGCAGGCCTTGCTGGCCGTAATTCGACAGGGCGACGGCCAGGTGCAGCACCGCCGGGCCGTCGGGTCCGCTGATCTCGCGGGCCATTTGGGCCGCGTAGGTGCGCAGGTCGCCGTCCAGGCTCCCAGTGTCAGGCACCGGTGACACCGCGTTGAGGCGGGCGAGCGCCACCTCGGTGAGCAGGTTTTCCAGATTGCCCCACCGGCGGTAGATGCTGCTGTCGGCTACGCCCGCGCGGGCCGCGACCTCGCCGACGGTGAAGTTGCCGTAGCCGCGTTCGCTGATCAGGTCGGTGACGGCCCGGTGGACCGCCGCGCCGACTCGGGCGGCGCGGCCGCCGGGCCGTCGGGCTGGCTGTCGCTCGTTCACCCCCGCACCTTAACGCAGTCGGCGCTTGCGTTTGCGCGGCAACCTCCATATAGTCCACTAGCGCGGTCAAGGACTGCTTCAGTTCTCCAGGGGGAATCGCTGTCCACGTCAGCCATGGTCGACGCAACCAGCGATTGAGAGGAATCTTTGTGACACCATCGACAGAGGCCGTAGGCAGTCGGTCAAGCAAGGCCGCCGACTACTCCGTGGTGATTGCCGGAGGTGGCCCGGTTGGCCTGATGTTGGCGTGCGAGCTGGGGTTGGCCGGCGTCGACGTGCTGGTGATCGAGCGGCTCACGAGTATCGACCCGACCATGAAAGCCGGGTACGTGAACTTGGCGACGGCTCAAGCCTTCCACCGGCGTGGCATGTTGCCACAACTGCAGGAGCGGCACGACGCCGCGGTGGAGCGGACGCGGAAGTTCCTGGCAGCCAAGGGAATCGAGAACGCTGTCGGCGGCGGTCCGGTCGGACCCCACTTCGCGGGCATAGTGCTCGACATCGGTCTGGTCGATTTCACGGGTCCGACGTTCGCGCATGCCGGACCGGCGGCCGGCGTGATCCTGGTGTCGCAGCAGGAGATCGAGGCGCTGCTGAACGAGCGTGCGGCCGACCTCGGCGTCACGGTGCTGCGCGGCGCCGAAGTCGCCGGATTCACCGCCGAAGGGGCCGGTGTCACAGTCGAATTGAGCGACGGGCGCACGGTTCGAGGTGAATGGCTCGTGGGTGCCGATGGCGGGCGCAGTGTCGTGCGCAAGCTCGCCGGGTTCGAGTTCCCCGGCGTGGACCCGGCGGTCACGGCGCGCCAGTTCATTGTCGACATGATCGGTCACGAGAAACTGCGAGTAGGGTGGAATCGCACCGCTGGCGGCGTGTATCTGCATGGGCCATACCCGGGGCGGTTGGTCACCGTGGAGTTCGACGGTCCACCGGAAGACCGGGAAGCACCCATCACGCCGGCGGAACTGGAGGCGACGGTGCGGAAGGTGGCAGGCGTCGACGTCAAGGTCACCGCGATCCACTCGGCTACCCGCTTCACCGACCACACACGACAGGCGAACACGTATCGGCTGGGGCGGGTGCTGCTCGCCGGCGACGCGGCACACGTGCATTCGCCATTGGGTGGGCAAGGGCAGAATCTCGGCATCGGTGACGCGGTGAACCTGGGGTGGAAACTCGCCGCCGTTGTGCGGGGTTCGGCGCCAGAGGGTTTGCTCGACACCTACACCGCCGAGCGGCATCCGGTCGGCGAGTGGGTGTTGGAGTGGACGCGCGCACAGGTCGCCGCCATGCGAACCGACGCGCGCAGCTCGGCGCTGCGCACCGTGCTCAGCGACCTGATCTCCACGCCCAGCGGCGCGACCTATGTGCTCACCAAGCTTTCCGGCATGCTGCACCGGTATGAGCCAGGGGACCACGACCTGGTCGGAGCACCCGCCCCGGACGTCGAACTGGCCGACGGCACACGCGTTGGTGACCATTGCGCCGACGGACGCGCGCTGTTGGTGGATCTGGCCGACAACGCGACAGTGCGGGATGCGGTCGATGGCTGGGCGGGTCGGGTACGGGTGGTGTCGGTCGAACCCGCGCAGCAGGTGGCATGGTCCGCGCTGCTCGTCCGGCCCGACGGGTACGTCGCTTGGGCCGCCGACGAGAACCCGGATATATCCGCCCTGTCGGTCGCCCTGCACAGGTGGTTTGGTGAGCCGATCCTTCGGGATTCTTCAACGTCGGCTCACTGAGAAGAGTTGGCCATTCAGGGCAAGGACCGTGGCCGGGAACATCCTGGTGGTCAGTCCGCGAACTGCGCCCGGACCAGGAACGAGAAGTACACGGAATTGCCGTAGCCGCCGAGGATCTTCCCGTCGAGCCCGCCGGTGCCGACAGGCAAACCCTTCGCGGTGAAGAAGTCGCCGCCGCTGACTCGTAGTCCGTGTTCACCGAACGTGTTCCCGTCCAAAACGGCGCTGCCCTCGACGTAGACGAGGTTGAAGGTTTCGTTCGCTTGGAAGGTCACGCCGTCGTACACCTCCGCCGGGAAGGCGTCCCGGCTGCGGAGGAATGCCGCGGTGCCGATGCTGTGCCCGGCGCAAGTGGGCAAGTTGACCTTGAGCAGGGTGTCCTCCGCGGTGAGGGCCGGGCTGCTGCCGTTGTGCACGTAGATCCTCAGCCTGTACGTCTTTCCGCGTTCGACCGCGATCTTGTGGCTCCAGAGGTTCGGGGAGCCTTCGACACGTGCACCGTAGAACGCGCGTTCGTCACCGAGGTTCGGGTTGTTCTTCACCGAGTTGAATCCGATGTACGCACTTCCCTCTTCGCCGAACATGGGCCGCTCGGGTCCCCAGCCCACGAGGACCTTGGACCGATCGTCCGTGCACGACGACGCGGCCGGATCGATCGCCACGATCCCCGGATTGCCCGAGATTTCGGGAAGGTTGACCTCCGCCACCACCTTCGGCGTCTCGCGTGCCCGCGTGGCGGTGACCACCGCGGCGGTCGCACTGACCGCCGCGACCACGGCCGACGCGATCGCTACGGTCGTGGTCACCCGCCAGTGGCGGTGGCCGGGCTTCCACTCGTCGGCGGCGGACGAGGCAGGCTCAGGCGGGACAACCGTTCGTTCTGTCACCTCGAACTGATCGCTGAGATCTGTCGTCCTGCTACATCCCGTCTCACCCGCGGCGCACCCGACGATCCCCACCTCGCCGCGGCCAGGTCGGCGAGATATCCGCCATATGGGGGCGTGCATGAAGGAAATTCCGCTGAACGTGTCGTGAATGACGGCGGGAACATCTGCGCCGATCGGGGCATATAATCGCAGAGTGGCGGATCTTGCTTGACGTTGGTCATTTGCCGCCGATAGTGTCTGTTCGGGAGAGGGGGAACGAAGGGGCTGTGCGTACATTTCTGTGTTTTTCCGCGAGTGTTCTGCTTATTGCTGCTTTGGCGAGTTGTGCCGACGGGAGCGGGGTCGCGCCGTCGAGGCCGGTTCCGCCGGTGACGTCGGCGGTGGCGTCGCCGACGTCACCGATCCCGCAGCGGATCGCCACTGACGGGCAGGGTGACGAGCGGGCCAAGCGTCTGGTGGAGAGGCTGCGGCAGACGGTCCCGGCGGCCGTACCGATCACCGATACCGGCGAGTCACGGGTGACCGATCGCGGCGGCGCCGGCGCGTCGGCGTCGTATCGCGCGGGCGTCCTTGTGCAGCCTGAACAGCGGTTCTATGCGGCGTTGTCGGCCGAGGTGATGGACCCGCCGACGACGTCCGGCGAGGCCACTTGCGCGCCGTGGATGTATGCCTGCAGCACCCGTGAGATCGGCGACGCCACCGCGGTCATCACTGGCGACAACGTCTCACAGACCGTGCTCGTGGACGTCTACCGGTCAGATCACGGCGTGCCGCTGCGCGTACGGGCCACCCGGTCGGTCACCCGGGACACCTCGCTGTTCTGGCAGGGCGGAACGCCTGCGCCACAGATTCCGGTGAGTGCCGACGCGCTGGTCGCGCTCGCCACCTCGCTCCTCACCAACCCCGTCTGAAAAGCGTCCCTTTTTTCTGTCGAATCATTGAAATTCGGCAGAAGTCAGCTCTGCGCACAAATGCGTGGAACTGACGTAGTGGTTCACGAAATCAGTAGTGCACGTACATACTTGGGAGGGTTTTCGTGCGCATTTCCAGAACCAGCAGAAGAACCTACGGTGCCGCGCTGGCGGTCGCGGTGGCCACGCCGGTGTGCCTGGCCCGTGAGGAACTCCGGGGCGTCGGATGTCCCGTGCACCCGGGCGGGGTAACTCCTCGGCTTTGCCGAGCAGCCCCAGCTGCATCCTGGCGGCCTCCCGCAGCAGCCGCGGCCGGGTTCTACCGCCATACCCACCACGCGCCTCACCATCCCGGGCATCGAAAACCACCGACCCGCACCGGCGGCCGTGGCGCTGGGCCGGGCCGGGCAGCTTCACCCTCGATTGGTACAGCACCATCCTCGACATCGCATCGGCCGCGCCGCGCTATCGACGCGTAGTGGGTGCGAGTCCGGCGCGACAACGGGGACGGTGCGCGCCGGACCGAGGACAAGGTTGGTGTTCAGCCGACGCGGGACCCGCACCGCCGACCAGTCATTCCGCGATGCGACGAAGTAGTGCCTCGTGCGGGGTCAGTGATTGCGGAGGGCGTTGATCACGAACTCGGTGGTCTTGAGTGCGTTCCCGCACGGATCGTTCTCCCAATACTGCGAATGGGTCTGGTTGCCGACCAGACCGACATGGATCATCGTGGTGTCGGTGATCCCGACCGCGACGTCGCAGTTCGCCGGCCCGGGAACTTCGCGATAGATGACGACTGGAAGGCCGTACATCGAGGTCTCGGCCCAGGGCTCCAGATTGCCAGCCCGCTTCTCGTGGTACTTCGCCAGCTCGTCAAGGTTCGTCAACGTTCTCGACGGGACGACGACTGAGATAAGGGGAGCGCCCCACTGAACCCAGGAGCAGCGGATCCCGAGTTCATCACTCCGGGGGGTGGCCTTGACGTCGTCGGGCGGGTCAGCCACCGTGGCGGCGACCTGCTCACGATTCAATATCCGGCAGGGATCAGCGGTTAAACCGTTCAATGACAGCGGTTGTTGAATCGGTGTGAACGGCAGGGCCTGCCCCGTCTTCGCGGCTTCTGGCCGTTGCGAAAGGGTAGGTTTCGGCTGTTGTGGCCCGCATGCGACCACCAGGGACAAGCCCACGACTATCGCGCAGCCGCCAGCCAGCCTCCTTGACATGGTTGCCATTCTCACTCCGGGAAAGCCGACGGGTTGATCTTCCACTGCTTATCATTGTCCATTCCCGAGTTTCCTGGGAGCTCGGGAATCTCGGGGAAATCGGTGTTGTTCTGCACGAGCGCGTTAGCATTTTTCACAAAGTCGCCGATCTGTTCTTCTGCTTTCGCGAACAGGCCCACGACGCCGTCGACGAACGTGCTGAAGGCGTCGATGACGGTGTCGAGCACGTCTTTCGAGGTGATGACGTCCAGGATCGGGACCTCGGCGGTGACGATCGCGATCAGGCCTTTCGCGAAGAGCTTGCCCAGTTCGGTCGCGCATCTGCCCAGGAAGCGCAGGGCCTCGGCGTAGGTGTGGATCACAGTCTTGGCGACCTCGCCCAGGATCCCGGACATCTTGCCGACCGCGGACTGCTCCTTGTCGAGCGCCTCGCCGACCCGTGAAGCGTAGGTGGTGAACTGGTCCGCCGCTCGGCCCGACCAGGTGCCGCTGACCGCCTGGACGGCCTTGCCGATGTCTTCCTTCGCCGCGTACAGCGTCTTGTTCTTCGCGAATTCCGCGGCGAGGGCTTCGACTCCGAGCGCGTCGCCGAGCAGTCGTGTGCGGATGTCGTCGAGCATCCTGATGATGTCGGGGCGGTGGAAGACGGTCGCCACCTGCCGGATTTTCGCGTCGGAGTCGACGGGGTAGGGCGGCGGTGTTTCGGAGACCGGTGCGGGTGGCGCGGCGTGGGGCATGATCACTTCGTCTCGGTTTCCTTGTCGCGGAGACGTTTGTAGAATTCCTCGTCTTGTGCTTCGTAGAAGTCCGCTGCCTTGGCCAAGGCAGCGGCCAGCCCGGTCAACTGCGCTGCGCCGCGTTCGCTCTTGTCCCGCATGCTGTCGACGACCGAGTTGAATACATCGACGATGCCCGCCTTGGTTCCCAGCATCCCGACGTCGTTCTCCTTGAGCACCAGCGGGGGCAGGTCGTGTCCCGCGAAGGAGATGACACGGTCGGCCGCGAAGAAAACCTCGCTCTTCGCTTTCCGTAGCGCGTCCGGGTACACCTCGAACCCGGACGAGGCCCCTCCCAGGTCGAACTCACGCGTGGTCACCGGAAATCGCCCTCCTTCGCGGCCTCGGCGATCATCGCCTCACGTCGCCGCGAGGCCGCGGTTTCCGCTCGGTTGACAGCTCGCAGAACATGACCTGCCAGACTGGCGCCGGTCTGGGTCGCCATCGCGTCCCGATCGAGGTCGATCGACACCAGCGTTCCCGACCCGTCGACCGTGACCGCACCGAGGCCCGCCCCGATGTCGGTCACCAGCGGCAGTGCCTCGCCGGCGGTTGCCGCGTTCTCGACGGCCGCGACGCGGGCGTCGATCTCCTTGGCCAGGTGGTACAGCATGTCCTCGCTACTCACCAGTGCCCGCCCCGTTCATCCGGCTCGTCGAGTGAGAGAAAGTCAAGTTCCTCGAAGCTTTCCTCGTCGTCGGCGGAGACGCTGGCGCGGGTGCCGCGAGGACTCTGTTGTCCGGGTGAGGGAACGCTGTCGTGGTGGTGTGCGGTCGGCCTACCGGCGGCAGGGCCGTCGACTGGTGGTGGCGGTTGTTTGCCGAACAGGGCGTTCAGCTGCGGAAGAGCCTCGGCCCGCGCGGCGTCGCGTGCCGCTGTGACCGCCTGGACGATGCGAATGCCCACCGTCTGGACGTGGGGTCCCTCCAGCGCGCGGTCCGCGATGCTCAGGTCGATCAGCGTGCCCTGGCCTGTCACGACCGCGGTGATCAGGCCGTCCGGGGACCGCGACGTGTGACGCGCTGCGGCGAGCCTGTCGTCGAGTTCTCCGGCCTGCCGCCGCACCACCTCGAGATCACCGATCGCTGACCGTGGCGTGCTCATGGCCGGATCACGGCATCGAACATTCTCCCGCCCCCTCCTTGTCGATCTTCGCCACTGATCGTACGTGAGCCGCACTCAACTGTGACGGTGGTGAACCGCACCCAGTTCCTGCTTCTCGCGTCGCTCCTGTCACTGCGGCAACCCCCCTACGTTCTGCGCGGGGTTGAGCCGGGCTGAGTACGAGGAGGTGAAGAAGACCGCTGCGGACAAACGACGAATGATTCGACCCCGCCTTTGTCGTCACATGGTTCAGTTCACGCGCCGACAATTCCTCCCGGTGCGCCGGACCAAGACTGGACATGCCGCGTCACCCCCCGGTGGCGCAGGAATCCGGGTGGCCCCCTGCTTCCCTACGACAATGTCACCAACACGGCGCAGGAGAAGCTGTTTTCGATCCACCTTGTCCTTGCGGCTCTGCTCGCCGCGCCTCACCCGCGTGGACGGGTACTCATTCTTGATGAACTCGCCGATTCACTCGGAGCAGAACATCGGCGCGAGGTCCTTGACGCTATTGCGACCGTGGCCAAGGATCACGGCATCACCATTCTGGCGACCTGTCAAGACGCAATCATGACAGAGGCGCGCCCCTACTGTGGCGAGGTTCTCTACTTCCACTATCCCTCGAAATCCGCACCCCTGAACCGTCCGACGCGGATGTTCGGCTTCGACCCGAACGGAAGCCGCGTCGAACTCACTGCCGAGGCCCTTACCGAGGGCCGTAACCCAGTTTAGCGCGCCCAGCCAGACCCAAATGACAGTGAGCACCAGACGTGACTGGGGGGGTCTTAACCTTCCCATGTCGTGAACGGGGCTGTCGAGCGCGTGGCTCACCGGCCAACCGCGCATCGTGCCGTGCACCAGAAGCCGATTCGGCGAAACCCTTCGTGTTCAGTTAGGCATAGGCGCGACTCCGGCGCGGCGACTGGTCAAGGCCGTGCGCTCCGAGTACCAGGAACCTATTGAGGGCGATCAACGGCTGAGCCGTTCACCGCGTGACGCTGAGAAGGGCAGCCCCTTGCAGCCTGAACTACAGGCCACCTCGAACGTCGCTCATCGGTTGGGTCGATCGTCGTTGGCTACACCGCCGTAATCTGCTATTACGGCTTGGGCCTGGGCGGATGTGATGAGCCATGGTGCTATTTGTGGTTGCTCCCATTCGTTGTTGGATCAGCGAGGATGATCGCTACGAAGACGTCAAAGGCGAGCTCGGGTTCAGCGAGCAGGCCCTGGTAGATAGCGAGATCTCGGGAGCTCGGCACGGCCGGAACTCGGAGGTGGGTGTGCCATTCTCCGACCCACACCCGCTTCCGGCCTGTTCGAAGGCCCAATCGCCGAGCGCCTGGGCATAGTTGAGATCGCGTTCGAAGGATGTCGCTCGTCGAGTGGCATGTCGACCGGGTCCACCGGCATGACGGATAACGAGGCCGCTGCGCTCTGTCGTGCCGAGTAGAATCCCGCCGGTTTCGGTGCCGTCACGGGAAGCTCGTGCCTCGTGGGCGATGGCGTTGACGGCAGGCGTGGTAACGATGATGGCGGCGGGGACGGTGTCTGTCACGGCTTGCCGCACGTAGGACAGTCCTCATGCGGCGGCGCGATGGCGGATGCCCAGCGAGCGTTGCCGGTGTAGCCGAGGTCGAAGGGGCCGGTCCATCCGCGGCGTGCTTGGAGGGCAATGGTCAGCTGTTCGCTGGGAAGGCGGTGTGCGTAGTGGCCAGCCGTTTCCAGCGCAGTTGCGGCAGTGATCTTGGCGGCGAGATCGCCCACGAGGGAGAGGTCAGAGCCTGCGGCCGTCATCGGTTGATGCAAGGTTCCCGTGCCGTAACCGGCTTCGAGCGCATTCGCGCTCTCGACAACCGGCGAATACGCATCATGGCACTGTCCGATCTTCCCGCGGAGCTGTTCGTGGAAGAAAATTTCGGTCCGCAGGAGAACTAGTTGGGCTGGCAGGCCACGCTCGGCCATCGCTCCTCCGCTACCGGGACGTCAGCCGGATGGCGTGTGGTCGATGATGTTGATCAGTTCTGGCAGTTCGGCCAGCTCCGGTCGGCACTTCAGGAGCGCACGTAGCCGTGCGGCGTGCGCCCGGCGAACAATTGGGGTGCCCAACTCGGCGAGTTGACGGCCGACATCCATCGCCGCGTCCGGCCGACCCTGTTCTAGCAGGTGACCGACGACGATCAACCCCCAGGTGGTCGGTGTTGCCCGCAACTCGGGCGCCGTTTCGGCGATGGCCCAGAGCCGACCGAGGTGCCCAGTCTCGATGGCTTGGAACGCGGCGTCCGTGGCCGTCGCGGAATCGGTGACGATGGCCAACACGTCATCCGGGGACAGAGTGGTCCCGAGGGCCAGGACCGCGAGACCAACTGGCGTCGCCGGATCGTCGAAGGTGGCCAGACGCCGCTGGCAGCTGTCGCGCGAGAGCGCGTCCCAGTGCGTGCGGTAGAACCGTGCGAAGTCGTCCCGGCTCGGCATTGCGAGCCAGGACTTCAGAAGTTCGTGCTCAGCGTGGCGGGCGTCCTGATCGGCCACGTACGCGTCGAACCCGTCTCGCGCAATCACCTTCAGCGGCACACCCAGCTTGCTTTCGATCGAGGTACTCGACCGAAGAGCTGCGATGATCTCCACGTTCGCGGCGAACTCGACGTCGTCGAACACCTCCTTGTACTCGCACAACAGCTTCCGTGCGGTGATCCAGTCCTCGACTGTTTCCATAGCGTCACAAAGTTCGAGCTGCGCTCGTGGAATCGGCCGCACCGCCCACGTCGGCAAGGCGTCGGAGATCATGCCGTACTCAATGACGACGCCGCGGATCGATTGTCTGACACGGAAAGCGTGTGCCGCTGCATCGGCCGTGTCGAGCGCTGGGTCGTCCACTTCGGCCACGGCGCGGAACACCTGTTCCAGCGCCGCCTCGGTATGGTCCGCCGCTGCCCACCGCCGCGCCAGGGCAGTGCGTAGCTCTGCGCGCGCCGGTCCGGGCGGCACAGCGTTGATCGCGTCGTCCCACACCTTCCCGGCGGCCTCGTCGTTCTCGTCCACGTCAAACTGTTTGCTGAGTGTGTTCAGCACAACGCAAAAACGGGGCAGGTGTGCGACCGGATCCGCTTCGGTAAGCTGACGGTACAGCGCGACAGACTCCGACATGGCCGCGGTCGCGTCGTGGGGCCGATCCACGCGGGACAGGTAAACGCCGAAATTGTTCAGTGAGTCGGCAAGTTTGGAAAGGTGCGCGATCGGATTCTCCTCGGCCAGCCGGCGCTGGATCGCAACACCTTGTTCTGTGGCCGCGACCGCCTCCTGATGCCGACCCACCGCTTCCAGTCGGCCGCCGAGAGTGATCAGTGAACCCGCCCACTCAGGCGAAATTCGGACTCGGCTCAGCTCGTCGAGCTGCTCGTACAGCGCGACGGCTTCCTCAACGGCCAGCAGTGCTTCCTCCCGCCGCTCCAGCGCGGACAAGACATTACTGAGACCACTCAAAGCGTTGGGAAACTGGGGCAGATAAGCCAACACGTCGTCCGCAGTCAGTTCCTGATAGAGCTGGACAGCCTCCTCAGCGGCGAGCAGCGCCTCTTGCCGCCGGTCCATCCCAGAGTAAATGGCGCCGAGGTTGTGCAGCGACGCGGCAAGGCCGGGGAGGTAGGCGTTCCGGTCCGCGTCAGCCAGTTTGCGATACAGACCAACGGCATTCTTCGCAGATGCCAGCCCGTCATCGAACCATCCCAAGTTGGTCTGGATCGCTCCGAGTAAGTCCCGTGCACGAGCCAGATCAGGAAGGTGTCTGGCGGAATTCACATCGGTTAGATGTTCGAAGAGGTCGACGGCTTCTACGACACACTGGTGCGCACGTCGCCACTGCCCCTGACCTACCAGACTCAGGCTGAAGCTGATCAGTGCGGCACCGAACTTGGACAGGTCGTCAAGAGTCGGGTTCTCCTCGGCCAATCGTCGATACAGTGCCGTGGCTTCCTCTCCCGCGGCGAACTCCTCGTCGCGACGCTCCGTCGCGGAGAGCAGACGACTGACGGAGAACATCGAGTCGGCGAGGTGCCGCTGGTGGCGTGCCGGGTCGAGTCGGATGAGTCGCCGGTACAGGTCGAGTGTTTCCTCCGCTGCTTCCAGCGCTTCCCCGTGCCGCCCCAGATTCAATCGTGCGCTTTTGAGAGCGTTCAGTGCGTTGGCCAGCCCGTTCAGGTGAGCGACCCGATTCGCTGCGGCGAGTCGCCGATGAAGGGTAACGGCTTCTTCTGCTGCTTCGAGCGCCTTCTCGTAATTGTTCGTGCACATCAGGGCGAGACTGAGCGTGAGGGTGGCCATGGCAAGGTTTCGAATGTGGGCGTCCGGATTCATTATGAACAGTTGCCGGCAGCTCTCCGCGGCTTCCTGCGCGGTTTCGAGCGCTTCTTCCCACTGTTTGGCAGCCATCTGGCATTTGCTCAGGCTGATGAGCGACGCTGCGAAGTGAGCCCCATGTCCGGCCCGTCCCGATCCCGCTAGTCGCCGGTAGATGTCAACGGCCTTCGTGACGACCGCGAGGGCTTCCCGGATGTCTACTTCGGACAAACGATGGCCGAGGTTGGTCAACGCCGCCGCGAGATCCGGAAGATGGACGGCGGGGTTGGCGTCGGCCAGATATTCGTGAATGTGGACGGCCTCCACCGCCACGTTGAGCGCCTCACCCAGTCGATCCACGTCGGATAACTGCACGCCGAGGTTGGCCAGCGAACCAGCGAGATCGGCCAGGAAGCCCGCCGGGTCGTCAGCGGCGAGCTGCCGATACAGCGTCACTGCTTCTTCGGTCGCGTCCAGTGCCTTCTGATGAATGCCCATGACGCTCCGGGTCGCGCCGAGGATCGACCACGCTCTGGCCCGTTCACGTCGGCGAAAGGTCGAGTCAGGCGTGGTCAGGCGTTGATGGAGGTCCACGGCCTCTTCAGCGGCTGCGAGCGCATCCTCATGACGCCCCAGAGCGAGCAGTCGGTTGGCGAGGCTAGCCACCCCGCTTGCCAGTTGGGGCAGGCCCGTTCCGAGCTCTGTCCGCGCCATCAGCCGGTAACGTGAGACGGCCTCCTTGGTGGTCGTCAGCGCCTCTTGTGGATGTCCCAGCTGGACCTGGAACACGGCCTGGCGTTCCAGGGACATTGCCAGATCGCGCTCGTAGCCGGCGGGCTCGGTGATCACGAGTTCCCGGTAGTGACCAACCGCTTCGGTGATCGCGGCGAAGCCGGTGACCGGGTCACCGGCATAGCGGGCACGCTCTGCGACCTGTGCGAGAAGCTCGGCGACGATATGCCGAGGCGCCCCGTTCCGCCGCGCGTCGTCCAGGCGGGTCTTGTCGACGATGAGGCCGAGTTCGTACATCGGCATGGTCCTGAATGGCAGTTCGGCAGAGAGGGAATCCAGCGGAATGGCGGTCGAAGGACGGGAGACGACGTCGCACAGTGCGGTGAGTGCTGGCCCGGGCTGTCGGATCGCCACGGCGAACGCGGCTCGCCACCGTGTCGGCTCGGCATCGAGGATCGCGGTGATCATGGGGACGGTGGTGGCCGGCTCGCGCTGTCCGGCCCTGTCCAGGATGGCGATCGCGGTGTCAGTCCGCTGCTCACCAGCGTGGGCGAGCGTCGCGTGGAGCAGTGATTCGTCTCGAGCGAGTTCGCTGAGCAGCAGGTGGTCGCCGATCGGATCGGGGCGGACGGCGAGTCCTTCCCCGCTGGCCGGGTTGAGGCAGGTCTGCAGCGTGCGCCGGATGAGGCGTCGTTCCGTTGGGTCGTCGTTCAGGTCGTCGATGGCGGTGAGCACCCGACCCGCCTGCTTTTCGTCCGCGGCCACGAGCGACACGCAGGCCGCGGCGGTGCGCAGCAGTCTCCGGTCAGGTGTACGGCCTGCCAGCTCCGTATACACCTTGCACCAGTAGTTCTCTTCGTGCCGCAACGCTTCGTCGTACAGTTCAGTTTGGGTGGTAGGCAGTGTGGTGACACCGGAAGCGGCGATCCACCCGAGGAGCACGAGGTCAAGCGTCGTCCATCGGATGGCGGTACTTGGTGTGAGCGGAATCGACACCCGGCCGTTGGGAGCCAGCGCGGCGATCGTCCGGAGAAATATGTCCGTCGTGCTCGGGTGCTCGTCCGGAAGGGTGATTTCCTCACGTCGGTAAGAGTGCCGGTCGTCGTCCAGGGCGCCCACGATGTCGGTGAACCACTGGCCGGCGGCGGACCGAGCTGTGAGCACCACGACCGACGGCCGGTCTCGTCCGGCACGCAGCAGTTTTAGCAGGTTCGTCACCTCGCTGACCCGACCGTCCGCGTAGTCCACCACTACCAGGAGGGGTGTGCTCACGGTCGTCAACGAAGTCGGATCGGCGCCCTTGGGCAGCACGCCCGAGTACCAGCCCTCCTGCCGGAATCGGTTGGCCAACTCGAGCACCAGTCGGGTTTTGCCCGCGCCGCCAATTCCGTCCACGACCGCGATGCCCGTTCGGTCACCCTCGACGACCTGACGGCACCATTCCAGCAGCACAGTCAGTTCATCACGTGCCTGGAACGGCACCAACGCGTATTCCGCACGCAACAGCCGCACCGGTGTTTCCGCGCTGTCGGCCGGCCGGTACGGCTCTCGCAACGGTCCCCCGCCCAGATCCGCTTCCAGGCGCCGAGTCGCGTCGAAGTCCGCCCGCCAACGAGCCAGATCGAATGACTCGGGTGGTACGCCTGCTCGTTTGTCCTTGGCATATCGCTCGCATGCCAACACGAACGATTCCACCGTGGGCCACCGTGAGGCTCTGCCACTCAACAAGTCGCTGATGGTGGCTCTGGCCAGCCTGGCTCCAGGCAGCCTGCTGGCGCAAACTTCCAATTCCCGATAGCTCGGCTCGCCCACCAGTACTCGTAACTCGCGCAGGTGTTCAGCAAATGTGAGACGCGGGTCCACGTGCGGCACTCCTCGGGCGCTCAATCATGCTGGGAAATTGACGCCCAATCTTATGTGGTCTCGCGTCCGGCTTCGGCGGCCGGACCAAACCGGACACCAGACGAGCCACTGTTGACTCATGACAACCATGAGGGCCAGAGCAGTTGTCGGCTGCTACGCGCTGGCCGTGACACAACTGTCTACGCTGGCGGCCGTCGCGTGCAGCGCCGGGATAGTCTTATTCGCCGTTACCTCGGGCCTCGTCGCGATCAGCGTCCTGGCCAGGACGAAGACCCGCCGGGACGCCGCTTACCGGGTCTTGAGGCTTCTACTCGGCCACCGACGCACATGCTGTGATGCCCTGGCGTGCCAGCGCCGCCTTGACTCCGCTGGAGAAAGCGGTGGCACGGGCGGACCCGCGACGACTATCGGTCAGGACGCCGCGATCAAAGCTTCCGATGGGCTTCACACCCGGGACGTGTCTTGAGCTAGGCGGTGACGACCCTGTCGCGACCGCCGGCACGCTCGACGTGCCGATTCTTCCGCTCCAAGGCGGACTCGACTACCAGGTCACCGCGAACGACGACCTTCCTCACCGCAGTCCAGGTTTACCAGGCCCGCGACGACGACCAGCGCCGGCAACTCAATCATGCGGTCTTTCACCGGCTCTACCTGGCCGACGGCCGCATCACCAACCATGAGCCACGGTCAGCGGCATCCTGACCTAAACAACACCAGCCACAGGAAGTCCGACACCTTACGGGAATAGAACACAAAAACAGGTCCTGACCAGCAAAAACCCTCTCGCTCACATTTCGAGCGAGAGGGTTACTCTACGAACAGATCCGCAGGTCAGAGCATGAAAATCGAACTTCCAGTGGAGCTAAGGGGACTCGAACCCCTGACCCCCTCACTGCCAGTGAGGTGCGCTACCAGCTGCGCCATAGCCCCGAAGCGAAGGTGTTCTCCGCATCTCGTGTGTACATAAGGTACACCCCCGTCCAGGCGTCGTTCACAGGGGGGTGCCTCACTGTCGGTGACCAGCCACTTTCCCCGAAGACGTCGTCGTCCCGGGGTTCCCCGTAGGCTGCCTGTCGTGAGCCAGCCGATCCTGCTGACCGTCGACGACGATCCCGCCGTCTCCCGGTCCGTCGCCCGTGACCTGCGCCGTCGTTACGGCAAGGACTACCGCGTCATCCGTGCCGACTCCGGGGCCGACGCGCTCGACGCGCTCCGGGAGATCAAGCTGCGCGGGGACGCCGTCGCCGCGATTCTCGCCGACTACCGGATGCCGCAGATGGACGGCATCTCCTTCCTGGAGCAGGCCATGGACCTGTTCCCGCACGCCCGGCGCGCGCTGCTGACCGCGTACGCCGACACCGACGCCGCGATCCAGGCGATCAACGTGGTCGACGTCGACCACTATCTGCTCAAGCCGTGGGACCCGCCGGAGGAGAAGCTGTACCCGGTGGTCGACTCGCTGGTCGAGACCTGGCGGGAGCTGGGAGATCGGGCGGTCGGGGACATCAAGGTCGTCGGGCACCGCTGGTCGTCCCCATCGTACCAGGTGCGTGACTTCCTCGCCCGCAACTCGGTGCCGTACCGCTGGTACTCGGTGGACGACGCCGAGGCGTGCCGGCTGCTGGAGGCCGCGGGTGCCACCGCCGCCGACATCCCGGTGCTCATCACCGCGGACGGCACGGTTCTGCGGCAGCCGGACGGCGCCCAGATCGCCGACGCCGTCGGCCTGTCCACCCGTCCGGCCCAGGAGTTCTACGACCTGGTGGTGATCGGCGGCGGCCCCGCCGGGCTCGGCGCGGCGGTGTACGGCGCGTCCGAAGGCCTGCGCACGGTGCTCGTCGAGCGCAAGGCCACCGGTGGTCAGGCCGGGCAGAGCTCCCGCATCGAGAACTACCTGGGCTTCCCCGACGGCGTTTCCGGCGCCCAGCTCACCGATCGTGCCCGCCGTCAGGCGCAGAAGTTCGGCGCGGAGGTGCTGACCGCGCGTGACGTCGTGGGGCTGGAGGCGCGCGGTTCCGCGCGGGTGATCACGTTCGGTGATGGGAGTGAGATCGCCGCGCATTCGGTGGTGCTGGCGAGCGGCGTCGCCTACCGCGCGCTGGAGGCGGACGGTGTCGCCGAGCTGACCGGTCGCGGCGTGTTCTACGGGTCGGCGGCCACCGAGGCTCCGGAGTGTCACGGCGAGCACGTCTACATCGTCGGTGGCGCCAACTCCGCTGGTCAGGCGGCGGTTTTCTTCTCGAAGCACGCCAGCGCCGTCACCATTCTCATTCGTGGTGAGTCGCTCGAGGCGTCGATGTCGCACTATCTCATCGAGCAGATCGCCGCGATCGGCAACATCCGGGTGCGGACCGGGACGACGGTGCTGAAGGCGCATGGCGCCGAACATCTCGAAGCTCTCACGCTCTGTGAGAACGGCGTCACCGAGACCGTCGAGACCGGGCACCTGTTCATCTTCATCGGCGCCGCGCCCCGCACCGACTGGCTCGGGGACGGGCTGCTGCGCGACGCCCACGGCTTCGTCCGCACCGGCCCCGACCTGCTCGCCGAGGGACGCAGACCGCCCGGCTGGCCGCTGGACCGGGACCCGCACTACCTCGAATCGTCGATCCCCGGGGTGTTCGTCGCCGGGGACGTGCGCGCGCAGTCGGTGAAGCGCGTCGCGTCCGCGGTCGGGGAGGGCGCCATGGCGGTCACCCTCGTCCATCGCTACCTGGAGGAGCAGTGAGCGAATCCCCAGTCGAACCCGCCCTGCCGCGCGACGAACTCCGCGGCCTCTTCCTGTTCGAGCACCTGACCGAGCAGCAGCTGGACTGGGTGTCCGGGCACGCGGTGCTGGAGCACTACCCGGCGGGCACCACGATCATCCGCGAGGGTGACCCGGCGACCTGTTTCTACCTGCTGCTCTCCGGGGCGCTGCGGCTGACCAGGCTGGTCAGCGGGACCGAGGTCGAGGTCAACCGCTCCGACCAGCGCGGCGCCTACTGCGGCGCCACGCAGTTCTTCGTGCACCAGGGCACCGAACACAGCTACGGCGCGTCGGTGCACGCGATCAGCGACCTCACCTTCCTCACCCTGCCCGCCGAGGAGTTCGCGATCGAGTTCCGCCAGTGGTTCCCCATGGCGACTCACCTGCTGGAGGGCATGTACCTGGGGTGGCGCAACAGCGACACGGTCATCGGCTCGCGCCGCCGCCTGCTCGCGCTCGGCGAGCTGTCGGCCGGGCTCACCCACGAGCTGAACAACCCGGCCGCCGCCGCGGTGCGCGCCACCTCGTCGCTGCGCGAGCGCGTCGCCGGGATGCGCCACAAGCTCGCGCTGCTGGCGAAGAAGGACATCGAGCCCGAGTTGCTGGAGCTGCTGCTCGACGTCCAGGAACGGCTGGTCAAACAGGTCGCCTCGGCGCCGAAGCTGAGCGCGATACAGCAGGCCGACCGTGAGGACGAGATCGGCGACTGGCTCGACGAGCACGGCATCGACCAGGGCTGGGACCTGGCGAGCATCTTCGTCGCGGCCGGGCTGACCGCCGAAGACCTCGACCACGTCCTCGAATCCGTGGGCGAAACCTTCCTCGACGGCGCCGTCCGCTGGCTGGCCTACGCGCTCGAAACCGAGATGCTGATGAGCGAGATCGAGGACTCGACCACGCGGATCACCGCGCTGGTCGGCGCGGCGAAGCAGTACTCGCAGATGGACCGCGCGCCGCACCAGTGGGTCGACGTGCACGAGGGCCTCGACTCCACGCTGGTCATGCTGGCGGGCAAGATCGGCGCGAACGTTCGCGTCGTGAAGGAGTACGACCGTGACCTGCCGCGGATCCCGGCCTACGCGGGCGAGCTGAACCAGGTCTGGACGAACGTCATCGACAACGCGCTCGGCGCGATGAACGGCGAAGGCACGTTGACGCTGCGGACGTGGCGGGTCGACGACCAGCTCCGGGTGGAGATCGGCGACACCGGGCCCGGGATCCCGGACGACATCCGGCCGCGGATCTTCGAGCCGTTCTTCACCACGAAGGCGGTCGGCGAGGGCACCGGCCTCGGTCTCGACATCTCGTGGCGCATCGTCGTCGAACGGCACCAGGGCGACGTGCGCGTGGAGTCCGGGCCGGGGGACACGCGGTTCGAGATCTGCCTCCCGATCGCCGAGCAGGCCGCCATCTAGGGCCGGTGGCCGAGCAGGTCGCCGGGCTGGCAGCCGAGCACCTGGCACAGCCTGCTCAGCGTGGAGAACCGGATCGCCTTGGCGCGCCCGTTCTTCAGCACGGACAGGTTGACGACCGTGACACCGACCCGGTCGGCCAGCTCGGTCAGCGTCATCCCGCGCTCGGCCAGGATCCGGTCGAGATGGACTTCGATGCCGTGCGGTTCTTCGGGCGGCATTACACGGTGCCTTCGAGGTCTTCGCGCATCCGGCTGCCGATGCGCAGGACGCGGGCGAAGGACAGCGCCGCGGCACCGGTGACGACGGCCCACCACGGCATGAACTCCATCCAGCCGCTGAGCCAGGAGCTGGTGGGCAGCTCGCCGACCATGCTCTGGCGCAGGGAGTACTGCGCCAGAGCCGCGAGCAGCGCGCTCACCGGCCCGCCGAGCAGGACGTACCACCCGAACAGGCGCAGCTTCCCCGGGATCGCGTCGGAGTAGGGCCCCTGCCTGGCCGCGGTCTTGAGGAAGTGCAGCAACAGGATCATCGTGCCGACGAGGAACACCGCCGGCGGCAGCTTGGCGCCGATGTCCGCGAAGCGCTGCCCGCCGCTCGGCTGCTCGACGCACAGGCTCCCGATCCGGGCGTGCGCCTCGACGCCCGCCTTCACCGGGACCCCGAGGTCGCCGGTGATGTGTGCGGGCACGTAGCCGTCGGCGTCGACGCAGAGGGGGCCCGGGGTCACGCCCGGCAGCCAGCCCACCGCGTGCAGGTTCACCCAGACGGCGACGATCAGCGCGAGCCAGAAGAGCACGGACAGTACCTCGGCGATCCCGCGCAGGGGCTGGAACGGGTTGCGCTCCTTGGTCGTCTTGCTCATGACGCCGTCGCCTCCATATCGTTTTTCGATGTTATCGAGAAACGATAGCATCGAAAAACGATATGGTCGACCGGCTCGGGTGGCGTAGCGTTGGGACGTGTCGCGTTTCGAGTTGACCACGGGTATCGCGGCGTCGCCGCAGCGGGTTTTCGGCCTCTCGCTCGAGGTGGAGGTGCATACCGCCTCGATGGCCGGTTCCGCCGAGCGGGCGGTCGGCGGGGTCACCTCGGGTGGGCTCGGGCTCGGTGACACGGTCACCTGGGAGGCCAGGCACTTCGGCCTGACCTGGCGGATGACCTCCCGGATCAGCGCGTTCGAGGAGCCGGGGTACTTCGTCGACGAGCAGGTGTCCGGCCCGTTCCGGCACTGGCACCACGCGCATCACTTCGCGTCGGACGGTCGCGGTGGGACCGTGATGCACGACGTCGTCGATTTCGCCGCGCCGCTCGGGCCACTGGGGGCCCTTGCCGACGTGGTGGTGCTGGGCCGCTACATGCGCCGGCTGATCGAGGAGCGCAACGCGCACGTCAAGGCGGCGGCCGAGACGGCTCCCTGAGGTCACGCCGAGCACCCGATCGTGTGATGGCATCGAACGAGCGTTCGAGTACGGTTGTGGTGTGGGTCACTCGGCCCGCGTGGTACGGGGGAGGTGTCAGGGGCGTGCGCCCAGTTTTGGCAAGGTCAGGGTCAGAGCCGCGGTGGTCAGCCAGCTCAGCAGGTCGGTCAGCGGGATCCGGGAGAGGCGTTCCGGCCACTCGTCCGCGACGGCGTGCAGCACGAGTTCGTCGTGCCGTGGCTCGACGGCCGTCAGGCGGATACCCGGCGGCAGTTCGGGCAGGGGGAGCCGGATGGGCTGGAAGCGTGGGGGTGGGCGGAACTTCCTGCGTCCGATGTGGAGCGAGCGCGGGGTCAGCACCACCGCCGAATCGTCCACAGTGGATTCCAGGGTCAGGTGACCCCAGCCGGGCCGCCGGGCCCAGCGCACGTGCAACAGGCCGTCTTCGGCCGGGGTCGCCACGATGCCCGGCCGATGCCCGGCCACCCGGTCCCGGACGACCTCGGCGGCGACGGCGATCCGCAGTTCCACCCCGGCGGGGATCGCCGCGGGAGTGGGGAGGGAGCGTAGTTTCACGTCGCGGGCCAGCACCGTGACCCGGCGCAGCGGGATGCGCTTGTCCTCCGCGTCACCGTCCGTGCTGTCCGCGTCGTCCGCGGGCTCGGGCCAGTCGAGGTCCTCGGCGACGATGCGCACGTCGCCGAGGCGTCCGGTCGCGAGCTTGAGCGAGTCGGCGGGGTAGTCCAGTTCGGTCAGTGTCAGGCCGACCTCGTGGTCGCCGACCTTCGCGGTGAGCCTGCGCCCGACGAGCTGTTCGGTGACGGTGCGGGCGAGCGCGGCGGGAGTCGCCGGGACCTGCGGGAGCAGGGCGCGGCCCGCTGCGGCCAGGCCGGAGAGTTCAGGCCAGGGCACCCAGCTGTCGAACCAACGCCCTTCGCTCATCGGACCAGTGTCGCCGAAGACGGCGCCTCCGGGAGTGCCGGGTGCGTGAGGCGTCGCCGGAGCCCTGCCTCGGGCGCCGTGAGCAGGCCGTGCTGACCTGGGAAAACGTCGAGGGAAAGGGGGAGTTGCCGGGTGTCCCACTGCCGGGTGAACGTGCCTGGCCGGTCGGGTGTGACATCCGCCTCGGGCGGGTGCCGACAGCCGCGGTGTGTCTAGGAAAGGGGGCTGTCCGCTTCGCTGTGGCGGACGATCTCGTCGACGACTTGCGCGATCGGTGCGGTGGCGTCGATCACGATGCCGTCCTTCGGGAGGTCCTCCCGTGTTCGGTGCAGTCGCGTGATGAGTTCCCGCTCCGCCGGCTTTCCGCCCCACTCGTCTTCCGGGCGCGTGGCGAGTCGCCGGTGCAGTGTCGCGAGGTCGACCTCGAGGACGAAAACACCGTCGAACAACCCGATGAACCTGGCGAAATTCCTGGAGCCGCCACAGAAGAACGTCACCGCCTCGCCCTGGTCGGCGACCAAGGCCTTCACCTTGTCGATGCGCCAGATGTGGTTCTCGTGCGTGAACCCGTCTGTCGGTTCACCGGTTTCCGGATCGCCCTGATAAGCCAGTTCGCGATCGCCGTTGACGGCCTGGTAGCCGCGGCGCCGCAGTTCCTTCCAGACCGACGATTTTCCGGTGCCGGAAACGCCTTCGATCAGATAGTTCCTCCTGCCCATCACCGGAGAGTACGAAGATCGGTCCCGGGCGGCACACGCGGGCCGGGTGACTTCGGTGCCGGAGCACCGAGGCGCCGAGGTGCTCGGCCGCGCCGGGTGCGAAAGCTGGGAGAGGTGGTCCGCCCATTTCGGTGGTGAAGAACCGGCTGCACCTCGACGTCCAGGTCGGCGGCGGCCGGGACACGCCATGGGAAACGTGGTGGCCGCGCGTGGTGGCGGCGACCGAGCGCCTGACCGTGCTGCGTCGGTACGACTTCCGGGGCAGGCCCGACCACGTCGTGCTGGCGGACCCGGAGGAAAACGAGTTCTGCCTGGTGACAGTGGATCCGAGGAGGGGGTGGCTAATCGTGAGCGGGCGGTGAGAAGGCGAAGTCCCGGTCGAGCAGGCGGGCGATGGCCCAGTCCTGAGCGGCGACGCCGACGGACTTGAACACGGTGCGTCCGTCCACTGTGGACGGATTCCGCAGCGCGTGGCCCAGTTCGAGGATCGCGGCGCGGTCGACGAGGCCGGTGCCGACGGCGTGCCGGATCTCGCCGGATTCCTCGAGACACGCGTCGAGCTGGTCGACGACCACGGCCGAGGCGGTCGCGAGCAGCTCGGCGGGCAGTTCCCGCATGGACGGCCGGAACGAGCCGATCGCGTTGACGTGCACCCGGTCCGGGAGCGCGGCCGTGTCGAGCACGGGGGTCGCGCTGGAGGTGGCGCAGCAGACGATCTCCGCCTCGGCGACGGCGTCGTCGGCGGTGTTCGCCACCCGGGTGCGGAGCCCGGGGAACTCGGTGGCCAGCGCGGCCAGCAGGGCGTGTGCCCTGGCGGGGCTCCGGGTGAACACGGTCAGCGTCGCCAGGTCCCGGACGGCGGCCACGGCGCGGACCTGGTCGGCGGCCTGCGCCCCGGCACCGATCAGTGCGAGCCGGGTGGCGTCGCGCGGCGCGAGCAGATCGGTCGCGACTCCGCTGGCCGCGCCGGTGCGCAGCGTCGTGATGGTGGCGGCCTCGGCGACGAGCTGCCGTTCGGTGGTGGTCCACACGAGCGTGCTCTGGATGAGCGGGTCGCGGCCGGGGACGACACTCGTCGTCTTCACCGTGGCCGCGCCGGTCGGCTGGTGATGAGCGCTCATCACCAGCACCGTGCCCTGATCCGGCGCCGTGCCGCCGAAGGCCAGCCGCTGTGGCTGGACGAAGTGGCCGTCGGCGAGGTCGAGGAACGCCTCGCGGACGGCGGCCACGGCGGCGGGCATCGGTACCGCGGCGCGGACTTCGTCGGCGCTGAGCCGGGTGGTCATCGCACTCCCGGTGGTGGTCGCCCGGGTGCCAGGTGCCCGTGCGACGGATGGAGGGAATTGTCGGTGGCAGAGGTTAGCGTGGTCCGGTGCGGAGAAGCCATGTCTGAACCCCAGCCCGAGACCACCGAACGTGTCTTCCAGCGCGAGGACTGGTACGCCGAGGAGCTCACCGGACGGCGGTTCGTGCGGTGCGAGTTCCACGAGGTCGACCTCACCGAGGCGAGCACGCGTGGCGTCGTGTTCACCGACTGCGTGTTCGGCAACGTGCGGTTCAACTCCTCGCGGCACACCGATTCGGCGTTCACCGGCTGCGCCTTCAAGCGCTGCAACCTGTTCGACACGGAGTTCGTCGGGTGCAAGCTCGTCGGCAGTGTGTTCACCGAATGCTCGCTGCGGCCGATGCGGGTCACCGGCGGGGACTGGTCGTTCGCCGGGCTGCCCGGCGCCGATCTGCGGGGCGTGCGGTTCCACCAGGTCCGGCTCCGGGAGGCCGATCTCACCGCGGCGAACTGCGTGGACGCGGTGTTCGCCGACGTCGACCTCTCGGCCGCCCAGCTGCACAGCGCGAAGTTCGGCCGCGCCGATCTGCGGGGCAGTGATCTGTCGGCGTTCGACCCGTTCAACGTCGAGCTGGCCGAGGCGATCATCTCGCCGGAGCAGGCGACGGTGCTGATGACGTCGATGGGGCTCAAGGTGCGGGCGTAGGCCCGTGTGTCAGGGGTGCTGGGCGAGCAGTTCGCGCAGGATGGCGAGCAGCTCGCGGCGGTCCCCGGCGCCGAGCTTGCCGCGGATGCGGGCCATGTGGTGCTCGACGGTCTTCCCGGAGATGAACAGCTTGCTCCCGGCCTGCTTGTAGGTCAGCCCGTCGACGACCAGCCGCGCCACCTGCAGCTCGCGTTCGCTCAGCGCGCTCAGGCCGGTCGCCCCGGCCGGTTCGGACGCGCCGGGCTCGCGGCGCGCGGTGCTGCCCTGGAACTGCCGGGCCGCTTCGAGCAGGTGGACCATGGCCTTGCGGTCGGCGGTGCGGATCGCGGCCTGGCCCGCCAGGCGGGCGGCGTCCCAGCACAGGCCGAGTTCGTGCAGTTCGGCGGCGGCCGCGGCGACCTCGCCGGGGTCGACGGTCCCGCTGAGCACGGCGAGCCAGCCACGTGCCGCCCGCGCCATCGTCGCCGGGTACCGGCCGTGGTCCGCGTGCCGGGTCAGCGTCGCCAGCTGGGCTTCCGCGGCGGCGGGGTCCTCCATGGTGATGGCGGCGTGCAGTTCGTGCCAGGCCAGCGAAACCGTCCACAAAGGAGGGTCGCCGAGCCGGGCGAGGAGCGCGTGCGCGCGGTCGAGCTGCCGGGCGAGCTTGGCGTGCGCGCCGGCGCGGGCGGCGGCGATGGCGAGTTCGCCCAGCGGCAACAGGGTGAACAGGTCCGCCTGCTGGCGCATCGACGCCTGGTAGGCGCGGTCCCACGCGTGCTGCAAGCCGACCAGGTCGCTGGCGCGCCGGGCGAGCCCGAGGTCCAGCGTCGCGAAGAACAGCTCGTCCCGCGCTTCGAGGGGATGTCCGAGGCGGCTCACGGCGTCGCGGTGTTCGGCGGCGGTGGCCAGATCCCCGGCGGTCATCGCGACCCAGCCGAGCAGCAGCCGGTGCCGGGTGGCCAGCAGGTCCCCGCCGATCCGATGCGTCAGCGCGCGGGTCAGCACCGACTCGGCCAGCGCCAGCTCCCCGGAGTGCAGCCCGGCGAGCGCGGCGAGCGCGGCCGGGCTGTCGGGCAGGGCGAGGCCGCCGCCTGCCGGTTCGAGCATCGCCGCCGCGCCCACCAGGGTGGAGAGCGTTTCGGCACCGCCCGGGGACACCGACTCGGCGACGCCGTGTGCCATGCGCGTGGCCGCCCCCGCGAACAGGGTCGGCACGACCTCGGCGGCGGGGGAACCGAGCAGGCGGTTCGCGCCGTCGAGGTCCCCGGTGCCGACGAGCGCGATCGCCGCGAAGGCGTCCGCGTCGCCGCGGCCCGCCCAGTGGTAGAGCTCCGCGCTGCGGGCGAGTTCGCCGCGGTGCGCCAGGACCGTCGCGGCGATTTCCGCGCCGGTCGCGCGGGTGCCGGGGTCTTCGCCGCCGAGCATGCTGTCGCCGAGGCGCAGGGCCGTGTCCAGGTCTCCGGAGAGCGCCGCGGCGCGGGCCCAGCCCGCGGTCAGCTCGGTACCACGGGCGCCGGACGCGGCCGCCGCCGAGGAGAACCGCGCCGCCAGGGCCGCGTCGGCGGGCAGCGCCTCCCGCGCGGCTCCCGCGAACGCCGCGGCCGCGCTCGCCCCGGCGCCACCGGCGTCGAGCAGGGACCGGGCGAGGTCGAGCACCGGCAGTCCCTTGCCGAGCTGGAGGTCCACGAGCCGTTGCAGCGTGGCGAGCCGCCGGGCCGGTGGGCTGAACGCGCGGATCGCGTCCGCGGCCAGTGGCAGCAGCACGTCGTCGGTGCCGAGCAGCCCGGTCGCCCGCGCCCCGTCGACGACCTCGGGCAGCCGGTCCGGCGTGCGGCCGAGCAGCACGCTCAGCAGGTCGAGGTTGCGGCCGGCGCCCGCCTCGGCCGCGAGCAGGTACCGCAGCACGTCGTCGTCCAGCTCGGCCAGCTCGCCCCGGAACTCGGCGAGGCCGCCGGTGAGCGCCCGCACGACGAGCCGGGGCACGCCGCCGCTGCGCGTGTGCAGTTCGGCCACCGCGGCGATGTCCGTCGTCTCGCCGGTGAGCTTTTCCCGCAGCTGAGCCACTTCCTCCATACCCAGCGGGGACAGCCGCAGGCCGGGGGTCCGCCTGCCGAACGCCTCGCCGAGCAGGCGCAGCGCCGCCGGGGGCCGGGGCCGGTGGGCCAGCACCATCGGCGCGTCCGTCCGGTCCGCGAGCGCGGTGAGCCGGTCGAGTTCGTCTTCGCCGAGCCGGTCGGCGTTGTCGACGAGGACCGCTTCGACGCCGGCGGCGCGATAGCCCGCGCCGAGCGCGTCGAGGAGGGCCGTCTTGCCGTACCCGCCGGGGGCGACGACGGTGAGCCGCACCGGGCGGCCGGGGTCGGCGGAGACGTCGGCCAGCAGCCGACGGGCGGCGGGGTGGACGAGTGCGGTGCCGGATGTCGCCAGCAGTGCGTTCAACAGTGACCCTCGGCGGATGTGGCTGCGCCGGGCCGGGCGCAGGTCGGGGAGGTGGGGGGAGCGGGGTGGGGGCCCGCGGTGGCCTCGTGCGTGGTCAGCGTGATCGTCAGGATCGACGCGGTGAGCGCGAGGACCGCGGCCGCGGCGGCCAGTGGACGTCGTCTGCCGAACAGCCTGCCCGGACCCCGGCGTTCGGGCAGCGTGAACGGCGTGATCTCGACCGGCGGCCGGGCCGGTCGTTCGCTGACCTCGGGCGGGGCCTCGGGCTGGGGGAGCAGCGTGGTCTCGGCCACGGCGCGCCGGGCGGGCGCGCTGGTGGTCAGCACGCTCGCGCCGAGCGCGGTGGTCAGTTCCGGGTGTGGGCCCGCGAACACCGGGCACGGCAGGCGCCCCGGCAGCGAACCCGGCGCGATCGGCCCGCAGAACACGATGCCCGCCAACGCCTTCGGCGGGATCGACGCGGTGTGGGCGAGCGCGAAGACGGTGCTCACCGCGGCGGCGGGGGCGACGCCCTCGGCCGTGGTCACCGGTCGCCAGCCGCTCGCGCCCGAGGCGGTCGCGAGCGTCACGGTCACCCCGTCCGGGCCGTACTCGCACACCGCGGCCGCGGTGTCGGCCGGTCCCGGGGCGGGCAGATGGGCGTGCAGCGCGGCGATCGGCCCCGGCACCAGGGTCACCGCGGCGATCCCGGCCGTGGCCAGTTCCCGGCGCAGCAGTTCGCGCCGGTAACCGCCCCAGCCCGCCGGGTGGGTCAGGATCACCTGCTCGGGCGGTCCGTCGAACAGCCCGGCCGCGTGTTCGACGATGCCCTCGACGAGCACGCCGCTCAGCGACTGAGGTGAAAATCGTTCGCCTTCAACGATGATCGGCACGTCGTCGCCGATCCGCTGGTGGAATCCGGTGAGCAGCCGGGAGGGGATCGTGGCACCGGCGTGCGCGGCCGCGTCACCGGTCAGCAGGTAGCCCTCGTCGTCCAGGAACAGCGCAGACGCCGCCGACGGCGCCTGCTCGCCGAGCCACAGCGGCTCGGGCGGGCCCCAGCCCTCCCCGGTACGGGAGCGGGTGGCGGCGTGGGTCCTGGTGGGAGCGACGTCGATGCCGAGGACGTAGGACATCGGCACCTCCTCCTTCGTCGCGCAGACCGGTGGGGACACCCCTAGGGCTCGGAAATCCTCACCCGTTCGGGGCACTCAAGCAAGCTGGGAGAGGGATTTAACCCAACGGGACGCATCTCGGATCAGCCCCTAACTCCCTAACGATGTCGTACCGATCCCCTAATGGAGGACCTCTCGACGACTCGGAGTGATCCCCGATGTGTCCCGGGGCGGGTGCTCCCTAGCTTGTTCGGCACGCGCTGGACCAGTACCGGTCCGCGTCGCCCCGTCCCTCGGACCTCCCCAGGAGAACTCCCCATGCGCTCTGCGCAGACGCTGCACGACTTCACCCTCAACCTGCTCTCGAACCCGGCCGCGCTGCAGGCGTTCGGCACCGACCCGCAGCAGGCGCTCGCCGCCGCCGGGCTCGACGACGTCAGCGCCGCCGACGTGCACGAGGTCATCCCGCTGGTGCTCGACTACGTTCCGGTCGACAACCCGGGCGGCCTCGGCGGCGTCCCGCAGTTCGGTGACCTCACCGAGCGCGCCGACGTCCCGCAGGAGGGCCTCCAGGGCGCCATCGCCCAGCTGCAGGCGCTCACCGCCGGCCTCGGCCTGCCCGCCGCGCCGGAGCTGCCGGGCACCGAGCTGCCCGGGGTCCCGGCGGGTGTCCCGTCCGTCCCCACCGTTCCCGCCGTTCCCGGCACCCCGGACCTCGGCCTGCACGCCCCGGCCATGCCGCATCTGCCGGGCGAGGCCGACGTGACCAACGCCGCCGCCGGTGTCACCGCGCTCGCGCACGACCCGGCCGCCGCCTTCGGCCACGCGGGTGACCTCGCGCACGGTCTCGACGCGGCCCCGGCTGTTCCGGCCGTCCCGGCCACCCCCGCCCTCGACGAGGTCGCGGGTCACGCCGAGCACGCCCGCGGCGAGCTGGGCGACGCAGGGCACGGCGCGGGCCTGCCCGTTCCGGGCGAGCTGCCGAACCCGGCCGGGCACGTCCCCGGCGCGGGCGAGCTGACCGGCGCGCTCGGCGGCGGGCACGTCGGCGACCTGACCGGTGGGCTGCAGCACGCCACCGAGACGGCCAAGCACTTCGGTGGTGAGCTGGGTCACGCGGGCTCGAACTTCGGGACGCAGATCGCCAACGCCGCGCACAACGGCGTCACGCACAACGACACGGGCATCGCGCACAACGGCGCCGGTGACGTCACCTCCTCGGTCGGCGACGGCGCCGGTGTCTCCGGTGTCCACGACGTGGTCTCCGCCTCGGGCAACGACCTCGGCCACAACGACCTCGGGCACGTCCACACCGGCGACATCGCCTCCGGCAACGACGTGCACATCTCGTTCTGATCCGGCCACGATCACCGATCGTGGACTCCCCGGCCCCGCGGCCCGCTTCCGGCCGCGGGGCCGGTCCCCGTTGTGCGCCCGGTTCCGGAAGGGTGGACACTCCTTCGTCGTGACCGTCCCCGCCTGGCTCGAAGTCCTCGACGAGACCCTGGCCGCCTGCCGTGCCCACGGCCGCGCGGATCTCGCCGACCGGCTGCACCGGCGCCGCGGCGCCGACCCCGGTGGCACGCGGCTGGCCGTGCTCGGTTTTCCCAAGCAGGGCAAGGGGTATCTGCTCAACGCGGTGCTGAACGCGCCGGTCTGCGCGGTCGGTGACGCGGTTACCCCGCCGGTGCCGACCGAGGTCGGCTACGCCGCCGAACCCGGTGCCGCGCTGGTCGGCCGGGCGCACGAGCGGATCCCGGTCGCGGTGGAGCGGCTGACCGGCGAACTCGGCGCGCGCCCGGCCGGGACGCTGCGCCGCGTCGAGGTCGGTGTCCCGCGCGAGCTGCTGTCCGCGGGGCTCGTGCTGATCGACACCCCGCCGGTCGGCGATCCGCGGTCCCCGCGCACCGCGGCCGCGCTCGACGTCCTCGCCGACGCGCACGCGGTCGTGCTCGTGTCCGACGCCACCGCGCCGCTCACCGCCGCGGAGCTCGCGCTGGCCCGGCACGTCCGGACCTGGTGCCCGCACGTCGTACTGGCGCTGACCAAGATCGACGTCTGCCCCGGCTGGCGCGCGGTCGCCGAGCGCGACCGCACCGCGCTCGCCGAGGCCGGGATCGACGCGGCGGTCCTGCCCGTTTCGGCGGTCGTCCGGCAGGCCGCCGCGAAGACGGGGGACACGGCACTCAACGCGCAGTCCGGTTTCCCGGCATTGCTGGCGTGGATCGCGGAGCAGGCCGCGCGCGGCCCCGAGCAGTCAGCCGCGCTGCTGGCCGCGGTCGGGGTGCGGGCCGCGGCGGCGGAACTGGTCGACACCCTGCGCGCACGGGCCGAGGCCGCCGGGCAGGACGCCGGGACCGACCAGACCACGCTGCTGAACCGCGCGCAGCGCCGCGGCGACGAACTACGCAGGCAGAACCTGAAGTGGCAGAACCTGCTCGCCGACGAGATCGCCGACCTGAGCGCCGACGCGGAGTACGACCTGCGGGAACGCACCCGCACCATCGTGCAGCACATCGACCGGACCTTCGACGAGGGCGATCCCGGCAAGGTCTGGCCGGATTTCGCCGCCTGGCTGGACGAAACCCTCGCCGAAGCGGTCGAGACCAACTACGGCTGGCTGGCCGCGCGGGCGGAGTGGATCGCCCAGGCCGTCGCCGCGGTGTTCGGCACCCGGTACGAACGCGACCTGCCCGATCTGCGCCTGGACGGTTCCGGCGCCGCGACGATCGGCGACGTCGGCGCGCCGCGGATCGAACGGTTCAAGATCGGCCAGAAGGCGTTCACCGGGCTGCGGGGTTCCTACGGCGGCGTGCTGATGTTCGGCCTGGTCACCAGCCTCGCCGGGATGCCGCTGATCAACCCGGTGTCGATCGGCGCCGGTGCCGCGTTCGCCGCCAAGACCATCCACGACGAGGGCGGGATGCGGCTGCAACGCCGCCAGGCGGTCGCGAAGGCCGCCGCGCAGCGCCACGTCGACGACGTCTTCCTGCGGTTCTCCAAGGAATCCCGTGACGCGATCCGGCTGGTGCAGCGGCGGTTGCGCGATCACTTCACCGAACTAGCCGAGGAACTCTCCGAAGAGCTGACCGCCGAACGCGAGACGATCATCGCCGGTTCGGCCGAGCGGGAACGCCGGTCCGCGTCGCTGCGGCGGGAGATCGACCGGCTCGCCGCGCTGCACAAACGCGCCGGGGAGCTGGGGCTGCGGGCCGGGCGGGTGCCTAGGGAGCTGTCCGCGTGACCGAGGACGTCCGGGCACTGCTCGCCGACGCCGCCGCGCTCTACCGCGACGATCCGCGTGCGGCCGGGCGGCTGCGCGCGTTCCTGGACGGCTGGGACGAGCCGCTGCGCGTCGGCTTCACCGGGCCGCCGGGCGCCGGGAAGTCGACACTGGCCGCGGCGCTCGGCGAATGGCCGACCCGGGCGCTGCGCGAGGTCGCCCTGCTCGACGATCCGCCGGTGCCCGCCGACGCGGTCGTGCGGCTGATCCGGCACCTCGAACCGGACGAGCTGGCCTCGGTGCGGCCGGATGGCGGCTCGGCCTTCGCCCGGCAGAGCGCGGTGCACACGATTCTCGTGCTGGCGCGGGCCGACGAGGTCGGCGCGGGCCGGATCGACGCGCTGCTGAACGCGAAGCAGCTCGCCCGGCGGGTCTGGCGCGAGGACCCGCTGTGTGCCGGGTTCCCCGGCGTCATCGCGGTCGCCGGGCAGCTGGCCTACGCCGGGCGCGCCCTGCGCGACGACGAGTTCGACCTGCTCGCGGTACTGGGCGCGGTGCCGCGAGCCGAGCTGGACCGGCATCTGATCTCGGTCGACGCGTTCATCGCGGACCCCTTTCCGGTCGCGCTGCCCGCCGAAACCCGGCGTTCACTGCTGGCCCGGTTCGGGCTCTACGGCGTCCGGCTCGCCGCGACGCTCGTCCGGACCGGCTGTGACAGCCGGCTGCGGCTGTCCGCGGAACTCGTCCGGCGCAGCGGCCTCGGCGAGCTGCGCGACACGATCGCGAGCTGTTTCGTCGCCAGGGCCGGGGTGCTCAAGGCCCGCACCGCCGTGCTGTACCTGGAATCCCTGCTGCGTGGCGATCCCCGCCCGCAGGGCGACCGGCTCGCCGCCCGTGTCGAGCGGTTCGCCGCCGCCTGCCACGACTTCCGTGAGCTGCGGCTGATCGCCGACCTCCGTGGCGGGCGGACGGCGCTGACCGGGGAGGCCGCCGAGGAGGCCATGCGGCTGCTGGGCGCGCAGGGCACCTCGGCGGGCGAACGGCTCGGGCTGCCGCCGGAGGTCGACCCGGCCGACGTGCACGCCGCGGGGCTCGACGCGATCCGGCGCTGGCGGCACGAGGCGGAGCGCCCGGACCGGCCGCGGGCCGGGCGCGCGGCGGCCCATGTCGTCGTGCGCAGTGCCGAGGGCGTGCTCGCTGCGGCGTTCGGCTGACCGCTCAGACGTTGCCGAGCACGCGGGTCACCGCGATCTCGACGACGACGCGGGCCGGGTTCACCCGTGGCTGCCGATACCTTGCCGCGTAACGGTTCTCCGCGTCCCGCACCGATTCCGGGTCGTCCCGCAGCACCGCCCGTCCCTCCAAAGTGGACCAGTGGCGGCCCTCGAACTGGCACACCGCGACGGCGGCGCCGCCCGCGCCCGCCGCGCGCACCAGCGCGGCCTTGCGCGACGAACCAGAGGTGATCACCCGCGCGATGCCGGCCGCGAGGTCGACGGTCACCCCGACCGGCGCGACGTGCGGGCTCCCGTCCGGGCGGACCGTGCTCAGCGAGGCCAGCCGCCGTTCGGTCCAGAACAGGGCGAAGTCCGGGCCCCGCCCGGTGAGGTCGATCGTCATGGCCGCCACGCTAGCCCGTTCGGTGGAGCGGATCGGCGAGGGTGTCGGCAAGGTTAATCGTAAAGAAAGTTTCCTAACAGTCTTGACCTTTTCTTGAATCTTCTGTCAATCTCGGATTCGTCGCCGCCGCAGCCAACGAAGTCCTACGGAGGAACGATGAGAAAACCTGTCCGGGCACTGGCGGCGGTGGCCGCGCTCGCCGTCGGCATGCTGGGGATCCCAGGCCAGGCCGCCGCCGCGGCATCCGGGGGATCTCCTTATCTGCCAGGGACTCTGCGCCCGTCCGCATCGCAGGCGGCGCAGGACCAGGCGCTGCAGAAGTACTACTCCTTCTGGAAGCAGCACTTCCTCACCACCAAGTGTGGCAGCGGCACCTACGCGGTGCTCGCGCCCGACGCCGACCACGCCTTCGTCGCCGAGGGACAGGGCTACGGGCTGAGCATCGCGGCCATGATGGCCGAAAAGGACCCGCAGGCCCGCGCCATCGTCGACGGCATCGTGAAGTTCGTGAAAGCGCATCCTTCGGTCAACGACAAGAATCTGCACGCCGCCGAGCAGGACGCCAACTGCAAGAGCGTCAACGGAAGCGACTCGGCCACCGACGGCGATCTGGAAATCGCCTACGGCCTGCTCGTCGCGGACAAGAAGTGGGGCAGCGGCGGTTCGGTGAACTACAAGGCCGAGGCCGTCCGGATCATCAACGCGATCAAGAAGAGCGAGGTCAACCCCGACACGAAGTTCATGCGGCTGGGGGACTGGGCCACCGACGGCAAGTACATCAACAGTTCTCGCTCCTCGGACTGGATGCCGGGCCACTTCCGCGCGTTCGCCAAGGCCACCGGCGACGACGACTGGAACACCATCCGCGCCAAGCACGAGGGCGCGGTCACCTCGCTGCAGCAGAACCACGCGCCGAAGACCGGGCTGCTGCCGGACTTCGTGCTCGGCACCGACTCGACGCCGAAGCCGCCCACCGGGAAGTTCCTGGAGAGCAAGTACGACGGTGCCTACAGCTGGAACGCCTGCCGTGACCCGTGGCGGCTCGGAGTGGACGCGATCACCGCGCAGGGCAGCGCGGCGGCCGGTCAGGTGCGGAAGATGAACACCTGGATCCAGCAGGCCACCGGGGGTGACCCGGCCAAGATCACCACCGGGTACACGCTGGCCGGCGCGAAGACCGAGAGCGGCGATCACCCGTGCTTCACCGCGTCGTTCGCGGTCGCGGCGATGTCCGACCCGGGCGGCCAGGCCTGGCTGGACAAGCTGTTCACCCGGATCTCGTCGTTCTCGCCGGACAGCAAGGACTACTACGGCACCGGGATCACCGTGCAGGTCCTGCTCGTCCTCAGCGGCAACTACGTCGCGGCCTGATGCTCGTCGCCGGTCCGTGGGGGCCTCCCTGAGGGACCTAGAGTCCCTCAGGGAGGCCCCCACGGACCTTCACGCGGCGCCGAAATCCGGTGCGGAAGAACGGCGCGTCCGGCATGCTGGCCGGCATGTCCGAGCCGATACGCACCGTCGGCGAACTGGTCGGCGCGATCGCGGCCGGGCGGCGGTGCAAGTTCCTGTACTTCTGGGGGCACACGCCGCCGCGTGGCGGCGGTCCAGGCCCCTGGTGGCTGAGCCAGTGGTGGCCCGCTCCGTTCACAGTGGACGGTGCGCGGTTCGCGACCGCCGAGCACTACATGATGTGGCGCAAGGCGATGTTGTTCGAGGACCACGCGATGGCGGCCAAGGTGCTGACCGCGGTACATCCGAAGCAGGCCAAGGATTTCGGCCGTTCGGTACGGGGTTTTGACCACGCCGCGTGGGAGGCGGCGCGGTTCGACGTCGTGGTCGCCGGGAACGTCGCCAAGTTCGCACAGCACGAGGAACTCGGCGACTTCCTGCGGAGGACCGGCTCGCGGATCCTGGTCGAGGCCAGCCCGGTGGACCGGGTGTGGGGGATCGGCCTGGCCGCCGACGATCCGCGGTCGGCGAACCCTCGATCCTGGCGGGGCCTGAACCTGCTGGGCTTCGCGCTGGGGCAGGCGCGCGAGCACCTGGCGCGCTCAGGACGGGACGCGTAGCGGGAGCCCGGCGGCGAGGTAGGCGGCGTCGATCACCGACATCGTCGCGACCGCGTCCTCCGGTGGCGTCAGCACGGGGGCGCCGCGCCGGACCGAAGCGGCGAAGGCGTCGAGCTGGTAGGCGTAGGTCGGGCGGCGCGCGAACCGTTCGACCCGCTTGCCGCCCGCGACGCGCACCGTGAGCCGGTGCCAGTACTGCGGCGCCATCGGGTTGAGCGCGCTCAGGATTCCCCGCGAGCCCACCACCCGCACCGAAATCCGCGCCAGCGACGAGGACCACAGCGACGCGCGCACCACCCCGGTGTGCCCGCCGGGGAAGCGCAGCCGGGCCGTCATCGCCCGGTCGATCCGCGGCCCGCGCAGTTTCGCCCGCGCCGAAACGACTTCCGGCTCCCGCCCACCGAAGAGCCGGGCCATGTGCACGGCGTAGCAGCCCGCGTCCATCATCGCGCCGCCCGCCAGCCCGTAGTCGTAGCGGATGTCGGAGAACGAGGGCAGCGGGAAACACACCGCCGTTTCGACGTGCCGGAGCGTGCCCAGCTCGCCCGAGTCGAGGATCTCCTCCATCCGCAGGGCGAGCGGGTGATACCGGTAGTGGAACGCCTCCATCACGACCAGGCCGGACGCCACCGCGGCCCCGGCCACCTCGCGGGCCTCCTCGGCGTTCGCGGTGAACGGCTTCTCGCACAGGACGTGCTTGCCCGCCGCGAGCGCGGCGAGGGTCCAGCGCCCGTGGAGACCGTTCGGGAGCGGGTTGTAGACCGCGTCCACGTCCGGATCGGCGAGCAATGCCTCGTAGCTGTCATGGACCTTCGCGACGCCGTGCCGCCGGGCGTACTCCCGGCCGCGCCGCGGGTCCCGCGCGGCGACCGCAGTCACCACGACCTCGGGGTTTTCCCGCGTCGGCCTGATCAGCGCCGTCGGGGTGATCCGGGCGGCGCCGAGCGCCCCGACGCGGAGCGGTTCGCTCCCGGTTTCGCTCATGGGGCGAGGCTAGCAGCGTCCCGGTCAGCGGTTTTCAACAGAACGTTGACGCTTTCAACAGCGAGTTGTAGCGTGCCGCCCATCCGAGTGACAACACCCCTGGAGGTCGTCATGCCGCCGGTCCCCTCGTCCCCGTCCCGTCCGTGGCGCGCCGCCGTGCTGGGCGTGCTCGTCGCACTGGGTACCGCCGCCTGCGGTGGCGGACCGGACGGCGCGGGCGGTGCCTCGCGGGCGGCGAACCCGGCGGCGATCCCGGACAACGCCGCGATCCTGGCCGGGGTGAAGCCGGATCCGGCCTTGAAGGAAGCGCTTCCCGCGAACGTCAAGCAGGCGGGCGCGCTGCGCCTGGCATCGAACATCCAGTCCGCGCCCAACAACTTCTACTCCGCCGACGGCAAGACCCCGATCGGCTATGAGGTCGACCTCGCCAAGGCCGTCGCGGCCAAGCTCGGCGTCACCGTGACGCACCAGGACATGGCCTTCGGCTCGCTGATCACCAGCCTCCAGTCCGGCCGCGTCGACCTGACCATGGCCGCGATGAACGACACCAAGGCCCGCCAGGAGCAGATCGACTTCGTCGACTACTTCTCCTCGGGCATCACGATCATGGTCCGCAAGGGCAACCCGGACGGCGTCACCGGGCCGGACACCCTGTGCGGCAGGAACGTCGCGCTCGTGCAGGGCACCAGCCACCAGAAGTTCGCCACCGAGCAGAGTGGCCGGTGCACCGCGGCCGGGAAGCCCGCGGTCACCGTCACCGCGACCGACAGCGACACGCAGAACCAGAACCAGCTGCGCACCGGGCGTGTCGCGGCCATCCTCAACGACCTGCCCAGCGCCGTCTACATCTCGCGCACCGCGGGCGAGGGCAAGTTCTTCGAGGTCGTCCCGGGCGAGCCGATCAACGGCGGCCCGTACGGCATCGGCGTGAACAAGCAGAACAAGCCGCTCACCGAAGCCGTCCAGAAGGCACTGGCGGCGCTGGTGAACGACGGCACGTACGGCAGGATCCTCCAGGCGTGGGGCGTCGAGCAGGGTGCGGTCAAGGAGGTGCGGGTCAATGGCGGGAGCTGAGGTCACCACACCGGGAGCCGAGCCGCTGCCGATCGTCCGGCTCCGGCACTGGGGCCGCTGGGTCAGCGCGGCGGTCATCCTCGCGCTGCTGGTGCTGCTCGGGATCGCGCTCGGCAACGCGCAGATCGCCTGGGACCAGGTGCCGGACTTCCTGTGGTACCGGGTGATGGCCGTCGGCCTGCTCAACACCGTGGTGCTCGCGGTGATCGCGCAGGCGGCGGCGATCGTCATCGGCATCGTGATCGCGTTGCTGCGGCGCAGTGCCAACCCGGTGGCGCGCTGGTTCGCCGCGGGCTACATCTGGCTCTTCCGCGGCCTTCCGGTGCTGTTGCAGATCCTGATCTGGTACAACCTCGCGCTGATCTTCCCGACGATCTCGATCCCGCTGCCCTTCGGCGGCTACCTCGTCCACGAGCAGACGAACGTGCTGATCAGCGCGTTCACCGCCGCGCTGCTCGGCCTCGCGCTCAACGAAAGCGCGTATATGGCCGAAATCGTCCGTGCCGGGCTCAACAGCGTCGACAGTGGACAGACCGAGGCGGCGAAGTCGATCGGCATGACGCCGGGCGCGACGCTGCGCCGCGTCGTGCTGCCGCAGGCGATGCGGGTGATCATCCCGCCGACCGGCAACGACTTCATCAACATGCTGAAGGGGACGTCGATGGCCTCGGTGATCGGGGTGACCGAGCTGATCCACGCGGCCAACAACATCTCCTCGAACAACCTGCTGGTGATGGAGACCCTGCTCGCCGCCGCGATCTGGTACATGGTCGTGGTCACCGTCGCCGGGGTCGGCCAGCACTACCTGGAACGCGCCTTTGACGCCGCCGACCAGAAAGGGCGCAGTCCGATGTCGCGGGCGGCCAAGGCGTTGAAGGGCGCGCCGCTGACGAGGGGGTCCCGTGTCTGAGCCACTGCTGCGCGCGGTCGGTGTGCGCAAGAATTTCGGATCGGCCGAGGTATTGCGGGGAATCGACCTCGAAGTCCACAAGGGACAGGTGGTCTGCCTGCTCGGGCCGTCCGGCGCGGGCAAGAGCACGTTCCTGCGCTGCGTCAACCACCTGGAGACCATCGACGCCGGACAGATCTGGGTCGACGGCGAGCCGATCGGCTTCCGGCTGCGCGACGGGAAGCTGTACGAGCTCAAGGAACGCGAGGTCGCCCGGCAGCGGCGCGACATCGGCATGGTGTTCCAGCGGTTCAACCTGTTCGCGCACCGGACCGCGCTGGAGAACGTCGTCGAGGGCCCGGTCCGGGTGCTCGGGACGGCACCGGAGACCGCGCGGGAGGAGGCGCTGGAGTTGCTGGACCGCGTCGGGCTCGCGCACCGCGCCGACGCCTATCCGGCCCAGCTGTCCGGCGGACAGCAGCAACGGGTCGCGATCGCGCGGTCGCTGGCGATGCGCCCGAAGCTGATGCTGTTCGACGAGCCGACCTCGGCGCTGGATCCGGAGCTGGTCGGTGAGGTGCTGGCGGTGATGAACACGCTGGCCGCGGAGGGGATGACCATGCTGGTCGTGACACACGAGATGGGCTTCGCCGCCGAAGCCGCCGACGAGGTGGTCTTCCTCGCCGACGGCGCCGTGGTGGAGACCGGCCCGCCGGGCGAGGTGCTGAGCGCGCCGAAACACGAGCGCACCCGGCAGTTCCTGGCGCGGGTCCTCGCCTCATGAGGATCCCGCCCCGCTACCTGCTCCAGTTCGACGAACCCGCGGGCTACCTCGACTTCGCGCGTTTCGGCCCGCCCTCGCACGCCGTGCTGGACACCACCGCGCGTCTGCTCGACCGGACCACGACGGCCGGTCCATCCACTGTGGACGACCTGATGCGGCAGGAGATCCGCGCCAAGGCGGCCGCGGCGCGGCTGTGCGGCAGCGACACCGACCACACCGTGCTGCTCCCGAACACCAGCCTCGGCCTGTTCCAGGCGGCGTTCAACGCGCCGGGCGGCGAGGTGCTGGTGTCCGCGGCGGAGTTCCCGGCCAACACCTATCCCTGGGCGCGGGCCGAGCAGGCCGGCCGGCTCACCGTACGGCGGATGCGCCCGCCGCGCGGGTACGTGACGCCGGAGGCGGTGGCCGCCGCGCTGACGCCGGAGACGTCGCTGGTCTCGGTCAGCGCGGTCGACTTCCGCACCGGCTACCGCGCCGACCTCGCCGCGCTGCGCGAGGTCGTCGGCGATCGGCTGCTGGTGGTCGACGGTATCCAGGGCTTCGGCGTCACCGAGGCCCCGTGGGAGGTCGCGGACGTCCTGGTCGTCGGCGGGCAGAAGTGGCTGCGCGCGGGCTGGGGGACCGGGTTCGCGGTGCTGTCCGATCGCGCGCTGGAGCGGATGGACCCGGTGCTGTCCGGCTGGACCGGCGCGCGGGACCCCGGCCTGTTCGACGACGAGATCCACGCGAGCGATCCGCTGGCGGCGGCGTGGTCGATCAGCAACCTGAGCCCGGTGACCTCGGGCGCGTTCGCCGCCGCGCTGGAACTGGTCGAGGAGGCCGGGGTCGCCGCGATCGCCGCGCGGATCGCCGAACGCGTCGGGGAACTGGAGGAGGTGCTGCGTGCCGCCGGCGCCGAGATCGTGTCGGCCACCGAGCGCCGCGCGGGCATCCTCGCGTTCAGCCTGCCGGGCCATCCGGCCGAGCAGGTCGGCGCCGCGCTGACGGCCGAGGGCATCGCCGCGACGGTGCGGCCCGAGCACGTCCGCCTTTCCCCGCACGCGTCGACCCCGGCGGAGGCCGCCGAGACGCTGCGATCGGTGCTGGACCGGCTCAACCGTCCTGTTCGGACAGTCGTACCCTCAGCTGCCCCTGCCACGCCGGAGACCTCGGAACTGCTCGCCGCGCTGGTCCCCGCCGTGCACGGGCTCGCCACGATGCTCGGCCCCGGCAACGAGGTGCTGCTGCACGACCTGAGCAGGCTGCCGGACTCGATCATCGCCATCGCCGGTGAGCTGACCGGCCGGACGGTCGGCGGGCCGATGACCGACCTGCTGCTCGGCCTCGTCCGCCGCGGTACCACCCAGGACCTGACGAACTACCGCACGCACGGACCGGACGGGCACGCGATCCGCTCCTCGACGTTGTTCCTGCGGGACGCCGAGGGCGTCGCGATCGGCTGCCTGTGCGTCAACAGCGAACTCGACGGCGCCGAGCAGGCCGACCTCCCGCAGCGCGAGACGTTCCCGCCCGACGTGGACAGCCTGCAGCGGTTCCTCGTCGAGCGGGCGATCGGCAAGGCCGGGATCCCGGTGGAGCTGATGAAGAAGCGGCACAAGGCCGCGGTGGTCCGGGAACTGGACGAGGCGGGTTTCTTCCTCATCAAGGACGCGGTCGATCACCTGGCCGGGCGCCTCGACGTGACCCGGTACACGATCTACAACTACCTCAACGAAACCCGGGGCACGTAGCCCGGCGGTCTCTGAAGGCCACCTTGAGGGACTTGAGTTCCCTCAAGGTGGCCTTCAGAGACCTTGCGGCGCCGCTCAGTCCAGATAGGACTCGACGGCGTCGGCGGCGGCGCGCACGCCACCGTGGGCGCGGATCTCGGCCTTCAGCTCGGCCAGCCGGGCGGCGACGGCGGGGGAGTCCGCCACCTCGCCGACAGCCGACCGCAGCGCTTCGGCGTCCACCTTCTCGGCGGGCAGGTGCTTGCCGACGCCCAGCTCTTCGAGCATCGCCGCGTTGCCGAACTGGTCGGCCGCCTGCGGGATCGCCACCGTCGGCACGCCGAACCACAGCGATTCCGTGCAGCCGCCCATCCCGGCGTGCGTGACGAACGCCGACGCGGCTTCCAGCACGGCGAGCTGCGGGACCTGCGGGTACGCCTCGAACGACTCCGGCAGCGGGCCGAGGTCGGCCGGGTCGACGTGCTTCCCGATCGACATCACCACGTGCCAGTCCGAACCGGCGAACGCCTCCACACACGCGCGGTAGACGTCGAGCTGGTCGTTGAACGCGGTCCCGAAGGACACCAGCAGGACCCGCTTCCCGTCGGCGGGCGGGGTCCAGCTCCGGTCGGCGAGCCTGCCTTCGTCCAGGCACGGCCCGACGAACCGCACGGCCTCGGAGACGCGGTCGGCGTTGGGCTGCATCGCCCTCGGGATCAGCGAGAGGACGTGTTCCGGTTGCGCGATCCACTCCCAGGGGTCGGTGTCGATGCCGTTTTCCCGCAGCCAGGCGGAGTAGGTCGCGTGATAGTCCTTTCCGGACGGTGAGTTCCGGATCGGCGCCATCACCTCGGCCATGTCCTCGGCGTAGCCCTCCCAGGCCACGAGCGTCGGGGACAGCTGCACCGCCGGGACGTCGTAGCGCCGTCCGAGCACCGGGGCGGGCAGGCCGCCGATGTCGTAGAGCAGCAGGTCAGGGCGATCCTGGTCGTAGACCTCGGTCAGCCGGGGGAAGACCGCGACGGCCTCGTCGAGGAAGACCCGCATGGCTTCGGCGGGTTCCTCCGGCCACACGGCGGCCTCGCCGAGCGGGAAGATCGTCGGGTGGGCGATGACCTCGGCGCCGGTCGGGGCGACCAGGTCGGTGAGGGGTTCACCGACCACGTAGCTGACCCGGTGGCCCCTGGCGACCAGCTCGCGGATGACGCCGAGGGAGGGGTAGACGTGGCTCGGCGCGGTGCAGCCGATCATGGCTATGTGCTTCTGCGAACGCATGAAAGTCCTTTACGGGGAACAAAAGTAGTATGTGGACGGCGCGCAGAAGAAGGGGCCTCATCCGATGGCGGGGGCCCGGCGGTCGCGCCGTCTCAGGACAGCCGCAAGCGCGAGAAGTAGATCAACATGGTGCTCACCGTATCCGCACCCGGCGCCGGTAGCCAATCGGTTTTCCGGGCTTTTCGGCGGATTGTCCCGACTTCTGGTCCTTCTTTAGTAGGGCGTTCGGCCCAACCCCGCCGCGATGCCGTCCCGGACAGCGCCGGCCGGGTTTATGGTGCATCCGCTTCCACTGAGGAAAAGGGAGATTTTCGTGAGACGAGCTGTTTTCGCCGCGGTGGCCGCTGCGCTGGCCTCGACGCTGGTGGCCGCCCCGGCCGCGAGTGCCGACCCGGCGCCGGCCGAGCCGATCGCCTGGGGCGCCTGCGCGGACCAGGCACTGACGGCCGCCGGTGCCCAGTGTGGCCTCCTCTCGGTCCCGGTCGACTACGGCAAGCCCGGCGGCGAGAAGATCCAGCTCGCGCTGAGCCGGATCAAGCACAAGACGCCGGAGGCGCAGTACCAGGGCGTCATGCTGACCAACCCCGGCGGCCCCGGTGCGTCCGGGCTGCGGCTGGCGCTGGCGGGCGCGCGGGTGCCGAACCACGCCGGTGACGCCTACGACTGGATCGGCTTCGACCCGCGTGGTGTCGGGAGCAGCAAGCCCGCGCTGTCGTGCCAGCCGAACTACGCGGACTACAACCGGCCCGGCTACCTCCCGCTGACCCCGGGGCTGGAGCGGACCTGGCTGGACCGGGTCAAGTCCTACGCCGAGGACTGTGGCAAGAAGAACCCGCGTGCCCTGCTGGAGAACATGAAGACCACCGACACCGTCCGCGACATGGAGAGCATCCGTGTCGCGTTCGGCGCGGAGAAGGTGAACTTCTACGGGTACTCCTACGGCACCTACCTCGGCCAGGTCTACGGGACGCTGTATCCGCAGCGCGTGCGCCGGATGGTCCTCGACTCCACGGTCGACCCGCGTGACGTCTGGTACAAGGCGAACCTGAACCAGGACGTCGCCTTCGACCGGAACCTCCGCATCTGGTTCGGCTGGGTCGCCGAGCACGACGACGTCTACCACCTCGGCAAGACCGGGGAGGCGGTCGAGCGGGTGTTCGACGAGCAGCTGCTCAAGGCGTCGTTCCACCCCGCTGGCGGCGTGATCGGGCCGGACGAGCTGATCGACGTCTTCCAGCAGGCCGGGTACTACCAGCTGCGCTGGACGCTGCTCGGTGACGCGTTGTCGCGCTTCGTCAACAAGGGCGACTGGCAGAACATGAAGACGCTGTTCGAGAACTTCGGCGGTCGCGGCGACGACAACGGCTACGCGGTCTACCTGGCCGTCCAGTGCACCGACATCCAGTGGCCGGTCAGCTGGAACCAGTGGCGTGCCGACAACTGGCGGACCTTCGCCAAGGCGCCGTACAACACCTGGCAGAACGCCTGGTACAACGCGCCGTGCCGCAACTGGCCGGTGAAGCCGGGCAAGCCGGTGAACGTCCAGGGCAAGGGCGTGGAGAGCGTGCTGATGATCGACGAGACGCTCGACGCGGCGACGCCGTTCGAGGGCAGCCTCGAGGTCCGTAGCCGGTTCCCCGGCGCGGCGCTGATCGCCGAGCCGGGCGGCACGAGCCACGCGATCACCCCGCGCGGGAACGCCTGTGTGGACACCAAGATCGCCGACTACCTCGCCACCGGCAAGCTGCCCGCCCGCAAGCCGGGCCGGACGGCCGACGTCGAATGCGCGCCGCTGCCGCAGCCGACGCCGCCCCCGTCCGCCGCGGCCAGGTCGGACGCGCCGGTGAAGCAGGGCGCCCGGCTGGAGCAGCCGTTGTTCGGCTGACTCCTCGCTACCCCACGAGCGCCCCGGCGGCCCCGCGCTGCCGGGGCGTTCGTGGTCCGTGGGGGCCTCCCCGAGGGACCTGGAGTCCCTCAAGGAGGCCCCCACGGACCACGTCACAGCCTCCGTGACTTTCCTGTGCAGGGAGCTTTGTGTTACAAAGTTGGCAGCGACTTTGTAGTTCAGAGTAGTTCGGAGGGGAAAGCATGATGGGGGCAACGACCGGGGAGGCCGCGTTCAGCCTGCGTGGCCTCGCCAAACGGTTCGGCGACGTGCGCGCGGTGGACGGGGTGAGCGTCGAGGTCTCGCGTGGCGAGGTCGTCGCGCTGCTCGGGCCGAACGGCGCGGGCAAGTCGACCACGATCGATCTGCTGCTCGGCCTCGCCAGGCCGGACGCGGGCGAGGTCCGGGTCTTCGGCGGCGAGCCGAGGGCGGCGGTGGAACACGGCCGGATGGCCGCGATGGTGCAGAACGGGTCCCTGCTTCGGGACATGACCGCGGCCGAGCACGTCACGCTGGTGCGCTCGACCCATCAGCGGCCGCTCCCGGCGGACGAGATCATGGCGCGGGCGGGGATCACCGATTTCGCGAACCGTCGCTGCGGCAAGCTTTCCGGCGGCCAGCAGCAGCGGGTCCGGTACGCGATGGCGCTGGCCGGGAACCCGGACCTGCTCGTGCTGGACGAGCCGACCGCCGCGCTCGACGTCGAGGGCAGGCGGGAGTTCTGGGCGTCCATGCGGGAGTTCGCCGCCTCCGGGCGGACCGTGGTGTTCGCGACGCACTACCTCGCCGAGGCCGAGGACTACGCCGACCGCGTCGTGCTGATGCGGCACGGCCGGATCGCCGCGGACGGGCCGATCGCGCGGGTGCGGGCGGCGGTGGCGGGCCGGGTGCTGCGCGCGGTCGTGCCCGGCGCGCCGGAGGCCGCGCTCGCCGCGCTGCCGGGGGTGTCCACCGCGCGGCTGCGCGGGGACCGCGCCGAGCTGGCGTGCGCCGATTCCGACGCGGCGATCCGCGGCCTGCTCGCCGCGTTCCCGCTCGCGTCCGACATCGAGATCACCGCGGTCGGCCTCGAAGACGCGTTCCTGGCACTGACCTCCGACAACGCAGGCATCACGGACAACGTCGACAACGCCGACACCGTCGAGCCGGAAGGCGCGCTCCGATGAACCTCACCTATCTGCGCCTGGAAATCCTGCGCATCGTCCGCAGCCCCCAGTTCGCGATCTTCACCATCGGCATGCCGCTGGTGATGTTCCTGCTCTTCGGCGGGCTGTTCGGGGACACCGTCCTGCCGAACGGCACCCGGTCCGGGGTGGTGACGATGATGAACATGGCCGCGTACGGCTCGATGGCCGGGGCGTTGTTCACCGGGGCGCGGGTCGCCACCGAACGCACCGAGGGCTGGCAGCGTCAGCTGCGGGTGACGCCGATGCGCGCGTCCAGCTACCTCTCGGTCAAGGTGTTCTCCGCGATGGCGATGGCGCTGCCGGTGGTCGTGGTGATCTTCGCCGCGGGGATGCTCCGCGGCGAACACCTCACGGCCGGCCAGTGGGTGACGGCGCTGGTGTCGCTGTGGCTGGGCGCGCTGCCGTTCGCGGTGCTGGGACTGGTGGCCGGGCTGCACGGCAAGGGCGACACTGTCGGCGCGGTCACCGGTGCGATGATGCTGCCGCTGGGCATGTTCGGCGGGTTGTGGATGCCGTTGCAGATGCTGCCGGACTGGATGGGCACGATCGCGCGGTTCCTGCCCTCGTACTGGCTGGGCGCGCTCGGCCGCTCCCCGCTGACACACGAGGCCGGGATCGGGACCGCGGTGCTGGTGCTGGCCGCGTGGCTGGTGGTGCCGGCGCTGGTGGTGCTGCGGCGGTTCCGGCTGGACACGGCGAAGCTGTGATTAACTTTCGTGCTGAACAGGGGGAGCGGCACGGTGGGAGGGGCGGTACGGGTGGAGGACGAATCCGAGCCGATGTCGGCGGAGGAGTCGCTGGCGCTGATCGCCCGGCAGAGCGAGCAGGTGCGCCGGGAACTGCGGTTCGACCCCGCGCGGCTGCTGTTCGTCTGGGGAGTGGCCTGGTTCGTCGGCTGGGGGCTGGTGTACGTCGCCACGGTGGGGTCGGTGGTGCCGGGCTGGGTCGGCGGGCTGGTGGTTTCGGTGCTCTTCGTCGCCGCGATCGGCTACTCGGCGTACTACGGCACGCGGCGTAACCGGGGTATCCGCGGGCCGTCGCGGACCGCCGGGGGGATGTACGGCTGGAGCTGGTGCGTCGGCTACCTGGCGCTGGTGGCGATCAACGTCAAGATCGGCAAGCTCGGCCTGTCCGAGGAGTCGACTTCCCTGCTGTGGACGGGTTCGTGCCTGCTGCTGACCGGGGTGCTCTACCTGGCGGGCGGGGCGATCTTCCAGGACCGGCTGCAGTACGGCCTCGGCGTGTGGATCATCCTCGCCGCGGTGGCCGGCGTCCTGGTCGGCTACCCGGCGAACTTCCTCGTGCTCGCGCTCGGGGGAGGCGGCGGCCTGCTGGCCGCGGCGGTGACCTACCTCGTGCTGGCCCGCCGGGGACAGCGGGTGCGGGGTCGCGCGGTCTGATGGGAAACCAGGAGCTGCCCCAGCTCGACCCGGTGATCCACGCGCAGGCGCGGCTGCGCGTCACGGTCGCGCTCGCCGGGCTGTGCGCCGACGAGCAGATCACCTTTCCCCGCCTGCAACAACTGCTCGACATGACCCCGGGCAACCTCTCGACGCATCTGCGGAAGCTGGAGGACGCCGGCTACGTCGAGATCACCAAGGCCTACGAGCACCGCACGCCGGTGACGCTGGTGCGGCTCACCCCGCGCGGGCGGGCGGCGTTCGAGGAGTACACCCGGGCGCTGCACCGCCTGCTGGAGGTGCCGGGGGCCGGGCAGTGACGCGCTGGGTGATCCATCTGGACCTCGACGCCTTCTACGCCTCGGCCGAGCAGCTGACCCGGCCGACGCTGGCCGGGCGCGCGGTGGTCGTCGGCGGGACGGGCCCGCGTGGCGTCGTGTCCGGGGCGAGCTACGAATCCCGGGTGTACGGGGTGCGGTCGGCGATGCCGATGTCGCAGGCACGGCGGCTGCTGCCCGCGGGCGGGGTGATCCTGCCGCCGCGGTTCCGGGTGTACGAGCTGCTGAGCAAGGAGGTCTTCGAGGTCGTCGGCGAGTTCGCGCCGGTGCTCGAACGGATCTCGCTCGACGAGGCCTTCGCCGAGCCACCGGACCTCGCCGGCGCGGACGTCGCGGCCGTGACGGAGTTCTGCGAGCGGCTGCGGGCGCGGATCCGGTCGGTGACCGGGCTCGTCGCGTCGATCGGCGCGGGCACCGGCAAACAGGTCGCGAAGATCGGTTCGGACGAGGCGAAACCGGACGGCCTGCTGGTGGTCCCGCCCGGGACCGAGCGGGAGTTCCTCGCGCCGCTGCCGGTGCGGGCGCTGTGGGGGATCGGCCCGGTCGCCGAGTCGAAGCTGCGCGTCATCGGCGTGCAGACGCTGGGGGAGCTGGCCGCGCTGTCCGAGGCGGACGCCGCCACCACGCTCGGCGGCGTCGTCGGGCGGGAGCTGCGGCGGCTGGCCGGGGGCACCGACGACCGGCCGGTGGCCGAACGCGGCGAGGCCAAGCAGGTCAGCGCCGAGACGACGTTCGACGTCGACATCAAGGACCTCGCCACGCTGCGCGCCGAGGTCCGCAAGATCGCCGTCGGGGCGCATCGGCGGCTGACCCAGGCCGGGCGGGTCGCGCGGACGGTGGTGATCAAGCTGCGGCACACCGACATGAGCACGGTGACCCGCTCGGAGACCACCGCGTCCCCGACCGACGACCGTGAGCAGCTGACCGCCACGGCCGAACGACTGCTGCTGGACCCGGCGGAGTTCGGCGGGGTGCGGCTGGCCGGGGTCGCCTTCAGCGGGCTTTCCGTGCCGCACCAGGACGCCCTGTTCACCCTGACGGTGTCCACACCGGACACTCCGGCTCCGGTGGCCCCGGCCGCCCCGACGCCCGCCGTCGAAGCGCCCACCCCCGACGCGCCCGCCCCCGACGTCCCGAGCACCTGGCGCCCCGGCGACGACGTCGCACACGAGGAGTTCGGCACCGGCTGGGTCCAGGGCGCCGGACAGGGCCGCGTCACCGTCCGCTTCGAGACCCGGACCTCCGGCCCCGGCGCCGCCCGCACCTTCGCCCAGACCGACCCGGCCCTCCACCGAGCCGACCCCTCCGCCTGTCTCGCGTGACCAGAACGCGCACTCACGTGATTGGGGAGCGCACTCGTGAGATGCGCCGCCAATCACGCGAGATCGCTGTCTGATCACGTGAGTTACGTCGTCAATCACGCGAGATCGCCGGAACGGGACCGCAGCCGGGGGTGAGGGTGGCGACCTGCTGGCCCGCCAGGAGGAAGGCGCCGACGCCGTAGGCGGCGGTGTCGCCGGGTTTCGCGGGGCCGGGGGCGGCGCCGACGGGCTGGACGTAGCCGAGCAGGCCGTCGGGGCGTAAAGCCTTGGTGGACAAGGCCTTCCAGGCGCGGTCGACGACCGGGCGGAAGCGGGCCGCGTCGAGGATCCCGGCGCGCACGCCCCAGGCGAGGCCGTAGGTGAACAACGCGGTCCCACTGCTTTCCGGACCGCCGTGATGCCACGGGCGCAGCAGGTCGGAGTTCCAGAACCCGTCGCCCCGCTGGGTGAACCGCAGCGAGTCCGCCATCTTCGTGAACACGCGAAGGTACTCCGGGCGACGCGGATCGGTGACGGGCAGCACTTGGAGGACCTTCGTCAGCGCGGCGAGCGCCCAGCCGTTGCCGCGCGACCAGAACGTCCCGGTGCCGACGTAGCGCGCGTCGCGGTACCACAGGCCGGCCCGCTCGTCGAAGAGCCCGTGCCCACCCGCTTCCTTTTCCGCGTGGTGGAACAGTTTCTGCATGGTGTCCAAAATGGATTCGTCGTGGTCGAGCAGGCCGATCCTGGCGAACGAGGGCATCGCCATGTTCAGCGCGTCGACGTAGTTCCAGTAGTCGTCGTGTCCCTGTGCGACGCTGGTGACCTCGGCGGAGATCCGGGACCGCAGGTCGGCGAGGATCGGCGGGTCCGGGTGGAAGTAGGTGTAGAGGTCGAGATACGCCTCACCGGCCGCCTCGAAATCCGGGAAGAACGGGCGTTTCGGGTCCTGTCGCAACCGATAGCCGTTGGCCTTCGCCCACGGCAGGGTCTGGTGGTTGGACACGCCGGTCGTGCGCACGGTGGCCAGGTTCCCGACGTGGAAGGTCGCGTTCTGCCAGTCCGGCGCCGCCAGGTTCGTCCCGTGCGCCAGCCAGTGGTTCCCGGCGGACACCATCGCGTCGGCGACCGCGCACGACGCCGGGGCCGCGCCGGCGGGCGGGGCCGTCGCCAGACCGCACGCCAGCACCGCCGCCGTGAGCAGCGCGGGCACCCGGATTCCCAGAAAACGCATTCGTGCGTACTCCTCAGCGAGTTCGTGGCGGCGGAACGGGATACCGCACCGACTTTCGTGCGTGCCGCTGAGGGTGTCAAGAGACCGATGACCGGGACGCGAACGGAGAACTCGCGTGCGTGGAGACGGAACTCGCGTGTCTGGAGACGTAACTCGCGTGATTGAGTGGAGAACTCGCGTGTGCGGAGGTGGGACTCGCCGACCGCGGCGCGAGGTCGGCGAGTCCCACTTCGGCGTGTCCCGGGTGCCGCGCCCGGGACACACGCCCGCTGAGGGGAACCCGACTTTCCCCATGCGGGACAACGAGATCAGCGGCTCCGGTGGGTGAGCAGCCTGGCCAGCGAGGCCAGTTCGGCGCCCGGCCGGGGCGACGGGTTCGCGACCGCGAGGTGCTGCATCGCCTCCGACAGCAGGAAATCCGCCTGCGAACGGCTCCACGCGCGCCCGCCTGCCAGCTCGACCAGTTCCGCCGCCCGTGCCAGCTGTGGTTCCGACAGCGGGAGTTCCTGGGCGTAGAGACAGGACAGCTCCCGCATCCCGTCGGCGCCGGAAGCGAGCGCCGACACCACCGGCAGCGACTTCTTCCGGTTCTGGAGGTCGGAGAACACCGGCTTCCCGGTGACCTCCGGATCACCCCAGATCCCGAGCAGGTCATCGACGTGCTGGAAGGCCAGCCCGAGCGACCGCCCGAACAGTCCGAGCCGCTCGACCTGCTCGGCCCGGCCCCCGGCGGCCAGGCCGCCGAGGGTGCAGGCCGCGCCGATCAGGGCGCCGGTCTTGCCCATCGCCATCCGCGCGCACTCGTCGGGCAGGACGTCGCCGCGCCGCTCGAACTCGAGGTCCTCGCTCTGGCCTTCCAGCAGCTCCAGTGTCGCCGTGCTGAGCACCCGGATCCCCGCCGCGCCACCCGGCGCGAGGATCTCCATCGCCAGCGACAGCAGGGCGTCCCCGGCGAGGATCGCCGCCGACGTGCCGAACACGCTCCACGCCGTCGGCCGGTGCCGTCGCGTGGTGTCGCCGTCCATGACGTCGTCGTGCAGCAACGAGAAGTTGTGCACGAGTTCGACCGCGACGGCGGCGGGGACGGCTTCGGCGGCCGCCCCGCCCGCCGCCTCCGCACAGAGCAGGACCAGGGCCGGGCGGACCGCTTTCCCGGCCCTGGCGTGGATCGGCTCGCCCCGCTCGTCCCACCAGCCGAAGTGATAGCCGGAGATGTGCCGCATCGCCTTCGGCAGCCGGTCCACCGACGCGCGCAGCGCCGGGTCGAGCAGATCCCGGCTCCAGCCGAGGACCTCGCCGGCGGACCGCTCGGTGACGCGGGTGTCTGCCGTGGTCATCTCAGCGGCCGATCTCGACGTCCTGGAGCACCCCGAGCGCGTCCGGCACCAGCACCGCTGCCGAGTGGTAGGCACTGACCAGGTAGGACGTCACGGCACGTTCGCTGATGCCCATGAACCGCACGTTCAGCCCCGGCTGCCGTTCGTCGGGCAGCGACTCCGGCCGCAGCGCGACCACGCCGTGGTCGTCCTGGCCGGTGCGCATCGCCAGGATCGAGGTCGTGCCCGTCTCGCTGATCGGGATCTTGTCGCACGGCAGCATCGGGACGCCGCGCCAGGTGTTGACCCGCTTCCCGTCCAGCACACCGCTGGCCGGGTACACCCGGCGCGCGGTGCACTCCCTGCCGAACGCCGCGATCGCCTTCGGATGCGCGAGGAAGAACCGCGTCTTGCGGCGGCGGCACAACAGGTCGTCGAGGTCGTCCGGGGTGGGCGGCCCGGTGCGGGTGGTGATCCGCTGGGCGAGATCGGCGTTGTGCAGCAGGCCGAAATCGGTGTTGTTGACCAGATCGTGCTCCTGGCGTTCGCGCAGCGCCTCGACGGTCAGCCGCAGCTGCTGTTCGAGCTGGTCCATCGGCTCGTTGTAGAGGTCGGTGACGCGGTTGTGCACCCGCAGCACGGTCTGCGCGACGGCCAGTTCGTACTCGCGCGGTGAGGCGTCGTAGTCGACGAACGTGCCGGGGATCGGCGGTTCGCCGTCGTGCCCGGACGCGAGGTCGATGCTCGCCTCACCGGCCTTGTTGTGCGATTTGGCCGGATTCGCGAGCACCTCGGCGATGTGCGCGCGCAGCGGGTCCGCCCGCCCGTTCAGCGCCCGGAACGCCGCCGCGGTCAGCACCAGCACCGTGCAGCTGGTCGCGGTCTTCGCGGTGAACGTCCATTCCCTGGCCTCACCGCTGAGCATCTCGCCGCCGAGCTGGTCGCCGTCGCTGGACGTGCCGAGCAGCTGCGGGTCGCCGTACTCACCGGTGCCGAGCCTGCTCACCTTGCCGTGCGCGATCAGCACCACCATGTCCACAGTGGACCCGGCGGTGGCGATCACCTCACCCGGCCCGTACTCGCGCTGTTCGAACCGTTCGGCCAGCGCGGTGAGGGCCTGTTCGTCGGAAAAACCGCGCAGCAGCGGCAGTTCCGCGAGTTCGGCGGGGATCACCTGCACCCGCGCGCCGGTGGTGAGGAAGGTGACCTTCCCGTCGCCGACGGTGTAGGTGAGCCGCCGGTTGACCCGGTAGCTGCCCGCCGGGATGCCGACCCACGGCAGCTGCGAAAGCAGCCACCGCGGGGTGATCCCGCGCATCTGCGGGACGGTCTTGGTCGTCGTGGCGAGCTGGCGTGCCGCGGTGGTGCCGAGGGACTGCTGGGGTGGCGCGGCCGGTTCGTCGATGAGCGTCACGGCTCAGCCTTCCCGTCCGATCTCGGCGTTCTCCAGTACCGCGAGCGCGTCCGGCACCAGCACCGCCGCCGAGTAGTACGCGCTGACCAGGTAGGAGATGATCGCCTGATCGCTCATGCCCATGAACCGCACGTTCAGTCCCGGCTGGTACTCGTCGGGCAGCCCGGTCTGGTGCAGGCCGACGACGCCCTGCGCCTCCTCTCCGGTGCGCATCAGCAGCACGGAGCTGGTCCTGGTCTCGGTCACCGGGATCTTGTTGCACGGCAGGATCGGCACCCCGCGCCAGGCGGGCACCTGGTGCCCGCCGAGGTCGACCGACTCCGGGTAGACCCCGGCCTTGGTGAACTCGCGGCCGATCGCGGCGATCGTCCTCGGGTGCGCGAGGAAGAAACCCGGGTCCTTCCACACCAGCGCGAGCAGCTCGTCGAGGTCGTCCGGTGTGGGCGGGCCGCTGCGGGTCGGCACGCGCAGGTCGAAGTCGGCGTTGTGTAGCAGGCCGAAGTCGCCGTTGTTGATCAGCTCGTGTTCCTGGCGTTCGCGCAGTGCCTCGATGGTCAGCCGCAACTGCTGTTCGATCTGGTTCATCGGCTGGTTGTAGAGGTCGGCGACGCGGCTGTGCACCCGCAGCACGGTCTGCGCGACGCTCAGCTCGTACTCGCGCGGCGAGGCGTCGTAGTCGACGAACGTGCCGGGCAGCTGCGGTTCGCCGTCGTGCCCGGACGCGAGGTCGATCTCCGCCTCGCCGTGCTCGTTGCGGGACAGCTGTCCGCCCGCGACGAACTGTTCGAGGTGCTCGCGCAACGAGTCCGACCGGCCGACGATGTCGTCGAACGACTGGCGTGGCAGGGAAAGCACCGTGCACGCGGTGACCGCCTTCGCGGTGTACTCCCAGATCACGTCCCCGTTGGTGAGCACGGAGTCGCCGAAGTAGTCGCCGTCGGCGAGCGTGCCGAGCACCGTCTGGTCCCCGTACGCGCCCGCGCCGACCTTGCTGATCTTGCCGTGCGCGATGAGGTACACGCGGTCGGCCTGGTGTCCGAACTCGACGAGCACGTCGCCGGGCTGGAACTCCTGTTGGCTGAACCGGCCTGCCAGCTCGCCCAGCACGTCCTCGTCCTCGTAGCCGCGCAGCGGCGCCAGCTCGCCGAGCTCGGCCGGGATGACGCGGACCTCGGAACCGGCGGAGGTGAACTGCACCCTGCCGTCGCCGACGGTGTAGCTCAGCCGCCGGTTGACCCGGTAGGTGCCGCCGGAGACCTCGACCCAGGGCAGCAGTTTCAGCAGCCACCGGGAGGAGATGCCCTGCATCTGGGGAACCGACTTGGTCGTCGTCGCCAGTGTGCGCGCGGCGGCGCGGCCGAGACTCAGTTGCGGTTGGTCGGTCGGGTTCGCGGAGTCGACCGGCTCGGTGACAGTCACAGTGAGAACCACCCATCGTCGAGATGTCTGACCGCGCGCGAAAAGGCGCACAGCCGGGTTTCGTCTTATTTCCGCTCTATACGCGGGTCGAGGGCACCGCGGAATCAACATAGCAAGACGGGGGCGACGCACAAGCACACGATCGGGTCAGGCGGACAGGCTGTCGCGAGTCGTGAAAATGATCATTTCGGACACCGGTGACCGCATGTGTCCGCGCGTCACTCGACCGGGAAAACTCCTTGTTCACCAGGGTAATGGCTGGTGCGCAGGGCGAGCGAACAAGGAGTTTCCGCCGGGGCAATTGGGCCGAAAGGCGATGATTCCGCCATGCGATAAGGCCACTCGGATGAATCGTCGATCTCGGCTTGTCGCGTATTGAATGGCTGACTAGTTTGGGCGAGTCGCCGGGTCGAATACGCCGGAAAGGTACGCCGGATGAACATGTACGTCACCGGGATCCTGTGGGTCGCCGGGGCCGCTGTCGTGGGTGGGGTGATCGGCTACCTGGTACGCCGGTTCGGCTGGGACGAGGGCAGGCGGGACAACAACGACGCGGCGGGCCAGGTCTTCACGATCGTCGGCGGGCTCCAGGCGGTGGTCGCGGCGTTCGTGCTCATCTCGCTGTTCGACGGGGTCAACGTCGCGCGGGAGGAGTCCTACAAGGAGGCCAACGGCGTGGTCGCCGCGGCGTGGGCGGCCGAATCGCTGCCGGGGGAGGTCAAGGACAAACTGCACCAGCTCGCGCGGGCCTACCTCACCACGGTCGAGAAGCAGGAGTGGCCCCGGCTCGCCGACGGCGGGAAGGTGCCCGACACCGGCTGGTCCCAGCTCGACCAGATGCGCCAGACGGTGGCGGAGGTCCAGGTGGACGGCCAGGACGGCTGGCTCGTGGACCGCAAGCAGCAGGCGAGCAGCCAGCTGTGGGAGGTCTTCCAGACCCGCCAGAGCCGGCTCGAGGACATCGGGCATCACAGCGTCGGCGACGTGGTGTGGTTCGCCCTCATCCTCGGCGGGCTGCTCGCGCTGTTGCTGCCCAACCTCTTCGGCGGGACGCGGCTGGTGGCGCACGTGCTCATCGTGTCCACCGTGGCCGGCACCGTCGCGCTGGTGCTGTTCACGATCTATCAGCTGCAGAACCCGTTCAGTGGCGGCGCGAAGGTCTCGTCGGAAGCGTTCACCGCGGCGCTGGAACGGCTTTCCTGAGCCATGCGCGCGCACTGGGTGGCCTTCGCGGCGGCCGTCGCGGTCGCCGGCCTGCTCGCGCTGACCGGCGCGTTCGCGCCCCCGCGATCCACCGCGGGCGCGCCGCCGGACTGCCTGGTCCTGCAGGCCGAGAACGAGCACGCGGGCGCACCGACCACGCTGCGCAGGTTCGCGGTGCCTTCCGGCCGCACCGAGGCACTGTCCGAGGTCGGCTACTGGCTCAACGCGCTGGGCTACGCGGAAAAGCAGGACCTCGTCTACGCGGTCGCGGACGGCAACAGGGCAGGCCGGTTCCTCGACGGCGCGCACGCGGTGACGATCGACCGGCACAACGCGGTGACCGACCTCGGCCCGGTGGCCCGCGCGGGGGCCCGCCGTCCGGTGTGGAGCCTGGTGACCGGCGCGACCGCAGGCGCCGTGGCGGGTCGCGTCTGGTACGTGCGCCGGGACGGCGAACTGTACACAGTGGACATAGACCCGGCGAGCCCCGGCTACGTCCGTGTGATCGGGCAGGCGCCGCTGCGCCCGATCTCGCTGGCGATCAGCGTCGACGACTTCGACTACGACCCCGCGGACGGGTTGCTGTACGGCGTTTCGACCTCCTCGCGTGGCGGCGGCGCGGTGGTCACGATCGACCCGGCGACCGGGCACGTCGCCGAACGGCCGGACCTGCGGTTCCCGCCCGCGACCGCGTACGGCGCCGTGGTGCTCGGCAAGGACGGCGCGCTCTACGCCACCGCGAACCGGATCGGGCACCGCAGCGTGACCTACCGGCTGCCGAGGGACGGTTCGGCGCCGGCCACCGAGGTCGCGACCGGTCCGCCGCTGGTGAGCGCGGACGCCGCGGGCTGCCTCGGCCCGCCGCTCCCGCCCAGCACGCCCCCGGCCACACCGCCGACGACTCCGCCGAGTACGCCGCCCAGCGCGCCGCCGTCCAGCCCGCTGCCGCCACCGCCGCTGGAGCCGCCACCCTCGCCCTCGGTGGTCCCGCCCCAGCCGCCTCCGTCACCCCAGCCACCTCCGCCGGTGCCTTCTCCGCCGCCTTCGGCGCTGCCGACGCCCAGGATGGTGGCCCCGCCGCCCTCCCCGGCGCCGTCACGACATCGGCGTCCGGAGGCGACGCCGACCCCCACCACGCAGGCGGCCGAGGCCAAAAGGTCCCACGCGGAAAGCGTGAAGACGCAGCGTCGCTGGGGCGTCACCGGGCTGGTGCTGATCCTCGGCGCGGGCGCGGTCGCGGCCAACGTCCGGCGCGGACGGTGACAACACCGTTGTCTCGAAGACGGCCGCCGTCCATGTCGGGCACCCAGACTCCTTCTCCGGCGTCGTCGGACGCCGGAGAAGGAGAGACGGATGAAGCGGGCGAGAATCGCGGTCGCGGTGGGAGTGCTGGTCCTGCCGCTGCTCACCGCGGGTACTGCCGAGGCACAGGGCCCGCGGGCCGGGGACGACCACTACCGCGCGCGGGCCGGGCGGACGCTGGACGTGCGGCACCACGGTGTCCTGGCCAACGACAGGCTGCGCGGCAGGCTCGGCTCGGTGGTGCGGCACACCGCCCCGGCGCACGGCGCGCTGAGCCTCGACCCGTCCGGCACGTTCCGCTACACACCGGCGCCCGGGTTTACCGGCACGGATTCCTTCACCTACACGGCGTCGGACGCGGTGAAGCTGTACCCGGCGGAGGTGCCGCCGCTGGCCACCATCGACGGCGTGCGGGTCACCGGCGGCGCGTACGGCTCGTCGCTGGCCGCCGTGCCGGGCTCGCCGCACGAGGTCTACGGGCTGACCGACCGCGGCCCCAACGTCGACGCCCCGGACGGCGGGAAGGTCGAACCGCTGCCCGCGTTCACCCCGGCGATCGGGAAGTTCCGGCTCACCGGTGGGAAAGCCGTGCTGGAGAAGACGATCCCGCTGCGCGCCGCGGACGGGACGCCGTATTCCGGGCGGGTCAACACCCAGGCGAACACCGGCGAGAAGATCGTCGACCTGGCCGGCCACCCGCTCGCCGCCGATCCGAACGGCTACGACTCCGAGGGCCTGGCGGTGCAGCGGGACGGCACGTTCTGGGTCTCGGACGAGTACGGCCCGTTCATCACCCACTTCGGCCGGGACGGGCGCGCGATCGAGCGGCTGTCGCCGTTCGACGGGACGCTGCCCGCCGAGCTCGCGAACCGCGTGCCGAACAAGGGCATGGAGGGCCTGACCCTGACCCCGGACGGCCGGACGCTGGTCGGGATCATGCAGTCCGCGCTGCAACAGCCGGATCTCACCAAGAAGCCGGGCAACGTCACCACGCTGCGGATCGTCACGGTCGACCTGGGCACGCGCGTCACGCGGGAGTACCTGTACCTGCTCGACAACCCGAAGGACACCAAGACGGCGGTCAGCGAGATCACCGCGCTGTCGGCGACCCGGTTCCTCGTCGACGAGCGGGACGGGGCGACGCAGCCCGGCGCGTACAAGAAGCTGTTCGCCATCGACCTCGCCGGTGCCACCGACGTCGGCCCGCGCACCACGGCGGGGCCCTACGAGGCGGCGAAGGGTGGCCTGCTGGTCAAGGGCAAGAGCATCGACGCCTACGTCGGCACCGACGACACGGCCACCGCCACCGCGGACCTCGCGGCCGCGGGGATCCGGCCGGTGGCGAAGAAGCCGCATCTGGACCTCGGCGCGCTGGTGACCGCGCTCGACCCGGCTGGCGGGTTCTTCGGGCACGACAAGATCGAGGGCGTGGTCAGCCCGGACGGCGGCCGGACCGTGGTGGTGTCCAACGACAGCGACTTCGGCATCGACCGCGTGACGAACGCGGCGCCGCCGTACCGGCTCGGCGCGAAGCTGCTGCCCGGCGGTGCCCAGGACGACGGCGAGTACCTGGTCGTCGACACCGCGCTGCTCCCCGCCATGACCAGCACCGCCACGGTCACGATCACCGTGCGGTAAGCGCGGTGGTCGTTCGACCCCGGTGCATCGGAACGCCGGTCAGTACTTGAACTGGTCGACGTTCTGGCTCGTGATCAGCAGGGGGTCACCCAGCAGGACGGTTCGCTGGGGCAGGTCGTACTTCACCGCGGGCAGTTCCAGGCTGACCTTGTTGACCGGGGTGAGCGGCCTGCTCTCGGCGAGTTGCTTGGCCGTCCACGCGGTCAGGTAGCCGAGCGATTCGACGTTCCACAGCACCGACTGCGAGGCCGACCCGTCGAGCAGGTAGGGCTTGATCGCCTGCGGGGTGCCGACACCGACGGTGAACACCTGCCCGATCTTCTGCTGGTCCCGCACCGCCTGCGCGACCCCCGGCGCGGACGTCGTGCACTCGCCGACCAGTCCGGTGAGGTCCGGGTGCCGGGCCATCAGCTCCTTGGCGAGGGTGGTGGCGTTGTCCTTGTCTTCCCCGGCGTACACGGTCTCGACGAGCTGGGCCTGCGGATACCGCTCGGCGGTATAGCGCTTTTGGACCGCGATCCAGGCGTTGAGGTTCGCCGCGGCGGGGCCGCAGGACACGATCGCGTACTTGCCCTTCCCGCCGGTCTTGGTCATCAGCGCGTCGGTGAGCGCGGTGCCGACGCCCTCCGCGCTGGCCTGGTTGACGAACACCTCGCGCTGGGTGCCGGGCGCGTCCGTGTCGGAGGTGAGCACGTGGATGCCCTTGGCGCGGGCGTCCGCGATCACCGGGGCCAGCGCGTCCGGGTCGTTGGGCGCCACCGCGATCACGTTCACGCGCTGCTGCACGAGATCCCGCACGATCCGCACCTGGGCCGCCGGGTCCACGGTGGACGGTCCGGTCGAGACCCAGCGGATGCCCAGCTGCCGCGCCGCGGCCTGGCCGCCGGTGTCCATCGCGGTGAAGTATGGGATGCCCGCGACCTTCGGCACGAACGCCACCCGCGGTTCCCCCACGCTCGCGGGCTCGTCCGCCGCCCTGCTCCCGCACGCGGCCACACCGGACAGCAGCGACAGTAGTGCGACGCCCAGTACGAGCGTTCTTCTCGGCGCAGGCATCCCCACTCATTCCTCACGGGACTCACGAACGGTCCACGCGCGGTGGAGACCTGGGGCGAAAGTAGGGGAATCGGCTACGGCGGTCAACGGCTTGTGCGCGAAGGGTTACTGGATCGTTCATCGGAGCGAGGGCGGTCACACTTGCCTGAATACCCCAGGGGGGTATAGTCGTCGGCATGAACGAGACACGACACGGAGCCAGCTGGTCGATGGCCGCCACGGCGACCCTGCACTGCCTGACCGGCTGCGCCATCGGCGAGGTGCTCGGCATGATCCTGGGGACGGCGTTCGGCCTGCACAACGCGGCGACCGTGGTGCTCTCGATCGCGCTGGCGTTCGTCTTCGGCTACGGGCTGACCATGCGCGGCGTGCTGAAGTCGGGGCTCGGCCTCGGCGCCGCCTTCAAGGTCGCGCTGGCCGCGGACACGGTGTCGATCGCGGTGATGGAGATCGTCGACAACACCGTGATCGTCGCGATTCCCGGCGCCATGGACGCCGGGCTGGGCAACGTGCTGTTCTGGCTGTCACTGGTGCTTTCGCTGGCCATCGCCTTCGTAGTGACGGTCCCGGTCAACAAGTGGATGATCGGCCGCGGCCTCGGCCACGCCGTCGTCCACGCCCAGCACCACCAGCACCACTGAACACGACGGGCGCCGGCCGCGCGATCAGACCGAGGACAGGTCGATCGCGCGGTCGGCGTCGTGCGGCCGCAGCACCCGCAGGATGCCTTCGAGCAGGTAGTAGTCGGCGTAGGGGAGGGAGATCTCCACGCCGTCCTCGCCGGGGCGGTTGCGGGTGCAGCGCGCCACGATCGCCTCGGCCCGGGCCGAGCGCGTCGTGAGGCAGGTGCGGGACAGGGCGGTGAGCAGGCGCGACGCCGCTTCGCGGTAGTGCGGGCGCCGGGCCGCGACCGCGAGGTCGAGCAGCCCGCAGGCCATGATCGCGCCGGCCGAGGCGTCCTTGACGTCGTCCGGCTGCTGCGGGGCGAGGTAGTCCCACACCGGGACGTGGTCCGTGGTGAGCGCCTTCAGCGCGAAGTCCGCGAGTTTCCGCGCGGTGGCCAGGAAATCCGGGTTCCCGGTGCGCCGGTACATCGTGGTGAACCCGTAGATCCCCCAGGCCTGCCCGCGCGACCAGCACGACGCCGGGCTGTAGCCCTGCACGGTGCCCGGCCCGATCGGCGCCCCGGTGGCCGGGTCGAAGTCGAACACGTGCGGCGTCGAGCCGTCGGGCCGGGGGAACACGCTTTCCGCGGTCCTCGCGTGTGCGGTGGCGATGTCGAGGTACTTCGGGTCCCCGGTCTGTTCGGTCGCGAACGCCAGCAGATCGAGGTTCATCATCGTGTCCATGATGATCCGGCCCGCGTTCTTCGGGTCGTTCAGCGCGCCCCAGGCGCGGATGAACCGCCCACGCGGGTTGTAGCGCTGGATCAGCGAGTCCGCCGCCCGCACCGCGCCCGCGCGCCAGTGCTCGTCCCCGGTGAGCCGCCACGCGGTGACCCAGGACGGATAAAACAGGAATCCGAGGTCGTGCGTCCCGGTGTCGTGCTGCCGTGGCGCGAGCTTTTCCGCCGAGGCGAGCGCCAGCGCGCGGAATTGTTCCTCGCCACTGTACAGCCACGCCAGCCACAGCGTTCCCGGCCAGAATCCGCCCACCCAGTCGCCATTGTTCGAATAGGTCCATTTCTCGAACCGCGTCCCGACCGGGAAGGCCGTGACGCCGGGAGCGACGGCGCGCAGCTTCGCCACGGCGTAGTCCGCGGCGCCGCGCAGGGTCGCGGAAACCGAGGCCTCACCGGGCATCTCCTTAATGGACGCTGCCTTAATGGACGCTGCCTCGCCGGACGCGGCCGAGGGGGTCAGGGTGCCCGCCGCGACCGCGGCGCCGGCCGCGGTGCTCAGCAGGGTGCGCCGGGAAACGCTCACGATACCCGCCCTTCTTCGCCGGAAAGGGGAACGGCCGAGTTTCGCACAATGGTGACGCGCCTGTACAGCCGCGTTCGGTGGCATTCTCGAACTACTCGGTCCCTATTTGTTCAAGGATGTGAATTCGTCGCTCGTCCCGGGAATCGGATCGGTGCGCTGCGCGTGGGCGGCGGGGCGAGGCCGTGCCGGACAGGGGTGTACCGGACAAGGCGGCACCGGACAAGGCGAAGGCCCGGTGCAGGGGGTTCACCGGGCCTTCGCGTCGGCGGCGGGACGAGCCCGCCGGGATAGGAGTCAACAGTACTCCGCTCAAGATCCGCTCGAGGAGTTCCGGCTCACTCGTTATCGGGGTGTTTCCGCACCGATGTCGGCAACACTGTCGGAGTACGCTCAGGAACACTTCGGAGCGACCGGGCTGTTCGAGCCGGTCTTCAGATAGGTGTCGGAAACGTAGTGACCGGGCCCGATCCGGTCCCAGATCCTGCTGGTGCCGAACTTTCCGGTGACCGAGTCGCCGACGACGTAGCATTCGATGGTCACCTTCGCGTGGTTCGCCGCGAGCCCCTTGACCGCGGCCGAGGTGCTCGCGCCCGCCCGCACGTTCATCGGGTCGCCCGCGGTGGTGACGACGCCGGTCGGGCCGGAGCCGGTCCACAGGTAGGTCACGTTCACCCAGGCGTTGTCGGACAGTTTGAGCCCGTCCCAGAACACGCCGTCGGCGAGGTCGATGCCTGCCGGGTTCTGTACCTTGGTGCCGAGTCCGCTCTTTCCGCCGTTGTAGCCGTTCTGGTACGCGGCCTGCGCTTCCGGCCTGCCCTGCGGCAGATCCTTGAACTTCTGGCGCTTCGAAGCCGGGTTCCAGTAGTCGTCCTGCTCGTTCCACGGGCCGACCTCCCACACCGGCGCGTACTCGCAGCGGCTGTTGTCGGTGCGGCAGACGCGGGCGGTGTAGTTGCCGGTTCCCTTGGGGGACAACGACCTGCCGGACGGGAAGGAGACGAAGTGATCGCGCGCGACGATCTTGTGGCCGTTGGCGGTGGTGCCGCCGATCAGGCCCTCGCGGGTGCCGTAGACCTTGTAGGTCAACGGCGCGGCGGCGGTGGCGGCGTCGGTCTGCGGAGCGGTGTCGGCACTGAGCCGGACGTCACGGACGGTGGGACGGACGCCGTCGGTGGTGCTGGACAACGAAATCCGCACCTGCACCGCGCCGACCGGCGTGCCGAAAGTCGCGGCGCCCTGGCCGGCCGGAGTCCACTCGGTCCAGTCGTCCGCGCCGGTGCGGCCGCGGACGTCGACCTCGACCGCGGTGCCGGTAGGCGTGTCCGCGGCGACCTCGGCGGTGACCCGGCTCGCCGGGCCGTCCAGCGGGTGTTCGGCCAGCAGCAGCCTGCCCTCACTGCCCGAGGTCACCAGCGCGGTTCGGTGCCAGGCGGCGTCGGCCAGCGTCAGCGTCCCGCCCTCGGACCGCACGTTGACGTCGTCGTCATCCACAGTGGACAGATCGGCCCGCCAGGTGCCGGACGGCGCCGCGACGGCCGGGGCCGAGACCAGTGCCGTGACGGCCCCGGCGGCCAGTGCCGCCGCGCCGAGCCGGCGGAGCATCACGTTCCGGGCCATGCCCGTCTCCCTTCACCCACACGCATGAGAACGGGTGAAGCCTGGACACACCCCATACACGATCGATACAAACCTACTTCGGCGAACTCACGTGATCAGGGGCGTAACACGCGTGATGGGACACCGAACTCGCGTGATTGGACGCGTAACTCCTCGAATCACGCGAGTTACGTCTCCGATCACGCGAGTTACGTTGCCAGTCACGCGAGATCGGGGAACGGGACGGTCAGGCGGAGGCGATACGGCGGGGGCCGCGGGGTTTGTCCGGGGCGGGGTCGCCGAGGCGGTCGGCGAGGGCGGACTCCTCGGGGCGCGCGGACAGTTCCCGCCAGATCGCCAGCGCGCGTTCGGAGTAGGTCCGCGAGCGTTCCGGCTGCGCGAGTGCCTCGTGCAGCTCGCCGAGCAGCTGGGACACCTCGGCCTCGGACCGCCGGTCGCCGTTGCGCCGGTGCACGCTCAGCGAGTTCACCAGCAACAGCTGCGCGTGCGCGAAATCCCCGCTGTACAGGCACAGTTCGCCGAGGTTCTGGTTGGCGTAGCCGACGCAGTGGTCGTCGCCGAGCTCGGTGAAGATCGCGATCGCGCGGTCGACGTGCTCGCGCGCGGCCGCGAGGTTTCCCTTGTGCTGGTACATCAGCGCGAGCCGTTTCAGCCCGTGTGCCTCGCGGTGCCGGTCACCGATCGCGACGGACAGTTCGAGCCCGTCGCGGATCCAGCGTTCGGCCGAGTGGTAGCAGTGGCGGGCCATCCACACCGCGCCGGTCGCGATCCTCGCGACGGCCTCGCCGTGCCGGTCCTCCGCCTCGGCGAACAACTTCAGCGCGTCGTGGCAGTGCGCCAGCGCGGTCTCGTTGTCGCCCTGGATCCGGACGATCGCGGCGAGGCCGGCCAGCGCGATCCCGGCGCCCTGCGCGTCCCCGATCCGGTCGTAGAGCGCCTTCGACCGCGCGAACGCCACCTCGGACTCGGCGTACCGGTCCTGGTAGAGGTAGACCTGCCCGAGGTTGCGCTGGATGATCGCCTCGCCGCGCGCCGACCCGGACCGCTGGGCCGCCGCCAGCGCCACCGCGTGCGTGGCCAGCCAGTCGTCCTGGTGCCCGCGCAGGTCGAAGTACGGTGTCAGCGCCGCGGTCAGCCGCCACGCCAGCTCGTCACAGCCCGTTTCCGCGGCGAACGTCACGGCCGCGACGGCGGTGTGCCGCTCCGCGGCGAACCACGTGGCGGGGTCGGCGGGAAGCTCACCGATGCCTGGCGGCAGCGGAGGATCCCCGGCGTCGTCGTCGCGATACTGGCCGAAGAAGTGGATCGGCATCCGCCCGGCGGCCTCGACCGCGAGCGCGAGATACCCCTCCAGCACCCGCCGGGCCGCCGCCCGGCTCTTCCGCGCGTCGTCCCGCTCGGCGAGTTCGACGGCGTAGCAGCGGAGCAGGTCGTGCAGCCGGTAGCGCGGCTGGCCGGTGGCGTCGGAACCGACGAGCTCGACCAGGTGCGCGTCGACGAGCACGTCCAGCACGTCCTCGGCGCCCGGCCTGCCGAGCAGCGCGGCGACCACCCACGACGGGAACTGGACCGCGCCCAGCCCGCCGAGCCCGCGAAACGCCGTCGCGGCCGACATCGGCAGCAGGTCGTAGGACAGCGACACGCTCGCGCGGACCGCGAGGTCGCCGACGCGCAGTTCGTCGAGCCGCCGGTGCTCGTCGCGCAGCCGGTCGGCGAGCACCCGCAGCGTCCAGCCGGGCCGGTGGGTGAGCTTCGCCCCGGCCACCCGGATCGCGAGCGGCAGGTGCCCGCACTGCCGCAGGATCGCGGCGGCGCTGTCCGGCTCGGCCGCCACCCGGCGGGCGCCGACGATGCCCGACAGCAGCCGCGCCGCCTCGGCCTCCGGCAGCAGGCCGACGTCGACCGGGGCCGCGCCTGCCAGGTCCGGCAGCTTGACGCGGCTGGTGATCAGTACCGCGCACGCGCCGCTGCCCGGCAGCAGCGGCCGTACCTGGGCCGCGCTGCCCGCGTCGTCGAGCACGACGCACAGGCGCCGTCCGGCGAGCCGCGACCGCAGCAGCGCGGCGCGTTCGGGCAGTTCGCGGGGCAGCCCGGCGTCGGGCACTCCCAGCGTCCGCAGCAGTTCCGCGAGCACGCCCAGCGGTGCCCTCGGCGCGGAGGACGTCCCGGCGAGGTCGACGTGCAACTGCCCGTCGGGGAACACCTCGCGCACCGCGTGCGCCACCCGCACGGCGATCGCGGACTTGCCCGCGCCCGGTGCCCCGGACAGCACGACGACGGCCGGGGCGCCGTGGTCCGCGCGCTCGCGCAGGAGCGTGACCACCGCGCCGACGACCTCGTCGCGGCCGGTGAAGTCAGGCAGGTCCAGCGGCAGCTGGCAGATCGGGGCCGCCGGGGTCTCCCGGGCTACCGGCGGCGGCTCCGCCGGTGCCGTGACCAGGGAGGCGCGCAGTTCCCGTAGCCGGGCGCCCGGCCGCGCGTCCAGTTCCTCGGCGAGGACGCGTTCGGCAATGTCGTAGGCCTCGATCGCCTCCGCGGTGCGGTCCGCGGCACGCAGCGCGCCGATCAGCTGGGCCCAGAGCTCCTCGCGCAGCGGATGCTCGGTGACGAGCCCGCGGAGCTCGGCCACCGCCTCGTCGCAGCGGCCGATGTCGATCCGGGCCTTCACCCGCTGCTCCTGGACCGACAGCCGAACTTCACCCAGACGGGCGATGGTCGCGCTCCAGGCGTGATCATGCGGGAGCCCTTCGAGGACCTCGCCCCGCCACAGCGACTCGGCCCGGTCGAGCAGGGCGAGCGCGGCCTCAGGCTCGCCGCGTTCGAGCACGCCGCGGGCGTTCATGGCGAGTCCGGTGAACAGGACATGGTCGAGCTCGTCCGGCTCCGCGGTCAGCAGGTAGCCCGACGCGCGGCTGCTGATCCGGTCCGCCAGCTCGGGCGCGTGCTCGGCGAGGCGGCGGCGCAAGGAGTGCACGTACGTGCGGATGTTCGCCGCCGCCGAGCGGGGCGCCGTCTCTGGCCACAGCACCTCGACCAGCGCTTCGGTGGACACCACGACGTTGGGCTGCAGGGCCAGCGCGGCCAGCAGCAGGCGCGGCTTGGGCCCGCCGAGCGGCAGCACCTGGCCGTTCACCGTCACCTCGAGCGGGCCGAGGATCCGGAACCGCACAGCCGCGTGCCCGGCGGGAGGTGCCGCCCCAGTCGGCAGGTTCCCCATGGCCCGGATGCTATGGGCGATCTGGGTGATCCGCTAGCTCCATTCGGTGAACCCCGGTGCGCGCGCCCGCGACCAGCGATTTGTACGACTCGTGTACGCCGGGACGCAAGGCTGGGGACATGGTGTGTTCGAAGCCCCCGCGGGTCGCCGGTCCCCGGGTGGTTCCGGCCGGGCCGGTCGCGACGCGGCCAGGGGTCGCCGCGGGTGGTCGGCGGCGTTGCCGAGCCGGTCGAGTAAGCGCTTTCCCGCACTGGTCACCCGCTCGGGTGTGACGCGGACTACACCAGGGAACTCGGACAGCGCTTCCCCTGTCTGAGTTCCGGATCCCGGCCGGTGCGCGACACCGGGAGGGGCCCGCGCCCGACTGGGGGTGGCGCGGGCCCCTTTTCGCTCGTATTCTGGGTTTTCCGCCGTCGTGTCCCGAAATTCTCCTCACGAATTGGGCGGTATCCCTGTGAAAAAGCAGAGAAGGGGCCTGGTCGCGTCGGCCAGGCCGGGTTTCGCGTTGCTCGTCTCCGCGCTCCTTGTCCTTTCCGGAGCGCAGGTTTCCTCGGCTCTTCCCGGTGGCGTGTTCGACGTCAAAGACTACGGCGCCAAGGGAAACGGCTCCGCGAACGACTCACCGGCGATCGAGAAGGCGGTGGCCGCGGCGGGCGGCGCCGGCGGCGGGACGGTGCGTTTCCCGCCCGGCACCTACAAATCGGCGAACACGGTCCATCTGAAGAGCAGGGTGACGATCCAGCTGGACGCTGGTGCCACGGTCGTCGGCGCGGACGCGAAGTCCTACGACAAACCGGAACCCAATCAGTGGGACGATTACCAGGATTACGGCCACAGCCATTTCCACAACGCGATGTTCACCGGGGACGGCCTCACCGGTGTCGCCTTCACCGGAGCGGGCACGATCGACGGCGGCGGGCACCTGATCACCGGGAACCCGAAGAGCGGCGAGGCCGACAAGATCCTGTCGCTCACCCGGTGTGACGGTCTCACCCTGAACGGGATCAAGCTCCGGCGCGGCGGGCACTTCGCGGCGCTGATCAACGGCTGTCGCGACGTCGTTTCGGACCACCTCGTGATCGACACCGCGAGTGACCGGGACGGCTGGAACATCATCAGCACCACGAACGTGCGCATCACGAACATCACCGTCGCCGCGAACGACGACGCGCTCGTGTTCAAAAGCGACTACGCGCTCGGGAAGAAACTGCCGAACGGCGACGTCACGGTGACCGGCGCGAAGCTGTCGGCGGTGTGCTGCAACGCGCTGATGTTCGGCTCGGAGACCTGCGGCGACTTCACCGGGTACCACTTCTCCGACGTCGTCATCACCGGCGCGCACAAGTCGGGGATCGGCATCGTGTCCATGGACGGGGCGAAGATCTCCGACGTGCACTACCGGAACGTCACCATGTCCGGGACGTACTCGCCGATCATGATGAAGATCGGGACCAGGAAGCGGTGCGGGAACGATCCCGGTGTCGGCTCGATCAGCGGGATCACCTTCGACGACGTCAAGGGCACCTACACCGGCGGCGGCTCGTTCAGCCCGACCATCTGGGGTGCCGGGGCGGCGAACCGGGTCAGCGACGTGCGGTTCACCAACGTCGAGCTGTCCGTGCCGGGCGGGAACGGGACCATGTCGACCGGGGTGCCGGACAACAAGGCCACCGACTACAACCCGAAGAGCATCAGCACCCGGCCCGCGTTCGGCTGGTACCTGCACTACGCGTCGGACGTCCGGTTCGACGGCGGCTCGCTGCGGTTCGCGAAGGACGACGGCCGCCCGGCGATCATCGCGAACAACAGCGCGGGCATCGCCGTCGACCGGTTCGTCGTGCAGCGGGGCGGGAAGAGCCCGTTCGACGTCGGCTTCCAGAGCGTCGACGGCTACTGCGTCACCGGCACCACCACGACTACCGGCGCCGCGCCACGCCTCGCGACCTCCGGCTCCACTCCGCGCTGCTGATCCTCGCGTAGGTCCGTGGGGGCCTCCTTGAGGGACTCTGAGTCCCTCAAGGAGGCCCCCACGGACCGTGAAAACCGGTAAGGCCGCCTTACGGGGGTCTGACGTCCGTAAGGCGGCCTTACCGGCATGGAGCGGCGCGGGCTAGTGCGGCTTCTTCGTGAACTGTTCGTTCATGATCAGGAAGGCGCCGAGGCCGTGGAAGTCGTTGGTCCGGCGGGCCCGGCCGTAGTAGAAGTCCAGGTCGCCGACGTTGGTGCCCTCGCAGATGTCGGCCACGTTCGTCAGCCCGTCCGCGTCACGGGTCACCTTCCGCAGCACCCCGGCGTAGCCCCGGTCCGCGACGCCCTGGTACGACGCGGGCAGGTAACCGCGCTCGACACCGCGGGCGAGGGTGAAGGTGTACATCGACGAGGCCGAGGTCTCCAGCCAGTTCTTCGCGTCGCCGCCGCGGTCGACGACCTGGTACCAGCGTCCGGTCGCCGGATCCTGGTAGCGCCGGTACCCGGCCGCGAGGAAGCGCACCATGTCGATCAGCGCGGCGCGGCGGGGGTGTCCGGCGGGCAGCACCTCGAGGATGTCGATGGCGGCCATGCCGAACCAGCCGATCGCCCGCGCCCAGTGGAACTTCGAATGGTGACCGGGCCCGGACGACCACGATTCCGAGCCGTCCTCGTCGTAGGCGTGGTACAGCAGGCCCTTGGCCGGTTCGGAGAGGTGCTTGAAGTACACCGCGAGGTTCTTGGCCGACTCCTCGAAACAGTACTCCGCGTCGCCGAACGTCTTGCCGTACAACGCGAGGAACGGCTGCGCCATGTAGACGCCGTCGCCCCACAGCTGCCCGACCTTGCTCGTCGCGTGGAACATGCCGCCGTCGGCGGTGCGCGGGTAGGTGGGAAAGCGCTTGCGCAGCTGGTCGGCCGCCGTCTTGTACTTCTTGACGCCGGTTTCGGTGTAGAGCAGCGGAAGCATTTGGCACGACCGCATGGCGTCGAGATTGGTGAACCCGTTGGAGATCCCGCTGTCGGTGATGAAGCGGTCGTACCACGCGATGACGAAGTCGAGGTACTTCTTCTCCCCGGTCCGCCGGTAACACAGGTACTGGCCGTACATGTAGAGCCCGAGCGTGTAGCCCCAGCCGCCGATGGTGGCGGGGGTGAAGCGCTTCATCGTGGAGTCGATGACCGCGCGGGAGAGGTCCGCCTGTCCGGCCGGTGGCCGCGGGCCGGTGGGGGCCGCGGCCGTCGCCACACCGGGCACGGCCGCCGCGGCGGCGGCCGCGAGGGTGCCCGCCAGGAACGTGCGCCGCGGCAGCCGTGCCGGGTCGAGGGAATGGGACATGCGTGGTCCTTTCCTGCACTGGCCCCGGTGACGCGGTGAAGCAAGGTGGCCGGGGATGCCGATCCGCCGTCCGTCGGCATCCCCGACCGGCCGTGGGGGCGACCGAGTCGCCTGGGCGGTGGCCGGGTGAGCAAGCGCGCCAACCCTGATGGAACGTCTACCCGCCGAAGAGATCCCACGTCAAGAGCGATCAGATTTTCTGTGTCATATATCAGATATTTTCGACGAGATGGACCGGTGGCCGGGTACTTGCCTTGACCGCCCGGGGTCGCCGGAGTACACCCCCTGGTATGTCAGGAAGACGTTCGCTCCGGCGCGTACTGGCCGTCGCCCTCACCGCGCTTCTCGTGGTACTCGGCCTCGCGCCGCCGGCGTCGGCGGACCTGCAGAACCCCCGGCAACAGTGGCTTCGCGACAGTCAGGCCGGTCTCTTCCTGCACTGGGGCATGCGCACCGCCCCCGGCTACACCAGTTGTGCCGCATGGGAAAAGGCGGTCACCGACGGCGGCTGGACGCCGGGGTACTGGGTCGAAGAGGCGAAGAAGCTGCACGCCTCCTACCTGGTGCTCGCCTCCTTCCACAGCAGGCTCGGCTATTCGCGGGCCTGGCCGTCGGCGATTCCCGGCAGCTGTGCCACCCACCGGGACTTCCTCGGCGAGCTGATCAGGGCCGCGAAACCGCAGGGGCTCAAGGTCATCCTCTACATGACCGACGATCCGCAGTGGCACGGCGAGGGCGGTCACGAATGGCTCGACTCCGCGGCCTACTCGAAGTACAAGGGCCACGACGTCGACCTGACCACCCGCGACGGGTTCGGCCAGTTCAGCTACGACAACTTCTTCGAGGTCATGAAGAACTACCCGGACCTCGGCGGGTTCTGGATCGACAACGACAACGCGTACTGGGAGTCGCACGACCTCTACGCGCAGATCTACCAGCGGCGGCCGGACTACCTGCTCTCCAACAACAACGAAGACACGCCGATCATGGACACGATCAGCAACGAGCAGAAGACCGGGATGAGCCCCGCCTACGACTACCCGCAGGCGATCTACACCGCACAGCCGCGGCTCACCGAGGCCTGTTTCAAACTGCCGAGCAGCGGGGCATGGTGGTACAGCGGCTCGGATTCGGCGGTGGACTACCGGCTCACGCTCGGCAGGCTGATCAGCAACGCCGGTTCCTCGGTGAAATCCCTGATGGCCGAAACCGCGATGGTGAACGGGAAGTTCCCGGCCAGACAGGAAGAGTTCAACAATTTCGCGAAGGACTATCTCGACGCCATCTGGCCGTCACTCGGTGGCACCGAAGGCGGCGGCTATCTGCACGGCGGAATGCAGCCCGGGTTCTGGAACGACGGCGCGCACGGCGTGCTCACGGTGCGCAAAGCGGCGCCGGACACCCAGTACGTCCACGTGCTGACCAGGCCTTCGAGCGACCGGCTGGTGATCAGGGACAACGGCTACCGCGTCCGCGCGGTGACGAACCAGCGCACCGGCGCGCCGATCGCGTTCACGCAGGGCGGCGGCAGCCTGACCCTGACCGGACTGTCCTCTTGGGACCCCTACGACACGGTGTTCGAAGTGGACACCGCGGGCCGGGCGGGCGTCCACGACCCGAAGACCGTCACCGAGAAGGCGAGCGCCTCGGCGAGCGGGCACCCGGCGTCGGCGCTGGGCGACGGTGACTACCTGACGTACTGGGACAACGGGAAGACGCTGCCGGTTTCGCTGGACTTCGACCTCGGCGCGGCGAAGAAGGTCCAGTACGTCGGGCTGAACCAGCGCGAGGACTCGGTCAGCTACGCCCGCTCGGACACCGAGCAGTCGGCGCGGATCAAGGACTACCGCGTGTACGTGTCCGACGACGGCAGGCACTGGGGGAGCGCGGTGAAGACCGGCCAGTTGCCGAGCCATCGCGGGGTGCAGTTCATCGACCTCCCGGCGGTGACCAAGCGCCACGTGCGGGTCGAGGTCACGAGCACCTGGGCGGCCTCCACCGACACGAAGCGGTACCGGCAGCTGCGCGTCGACGAGGCGTGGCTCGGTTCGGCCTACGCCACCCGGGCTTCCTGAGCGTCGGGTTACTCCGGACGGGTTTCTCCGCGCGGTCACCCTACGGAAGTAGGTGGCGCGACAGTGGGCGCCGTGCTCCACGGAACGCCCGGAAAATCGGGCTTAATTCGCCTTCGAGGATGATTCGGGCGAAAAATCGGATTTCCGGTGTCTATCGAAGCAGGGCACGGGAAGCCGGGAAAGAATGACGAGATAACGGTTCTGTTGTGGTCAACGCGCACCTTCCCCGCGAGGAGAATCCGCGCCTAGTCTCTCCGGGTGTTCACCGGCCCCTGTGGCCCGGTTTCTCAAGAGGGAGAACCCTGTGCGAAGAAGTCTCACCCTGTTCCTGTCGCTCGCGGTGGCCGGTGGCCTCGCCGCGACCGTGCCGGCCACGGCCTCGGCACAGGAGCGTCAGGACATCCCGCAGTCGCACCCGTTCTGGGCGAACCCGCAGGCCAAGGTCGCCGACACGGCGCCGGCGTCGAAGCTGAACTTCCGCGTGTATCTGAACCAGCGCGACCCGGCGGGCGCCGAGGCCGCGGCGCGGGCGGTGTCCGATCCGGACAGTCCGTCCTACCGGAAGTTCCTCAGCCCCGAACAGGTCCGCGACCGGTTCGCCGCGACACAGTCCACCGTGGACTCGGTGAAGTCGTGGCTGACCGGCAGCGGTTTCGGCATCGGCGAAGTGCCGTCGAACCGCGCGTACGTCGAGGCCGTCGGCACCGCGGACCAGGTGCAGAAGGCGTTCTCGGTCAAGCTCGGCAAGTACGCCGTGAAGGGCCGGACGCTGCGGGCGGCGGACAAGGACCTGTCCGTGCCCGCGTCGCTGGCGAAGGACGTGCTCGGCGTCATCGGCGTCGACCAGGCGACGAACCTGCTGAAGCCGGATCACACGGACGGCGCCGACACCGCGCCGACCCAGTCGGCCAAGCCCGGTGACGTCCCGCCCGCCAAGGGTTTCCGCAACTCCGGACCGTGCAGCACTTACTACGGCGAGAAGGTCGACACCACCGACCCGGCCTACAACGGCAAGCAGCTGCCCTACGCGCCGTGCGGCTACACCCCGGCCCAGCTCCGCTCGGCCTACGGCGTCGACCAGGCGGCGCGGTTCGGCGCCGACGGCAAGGGCACCACGATCGCGATCGTGGACGCCTTCGCGTCGCCGACCATCTACGCCGACGCCAGCGAGTACGCCCGGCGCAACGACCCCGAGCACCCGCTGAAGGCTTCGCAGTTCTCGCAGAAGATCTTCCCGCCCACCCCGGGACAGGAAGCGCCGGACAAGTGTGACGCGGCCGGCTGGTACGGCGAGGAAACCCTCGACGTCGAGGCCGCGCACGGGCTCGCCCCCGGCGCGAACATCCTCTACGTGGGCGGCGCGGACTGCCAGGACCTTTCGCTGGACCAGGCGCTGAACTACGTCGTCGCGGACCACCGGGCCGACATCATCTCGAACTCCTACGGCGACACCGGCGAGGACCTGCCGCCCACCGAGATCAAGGCGTTCAACCAGATCGCGGTGCACGCGGTGCTCCAGGGCATCGGCGTCTACTTCTCCTCGGGCGACAACGGCGACGAGGTCGCCCGCGTCGGCACCCCGACCCCGGACTTCGCGGCGTCCTCGCCGTGGGTCACCGCGGTCGGCGGCACCAGCATCGGGATCGGCAAGGACGGCAAGCGGCTGTTCGAGACCGGCTGGGAGACCGGCAAGTCCGCGCTGACCGACGGGACCTACACGCCGGGCTTCCCCGGCGCGTACACCAGCGGTTCCGGTGGCGGCACGAGCCGTCAGTTCGAGCAGCCGTTCTACCAGAAGGGCTCGGTGCCGGACGCGCTCGCGACCAAGAACCAGACCGGGGGCAAGAAGGGCCGCGTCGTCCCGGACATCTCCGCGATCGGTGACCCGAACACCGGGTTCCTGGTCGGCCAGACGCAGACCTTCCCCGAGGGCGCGCACTACGACCAGTACCGGATCGGCGGCACCAGCCTCGCGTCGCCGGTGTTCGCCGGGATCATGGCCGTCGCCGACAGCTTCGACCACTTCCACCACGGGTTCATCAACCCGGTGCTGTACAAGCTGACCGCCCGCACCCCGGCGATCAACGACGTCCAGCACGTGGACGGGGCCGTGGCCCGCGTCGACTACGCCAACAGCGTGGACGCCTCGGGCGGGCTGCTCCGCTCGGCGCGGACGTTCGACTACCCGAACCTGACGATCCACACCACCAAGGGCTACGACGACGTCACCGGCCTCGGCTCGCCGAACGGCCTGCTGTTCCTGATGTTCGTCTAGATCCTGAACTCCGAAGGTCCGTGGGGGCCTCCTTGAGGGAGCTAGAGTCCCTCGGGGAGGCCCCCACGGACCTTTACCGGTCGCGCAGCAACGGGATCGTGGTGGACACGCAGGTCCCGGCGCCCTGGTGGCTGTGCACGTACAGGTCGCCGCCCAGCGCCCGCACCCGGTCCCGCAGCCCGGCGAGCCCGGTGCCGCCGTCGACCTCGGCCCCGCCGACCCCGTCGTCGGCGACCTCGACCCGCAGGCCCTCGCCCTCCACCGCGATCAGCACCCGCACCTGGTCGGCCTTGGCGTGTTTCAGCGCGTTCGTCAGCGCCTCCGAGGTGAGGAAGTACGCGGTGGCCTCGACGGCCGCGTCCAGCCGGGGGACCTCGTCCACGGTGAGTTCGACCGGGACCGGGGTCCGGTCCAGCAGCGAGCGGACCGCGGCGACCAGCCCCGCCTCGGTGAGGATCGCGGGCCGGATGCCCCGCGCCAGCTCCCGCAGCTCGGTGATCGCCGACTGGAGTTCCACGACCGTCCCGGCGAGCAGCGTGCGCAGCTCGGGACCCAGCTCGGGGCCGAGCCGCCGGTCGGCCATCCGCAGCAGCAGGACGACGCTGACCAGCCGTTGCTGGGCGCCGTCGTGCAGATCGCGTTCGATCCGGCGGCGCTCCTCGTCGCCAGCGGCCACGATGCGCGCCCGCGAGGCCTGCACCTCGGCCAGCCGCTGTTCGAGCTCCTCGGTCAGCCGCTGGTTGTCGAGCACCAGCCCGGCCGCCGCGTTGAGCGCGTCGATCGACCGGCTGTCCTTCCACACCTGATCGTCCTGCACCAGCGCGGCCAGCCCGGTGCCGTCGCGTTCGAGCAGCAGCCGGATCATCTCGGCGTTGCCGACGCGGGAGCGCAGCACACCAACGAGGAAGGCCAGCGGCCACAGGCAGAACGCGATCCGGTAGACGTCCAGCAGCGGTCCGGCGAGCGGGTGGTGCGGGCCGAGCGCGCTGCCGACCGCCGAGCTGAACGCGCCGACGAGGGCGATCGCGACCGCGGGGGACAGCAGCCTGCGCTGCGGCAGCCGTCCGGTGAGCCAGCGGTAGAGCAGGATGACCACGATCCCGGCGCCGGTGAGCGCGCCGACGAAGTCGAGCACCCGCACGGCGACGTCGTAGACGGCGGGCCGGGACACCACCGAGGCGAGGTCGCGCGGGTCGTTCCCGAACACGAGCCGCAGCGTCGCCGACGCCAGCACCGCCGCGTACGCCGCGACGACGACCAGCCGTTCCCAGCGTGAACGCAGCTCGCCGCGCGGGAAGACGAGCACGAGGTGCGCGATCATCGGACTGGACGCCGCGGTCAGTGCCAGCCCGACCGTGTAGATCAGCGGGGTACGGGAAAACTGCAGGTCCTCGCAGAACAACGCCACCCCGACCAGTGCGATCAGCGCACCGATCCGGTTCTCCGGGCGGCGCACGTGGGCGACGGCGCCGGAGAGCAGGAACAGCGACCCGGTCAACGTGCTCAGCGCGATGTCGAAGGCGGAATGCCCGCCGTCCCGGACCTTCAGCGTCGTCGCCACGATCCCGAGCGCGATCCCCGCGATCAGCACCCCGGTCATGATCAGCGTCCGCGGGTGTCTCACCGCCACCGTCGTATCCTCCCGGCGCCCGCGCCGAGGGACCCCGCGACCCACCGCACCGGCACTTCGTGATTCGCCGAACCGACACGTTCCGTTACACAGCGCTAGTCGTGAGTGGACGGTTTCCCGGTGAGTAGGGCGGCCTGGCCCGTGTCAAGGATTCTCACCGGGTTTCCCGGGATGCGGATGGCTATGCGTCCGGGCGGGGGAGCGTGCGAGTCTCGTTCGCGCCTCCCGCCCGTCCCCCGTGAAAGGCACGTCGAAAGTGCGTACCCACCACAGACCTCGAATCCTGGCCGCCACACTGGCCGCACTGACCGTCGCGGCCGGGCTCGCGGGCTGTTCGCGGGCGGCGGAATCCGCCTCGGCGCCCGCCCAGAACCAGGGGGCCGCCACCGAGGTCAGGGTCGGGTACTTCCCCAACGTGACACACGCCCCGGCGCTCATCGGCACGAAGAAGGACTTCTTCGCCAAGGAACTGGGCAAGACCAAGCTCACCACGCAGACCTTCAACGCGGGCCCGGACGAGGTCAACGCGCTGCTCGGCAAGTCCCTCGACATCGCCTTCATCGGCTCCGGCCCGGCGATCAACGCCTTCACCAAGTCCAAGGGCACCATCCAGCTGGTCGCGGGCGCGGTCTCCGGCGGCGCGCAGCTGGTCGTCAAGCCGGAGATCACCAGCGTCGAGCAGCTCAAGGGGCGGACCATCGCGACCCCTCAGCTCGGCAACACCCAGGACGTCGCGCTGAAGAAGTTCCTCGCCGAGAAGAAGCTGACCGATCAGGTCAAGGTCACCGCCTTGGACAACCCGAAGACCTTCGACACCTTCAAGAAGGGCGAGGTCGACGGCGGCTGGCTGCCCGAGCCGTGGTCGTCACGGCTGGTCGCCGACGCGGGCGCGAAGGTGCTCGTCGACGAGAAAACCCTGTGGCCGGAAGGAAAGTTCCCGTCCACTGTGGTCATCGTGCGCAGCGAGTTCCTGCAGCAGCACCCCGACACCGTGCGCGCGCTGCTGAAGGGCGAGCTCGCCGCGATCGGCTGGGCGAAGGCCAACCCCGCAGAGGCGAAGACCGTGGTCAACGGCGCGCTCAAGGAGCTGGCGGGCAGCTCGCTCGGTGAGGCCGTGCTCGACCGCGCCTTCTCCGGGATCGAGCTGACCACCGACCCGGTCGCCGCGCAGTTCCCGCAGCTCGCCAAGGACTCGGTGACCGCGGGGATCGTGAAGGAAGCCGTCAACCTCAAGGGATTCGCCGACTTCGGCCCGCTCAACGACGTTCTCAAGGCACAGGGACAGCCCGCCGTCAGCGCACCCGAACTCACCAAGTGACCGGAGGCCAGCGATGACCACCACCCTCTCCGCACCGAGCCTGTCCACCGAGGTCGCGGTCCGGCTCGACGGCGTGCGGAAGACGTTCGGCCCCGCCGGGCGCGCGGTCGTCGCGCTGGACGGCGTGGACCTCACCGTCGAACCGGGCGAGTTCGTCTGCCTGCTCGGCGCGTCCGGCTGCGGCAAGAGCACGCTGCTCAACCTGGTCGCCGGCCTGGACGCGCCGAGCGCGGGCGAGATCACGCTGAACACCTCGCGGCCCGCGGTGATGTTCCAGGAGGCCGCGCTGATGCCGTGGCTGACCGCGGCCCGCAACGTCGAGCTGCCGCTGCGGCTGGCCGGGTTCGGCCGCGCCGAGCGGCGGGAGAAGGTCACCGAGCTGCTGGACCTGGTCCGGCTGGGCGGCGCGGGCGGCAAGCGGCCGCACGAGCTGTCCGGCGGGATGCGGCAGCGGGTCGCGCTGGCCAGGGCCCTCGCCGCGACCCTGCGCACCGGAAGCGACCAGGGCCAGGCGCTGCTGCTGATGGACGAGCCGTTCGCGGCGCTGGACGCGATCACGCGCGACGTCCTCCAGGGCGAACTGCTGCGCGTCTACCGCAGCACCGGGACCTCGGTGCTGTTCGTCACGCACGACGTGCGCGAGGCCGTCCGGCTCGGCGGGCGGGTCGTGCTGCTGTCCTCGCGCCCGGGACGCGTGGTGCGCGAGTGGCGGAACGTGCCCTCGGCCGACGTCGAGGAGCTGACCGAGGAGATCACCGCGCACCTGCGCGAGGTGATCAGCACCCATGCCGCGGCCTGACCGGCTGGTGACCGAACCGGAGAGCGCCCGCACGGACATCGACCAGCGTGTCGAGGCGGGCCTGGACACCCTCGACACGCCGGTCGGGGAACAGCGGCCCTCGCTCGGGCGCCGGTTCCTGCGCAGCGGGCTGCCCCCGCTCGTCGCGCTCGTCCTGCTCGTCGTGCTGTGGCAGATCCTGTGGGCCGCCGCGTTCTGGCCCGAGACGACGCTGCCCGCGCCGCTGGCGGTGTGGGAAAAGTTCTGGGCCACCGTCGTCGACGGCAGTGTCTTCGGCTTCGTCTGGACGTCGGTGCACCGCGCCGCGCTCGGCTTCGCCGCCGGGGTCGTGCTCGGGACGCCGCTGGGGCTGCTGGTGGCCAAGGTGCGCGTGGTGCGCGCGGCGATCGGCCCGCTGCTGACCGGGCTGCAGAGCCTGCCCTCGGTGGCGTGGGTGCCCGCCGCGGTGATCTGGTTCGGCACCAAGGACGCCGCGATCTACTTCGTCGTGCTGCTCGGCTCGGTGCCCTCGATCGCGAACGGCCTCGTCTCCGGTATCGACCAGATCCCGCCGATCCTGCCGAGGGTGGGCAAGGTGATGGGCGCCAACCGGCTCGCGTCGGCGCGGCACATCCTGCTCCCGGCCGCGCTGCCCGGGTTCCTCGCGGGGCTCAAGCAGGGCTGGGCGTTCTCCTGGCGCTCGCTGATGGCGGCCGAGCTGATCGCGCGCTCGCCCGATCTCGGCATCGGCCTCGGCGCTTACCTGAACGAGGGATCCTCGTTCAACGACATGCCGACCGTGATCGCCGCGATCTTCCTGATCCTGCTGGTCGGGATCGGCATCGAGCTGCTGGTGTTCCGCCCGCTGGAACGCGCCGTGCTGCGTGCGAGAGGACTCACCGCTTCTCTTTAAGGGCAAGAACACCGCCCCGCGCCGGGGCCACGGGCCATACTCGGGTGAATGCGTGAGCTTTCGCTGGGTGCCACCGACCGGCCGGGGAAGCCGGACCTGCGCTGGGACGCCGACGTCGTCATCGTCGGCGGCTCGGTCGCGGGCGCCGCGACCGCGCACGCCCTCGCCGAGTACGGGCTGACCTCGATCCTGCTGGAACGCGCGGCCGAGTTCCCCGAGCTGAACCGCGGCGACACCATCCAGCCGCTGAGCCTGGGTTTCCTCGACCGCTGGGGCGTGCTGCCGGAGATCGAAAGACTTTCCGGCTACCACGTGTCCGAATCCGGGTTTTTCCACCGGAAGCACGGTTTTCTCGGTTCGTGGGACTTCGAGGGCCTGCCGGGGCCGTTCCGGCACCAGGTCATCCTGCGGCACACCAACTTCCACCGCGCGCTGTACGCCGCGTTCGCCGCGAAACCCGAGCTGGTGCGGGTGTGCCGCGACGCGCAGGCGAACACGGTGCTGGTCGAGGGGGACGACGTCGTCGGCATCGGCGGAACCTTTGCCGGGCAACGGTTTCACGCGCGCGGGAAGCTGGTCGTCGCGGCGGACGGCGCCCAGTCGAAGCTGGCCCGGTTCCTCGGGATCGAGGTCGAAGAGCCCTACACCTATCAGCACGAGTACCTGATGCTCTCGTGTCCGCGGCCCCGCGTGCCCGAGCTGGAGCACCGCTCGATGCGTTACGTCGGCAAGGACGGGCTCACCATGCTGATCCCGCTCGACGGTGGCGAGCGGGTCCGGATCCCGTTCCAGATCGAGTCGGCCGACGGTGCCTACTGGCGTTCGCTGCCGCCGGACCGGCTGCGGGACCGGTTGCTCGAACGCGCGCCGATTCTCGAAGACGTCGCCACTGCGGACGCGATCACCGATGGCACGCACTCCTACCGCATCCACCTGCGGCACGCGAAAAGCTATGTGCGCCACCACGTCTGCCTGGTCGGGGACGCCGCGCACGTGGTGCCGCCGACGGTCGGGCAGGGCATGAACATGGCGATGCTCGACGCCGAGGTCCTCGCGGCGGTCGTCAACCGCTGCGTCGAGGTCGACGGCGTGAGCGACGCGGCGCTCGGCCGGTACGAGCGGGCCCGCCGCCCGGTCAACGTCGCCGCGCTCGCCGCGTCGCACGAGCAGACGCTGCGGCAGGCCGCGACCGGCGAGGAGATCGACGAGCGCTGCGTGGCCGACCACGCCTGGCTCGCCGATCCGGACCGCAGGCGCGAGATCGCGCTGCGGGTCGCCGGGATGGCCAACCCGACCTCACGTGACCTGGACTTCGGGGCGGCGTCGTGACCGGCGAGGCGACCGACGACGCCGGGACGATCGCGGCCAGGATCGAACGTCTCCCGCTGTCACGCTGGCATGTCAGGGTGCGCCTGCTGATCGGGCTGGTGACCTTCTTCGACGGCTTCGACCAGCTCCTGATCGCCTATGCGCTGCCCGCGATCCGCGCACAGTACACATTGGACACCGCGGACGTCACGCTCACCATCACCGCCGGCTCGGTCGGCATGCTCGTGGGCGCGGCGCTGTCCGGCTGGCTCGCCGACCGGGCCGGCCGGGTGCGCACGCTGACCTGGTGCCTGCTGCTGTACGCGCTGACCAGTGTGCTCGCCGCGGCGGCTCCGGACGTCGGCTGGGTGCAGGGGGCGCGGTTCCTGCAGGGCATCGGCATCGGTGGTGAGGTACTGGTGGCGGCGGCCTACGTCAACGAGATCGTCGGCGCCGGACGGCGCGGCCGGTTCGTCCTGGTTTACGAACTCGCGTTCGTCTTCGGCCTGGCGGCCGCGTCGCTCGTCTCGGCGTGGGTGGTCCCGGCGTTCGGCTGGCGGGTGTTGTTCCTGGTCGGCGCGCTGCCGGTGGTGCTGGCGTTCGTGCTGCCGAGGCAGGTCCCGGAGTCGCCGCGCTGGCTGGCCGCGCGGGGCCGGACCGCCGAGGCCGCCGGGATCGTCGACGAGCTGGAACGCCGGGCCCGCGCGCAGTTCGGCACGCTGCCCGAGGTCACGCCGGTGGCCGTCGCCCCGGCGCGGCGGCCGCGGCTCGCCGACCTGTTCACCGGGCGTTATCTGCGCCGGACACTGGTGGTCTCGGTGCTGTGGTTCGTGGCTTTCCTGGTCAACTACGGCCTGACGTCGTGGCTGCCGACGCTCTACGCCACCGTCTACCGCCTCCCGCTGGACACCGCCCTGCGCTACAGCGTGGTCACCATGGCCGCCGGGCTGATCGGCTGCGTGGTCCTCGCACTCACCGTCGACCGGGTGGGGCGGCGGCCGGCGATGGCCGTCTGCCTGCTGGGCGGCGCGTTGGTCCTGGGCGTCGCCGCGTGGGTGAGCCCGGGGACCGGCCTCGGGGTGATGCTGTTCGTCTCGGCGGCGTCGGTGTTCGTCTTCGCGGTGAATCTCGGCCTCAACCTCTACGGGCCGGAGCTGTATCCGACGCGCAGCCGTGCCCTCGGCGCGAGCGTCGGCGGGATCTTCGCGCGGCTGGGCGTGATCGCCGGTCCGCTGCTCACCGGCGCGCTGGTCGGTACCGGCTCTGCTGGGGGAGGGGGTATCGCGCCGGTGTTCACCGCGCTCGCCGTCGCGAGCGGCGTGGCTGGTCTCGTCCTGGTCCTGTTCGGCGTCGAAACCGCCCGACGTCCCCTGGAAACCCTTTCCCCCTAAGGCTTTCCGTCGCTCGGGACGCTGAGTGCCCCGGCGCCCCGACCACCCAAAGGTCCGTGGGGGCCTCCTTGAGGGAGCCAGAGTCCCTCAAGGAGGCCCCCACGGACCTACCAAGATCTACCGGCCGGAGCGGCGCGACCCGGCGCGCGTACCGGCCGAGAACGCGGCCGCGCCGCCCCGGCGCCCGCCGCCACCGGACGAAGCCGCGCCACCGCGACGACCGGCACCGGCCTCGGCCTGCCGCTGAGCACCACGCTGCGCACCGCGCGGCGAGTCCTGCCGCGACGCGCCCTGCCGTGCCGAGCCACCCTGCGACTGCCCACGCCCACGGCCCTGACCACCGGAACGGCCCTGACCACCGGAACCCGAACCGGCACGGCCCTGACCCGAACGGCCCTGACCGCCGGAACGACCCGGCTGCTCCTCGCGCCGCGCCTGCGCCGTCGCCCGCGACCGCTGACCACCGCGGTTACCCTCCGCCGACCGGCGGCCCGCGGGCTTCGCCGCGCCGGACGCGGTGACCTTCTTCGGCCGGTTGTCCACCACCGGCCGGTGCGGCGCGGTCAGCGTCCGCTCACCCGGCGCCAGCTCCGCCAGCAGCGGGTGGCCGGGGCCGAGCTGGGTGGTGGTCGGCTTGATGCCGGCCTTGCGGGTCAGGTCGCGGACGTCGCGGACCTGCTCGTCGGTCATCAGCGTCACCACGGTGCCGGACGCGCCGGCCCGCGCCGTCCGCCCCGAACGGTGCAGGTACGCCTTGTGCTCGACCGGCGGATCGGCGTGGATCACCAGCGTGACGTCGTCGACGTGGATGCCGCGCGCGGCGATGTCGGTGGCCACCAGCGTCTTCGCCGCCCCCGAGGAAAACGCTTCCAGGTTCCGGGTGCGCGCGTTCTGCCCGAGGTTGCCGTGCAGCTCGACGGCCGGGACCCCGGACGCGTTGAGCTTGCGGGTCAGCGCCTTCGCGCGGTGCTTGGTGCGGGTGAACACCAGCGTCCGGCCCGGCGCGGCCGTGAGGTCGACGAGCACCGGCAGCCGGTGCGTCTCCTCGAGGTGCAGCACGTGGTGGGTCATGGTGGAGACCGGCGACTGGGCCGAGTCGACGCTGTGCAGGACCGGGTCGTCCAGGAACTTCTTGACCAGCACGTCGACCCCGGCGTCCAGCGTCGCCGAGAACAGCAGCCGCTGCCCGCGCTCGGGCGTCGCGGCCAGGATGCGCCGGACCTCGGGCAGGAACCCGAGGTCGGCCATGTGGTCGGCCTCGTCGAGCACGGTGATCTCGACGCCGTCCAGCTTGGCGGCGCCGGAGCGCATGTGGTCGGCGAGGCGGCCGGGGCAGGCGACGACGATGTCGACGCCGTCCCGCAGCTTCGAGATCTGCGGGTTCGCGCTGACCCCGCCGAAGATGGTCATGGTCCGCAGGCCGAGCGCCTTGCCGAGCGGCAGGATCGACGCCTCGATCTGCGTCACCAGCTCACGGGTCGGCGCGAGGATGAGCGCGCGCGGACGGCCGGCGCGGCGCTGGGCGGGCTTGGCGGCGAGCCGGGCGAGGACGGGCAGCACGAAGCCGTACGTCTTGCCGGAGCCGGTGCGGCCGCGGCCGAGCACGTCGCGCCCGGCCAGCGCGTGCGGCAGGGTGGCGGCCTGGATCGGGAACGGGGTGGTGATGCCCTGCCCGGCCAGCGCGCGCACCAGGGTGGTGGGCAGGCCGAGGTCGGCGAAAGTCGGTGTGTCGTTCATGGTGGTACGGGCGCGAGGCGCCCTCGTTCTCCATCACTGAGAAGGGGTTGTTCTGCCCGGCGCAGACCCTGCTGGTCGCGGCGCGTGGTCCTCGAACAACTAGACGCGGCCCGAGGCAGAACTGGGCGGGCCGCCAGATCATTGTAACCGGGCCGGGTGGCGCCCAGCACGTGAGATTGCCCGCACCGGACCCGGCTTGCTAAGTTACCGCTTAGTAACGTCGATGACCGTTGGAGTGGATGAGCGTGGCGCTGTTGAACCCGGGCACCTACGACCCGAAGCACTTCGACGCGGAAACGCGGCGCCTGCTGCGTGCCACCATCGACTGGTTCGAGCGGCGCGGCAAGCGCAAGCTCACCGAGGACTACCACGCGCGGACGTTCTACGCCGACTTCCTCGAGTTCGCCGGGAAGGAAGGTCTCTTCTCGACGTTCCTGACGCCCAGCGCGAACGCCGAGGGCAACGCGGACAAGCGGTGGGACACCAGCCGGATCGCCGCGCTGTCGGAGATTCTCGGGTTCTACGGCCTGAATTACTGGTACCCGTGGCAGGTCACCATCCTCGGCCTCGGCCCGGTGTGGCAGAGCTCGAACGAGGCCGCCCGCAAGCGGGCCGCGGACGCGCTGGCCGCGGGCGGCGTCGGCGCCTTCGGACTGTCCGAAAAGGACCACGGCGCGGACATCTACTCCTCGGACATGGTGCTCACGCCGGACGGCGCGGGCGGCTACCGCGCCACCGGTTCGAAGTACTACATCGGCAACGGCAACTGCGCGCAGACCGTGTCCGTCTTCGGCCGCATCGACGGCGTCGAGGGCCCCGAGCAGTACGTGTTCTTCTACGCCGACTCGAACCACCCGGACTACCACGTGGTCAAGAACGTGGTGCCCTCGCAGATGTACGTCGCCGAATTCCGGCTGGAGGGCTACCCGGTCCGCGCCGAGGACATCCTGCACGTCGGCCAGGAGGCGTTCAGCGCGGCGCTGAACACGGTCAACATCGGCAAGTTCAACCTGTGCTTCGGCGGCATCGGGATGGCGACGCACTCGCTGTACGAGGCGATCACGCACGCGCACAACCGCGTTCTCTACGGCAATCCGGTGACCGATTTCCCGCACGTGCGCAGGGAGTTCGTCGAGGCGTACGCGCGGCTGACCGCGATGAAGCTGTTCTCCGACCGCGCCGTGGACTACTTCCGCTCGGCGAATCCGGACGACCGCCGCTACCTGCTGTTCAACCCGATCACCAAGATGAAGGTGACCACCGAGGCCCAGCGCGTCATCGGCCTGGTCGCGGATGTGGTGGCGGCCAAGGGTTTCGAGGCCGACACCTACCTCGCGATGGCCAAGAACGACATCGACGGCCTGCCCAAGCTGGAGGGGACCGTCGCGGTGAACCTCGCGCTCATCGCGAAGTTCATGCCCGCGTACCTGTTCGCCCCGCAGGACTACGCCCCGGTGCCCACCCGCGACGACGCCGCGGACGACGAGTTCCTGTTCCGTCAGGGCCCGGCGCGCGGCCTGTCCAAGGTCCGCTTCCACGACTGGCGCGCGGCCTACGAGAAGTTCGCCACCGTCCCGAACGTCGTCCTGTTCACCGAACAGGCGGGCTACCTGGTGAAACTGCTGTCCGAGGCCACCCCGGACGAGGCCCAGCAGGCGGACCTCGACTTCGGCCTCGCGCTGACCGAGCTGTTCACGCTGATCGTGTACGGCCAGCTGATCCTCGAACAGGCCGACATCACCGGCCTCGAAACCGACGTCGTCGACCAGATCTTCGCCGTGCTGGTGCAGGACTTCAGCGTCGCCGCGGTCGACCTCAACGGCAAGGCGAGCTCCACCGACGCCCAGCAGGCGCTGGCGCTGGCGGCGGTCCGCAAGCCGGTCGTGGACGCCGAGCGTTTCGACCGCGTATGGGCCCAGGTGCGCGACCTTTCCGGCGCCTACGCCATGACGGTGTAAGTGTCCGATTCCCCGCTTTCCCCGCTGTCCGCCGTGGTATAACGGCCCGATCGACCGGACAGCGGGGAGGCTGTGATGGGCAGGGACGTACCGTCACCGGGAACCAACTGGAACGCGGGCGTCGTGCTCCCGACCACGAACGTCGGGGGAGCGGTGGTCGAGGACCAGCTCAGGGTGAAGACCGTGGAACAGCCGCCCGGCGTTCCCGCGCAGCCGCCTCAGGTACCGGAACCCGAGCCCGAGGAAGATCGGTAGCCCGTGGTCCCGTCGACCGCCGCCGCGGTCGTCGTCTTCCTGTTGATGGTGACGCCGGGCATCGCGTTCGAACTGCTCTGGCAGACCACCCGGATGCGGCGCGAGGAAAGCACGTTCGTCGAGATCAGCCGGGTGTTGTTCACCGGCGTGGTGTTCAGCGTGCTGGCGGTCGTGCTCGTCGCCGTGCTCGCGGCGCTCGTCCCCGGTTCGGCGGCGGCGCTGCCGGATCTGGTGCGGGACACCGGGAAGTACTTCTCGGCGCACCCGGTGCTGACGCTCGTCTCGCTGGTCGCGGTGACGCTGCTCGCGCTGTGTTTCGCGGTCGCCGCGCACGACGTGCTGACCCCGGACACCGAACGCCGGATCGCGCAGGAAACGGTGTGGTACACGGCTTTCAACCGGCTCGCGGCGCCGGGCGTGCGGGTGTTCCTCAGCGTGCAGCTCAAGGACGGGACCACGGTCACCGGCTATTCGGCGGGGTACTCCACCGAATCCGATCCCGCGAAACGCGATCTGCTGCTCAGCGCGCCGCTGGCGATCCGCCAGCCGGGGGCGGCGGCGCCGGACGCGCTCGACGAGGACTGGCAGACCCTCGTGCTCAACGGCGCCGAGATCCGCACGGTCGCCGCCGCGTACGTCGGTTCACCGTTGTCGGAGAGCCCACCGGGACTCGGCCGGCGGCTCTCGGTTCTCCTTGTCCGCCGGGCATGGCGGGCCGCGCTGGGCGTCGCCCTGCTGATCCTTCTGACGCTGTTGATGGTGGGCCTGACCACGGCGTAGCCTGGTGGTTCAGCTGTCTTGCTTGGGAGGGTTCGGGCAGCCATGACATCACTGGGGGACTCTCGCGCGAGCGACGCGGATCGTGAAGAAGCCGTGGCACGGTTGCGAACGGCCTACAGCGAGGGACGCGTCACCCTTGAGGAGTTCGAAGAACGCGTTAAGGCCGCGTACGCCGCGAAAACGTATACGCAGCTTGACGTCGTACAGCAGGACCTGTTGCTGACGCGCGGTCCAACCCGCGCCGATCCCGTCAGGGCGTATCTGGACCTCCGATATCGCCAGCTCGAATGGTTTCGCGGGCTGGCCGGACGACCGCCGGGGCAGCGCGGGGCGGCGGCGCTGCTCGTGGGCCCCGCGGCCATCGGTCTCTGGCTCGTCGTCAACGTCGCCTACCTGGTCATCTGCCTGGCCCTGGGGCTGCCCGCCGATTCGGTGTGGTTCACGTTGTGGCCCGTCATCGGGGCGCCCTGGGGTTCCGTGGTGCTCACGACGGAGATCTTCCGGCGGCTGGATCGCCGACGCTGACGGCGCGCTGTTGGGTAGCTTGTGGACAGTCGGCGAGGCCGGGGTTCAGTGCTCGGGGCGCGCGTTCTGCGCGGCCTTGACGCTGGGGTTGGCCCACATTTCGGGCGCCGATTCGTGCTCCGGCAGGTACTCGAAGTGCCACCACTCGTTGGCGTAGGTGCGGTAGAGGCGGTAACGCACGCCGTGTTTTTCCAGCCAGAGCGCGCCTTCACGCGGACGCACGTCCAGCGCGACGCCCTGGACGTGACTGGACTCCTCCGGCGGCAGTACGAGCAGCCGCGCCTGGGCCTCCGAACCGGTGCGGCGCACCTCGTCGTCGAAGACCTGTTGCTGCTTCCGGGGATCGCGGTATCCCGAGGTGAGGCCGATGAGCTGACCGTGCCGCCACAGCGCGTCGGTGCGGGCCGCGACGAACGCCGCCCCGGCTCCCGCGTCGAGCCCGCCGAGGTTCTCCTTCGGGAACCGGAATCGCAGCGCCCACTGGCACGCCCGCTCGCGGGCGCGGCCGGGGCGGGTGACGAACGCGACGGGCAGCAGCACCACGGCCAGCGCCAGGGTGATCACGGCGAACATCCGGTCGCGGACGTGACGTCCCATGGTGGCGGTGCCTTTCTCGCGGGTGCCGGTTTCCGGACGGTACACGTCCGGACGATCAGCGCGGGTCCTGGGGCGCGAGCAGCTGGGCCATCAGCTCGGTCGCGTCGACCCAGACGGTGTGCCTGCTGATCCGCCCGCCGGAGAACTCGCACAGGTGCAGCAGCCGGTAGCGCACCGTCCGCCCGCCACCGTGGACGCCGAAAATGGTACCGGTGGCCGTCGCCGTCATGATGCTTTCGGTGACGAGCAGGTTCTCGCCGTGGGAGCGACGGACCACGTTCAACGAGGCCTCGCCGAACTCGTCGAACGCCTCCTCGTAGCGTCGCCGGATGGACGCGTGGCCGCGCCGCCGGCCATAGGTGTCGCCGACGACCTCGTAGTCGGCGTCCTCGGTGAAGAGCGCGATCAGGCCGTCGATGTCCTGGGCCCGGTGCGCGCGGACGAAGACGTCGAAGATCGCGTCCATTTCTTCGGGGGTCATGGCTTGAGGCGGTGCGTTTCCCCGGCGAGGGCGTCGCGGACCGCGGCGGCCGTCGCCGTCGCGTCGAGACCGGTGGAATCGAGGGCGTGCGGCTCGAACTCGCCGAGGTCCGCGAACTGCCGGTGCATCGCGCGCACCGGCTCCGGATCGGTCAGCGCGTCGGCGCCCCGCCCGCCCGCGCGGGTGACCGTGGTGGCCTCGTCCGGGCGCAGGACGACGTAGTGCAGGGGCACGCCGTGCTGCTTCGCGGCGATGCGGAACGGGTCGAGGAACCACGGGCCGACCACGCCGTCGCAGAACACCTCGTACCCGCCCTCGGCGTACCCGGCCGCCGCCTGCGCGAGCACGGTGGTGACGACCTCGTTCTGCCGCTGTGCCTCGGGCAGGTAGGGCAGGATCGCGCCGTTGCGGATGTAGGCGTAGAAGTCGTCCGTGTGCAGGTGGACGCTCGGGGAGACGGCGTCGGCGAGCAGCCGCGCGACGGTGCTCTTCCCGGCCCCGGGCGGCCCGGTGAGAATGACGACTTTGCTCAACGCCGCGCTGCCTTCACGTGGTTCACCCTTTGCTGATCCCAGCACTGTCCCTGAGCAGCGTATCGGTTACCTCCTACCTCGGGCTTGTCAAGCTCGACACCGGCGACCGAGCCGCCGCTTCCCTGCTACCTTCGGCCGTCGACGGGTGCTGAGGGGAGCTGGGGTGAAGGACTGGATACCGCTGTTCCAGAGCCTGGTCTGGCCGGTGTTCATCGCGGTGCTGGTGTTCGCGTTCCGCTCCGCGATCCGCAAGCTGCTCGCCTCGGTCAACGCGCGTGTCGCGAAGGGCGATCACCTCGAAGTCGGGCCGGGCGGTGTGAAGCTGAAGGCGGCGGAACCGGGAAAACCTTCCGGGGACGCACCGGAGCCCGGCGCGCAACCGGCACTGGACGAGGCCGCGGCGTCCGGACCGGTCCCGGAGACCGAAGCCGAACCCCTGTCCCGTTTTCACCTGGTCCACACCGCGCAGCGCGACCGGTCCCTGGACCGGGGCGACTACCGGTACTTCCGCATTCGCGTCTTCCTGGAGGGCGAGGAGGACAGCGATCTCGACCACGTCGAGAAGGTCGTCTATCACCTGCATCCGACCTTCTACAACCCGGTCCGGACCGTCACGGACCGGCGGACGAACTTCGAGCTGATGACGGCGGCGTGGGGGATGTTCCCGCTCCGCGCCGACGTCTACCTGAAAGGCCGCCCGGCTCCCGTGAGCCTGGAGCGCTACCTCAACTTCTGACCGGCTCCGGAAGGTCCGTGAATGCCACATTGAGGGACTCAGAGTCCCTCAATGTGGCATTCACGGACCGTTGAGACCTACTTCTTGTAGCCCGCGCGGCGCAGCGCGTCGGCCATGGCGCCGCCACCGCCGAAGCCACCGCCGCCACCGGAGTTGCCGCCCCGGCCGCCGCCACCGCGGCCACCCTGCTGGCCACCGCGGCGCTGACCCTGGCCGCCACCCTGACCGCCCTGCGCACCCTGGCCACGACCGCCGCCGCCACCCTGACGCCCCTGACCACCGCCGCGACGGTCCTGGCCGCCGGAGCCACCGGCGCCGGGCTCGTCGTCCAGGCGCAGGGTCAGCGAGATCCGCTTGCGCGGCACGTCGACGTCGAGCACCTTGCACTTCACGATGTCGCCGGGCTTCACGACCTCACGAGGGTCCTTGACGAAGTTCTTCGACAGCGCGGAAACGTGCGCGAGGCCGTCCTGGTGCACGCCGACGTCGATGAACGCGCCGAACGCGGCGACGTTGGTGACCACGCCTTCCAGGGTCATCCCCGGCTTGAGGTCGGAGATCTTCTCGACGCCGTCGACGAAGGTCGCGGTCTTGAACGCCGGACGCGGGTCGCGGCCCGGCTTGTCCAGTTCGGACAGGATGTCGGTGACCGTCGGGAGCCCGAAGGTGTCGTCGACGAAGTCCGCCGGGCGCAGCTTCTGCAGCGTCCGGCTGTTGCCGATCAGCTCGCGGATGTCCGAACCGGTGCTCGACAGGATCCGCCGCACCACCGGGTAGGCCTCGGGGTGCACCGACGAGGAGTCGAGCGGGTCGTCTCCGTCCGGGATGCGCAGGAAGCCGGCGCACTGCTCGAACGCCTTCGGCCCGAGCCGCGCGACGTCCTTGAGCGCGGTCCGCGAGCGGAACGGCCCGTGCTCGTCGCGGTGCCCGACGATGTTCTCCGCGAGGCCGGTCGTGATGCCGGAAACGCGGCTCAGCAGGGGAGCGGAGGCGGTGTTGAGGTCGACGCCGACGGCGTTCACGCAGTCCTCGACCACCGCGTCGAGCGAACGGGACAGCGAGACCTCGGACAGGTCGTGCTGGTACTGCCCGACCCCGATCGACTTCGGGTCGATCTTGACCAGCTCTGCCAGGGGGTCCTGGAGCCGCCGCGCGATGGAGACCGCGCCGCGCAGGGAAACGTCCATGCCCGGCAGCTCCTGCGAGGCGAACGCGGACGCGGAGTACACCGACGCCCCGGCCTCGGACACCACGACCTTCGTCAGCTTCAGGTCCGGGTACTTCTTGATCAGCTCGCCGGCGAGCTTGTCGGTCTCGCGGGACGCGGTGCCGTTGCCGATGGAGATCAGGTCGACCTGGTGGCGGGTGCACAGCGCGGCCAGCTCGGCGATCGAGGCGTCCCACTTGTTGGCGGGCTGGTGCGGGTAGATCGTGTGCGTCGCGACGACCTTGCCGGTGGCGTCCACGACCGCGACCTTGACGCCGGTGCGGAAGCCGGGGTCGAGGCCCATCGTCGCGCGGGTGCCCGCCGGGGCGGCGAGCAGCAGATCGCGCAGGTTGGCGGCGAACACGCGCACGGCGTCGTCCTCGGCGGACTGGCGCAGCCGCATCCGCAGGTCGATGCCCAGGTGCAGGAGGATCTTCGTGCGCCAGGCCCAGCGGACGGTGTCGGCGAGCCACTTGTCACCCGCGCGGCCCTCGTTGGCGATGCCGAACCGCTGCGCGATGCGCTGCTCGTACTCCGTCGGCCCGACGCGCGGTTCCTCGGTGGCTTCCTCGGATTCCATGGTGAGGTCGAGGATCTCCTCCTTCTCACCGCGGAACATCGCGAGGATGCGGTGCGAGGGGAGCTTCGTGTAGGGCTCGTCGAACTCGAAGTAGTCGGCGAACTTCGCGCCCGCCTCGGCCTTGCCCTCGCGGACCTTGGAGGCCAGCCGTCCCTGCGTCCACATCTTCTCGCGCAGCTCGCCGATGAGGTCGGCGTCCTCGGCGAAGCGCTCGACGAGGATCGCGCGGGCGCCGTCGAGCGCGGCCTGCGCGTCCGCGACACCCTTGTCGGCGTCGACGAACACCGCGGCGGCGGCCTGCGGGTCGGTTGACGGGTCGCCGAGCAGGCCGTCCGCGAGGGGCTCCAGCCCCGCCTCACGGGCGATCTGGGCCTTGGTGCGGCGCTTCGGCTTGTAGGGGAGGTAGATGTCCTCCAGGCGGGACTTGGTGTCCGCCGCGACGATCTGCGCCTCCAGCTCGTCGGTGAGCTTGCCCTGGGTGCGGATCGAGTCCAGCACCGCGACGCGGCGCTCGTCGAGCTCGCGCAGGTAACGCAGGCGCTCTTCGAGCGTGCGCAGCTGCGCGTCGTCGAGCATGCCGGTGACTTCCTTGCGGTACCGGGCGATGAACGGCACCGTCGAACCGCCGTCGAGCAGGTCGACCGCGGCCTTGACCTGCCCCTCGCGCACCCCCAGCTCTTCGGCGATCTTCTGCTCGACCGACTGCACGCCCACTGCCACGCTCCCGCTCCGCTTTGGATGTGTGCTCTGCTCCTGCACCGTCCTGACCCAGCATTGTGCCGTCCGGCCGGTGCGACGTTCGGACTGGGCCTCCCGGGCTACTCCCTTGACACCCATATTGGTCTAGTCCATTTTTATGTGACTCAACTTACCCATTCGTGGAGGCCACCGTGGTCCTCAAACCCAGGAACGCCCTCGTCGCGCTCTTTTCCACCCTCGCGCTGTGTCTCGGCGTCACGCTCGCGCTGAGTGGAAACGCTTCTGCGGCGAACATCCTGTCCAATCCCGGCTTCGAAGCGGGGACGCTGTCGGGCTGGACCTGCACCGGTACCTCGGCCGTGGTGACCAGCCCGGTGCACAGCGGTCAGGGCGCGCTGAGCGCGACCCCGGCCGGTCAGGACACCGGCCAGTGCGGCCAGACCGTCACCGTCAAGCCGAACACCGCGTACAAGCTGTCGGCGTGGGTGCAGGGCAGCTACGTCTACCTCGGTGTCTCCGGCACCGGCAGCACCGACACGAGCACCTGGACGCCGGGTGCCACCAGCTGGCAGCAGCTGTCGCTGAACTTCACCACCGGCGCGTCGACGCAGGTCACGGTGTACCTGCACGGCTGGTACGGGCAGCCCGGCTACTACGCCGACGACGTCAACCTCGACGGCCCCGGCACCCCGCCGACGACCACACCGACCACGCCCACCACTTCGACGACGGCCCCCACGACGCCGCCGACCACCACGACCACCACACCGCCGAACGGCTCGCTGCCCAAGCACGTGCTGACCGGGTACTGGCAGAACTTCTACAACGGCGCGAAGGCGCTGAAGCTCGCCGACGTCCCGAGCAGCTACAACATCGTCGCGGTGGCGTTCGCGGACGCCGACCCCGGCAACCGCGGCGGGGTCACCTTCACCCTCGACCCCGGGCTCTCCTCGCAGCTGGGCGGATACACCGACGCGCAGTTCAAGGCCGACGTCAAGACGCTCCAGGCGCGCGGCCAGAAGGTGATCCTGTCCGTCGGCGGCGAGAAGGGCACGATCAGCGTCGGCGATTCCGGTGCCGCGGCGAACTTCGCGAGCAGCATGAAGTCGCTGATCGCGCAGTACGGCTTCGACGGCGTCGACATCGACCTGGAGAACGGCATCAGCCCGACGTACATGGGCTCCGCGCTGCGCAGCATCCACGACGGTGGCGGTTCGGTGATCACCATGGCGCCGCAGACCATCGACATGCAGTCGACCGGCGGCGGGTACTTCCAGCTCGCGCTGAACGTCAAGGACATCCTGACCGTGGTCAACATGCAGTACTACAACAGCGGCGCGATGAACGGGTGTGACGGCAACGTCTACTCGCAGGGCACCGTCGACTTCCTGACCGGGCTGTCCTGCATCCAGCTCAAGGGCGGCCTGCGCGCGGACCAGGTCGGGCTCGGCCTGCCCGCCTCGCCCCGGGCGGCCGGTGGTGGCTATCAGTCGCCGTCGAACACCGTGTCGGCGCTGAACTGCCTGGCCAAGGGCAGCTCGTGCGGGAACTTCAAGCCGCCGGCCACGTACCCGGACATCCGCGGCGCGATGACCTGGTCGATCAACTGGGACGCCTCGAACGGGTACTCCTTCGCGAACACCGTCCGCGCGGGCCTCGACGGCCTGCCGTGACGCTTCTCCGATAGGTCCGTGAATGCCACATTGAGGGACTCTGAGTCCCTCAATGTGGCATTCACGGACTTGGGCCACGGTTTGTTTGCGTGCCGGGGAAAAGGGGTAGGTCTTCGTTCGTGCCCCGTGTCAGCGGGAGTCGGGCCGGTCGTGTCCCCGCCGGTGCCGATCGGTTCAGGTGTGCGCGGCGGACGCACGCCTCGGCATGGCGTACCCACCAGCATCTCGCCGCGATGTGGTCCACCTTCGCGGTCACCAACGACGACTACGCGGCTCGTTCGGCCGTGGCCAAGGACGCGCGGCGCTTCCGGGCGCGAGCCGTGCGCGCCAGGGAACACTCGCGACGCCTGCAACTGCTCGCCGATCACCTGCTGCACACCGAACCCTCGTGACCCGGCACCCAAGCCTCTGAAGGCCACCTTGAGGGAACTCAAGTCCCTCAAGGTGGCCTTCAGAGAACGTCAGGAAGCCGGGGTGATGGGCAGGCGGAGGGCGCCGGGGGCGTCGTGGGGGACCGCGGGGTTTTTCGGCGCCACCGGGGTGATCCGCCGGTAGGCCGAGCCGAGTGACGGACGCGGGTCCGCGTCGCCCCTGTTGGGCCAGAACGACATCGCGCGTTCCGCCTGCGCGGTGATCGTCAGCGACGGGTTCACCCCGAGGTTCGCCGAGATCGCCGAGCCGTCCGCGACATGCAGCCCCGGATGCCCGAACAGCCGCTGGTACGGATCGACGACGCCGGTCTCCGGCGAGTCGCCGATCGCGCAGCCGCCGATGAAGTGCCCGGTGATCGGGATGTTCGCCAGCTCGGTCCAGGCGCCCTGCGGCAGCCCGCCGATCTTCGCCGCCACCCGCCGCGCGATCTCGTGCCCGGCCGGGATCCACTCCGGGCTCGGTTCGCCCTCGCCCTGTTTCGTGGTCATCCGGCGGCCGAACAGCCCGCGTTTCGTGTACGTGGTCACCGAGTTGTCCAGCGTCTGCATCACCAGCAGCCCGACCGTCCGCTCCGACCAGTGCCGCGGATTGTGCAGCTTCACCAGGTCACGCCACTGCCGCCGTAGCTGGCGCAGGCCGAGGACCCAGCGCCGCTTGCCGGTCTCGGCGTCGACGAGCACCGTCGTCAGGAGGCTCATGAAGTTGCTGCCCCTGCCGTAGCGCACCGGCTCGACGTGGGTGACCGCGTCCGGGTGAATCGACGACGTGATCGCGACGCCGCGGGTGAAGTCGTTGTCCTTCCGCAGGGATTTCGCCGCGAGCACGGCCTCCGAGTTCGTCCGCGCCAGCAGGCCCAGCCGCTTCGACACCCGGGGCAGCGCGCCGGTGTCCCGCAGCCGATGCAGAAGTCTTTGTGTACCAAGGGAAGCGGCCGCGAACACGACCTGCTCGGCGGTGAACGTCCGCCGCCCCTTGCGCGTCCAGCGGCCGGTGCGCTCGGTGCCGACCGCGTACCCGCCGTCGATCGGCCGCAGGGACACCGCCGTGGTCAGCGGATGGACCGCCGCGCCGGCGCGTTCGGCGAGGTGGAGGTAGTTCTTGACGGTCGTGTTCTTCGCCCCGACCCGGCAGCCGGTCATGCACTCGCCGCACAGCGTGCAGGTGTGCCGCGACGGCCCGGCACCGCCGAAGAACGGATCCGGCACCTCGCCGGGTTTCGCGCCGGGTTCGCCGAAGTGGACCCCGACCGGCGTGCGGCGGTAGGTGTGCCCGATGCCCAGCTCGTCCGCGACCTCGCGCAGCACCCGGTCGGCCGGGGTGGTCGCGGGGTTCTCGACCACGCCGAGCATGCGTTTGGCCTGGTCGTAGTACGGCGCCAGTTCGGACCGCCAGTCGGTGATGTGCGCCCACTGCGGGTCCCGGTAGAAGGTGTCCGGTGGCTCGTACAGCGTGTTCGCGTAGACGAGCGAGCCGCCGCCGACACCGGACCCGCTCATCACGAAGGTGTTCTTGAGCAGCGTCAGCCGTTGGATGCCGAAGCAGCCGAGTTTCGGGGCCCACAGGTACTTCCGGACCCGCCACGAGGTCTTCGCGAACTCGTGGTCGGCGAAGCGGCGGCCGGTCTCCAGCACTCCGACGCGGTAGCCCTTCTCGGTGAGCCGCAGCGCCGTGACACTGCCGCCGAAACCCGAGCCGATCACCAGTACGTCGTAGTCGAAGGTTCCGGAGTCGAAATCGCTCATCGTGTGCCCACCATCCGGTAGTCGCCCGCGTCGAAGCGGCGGGTGCGGCGGTCGTACTCGGTGACCAGGCCCGGCCAGTTCGTGGTGACCCTGCCGTCGGCCTGGCGGTACCAGCTCGTGCAGCCAGACCAGACGCTGCGGCCCAGTCGCCGCTGGACTTCCGCGTCGTAGCGGGCTTCCACCTCCGGTCGGACGTCCACATAGGACACGTCGGGCCGGGCGAGCTGTTCGACGGCCTGGCGGATGTAGCGGGCCTGCCGCTCGATCATGTAGATGATGGACCCCGCGCCGAGGTTGGTGTTCGGGCCGTAGACGCAGAACAGGTTCGGGAAGCCGGGGACCGTCATGCCCAGGTACGCGTGCGCCCCGCCGGACCACGCGTCCTGCAAGAGCCGCCCGCCGAGCCCGAGCACCTTGAGCTTGCCGAGGAAGTCGGTGGCCGCGAAGCCGGTGCCGTAGACGAGGACGTCGGCCTCGTGCTCGGTGCCGTCCGCGGTCCGCACCCCGCGCGGGGTGATCTCGGCGATTTTGTCGGTGGTGACGGTTACGTTGGGCTGAGCGAGGGCAGGGAGGTAGTCGTTGGTGAAGAGAATCCGTTTGCAGCCCAGGGGATAGGAAGGGGTGATTTTCTTGCGTAGCGCGGGATCCTTGACGTAGCGGTGGCGCAGCTGGGCCGTGCGCAGCTCGAAGAGCTTGGCCAGCACGGGGAGCCGGGTCATGCCGTAGGTCGCGTACTCGGCGAGCAGGAAGATGCGCAGCCTGCCGAGCAGTTGCGTGGGTGGCACGTGCTCGAACAGCCACTGCTGCCAGCGGCGGTAGGTCGTGTCGCGCTTCGCCATGATGTACGGCGGCGTCCGCTGGAAGATCGTGAGCGCGCCCGCCTGCCGTTGCAGCGTGGGCACGAACTGGATCGCGCTCGCGCCGGTCCCGATCACGAGCACCCGCTTGCCCCGCAGGTCGCAGTCGTGGTCCCACCGCGCGGAGTGGAAACTCGTGCCCGCGAACGTGTCGCGCCCGGGGAGGTCCGGCCACACCGGCCGGGACAGCTGCCCGACCGCGGGTACGAACACGTCGGCCTCGTACGTTTCGCCGCGGCTTGTTTCGACGTGCCACCGGCCGCGTGTTTCGTCGAAGGCGGCGCCGGTGACCTCGGTGTCGTAGCGGATGTGCCGTTCGAGCCCGTACTTGGCGATGACGTGCCTGAGGTAGGCGTGGATGTCCGGCTGCTGCGAAAAGCGCTGCGGCCAGTGCGGATTGGGCTCGTAGGAGAAGGAGTACAGCGGCGAGGGGATGTCGCAGGCCGCGCCGGGGTAGGTGTTCTCCCGCCAGACGCCGCCGGGCTCGCTCGCGCTCTCGAGGATCGTGAAGTCCTCGAACCCCGCGCGCTTGAGCTCGACCGCCGTGCCGACCCCGCCGAACCCGGCGCCCACGATCAGCACCGACGGCGTGCCCGCCTTCGTCTTCCCTGACTCCGCCGCACCACTCATTCCAGGGAAGCTACCCAGCCGAGGACCGGTTCGGTAGCGTACAGCCGGTCACCCAATCGAGACTTCCGGCCAGGTCTGTGTCGTGGCTGACCAGTGGATCAATGATCACTCAGCGGCGAGTTGGCGTTATCAATTCGTAACAATCACAATTATTGTATGCCTTCGGATAATCGGTGCTGGAAAAACCCTGCGCTCCCGCACGGTTCTCTTGGTGGCGATCGTGGAACATCACTGAGTTGGTGGGTTGAGCCGACGGGCCAAGTCTTCTTATCTGGAAGGAGTGCCCAAAAGGCGAAACCACTCAGCGGCGCGGGGGCTGCGATGAGGGAGACTGGAGATTGCGGTGACGATACCGTCGGGCAAGACAGTACCGAACAAGACGTTACCGAACAACGAACTGATGCCGAAGACTCTGCCCGGTCGGTCGCGGAGGAGCTGGTGCGCCGTTATCAGGGCGGTGAAACCCTGACGGATCTGGTCGAAAGCAAGAACCTGAGCTTCCGGAAAGTCCGTGAGACGTTGCTGGAGGCCGGTGTCACGCTCCGGCCGGCCATGCCACTGACACCGCCCGCGCCGCCGGGCATGGCGGAGGCCTACCGAGGGGGTAAGTCGATCAAGGAAACGGCCGCCCAGTTCGGTCTCACCTACGGCCAGACGCGCCGGATGCTGCTCAACGCCGGTGTCGAACTACGCAGACGAGGCCGCCCCTGGTGACGGCCTACTCGCCGAAGTTTCTTTGCGGGCAAGGGGGGAGGCGCCCGGGGTCCGCCGGGCGCCTGCTCGCTACTACACGTGCCACCACAGGGGGAGGGCTGCTGCCATGACGGCCATAACGGTCAGGGCGCCCATGGCCAGGTGGGGCTGCCGCAGCAATCGTTTCACCATGCTCCTAGTGCAGAGGGAGAGAGAGTGTCCGTGCCGGTGAGGGAAAGGCTCGGATCTTTACTGCGCACACGGTAGGGGCAGTGGGTCTCGAAGGCAAGGTGCTGTTTGCACTAACGGGCAGGATTCCCCCGGTGAGGGATACTCTGACCAGCACTTTCAGCTAAGAGTGCGAATATATGATCATGGTTTAGGTTGAGAGTTCACGCTAAAGTGTATGTTTTTCTCGTTTGCTCTGTAGTCGCGGTGGCGGCATTGCCATGGTGTCTTCGTCTGCCTGTCGCGCTTCCGGTACAATGGTCTCTTTTTGGCTCTCGAGCGTTGTCAGCCTGGCCTCGAGAAGATCGGCTTTAGCGTGACGTTCCCGGTTCCGAAAAAGCTTCACTGCGGTTCGCCACATTTGGCAGGCATCGGTGATGTTGCCGTGGGCAGCGAGGATTTCTCCCAGCGCGGACAGGGCCCTTGCCTGGCCGGTCGCGTGCCGGGATCGTTCGGCCAGCTCCACTGCTTCGCCCGCATAGCGAAGGGCGGTCGCGTCCTCCCGCTGGGCATGTGCCAGCTGGGCCCAGACTGTCTTCAGTTTCATCGCGGTTGGAAGATGCCGGGTGGTGTCGGTCAGCTTCGAGGCCGCTCGGCAATGCTGCTCGGCCTCCTCGTAGCGTCCAAGGCGGGTCAACAGCGAACCCAACGCGACACGGGTGGAAATCTGCCCCGCGATGTCCCCGATAACCTGGTAGACCCGCAGCGCCTCGCAATACAGTTCGTAGACCTCGAACTCGTTACGTCCGGCATCGACGAGCGCGTTGCCCAGCCGGTATGCGGCTGTCGCGTGAAAGTACGAGTATTCGCTGGCGCGGGTCAGTGCGAGACCGGCTCGATACTGGGTCACGGCTTCCAAAGCCCGCCCCGCGTGATGGTGCCGCCGGGCCATGTTCAGTGTCACGGCGATCAGCCCGTATTCCATCCGATGTGCGGTGGCCAGGTCGTGGGCCTGCTGGAGGTAGTGGTCCGCCTGATGGTCATGGCCCATGAGCATGTGCATCTGCCCAAGGTCGTTGAGCGTCGAGGCCTGCGCCTCCAGATCGCCGACAATCGCCGCGGATCGCACAGCGATCACGAGACCGGCGACGATGTCCTCGTAGAACCCCGAGTTGTCCATGAAGTCGATCATCAGTGCGGGGAGGCGCCAGGCCAGTTCGTGCAGGTGATGTTCCGCGGCGAGCGGGACCATCGCGTTGAGGTTGCTTCGTTCCTGGAGGCACCAGCGGCCCGCGGCGCTCGCGTCGGCGAAAGCGACAGGTGTGATCCCGAAAACGGCCGGGGGCATCGGCGGGCGCGTTTTGTGCGGGAACATCACCGAGTGCGCGTGGAAGACCGACCACAGGTAGAACGACACCATGCGTTCCCGTGCCGCGTCGAGGTCGGGGAGGCGCTTGGCCAGGGTCGCCGCGTAGAGGTGCAGCAGATCGTGGATCTGGAATCGGTCGAGGTCGCCGGGCTGGTGCACCAGGTGCGCGGCCACGAGCACGTCCAGTGAGCGCCGGACCTCGGCCACGCCGCGCCCGTCGGCGGCCGCCAGCGCGGCACTCGTCAGCTCGGTGCCCGGGTTCAGCCCGACCAGGCAGAACACGCGCTGCTCGGCGGGCGGAAGTGCTTGGTAGGAAAGGGCGAACGCGGACTGCAGGCTTGTCCCCGCGCCGTCGCCGTCGTCGCCGAGGGTCAGCAGCGTTTCGGCGTCCCGCAGTTGCGCGGCGAGGGTCTCCAGCCTGGTGCCGGCCCGCGCGGCAGCCCGTTCCGCGACGATGGTCAGCGCCAGGGGCAGCCGTCCGCAGAGCCGCGCCAGCGCGTCGAGCGCTTCGGGTTCTCGCGCCGCGCGAGCCCCGATCCGCCGGGCCAGCAGTGCCCGCGATTCGGGCATCGTCAGCGCGGTGACCGTGACGACCCGCGTCGTGTGCCGGATCGCCAGCGGACCGAGCCGCCGTCGCGATGTGATCACCACCGTGCAGGAGTTCACCACGCTGAGCAGCGGTTCGACGTGCGCGGAGTCCTCCACGTTGTCCAGGATCAACAGTAGCGGACGCCGGGCGAGCAACGTGGTCAGCTTCGCCGCGCGCCCGAACGGCCCGATGATCTGATCCACCGGGTACCCCAGTACCGCGAGCAGGGCGTCGACGACGTCGGCCGCTTCCAGGCGGGGCGCCTGGCCGTAGCCGTGCAGGTCGAGCAGCACCACGCCGTGCGGGTACCGGGACTTGGCCCGGTGGGCCCAGGCCACCGCCGCGGTCGTCTTGCCCACCCCCGGTTCCCCGGTCAGCGTCAGGATCACCGGCTGTGGCGCCCCGGTGTCGTCGGTGGTCAACGTGTCGAGGGCGGCGAGAGTGTGCTCCCGGCCGGTGACCTCGACGGCGTCCGGTGGCAGCCGCCGGACGCTCGGGACCGGGTCCGGTTGTTCCTCCGCGGTGGGGCGCGCCACGGTGGTCACCTGCCCGGGCCGCGGGTAGGCGAGCGGGTCGTGGAACGAACGCAACTCGTCGGCGGACCGGTCGTCGCCCGAGTTCCGGAAGCCCCGGTGCGTGGCGACGAAGTAGTCGGTGGCTTCGGAGAAACGTTCCAGCGCGTGCAGCGCGCGGATCCGCAGCTTCGCCAGGCCGAGTTCGAGCGGGTGGTCGTGCTCCAGGTCGTCGAGACGGGCCAGCGCGTCACCGGGACGGTTCTCGGCCAATTGTTCGCCGACGAGAAAAACATTCGCGGGTATCCAATGGGTGCGCGCCCAGGAAGCTCGCCACCGGTCCGCGAGTTCGGTGGAAAGGCTGGACAGCGGCTCATCGCGCTGTAATTGTATCGCTGCCAGCGCATCTGCATGTGCACTTCGATGATTCCCGCGGTCGCGATGGTTTCGCGCGCGCTCCAGCAAGGAACGGAAGACGTAATAATCGATGAGCGTGGTATCGGTTTCGAGGGTGCAGCCGCCGTTCGCCGCGATCAGCCGTGCGGGCACCTTGGCGGCGGCCAGCACGCGCCGCAGCTGGGTGAGGTACTGGTGCATCGTCGCGCGCGGATCCTGCGGAAGTTGTTCGTTGTCGGCCCAAACCCACTCCACCAGCCGTTTCAGCGTCATGCGCTGGTTCGGCGCGGTCAGCAGCGCGGTCAGGACTTGACGCGCCCGGGGCTTGGCGTCTTTCATGGTCACGTTCCCGTGCATGCGCAGACGCGTTTGCCCGAGAACCTCGAACACGCTATTCACGGCAGGCCCCTTCCCCGCGCGATCAACCGTTCGCGCCCCTCTCCTCCGTCGGACAGTTTCGCACTATTTCCCGGGTCACACCAGGTCAGCGCGGGAATGTCCGCAATTCGGGTGGTCGGGATGATCAATTGTCAGTGGACGGAAATACGCGTGGAAACCGATCTCTCAGTCCTCCTCCGCACGCTGGATCCCGGACAGACGTCCAGCCATCGGATGCTCGTGAGGGGAGACGGACGTGGACGGGATTTCGTGGGTGCACAGCCCGATAGGGGCACGGGATCGGCACCTTTCCACCCGGGTGGGGTGCAAGTCGGTGCTGGTGCTGGTGCCGTTCATGGTCGCCGGGACCCGGCTGCTCGATCTGCTGCCGCTGATCGAGGCCGACCACCGGGTCCAGGTGGTGTTCAGCGTGCCCGAGACCTGGGAGTCGTGGCAGGCGACGCACGACTTCGTCCGCGCGCAGGGCGGGGTGGTCCTGCCATGGGCACACGCGCGCCGGGGCGGCTACGACCTCGTCCTGGCGGGCAGCACCCGCGGCATCGACGAGGTCGCCGGCCCGGTCGTGCTCGTGCCGCACGGCGGCGGGCTCGCGCAGTACCGGCCGTGGCGGCCGCCCGGGGCGGGCGACGAGCACCAGCCGGTTCTCGGCCTCGACGCCGACCAGCTGCTGCGCGAAGGCCGGGTACGGGCCGAGGCGATCGTGCTCACCCACGACGACGAACTGGCCGTGCTCAAGCAGGTCTGCCCGCGCGCCGTCCCGGCGGCCGTGGTCGCCGGGAACATCGCCTTCGACCGGCTGTGCGCCAGCGTCCCCTTCCGGGAGCACTATCGGCGCGCGCTCGGGGTGACCGACGAGAAGCTGGTCGTCGTCACGTCCACCTGGTCCGAGCGCTCGGCGTTCGGGAGCCATCACGACCTGTTCGAACGGGTGCTGGCGGAGCTGCCGCCCGAGCGCTACCGCGTCGTGGGCGCCCTGCACCCGCAGATCTGGTCCCATCACGGCGAATGGCAGGTCCGGGCATGGCTGGCCGACTGCCTCCGTGCCGGTTTGCGCCTGCTTCCCCCGGACGAGGGCTGGCGTGCGGCGCTGGTCGCGGCCGACCACGTCATCGGCGACTACGGTTCGGTCACCACCTACGCCGCGGGCCTCGGGACCCCGGTACTGCTGACCGACTGCGGCGGTGCGCCGCTGCTGCCGGGAAGTCCCTCCGACGTGGTCGCCCGGCGGACGCCCCGCTGGCGGCCCGGCACCCCGCTGGCCACGCTGCTGGCCGACCGGCCGGACCACGACCCCGGCGCGGTCCGGCGGCTGCTGACCTCGCGGCCCGGTCAGTCGGGTGCCATCCTCCGGCGCACGATGTACCGGCTGCTGGGCCTCGACGAACCGGCCAGGGCGGTGCCCGCGTCCCCGGTGCCCCTGCCTAGGCTGCTCCCATCATGAGCGGCGACCAGCGGCCCCCGAGCACGGTGCGGGTGGCGCGGACGGCGGACGACGGAAGCCGGCTGTGCCTGTGGCGATATTCCGTCGACGACGCTCCGGTGGGCGGGTTCGTCTCCGCCTCCACCGGATGCCGTGCGCGCCTGTCCCTGGCGGACCTGCTCGTCCACCGGCACCCGGTCTGCCTCGCTGACGCCCGTGCGCTGGTCGCGCGCGCGTTCACGCGGCTTCCCGCGCTGACCCTGGCCGCGGCAGGGGACGGCACGCGGTGTGTGCTGGGGTCCCGCGGCGGCGAACTCCTCGTGCTGCCCTCACCCTCAGTGGAGACCACCGCGGTGTCGGCCTGCCTCTGGCTGCTCCTGCGCCGGAGGCTGGGCCATCTCGGCGCTGTCGTCCTCGGCTGTGCCGAGCCGCCCCAGCGCGGCCTGGATGCGTTCCACGTAGGTGGCGCTGACCCCGTCGCACAACCGCAGCGCCTTCCGCAGGTGTGCCCGTGCGGCAGCGGGATCACCGTCGTCCTCGGCGATCTCCGCGAACGCGAGCAGCACATCAGCCTGGTACACCGCTGATCCCGAGGCGCTCATGACGTCGAGCGCCTTCTCCAGCCGCCGCCGCGCGGAGCCGGGCGCACCGGCGTGTGCGTCGATCCTGGCCAGCCTGATCAGCACCTGTGCCTCGGCCTTCGTGTCGTCCAGCCGGACAAAGATCGCGAGGGCCGAGGCGAGGTGTTCGGCGGCTTCCACGTCGCGCCCGGCCTGCAGGAGAACCTCACCGATCCGGCGGTGGCGCAGTGCCACGCCTCGTTCGATGCCGAGTTCTTTTTCCAGCGAAAGGCTTTTCTCGAAGTACGCGAGTGCCGCGTCGAGGTCGCCGCGGCCTCGTGCGGCCGTGCCCAGCTGGTCAACGGCCACCGACTCGTTGTGTTTGCTGCCGTTGCGGCGAGCCAGCTCCAGCGCCGTGTGGCACTCGCGTTCGGCTTCGTCGAACCTCCGCAGGTCGAGGTAGGCGCACGCGAGCTGGCAGCGCAACCGGGACTCGGCCACCTCGTTCCCGCATCGCCTGGCCGCGGCGATCCCGATTTCGTGCGAGCTGAGCCAGTGCCGATAGTGCTTGCGGTACAGGAAAAGCTCCCACAACGCCTCACACAGCTGCCAGGCCAGCTCGTCCAGCCCCGCCCGCACGGCGTCTTCGAGCGTCGCGAGCAGCGTGGGCAGCCGGGCGTCCAGCCAGGCGACCGCTTCGCCGCCGTTCGGAAACATCGGCGGGGCGTCGCGGTACCGCTCGCACACCGTGCTGATCCGCCAGCGGATCGGGATGACGACCATGTTCGCGCGCGTCACCTGGTGCAGAAGCCATTCCGTGGCACGGATCCGCGCGTTCGCGCGGTCCTCGTCCGGCTGGCCGCGCGCGTGCAGCCGCAGGAGGTCGTGGAAGCGGTAGTGGTCCCCGCCGACGTCTTCGAGCAGGCTCGCGTCCACCAGTTCCTGGAGCCCGTCGACGGCGTCCTCCTCGGGTATCCCGGCCGCCGCCGCGGCCAGTGCCGCGTCGAATTCCGGGCCAGGAAGCACGCTGATCAGCCGATACAGGCCGGCCACCTTGTCCGGCAGTGCCTGATACGACAGATCGAACGCGGCGTCCACGGACACCTCGCCGCTCGTGGACAGCCGTTGCAGCCGGCGCCCTTCGTCCTTCAACTCCGCCACCACCCGCGCGACCGGCCAGCGCGGCCGCGAGACCAGCCGCGCGCTCGCCACCCGGAGCGCGATCGGCAACCGGCCGCACAACGACGCCAGTTCGCCGAGATGCGGCTTCTCGTCGGCAACCCGTCGCGGCCCCAGCGAACGGGTGAGCAACTCCACCGCCTCGCCCTGCGGAAGCGGCGGCACCTCCACGAATTCGGCGCCATCCGCGTAGAGCCCGTCCAGGCGGAGCCTGCTGGTCACCACGACCATGCACCGCGGCGACGACGGCATCAGCGGACGCACCTGAGCCGCGGACAGCGCGTTGTCGGCGAGCACCAGCAACCGTTTGCCCGCGGTCATCGTCCGGAAGAGCGCGGACTGCTCGGCCAGTTCGACGGGCACCTGTTCCGGTGGTACGCCCACCCCGCGCAGGAACCGGCCCAGGATCTCCTCCGGGGTCACGGCGCCGCCGCTGGAAAACCCGCGCAGGTCGGCGTAGAGCTGCCCGTCCGGGAAGCGGTCCGCGTTGGTCGTCGCCCATGCCACGGCCAGCGCCGTCTTGCCCACCCCGCCGGGGCCGGCCACCATGGCGACCCCCGGCACGGCCACGTCCCCTTGTCCCGCAGCGGATCCCGCGACCCGGTCGAGGGCCGACATCTCGCCGGACCGGCGGATGAAATGGGCGGGTACCGGCGGCAGCTGGCGGGGCACCGGAGGCGGCGGCGAGCGGACGGTCTGCTGGATCGTCACGTCGCCGTGGATCACGCCCGACTGCACCGACGCACCGGTCACGGACCCCGTGACGGCGTTCGCCGACGACACGGTCGCCGGTCCCTGACCAGCCCGCGTCCCGCCGCCGAGATGATCCATCCGAGAACTCCCGCCAATCCTCGAATCTTCCTGTCTACCCGCTCCGAATCACATTTCCGGAAACCGGAGCCGACAATAACCCGAAAGCACGAGTTGCCGCCTGCGGAGTTAAAGACCCGGCGACGCGGCGCGGAGATACCATGACTCGGGCCACACCCGGCGACCAGGATCGTTCTACGCACAGTACTTCCAGGGTGGGCGAGATGCTCGCTGGCTGGGAAACGGGTACGGCTCCGGTCACTGTACGTGGCCATTTCTCGGTATGTGCCGCCGAGTTCTCACTCCGTATCGCTTAATCACTCAATACAGGCTGAACATCCACGCCTATTCTTGTCGTTTTCGTTGATGTCACCCGGCCGATCGGGGACGGGGAAATCGGGAGCCCGATTCAGGACACCGCGGCGAAGTGGACCTCGTGGGACTCCGCGTCCGGTTCGGCCCAGCGCAGCAGCCGCGCGCCCGCGCTTTCCAGTGCCGTGACGTCCCGTTTCGCCACCCGCTCGAACGGCGTCACGATCAGCGTCGCGGTCCGTCGCGCGGTCGTGATCTCCCAGCTGCCGCGCACGTAGCCCTCGACCAGGATCGTGCCCTTGACCAGGCCGTTCTGCGTGATGACCCGCTTGCGGTGCGCGTCGCTGATCATCCGGGTGCGGTCCGCGTAGGAAAGCAGGGTCTGGTCGAACGGGCCCAGCAGGCGCGGGGGAGCGCTCGTGTCCTCGTCGGGAAGGGGGGTGTCCGGCAGGTCGAACAGCTCGCGGCCGTCCGGGTCCCGGAACACCCGCAGCCGCGAGCGCATGCCGTCGACGACTTCGCCCAGCCGGGTGACGCCCATCCATGTCTGCGCGTCGGCCACCGACGCGGGGCCGAAGGCCGCCAGGTAACGCTCGATGAGCCGTTCGGTGGAGGGGCGGGGGTCGAGCGGCGCGCCCAGCCAGTCGTCGGCGGTCTGGAACCTCGGCTGCCCGGATTTGCCCCACACCCCGCGCGGCGGGAGCTGGACCAGCGGCAGCAGGCCCCGCGCGATGTGGGTCAGCGACGAGCGCGGCACGCCGGGCCAGCGCGCTTCGAGTTCGGCGCCGAGTTCGGCGCTCGTGTGCGGCCGCGCGGCGAGCAGCTTTCGTGCGTAGGCCGCGACCTCGGCGTGATCGAGATGTGCGATCCCCCTGGCGTGCTGCATGTTCGAGACCAGGTCCCGGTCCATGACCACCTGCACCACCGGCCGCCACGCGAGCGCGTCGGCGGCGGAGACCAGGTGCACGGTGCCGCGCATCAGCACGATCCTGGCCACGGCACGCGAGAGGAGCAGCTCGGACAGCTCCTCCTGCCGGAACCCGTGCAGCCGCGTCCACAGCGCGTAGTACGGCGGCGACGGCGCCTGCGCCTGCAACCCGGCCAGGTGCTCGACCGCCTCCAGCGCGGTCAGTTTCACCCGGCGCAGCAACAGCTGCCGTTCCAGCGTCGCGCGGTTGAGGGCCCGGTGGCTCAGCGTCTTCCCCAGCATGAGCGTCACCTTAACCGCGATAGCGGACAGTCTGGGACCTAGATCGGGATGGCGGCGCGTTGCCCGCTGATCCATAATTCCGGCCATGGCAGAGCTCGCCGCCCCCGCCGTGGCCGATTGGGACTTCCCGCGCGGCACTGCGAGCGTCCTGCTGATGACCCGCTTCGCCGAGGACCGCGGGGTGCCCTCCGCCCGGCTGCTCGCCGGCACCTCCCTCGACCCGGCCCGGCTGGCCGCCCACGACCTCCAGATCGACGCCCGCCAGGAGCTCGCGGTGGTCCGGGCGCTGATCAGGGAGCTCGGCGACGGTGACGATCTCGCGCTGGCACTGGCCCGCCGCTACCGCGTCACCACGTTCGGCATCTTCGGCTTCGCCTGTATCAGCAGCCCGACGCTGCGGGACGCGGTGCTGTTCGCGCTGCGGTTCCTCGACCTCAGCTTCACCTTCTGCATCCCGCACGTGAGCGTCGCGGCCGGCCGGATCAGCCTCGCCATGGACGACACGCGGGTCCCCGCCGACGTCGCCCGCTTCCTCGTGCTGCGCGACCACGGCGCGATCCACACGGTGCTGCGGGACCTGCTGCCCGAGATCACGCTGGACGCGCTGGAATGCCGCCATCCTGAACCATCCACTGTGGATTCCTATGTGGACACCTTCGGCGTCCGGCCGGTGTTCTCCCGCGAACGGCACCGCGCGCTGCTCGACGCGAGCTACCTGGCACGGCCGCTGCCCCAGGCCAACGAACAGACGGTCGCGCTGTGCGCCGCGCAGTGCGAGACACTGGTGGCCAGGAGGCGTCACCGGTCCGGGATCTCCCAGCTGGTCCGCGAACGGCTGGTGCGTCCCGGCGGTGTCGACGCGGGCATGGACGAGATCGCCCGTCAGCTCGCGGTCAGTCCCCGGACGCTGCGTCGGCGGCTCGCCGAGGCGGGCACCGGCTTCCGCGCGCTCGTCGACGAGGTTCGGCAGACGCTGGCCGAGGAGATGCTCGGCACCGGGGCGCTGTCGGTGGAGGATGTCGCGCTGCGCCTCGGGTACGCCGAGGCGTCCAGTTTCATCTACGCGTTCAAGCGCTGGACGGGGATGACTCCGGCGGCGTACGCGCGCCGGAACGCGCCGCGAGCACCGCTGGGTAGGTCACCTTCAGCAGGCTGACGATCGTCTCGGTGACGAACGTGCGCAGTGTCGCCCGGTCGAGAGTGCCCCGGACGAGCCATTCCCGAGACGCCGCCCGCAGCATTTCGCCGCACGACCGGATCATCGCGCGCAGCTCCTCGCGGCCTTCGGTGACGTCGGACATCAGCGCGGTCTCCAGCACGCGGTCGGCCGCGATCTCGTCGCCCTCCAGGATGATCCGCTCGATCTCCGCGTCGCGTCCGGCCGCGATCACCACGAGCCAGGCGTCGCGGTTGCGCTCGATCACGTCCAGCCAGCGGTCGACGCCGATCGCGAGCCGCTCCTCCATCGTGGTGTCCGGCAGGGACTCGGTGACCGGCGCGGGCACGATCATCAGCTGCCGCACCACTTCCAGGTACAGTTCGCGCTTGCCGCCGAAGTAGTGGTTGATCAGCGGCCGGGCCACCCCCGCCGCCTCCGCGATGTCCGAAGTGGACACCGAATCGTAGCTGCCGGCGCCGAACAGGCGCCGGGCGACGGCGAGGATCTCGGCCCGGCGCTCGGCGGGTTCCAGCCGTCGCCGCCGCGCGCCGGAGGCCTGGGTGCCGGTGGTCATCCACCCAGCCTCACCCGCCGCCGGTGTCGTGTCAACAAGCTGTTGACCTGTGGTCAAGGACGGGGGAACCGGGTGTTCCCTAACCTGAAGTGATGTTATTCAACCGGAACAACCCGTGGGTAACTTCCTCGCCCCGCAGTGCGACGAGAAGGCGTGGAGCTGGGGGTGGTTGTCCTGGGTAGGAGTCCATGAGCGCCGCGGCCGGTGGTCCGGCCCCGTCCGGGCGCTGGGTGAGCGTCCGGTTGCAGCACCGGCAGGTCCGCTTCGGCGACGAGACCGACGAACCCGCCGGTGACGAACCGTGCGCGGACGTCACCGTGTCCTATGCCGGGATCGTCATCACCGGCTACGAAGCGGGCCAGAAGGTGTCCGAACGCTGGATCCCGCTCGGATCCGATCCCTCCGAGGAGGACGACGAGTACCTCATCGAGCAACTGCGCGAAGCACTGCTGTGGCAGGCTGGGCGCCCGCCGCAAGCAGCGGGGGAGTGAGGTCAGGTCCGCAGTCCGGTGAACGCGATCTTGCACACCGCGTCGGCCAGTTCGTCCGGCGTGGCACCGTGCTCGGCGCCGTCGCCGTTGGCGGTGCTACGGCGGCGGGCCTGCGGCCGGTACCACTCGATCAGCGAGTTCACCATGCCGTACAACAACCGCGCGGTGACCGCGGGATCGACGTCCGGCCGGACGTCGCCCTCGGCCGCGGCCTGCCGGACCAGCTCGGTCACCAGCCGGTCGAACTCGCGCCGCCGGGCCAGCGCCGCGCGCTCGGCCTTCGTGTTGCCGCGCACGCGCAGCAGCAGTGTCACGAACGGCAGCTGCTCGGCCAGTACCGCCACGCTGCCGCGGACCAGGAACTCCAGCCGGTCGATGGCGCGCCCGTCCTGGGCCTCCATCTCGTGGGCGACCGCGAACAGCCCGTTCAGCGCGCGGTCCACCGCGAGCCGCAGCAGCTCCTCCTTGCTCGGAACATGGTGGTAGATGGCCGATTTCGTGATGCCGAGCTTGCGGGACAGGTCCTCCATGCTGGTGCCGTCGTAGCCGCGCTCGTTGAACAGCTTGACCGCGACGCCCAGCAGCGATTCCAGGTCGTAGCCCGGCCTGCCGCGCCGCGCGGGCGTGGTCACGGCTTGTCCCGCTCGTCGACGACGCGGCGCATCTTGCCCAGCGAGCGTTCGAGCGTGTCCGGGTCCACGATGTTCACTTCGACGCTGATCCCGACGCCGTCCTTGATCCCCGAGCCCAGCTCGTTCGCCGCCCGCGCCCGGTCGTCGGCCGAGGCGTCGTGCCGCGCCTCGACCCGCACGGCGAGGTGATCCAGCCTGCCCCGTGTCGACCGGACCAGCTGGAAGTGCGGGCTGAGCCCGGCGGTCCGCAGCACGATCTCCTCGATCTGCGTCGGGAACACGTTGACCCCGCGCAGGATGATCAGATCGTCGCTGCGGCCGGTCACCTTCGCCATCCGCCGGAACGCGGGCCGCGCGGTGCCGGGCTGGAGCCGGGTCAGGTCGCGCGTGCGGTAGCGGATGATCGGCATCGCCTGCTTGGTGAGCGAGGTGAACAGCAACTCGCCCTCGGTACCGCCGGGCAGCACGTCCTCGGTGAACGGGTCGATCACCTCGGGGTAGAAGTGGTCCTCCCAGATGTGCAGGCCGTCCTTGGTTTCGACGCACTCCTGCGCGACGCCGGGGCCCATCACCTCGGACAGCCCGTAGATGTCGACGGCGTCGATCCCGCAGCGCTCCTCGATCTCGGCGCGCATCTGCTCGGTCCACGGCTCGGCGCCGAAGATCCCGACGCGCAGCGAACTCGTCTTCGGGTCGACACCCTGGCGCTCGAACTCGTCGAGCAGCGTGAGCAGGTACGAAGGGGTGACCATGATGATCTCCGGCCGGAAGTCGGTGATCAGCTGGACCTGCCGCGCCGTCATGCCGCCGGACGCCGGGATCACCGTGCAGCCGAGCTTTTCGGCGCCGTAGTGCGCGCCGAGCCCGCCGGTGAACAGGCCGTAGCCGTAGGCGACGTGCACCTTGTCGCCGGGCCGCCCGCCCGCGGCGCGGATCGAGCGCGCCACCACGGTCGCCCAGGTGTCGAGATCCTGTTCGGTGTAGCCGACCACGGTCGGTTTCCCGGTGGTGCCGCTGGACGCGTGGACGCGCCGGACCTCGGCCTGCGGTACCGCGAACATCCCGAACGGGTAGTTCTGCCGCAGGTCCTCCTTCGTGGTGAAGGGGAACTTCGCCAGGTCGGCCAGCTCGCGACAGTCGTCGGGATGTACGCCGGCCTCGTCGAACTTCCTGGTGTAGCAGGGCACGTTGGCGTAGGCGTGCCGGAGTGTCCATTGCAGACGTTCCAGCTGGAGTGCGGCCAGTTCGTCGGCGGAAAGCCGTTCGGCGGCTTCGAGGTCGGTCATCACGCGTCCCGGGACTTCTCGATGGTGCGGCTGCGGCCGCGGAACTCGGCGACCGTCTCCGGCCCGCCGGGGGTTTCCCGGTGCACGGTGACGTCGTAGATGCCGTTGCGTCCGTAGCGGGTGCGCTCGGTCGCGGTGGCGACGAGGTGATCGCCCAGCCGCCCGGCCGCGACGAAGGTGATGTCGGCGCCGGCGGCGACGGTGACCGGGCCGTGGCTGTTGCACGCCAGGGCGAACGTGGTGTCGGCCAGCAGGAAGACGTAGCCGCCGTGCGCGATGTCGTGCCCGTTGACCATCGACGCGGTGATCCTCATGCTCGCGACCGCGTGGCCGTCCCCGGCTTCGATCAGCTCGATGCCGAGCGCGCGGGAGGCCTCGTCGGCCTCGAACATGGTGTGTGCGGCGTTGCCTGGCACCCTGGTCCCTCCGTTCGAGAATTCCCGACCGAATGGACGGTCACCTACGCTGCCGCTCAGTAAAGGCAGAGGCAGTGCCCGGTGTCAAGAGTTCTCGGCCGCTGCGGGTGGCGGATTCCGGGGCGAGGTGTGCTGAAGGACGCTTTCGGGACCTGTCATTTGTGCGCGCGCTTCGTCAGTGCGGCGCGGCGTGGTGCCCGAGGGACGCCTTGGGTGCGTTGGATGCACCAAGGGCGTCCCTCGCTGCGTTGGATGCACCGAAGGCGTCCCTCGGCACGACCGGGCACAGCGGCAGGAGCGCGGATGTGCTGAAGGACGCCTTCGGTGCGTTCGGTGCATTGATGGCGTCCTTCGGTGCGGTCAACGCACTGAAAGCGTCCTTCAGCACCCGGCCTCGGCGGCGTCCGGCCACGGGGGTAGCGGGACCAGGGTGGTGATGTCGAGCCAGAGCTCGGCCCGCGACTGGGCCTCCGCGGCGTCCCGCGCGTTGACCTCCTGCGTGACCCCGCCGCCGCTGAGCAGCCACGGGTACCTGCCGCGCGGCGTCGGCCGGAGGATCCACGCGGTGTCGTCGACCGAGAGCCGGAACGTCCCGTCGGCGAACGGGCTCCACTTCTTCCGCGGTACCCGGTTTCGCCCGCCACACTCGCATTTCTCGCCCATGCCGATGACGGTAGAAAGCGGCTGCGCGCGTCGGCGAGTTTTGGTCAGGGTCTCACATAAACCCGTCAGGGCATCCGATATTCATTCCAGGGAACGGCCTCGGCGAGCGCCAGGTCACGCCACCGCCGGTACCGGTCCAGGTCACCGGAATCGGCGATCGTACGGTCGCGCAACGTGCCGTCCGCGTTGAAGTTGAGTAGCAGCACTGTTTCGTCGTCGAAGAGCCAGAAGTCCTGTTCGGGCAGGTCGACGGTGCGGTCGGTGAGATCGAGAATCCGGTAGTCCTCACCGGCGGCGATGTTGGCGGGAACGCCGCGTGAGAGCAGATAGCGGCTGTAGTCGGTCAGCGGCCGTCGCACGACCTTGGCGCGTTGCATGCTCTTCCCGGACTCGACCTTGCCGCGGATCAGCGCGTGCCATGCTTCGCCGTAGCCCTTCGGCTTGGGTTTACCCGCCAGGAATCGCTGAAACGAGTCCTGCTCACTGGGGATCGTGTAGGTCTGCAAGGTCTCCAGCCGGAACGCCGACTGCTGGAAGCCAGTGAACAGGGCGTTGATCTCATCATGGGTCAGGGCCATGGCCGAACTCCTCAACAGAAGGTTCACGAGAACTCGTCGCGGGCGGAGAGCAGGAACGCCCGCGCTCGATCGCCGGTCAACGCGTGGCTGTGGAACAGGTCGAAGTGCTCAAGGTGGTACTTGATGTCCTTGTAATCGCGAAAAACCACTCTTCCGGAGAAGAGTTCAACGATGACCATGCGGTCATCGAGGGCGAGGAACGTGTTCATCGGGGAATCCGGCATGCGGGTGGTCAAGGGGAGAACCGCGATCTCGATGTTGGGGCGTTCGGAAAGTTCGGCCATGTGGGCGCATTGCCGGGTCATGACCGATCGATCGGCACGTCGCAGCTTGACCGCCTGCTCGGTCATGAGGAATAAGAATCGGCGCGCTGTGTCGTCGAGTACTTGTTGCCGCTCAAGGCGCGCGGCTACAGCCTTGTCGACGTCTCGCACGGATGAAGTAACTAGAACCGGCGACAACACCGCTCGTGCGTATTCGGGTATCTGGAGAAGACCGCTCGGCATGATCGGAAGGAAGGACCGCACTACAGTTGAGGTTTCGGTCAGCGCCTTGAGTTCGAGCTGATTTCGCCACAGTCCCTTCTCTGCCAAGGCTCGGACGGAAACGTGCTCGACGTTCGCTCGTCGAGTCAAGGCGATGATCTTGTCGGCGGCCTCGCGCGGGACCTCCAGGGCGATGAGAATCCGTTCGACATCAGTGACGCTCGGCAGGTGTTTGCCGCGTTCGATGCGGCTGATCGTGGACTGCGACATGGCACAGCGAAGGGCCAGCCGCTCACCCGAGAGGCTGGCCGCTTTGCGCAGTTTTCGAAGGATCTCTCCTAGGTCGCTGCCGGTGTTGGGGTCATTCAGGTCGATATTCGCTCCAAGGCACAGCTTCGGACAGCGCAAGGTCACGCCACCGCCGATACTGGTCCAAGTCGGCGGGATCGGCAATCTCACGATCTCGGAAGGTGCCGTCCGCGTTGAAGTTGAGCAGGAGGACGGTCTCGTCGTCGAAGAGCCAGAAGTCCTGTTCCGGCAGGTCGACGGTACGGTCGGTGAGGTCGAGGATCTGGTAGTCCTCACCTGCTTCGACGTTGCCGGGCACGCCCCACGACAACAGGTAGCGGCTGTAGTCGGTCAGTGGTCGCCGGACAATCTTGGCGCGCTGCATGGTCTTCCCGGCTGCGACGTAGCCACGGACTGTTTCATGCCAGTCGGCATTGAATTCCTTCGGCATCGGTTCTCCGGCCAAGAACTGCTTGATCGGGTCTTCGAGGCCAGGAACGATGTAGACCTGCTTTGTTTCCAGGCGAAACGCCGAACGTTTGTAGCTGTCGAACAGGTCGCTGGAAGGTTTCCTGGCCTGGACCATCTAGTTACCTCCGGACAGCTCGGGAAGCGCCTGTCGTACTACTTCCAAGGGTAGCTCTACGGCTTGTTCTCCCGGTCCGAGGCGTAGGCCGCTGGTCACGGTGTTGCCTTGGAAGACCACGGTGCCGCGATCGGACAGGTAGACCGTGGGGCACTCGTCGATGCGGCAGTCGGTGAGCTTGCGAAGTTTCATGTGCTCAGCGTGGCCGAAGCGGACACCGAGAGCAAGCAAGTCACCCCGCTCAGTCACGGTCTCGCATAAAGCAGGTAACACCGTCACCTCGCCCGTTCGTGCTGGTGAGCGCTGAGGGGCTTGGCGAGCAGACCAGCGGCAGCTAGTATGACGAATTACCGAACGTACGGTAGGTAAATCGGGCACCAGTACACCTCGCCACCACACAGCGCCAGCGCAGACTGAGAGGGTCGGACCCCATGGCATTGCTCCGCAGTTACGTATCCGGCGAGTGGCACACCGCCGCGGAGGAGGGTGTGCCGCTGCACGACGCGGTCACCGGCGAGGAGGCCGCCCGGATCTCGTCGGCGGGCATCGACTTCGCGGCCGCGCTGGAGTACGGCCGCCGGGTGGGTGGCCCCGCGCTGCGCGAGCTGACGTTCCACCAGCGGGCCGCGCTGCTCAAGGCGCTCGCCTCGCACCTGCGTGAGCACCGCGAAGAGCTGTACGCGCTGTCGGCGAGGACCGGCGCGACGCTCGGCGACTCGAAGTTCGACATCGACGGCGGCTTCGGCACACTGTTCGCGTACTCCAGCAAGGGTAAGCGCGAGATGCCCAACGACACCGTGTACGTCGACGGCAACGTCGAGCAGCTGAGCCGGGGCGGCACCTTCGTCGCCCAGCACATCTGCACGCCGCTGCGCGGGGTCGCGATCCAGATCAACGCGTTCAACTTCCCGGTCTGGGGCCCGCTGGAGAAGCTCGCGCCCGCGTTCCTCGCCGGGGTGCCGAGCCTGATCAAACCCGCCAGCCAGACCGCGTACCTCACCTCGCGCCTGGTCGAGCTGATCATCGAATCCGGCATCCTGCCCGAGGGCACCGTGCAGTTCGTCGCCGGGAGCGTCGGCGACCTGCTCGACCATGTCACCGCGCAGGACCTCGTCTCCTTCACCGGATCCGCCTCCACCGCGCGGAAGCTGCGCGCGCATCCGGCGATCGTGCGCAACGCCGTCCGGTTCACCGCCGAGGCCGACTCGCTGAACTGCTCGATCCTCGGCCCGGACGCGAAGCCGGGGACCACCGAGTTCGACCTCTACGTCAAGCAACTCGTCACCGAGATGACGGTCAAGGCCGGCCAGAAGTGCACCGCGATCCGGCGCGCGTTCGTACCCGCCGAACTCCTGGACGACGTCGCCGCCGCCGCGAGCGCGCGGCTGGCGAAGACCACCGTCGGCAACCCGACCTCCGACGGCGTCCGGATGGGCGCGCTCGCCAGCCTCGAACAACGCGAAGAAGTCCGCCGCTCGCTCAAGGCGCTGCGGGACGCGGGCAGTGTCGTCTTCGGCGACCCCGAGCGGGTCGAGGTGGTCGATGCCGACGCCGAGCGTGGCGCCTTCCTCTCCCCGGTGCTGCTCAAGGCCGACCCGGACCGTTCCGAGCCGCACGAGGTCGAGGCGTTCGGGCCGGTGTCGACGCTGCTGCCGTACACCTCTGTCGAGCAGGTCGTCGAGCTGGCCGCGCGCGGCGGCGGCAGCCTCGCCGGGTCGATCGTGAGCGCGGACAAGGAGTTCGTGCGGGAGGTCGTGCTCGGCGCCGCGCCGTACCACGGCCGGCTGCTGGTGCTCGACGCCGACGACGCCAAGGAGTCCACCGGCCACGGTTCGCCGATGCCGCAGCTCGTGCACGGCGGCCCCGGCCGCGCGGGCGGCGGTGAGGAGATGGGCGGCGTCCGTGGCGTGCTGCACCACATGCAGCGCACCGCCGTCCAGGGCTCGCCCGCCGCGCTCACCGCGGTCACCGGCCGCTGGGTCGCGGGCGCGCCGCGCGAGGAGGGCCTGCACCCGTTCCGGAAGTCCTTGGCGGAGTTGAAGATCGGCGACTCGGTGGTCACCGCGCCGCGCCAGGTCACCCTGGCCGACATCGACCACTTCGCCGAGTTCACCGGCGACACCTTCTACGCGCACACCAATCCCGAGGCGGCCGCCGCGAACCCGCTGTTCGGCGGCATCGTCGCGCACGGCTACCTCATCCTCTCTTTCGCCGCGGGCCTGTTCGTCTCGCCGGAGCCCGGCCCGGTACTGGCCAACTACGGCCTGGAGAACCTGCGGTTCCTCACCCCGGTCAAGGCCGGGGACGAGCTGACCGTGACGCTGACCGCCAAACAGATCACCCCGCGCATCGACCAGGACTACGGCGAGGTCCGCTGGGACGCCGACGTCACCAACTCCGCGGGCGAGTCGGTCGCGAAGTACGACCTGCTGACCCTGGTCTCGAAGGAGCAGTCGTGACAGCCACCGTGTCCGAGGAAGACCTCGAACAGCATTTCGAGCACACCATCGAGCGTGACCAGCGCGTCGAGCCGCGCGACTGGGTGCCCGAGGGCTACCGCAAGACGATGATCCGGCAGATCGCGCAGCACGCGCATTCGGAGATCATCGGCATGCAGCCGGAGGGAAACTGGATCACCCGCGCGCCTTCCTTGCGGCGTAAGGCGATTCTGCTGGCGAAGGTGCAGGACGAGGCCGGGCACGGCCTGTACCTGTACTCGGCGGCGGCGACGCTGGGCGCGGATCGCGCTGACCTGACGGACAAGCTGATCACCGGGCGGCAGAAGTACTCGTCGATCTTCAACTACCCGACGCTGACCTTCGCCGACGTCGGGGTGATCGGCTGGCTGGTCGACGGCGCGGCGATCTGCAACCAGGTCCCGCTGTGCCGCAGTTCGTACGGGCCGTACGCGCGGGCGATGATCCGCATCTGCAAGGAGGAGTCCTTCCACCAGCGGCAGGGCTACGAGCTGTTGATGACGATGATGCGCGGCACCGAACAGCAGCGGGAGATGGTGCAGGAGGCGGTGAACCGCTGGTGGTGGCCGTCGCTGATGATGTTCGGCCCGCCGGACGCGGACTCGCCGAACACCGCGCAGTCCATGGCGTGGAAGATCAAGCGGCACACCAACGACGAGCTGCGCCAGCGCTTTGTCGACATGTCGGTGCCGCAGGCGGAGGCGCTGGGCGTCACCTTCCCCGATCCGGACCTGCGCTGGAACGCCGAACGCGAACACTACGACTTCGGCGCCGTCGACTGGGACGAGTTCAAGAACATCCTCAAGGGCAACGGCCCGTGCAACGCCCAGCGCGTCGCGCAGCGGCGGCGCGCGCACGAGGACGGCGAATGGGTGCGTGCGGCGGCGGTCGCCCACGCGCGGAAGCGGGAGGCACGGCGATGAACCACGACTGGCCGCTGTACGAGGTGTTCGTCCGCGGCAAGCGCGGGCTGAACCACGTGCACGTCGGCTCGCTGCACGCGGCCGACGACGAGATGGCGCTGCACCACGCCCGCGACCTCTACACCCGGCGCAACGAGGGCGTGTCGATCTGGGTCGTGCGCGCCGAGCACATCACCGCGTCGAGCCCGGACGAGAAGGACCCGTTCTTCGCACCCAGCGGGGACAAGGTCTACCGGCACCCGACGTTCTACGACATTCCCGAGAATGTGCCGCACATATGAGTTTTGACAACGTCTACGAGGCGATCACCGAAGAGAACGACGCGCGGTGGGCCTTCGGCACCGGGTTCGAGGACCCGCTGTCCGGAGTGGACACCACGGTACCGTCCGGTGTGGACGGTGCGGCGCTGGCGGCGTACTGCCTGATGCTCGGCGACGACGCGCTGATCTTCTCGCACCGGCTGCAGGAGTGGTGCACCAACGCGCCCGAGCTGGAGGACGAGGTCGCGATCGCGAACATCGCGCTCGACCTGCTCGGCCAGGCCCGGCTCCTGCTGGCCCGCGCGGGCAGGGCCGACGGCTCCGGCCGCGGTGAGGACGAGCTGGCCTTCCTGCGTGCCGAGCACGAGTTCCGCAACGTCCGGCTCGCCGAACTCGGCGGCGGCCACTTCGGGCACCTGATCGCGCGGCTGTTCGTGTTCACCACCTGGCGGCTGGCCCTGTTCCAGCGGCTGGAGTCCAGTGTGGACCCGGTGCTCGCGGCCATCGCGGTCAAGGGCGTCAAGGAGCTGACCTACCACCGCGAGTACGCCGCGGGCTGGCTCGTGCGGCTCGGCGACGGCACCGAGCTGTCGCACGAGCGGATGCGGGAGGGCCTCGACGCGGTCTGGCCCTACGTGGGCGAACTGTTCGCGACGCACCCGGTCGAGGTGGTCGACGCCGCGACGCTGCGTTCCGAGGTCGACGCCGTTTTCGACCAGGCGCTGACGGCCGCGACGCTGACCCGCCCCGAGGCGGGCCCGCTCGCGGGCGTGTCCGGCCGGATGGGCCGGGACGGCGTGCACACCGAGCAGTTCGGCTTCCTGCTGGCCGAACTGCAGAGCGTGGCCAGGGCGATGCCGGGGGCGACGTGGTGAGCGCGCTGGCCGTCGCGGCCACGGTCACCGATCCCGAGCTGCCGATGCTGACGCTCGCGGACCTCGGCGTGCTGCGCGAGGTGTCCGAATCCGACGGCCGGGTGACGGTGGCGATCACCCCGACCTACACCGGCTGCCCGGCCATGGACACCATGCGGGACGACCTGGAGCACGCGCTCCGGGGCGCCGGGTTCGCCGAGGTCGAGATCCGGACCGTGCTGGACCCGGCGTGGTCCAGCGACTGGATCACCGAGGACGGCAGGAAGAAGCTCGCCGCCGCCGGGATCGCCCCGCCGGGCACGGCGCCGCGGCGGCCGTCCGGGCCGATCCCGCTCACCCTGGGCGCCCCGGTGTCGCGGGTCCCGTGCCCGCGCTGCGGGTCGGCCGACACCGAGGAGCAGTCACGGTTCGGCGCGACCGCCTGCAGGGCGCTGCGCCGGTGCCGGTCCTGCCTCGAACCGTTCGAACACGTCAAGGAGATCTGAGTGACCAGCACGGTTTCCCGGCGCACCGCCTTCCACACCCTGCGCGTGGCGGGCGTCGAACGGCTGTGCGCCGACGCGGTCGCCGTCACCTTCGACGTGCCCGCGGAGCTGGCGGCGGACTTCGACTTCCGGCCGGGGCAGTCGCTCACCCTGCGCCGGATGGTGGACGGCCGCGACGAGCGGCGTTCGTACTCGATCTGCGCCGCGACGGGGGAGCGGCCTCGGGTCGGCGTGCGTGAGGTGCCGGGCGGGCTCTTTTCGAGCTGGCTGGTGCACGACGTCCGGCCGGGCGACGAGATCGAGGTGGCCCCGCCCACCGGGTCGTTCACCCCCGATCTCGCGGCGGGTGGGCACCACGTGCTGATCGCCGCCGGTTCCGGCATCACCCCGGTGCTGTCCATCGCGGCGTCGCTGCTGGGCGCGTCGCCGGACGCGACGGTCACCGTGCTGTACGGCAACCGTCGCACCGGCACGGTCATGTTCGCCGACGAGCTCGCCGATCTGAAGGATCGCTGGCCGTCCCGGCTGGAACTCGTGCACGTGCTGTCCAGGGAACCCCGCGAGGCGGAACTGTTCACCGGACGGCTGGACACCGAGAAGCTGTCGGCGCTGTTCTCCGCGCTGGTCCCGGTCGCCGACGTCGCGCACTGGTGGCTGTGCGGCCCGTTCGGCATGGTGACCGGTGCCCAGGAACTGCTGACCTCGCTCGGCGTCCCCGGCGACCGCGTGCACCAGGAACTGTTCTATGTGGACGATCTCCCACCGGAGCCGGTGCGGCATCCCGAACCGGGCGTCTCCGGTGCCGCCAGCGAGGTCACCCTGGTGCTGGACGGCCGCTCCACCACCATGAGCCTGTCCCGCGAAACGTCCGTGCTCGACGGCGCCCAGCGCTTCCGCCCGGACCTGCCCTTCGCCTGCAAGGGCGGCGTGTGCGGCACCTGCCGCGCGCGGGTGACCGAGGGAAAGGTGGACATGCGGCGGAACTTCGCCCTCGAAAAGTCCGAAGTGGACGCCGGGTTCGTGCTCACCTGCCAGTCACTGCCGGTCTCGGAGACGGTCACCGTCGACTTCGACGCCTGAGGCCGGGAGCGGCTTACGCGCCGAGGGAAGCCCCGAACCCTGCTTCGAAGATCCTGCTGAGGACCTCCCAGGACCTCAGCTCCAGGTTGGTCTGGACGGAGATGACGTGCGCGCCGTCGGCGGTGCTCACCGTGAAGAACATGGATCCCCAGTAGCTGCCGCCCACACCGCGCAGGGCCTGGCCGTCGGCGGCCGCCTTGTCGAACTCGAACAGGCCGAGGCCGTACCGGGTGTGCGGCAACCAGTTCGTGCCCTCGGTGGAGACCGTGGTCCACATCTTCTGGTGCTGGACCCTCGGGAGCAGAGTCCCGCTCGCCAGCGCCCCGACGAGCCGGATCATGTCGCCGGTGGTGGAGACGATGTTGCCGGGGAGCCACGAGGTGTCGAACTCGGTGACGTCCAGCGGTTCGAGGCCGGGCTCTTCGAACAGCGATTCCCAGTTCTCCGCGGTGACCGCGGTCATGTCGGTGCCGTCCTTGAAGAACTGCCTGGAGTACGCGCGGGGGTGCGGATCGCGGTATCCCGTCTCACCGCGGGGGCGTACGTAGGTGTTGGCCATGCCGAGCGGGCGGAAGACCCTGCGCTCGGCCTCCTCGGCGAAGCCGGTGCCGGTGATCTTTTCGATCATCGCCTCGGCGAGGTAGAAGCCGCCGTTGGCATAAAGGAAGCGCTCACCGGGCTCGGCGACCGGCGGCTGGGAAACCGTCATCCTGAACAGGTCTTCGGTGGTGAACCTGTCGAAGCGGTGTTCCAGGAACGCCGCGCGGGTGCCGTAGCGATCGGTCAGCTCCGGTGCCAGGCCGGTGGCGAACAGGCCGCCGGTGTTGCTGAGCAGGTGCCTGATGGTGATCTTGTCACCGTCGTAGCCGTTGACGTCCAGCACGCCCGGTAGATACGTGTTCACCGGGTCGTCGATGCTCAGCCTGCCCTCGGCTTCGAGGCCGAGGAGCACCGCGGCCATGACGGCCTTGCCGCCGCTGCCGATCTGCGCGTGCTCCCCCGGCCGCCGGGGCGCGCCGGTCCTGAGATCGGCCACGCCGGCGGTGCCGAACCAGGTCCGGTCCCCGTCCCTGACCTCGGCGACGATGCCGGGGACGCCGACCTCGGCCACCGCCCAGTCGAGTACCTGCTGAATGTCGGTGTAGATCATGTCGTTGCCTTTGCGTTGTGAGGTTTCCGATACCAAAAAAATTACGTTGCGTACACGATCCGGTCAATCATGTTCTACTGATGCAACGACCAAACATGCAGGTCAAAGGCCATGATTCGTTGCGCAGTGCTGTCGGCTAATGCAATGGTCATAGTGCGTTACGATGTTCCGACGTCGAAGGAATCAGGGGCACGGATGGCTGGAGAAAGACTCACCAGGGCCGACCGGCGGCAGATCGCCGCGGGGCTGCGTGAGGGTCTGACCTACGCCGCGATAGGCCGCGGCATCGGGCGGCCGACCTCGACCGTCACCCGTGAGGTGATGCGCAACGGCGGTCCGGGCGACTATCGCGTCGACCAGGCCCACCGGGCCGGAACGCGGCACGCGCGCAGCCGGGGGACCGCTCCGCAGGCTCCGCCACCACGAGGTGCCGACCTCGGCGGCCGCGATCCACGGACCGTGCACGGGGTGGCCGCGCAGAGCACGGATCTGTTCGTCCAAACAGGACTCCCGAGGATGATGGCCAGGGTGCTCTCCGCGCTGCTCACCACCGACAGCGGCAGCCTGACCTCGGCCGATCTCGTGCGGCGGCTGCGGGTCAGTCCCGCCTCCGTCTCCAAGGCCGTCGGCTACCTGGAGGAGCGAGAACTCATCAGGCGCGAACGCGACCCCCGCCGCCGCGCGGAACGCTACGTGGTCGACGAAGACATGTGGTTCCAGGCCGTTATCGCCGGCGCGCGCGTCGACGCCCAGATCGCCGCCGCCTGCCGGACCGGCGCCCGGCGCCTCGGCGCCACCACTCCCGCCGGTGCCCGGCTGGAGAACATGGGCGAGTTCATCCACCATGTCAGCGAGGACATGGTTCGCTCGGCCCAGCGGTGGCGCCAGGTCTACGCCACGCCTCCGCCTGTCGAGTGACTACCGGACAGTGCCGCACCGGCTGACCTGACGGATCTCCTCAGGTTCGGTTGATGGTGTTGCGTCGAGGCGTACGGGTCGGGTCGAGCCAGGTGGGTGGCAGGAATTCGGGGAGTCCGTCGGTGGCGATGCGGACTTCCCATTCGGATCGGTGGATGACCTTGTGGTGTATGGAACATACGAGCACAAGATTGTCCACTTTGGTCTCCCCGTGGTGTGCCCAGCAGACGATGTGGTGCGCGGTGCATTGGGAGGCGGGGGCTTCACAGCCCGGGAACGCACATCCGCGGTCGCGGTGGATGAGGGCGCGGCGGATCGCCGGTGTTGCGAGTCGCTGCGCCCGGCCCACATCAAGAGGTTCGCTGTGGGTGCCCAGCACCATGGGGATGATTTTGGCGTCGCAGGCCAGCCGTCGGGCTTGGGCGGCGGTGATCTCGCCGATCGGGTCGAGGGTGGCCTGCCCGATGCCGGTGCGTAGTTCCTCCAGCCCGACGGTGACCACGATGTGAGTAGATTCTCCGGCTTGGGTGGGTAGGTCGGGATGTTCGGCCCACATGCGGACGAGTTCGGAGAAGGCGTGCCCGCGTCGTTCCCACGGCGAGCGGGTGTCCCGGCCCTCTTCGGTGGCGGGCCGGGGTTTCGCCAAGGGATTGAGCATTGCCTGAAGACGTGCGGAGGTCTCGTCGTCGACGCGGGCTTTGATCTGGTGTCCGCCGTCGCGGTGTGGGGCGATGGAGAACTCGGGCCGGAAGGGTTCCGGCTCCGGGCTCTTCGGCTCCGGGCCGTCCGGATCGAGCTGAGCCAGCAACCGCGCCCCGGCCTTGTCGATCTCCCGGGGCCCGGCCGCGCGGGCCAGTTCGGCGAGGATCTTCTCCGCCTCGTCCCGCTCGGGCCCAGACACTGTTGTCGGGAGTTTCCCGAGAACGCCGAGGATCTTGTCGATCTGCGCCGCACCGACCGCACCCTCCACCGCCGCGAGTGCCGTGGCAGGCGCGATCGGGGGTTGCTCGCCGGTGGTGAGATCGCGGGTGCCGTTCAACGCCATCGCGCGTGCCGCTCGCGTTTTCGCTTCGGAGAACGGAAGGTGCAGGGTTTCACACAACAATCGTGCGAGACTGCCGTATCCGGTGACTTCCCGGACTCCGCGGCGTTCCAGTTCGGCCAGGATTTCTCCTTGCGCGCCGCCAAACGTCGCTGTGCGCGTTCGGTGCGGACGAGTTCGGACAGCAGGCAGTCGGCATCCTCGCGCCACCACTCGGTGCGCGATGTCTGGGTGCCGCCGCTGGTACTCACACCATCAACGTTACCGACACAGTCGAACGCATGTAGCTACACAATGGGGTGAACGACGTGGCCCGCCCCCTTCGCGACGTCAGGGTGGCCACCATTCCGCCGCGCGCGAAATCCACGGCGATACCGCCGAAAACGTGCTCAGCTGAAACGATGGCGGACGCGGCATACGACGAAATCGCGGACTGGTACGAGGAAAAGTTCCTGAACGCCAGGGGGACCGGCGATCCGATCGGCATCGACGCCGCGCTGCGCGGTCTGCTCGGGCCGGGGCACGGGCCCTGCCTGGAGATCGGCTGTGGCACCGGGGTCCACGCCGCGGGCGTGCGCGAACTCGGGTGGACGCCGGTGGGGATCGACCTCTCCGGCGGAATGCTGCGGCACGCGCGAAGCCGGTTGCCGGTGGCGAGGGCCGAGGCCGAGCGGCTGCCGATCGGGGACCACAGCGTGCCCGCGGTCCTCGCGATGATGGTGCACACCGACATGCCCGGCTATCCCGCCGTGCTGCGCGAGGTGGCCCGGGTCCTGCGCCCCGGCGGCGTGTTCGTGCACGTGGGGGTCCATCCCTGTTTCTGCGGTGGATTCGCCGACCGCGGCGATCCCGGCGCGGTGGTGATCCGGCCCGGCTACCTCGACCGGTACTGGACCACGGAATCCTGGACCGATCGGGGAATACGGGACAAGGTCGGCGCCACGCACACCCCGCTTCCCGCGCTCCTGCACGCCTTCCTCGACGCGGGCCTGACGCTCGACCGGTTCGTGGAGGGCGGCGCGCCGACCCCCGCGGTGCTGGCGATAAGGGCGCGACGTGCGGGGCCGTCCGGGGCAGACTGAACCCATGACCGACATGGTGGGCCAGGAGCCGCAGTACGAGGTGTTCGCCGACGAGTTCCTCGACCACGCGCGCGACGGCCTCTACAACGCGCACTGCGACCGTCCGGCCTGCCTGGACCTGCTCGGCGACGTGGCCGGGCGCCGCGTGCTCGACGTGGCCTGCGGGCCCGGCCTGTACGCCGCGGAACTCGTCGCGCGCGGGGCAACGGTGATCGGACTGGACCACAGCCCGCGCATGGTCGAGCTGGCCGGGCACCGGGTCCCCGCCGGCGAGTTCCGCGTCCACGACCTGGCCGATCCGCTCGACTGGGTACCCGATGCCTCCGTCGACCTGGTGTTGTTCGCGCTCGCGCTCGAATACGTCGACGACCGGGTCTCCCTGTTCCGGGAGCTGCGCCGCGTCCTGCGGCCGGGCGGGGCACTGGTGTTCTCGCGGATGCATCCCACCGGCGACTGGTTGCGGCACGGCGGAAACTACTTCGACGAGCGGATCGTCGAGGAGGTGTGGAGCAAGGGCTGGCGGGTCCGGTACTGGCTGGCGCCGCTGGAGCAGACGTGCGAGGAACTGCGCGCGGCGGGCTTTCTCATCGAGCGGCTGGTCGAACCGCGACCGAGGCCGGAGGCGGCGGCGATCGACCGCGAGGGCTACGAGAGACTGTCTCGCGAGCCGACCGGGTTCCTCGCCATCAGGGCCGTGCCCGACCCCCGCCCCTGATACTCCTTTGTGGACGGAGGTCGGGTACGGCAGGTCACGGCCGGTTGTACCGCAACACCACCGGGGTTCCCGTCGTGCCGGTGCGGACCAGTGCCCACGTCGTCGCGCCGTCCGCGGTGGTGGCCACCGCGCCGCCGTTGCCGGTGACCACTGTGGACGGTACAGGGACGTCGGTCCACTGTCCGTCGCACCAGCGGGCGAAGACCGGGCGCGGTTTACCGGTGACGCTGTTCTTGGCGGAGTTGGAAACCCACGTGACTCCCGACGGATCGGCGCTCAGTCCCGCGTTCCCCGGCCGGGCCTGCTCGGCGGGCAACGCCGGGCCCCGCGTCCATTCGGAGCCGTTCCAGCGCTGGACGACCGTCCTGGACGTCTGCGGGATCTGGCCGACGAGCCAGACCTGATCCGGCGCGGCGGCGGAAATCCGTTGCCCGATAGGCAGAATCCCCTCCGGGGCGCCCGGCTCCTCGGCCGGCGGGACGTCCGTCCACCGCTGACCGTCCCAGTGGGCGACGATCGCCTGTTTACGCGCTTGGCCGGTGCCGAGGACGACGTCGGCCTCCCCGGTGACCCAGACGTCGTCCGGCCCGGCCGCCGTCACCGACGACAACGCCCCCGACTGCTTGTCCGGCAGCGTGACCTCCTGCCAGGACTGCCCGTCCCAGTGCGCCGCGTAGGGCCGCGGTGTGGCGTCCGGGCCCGCGGTGCCCACCGCCCACACGTCGTCCGGCGCCGCGACGGCCACGCTCCGCAGGTGGCCACCGCCCTCGGGGTCCGGCGGTCCGGCCACCGTGGTCCACCCGCTTCCGTTGTCGTGCATGAAAAGCGGAAGCGGCTGGCGGGACAGCGAAAGCCGGGTGCCCACCGCCCACACGTCGGACGGCCCGGCGGCGGCCACGGCCGAAAGCCCGCCCAGCACCGAAGGAGTCCAGCTTTCGGACTTCCACGCCTGGCCGCCCCACCGCGCGACGAACGGGCTGTCGCGCGCGGTGCCCACCGCCCACACCCCGTCCTCGCCCGCGGTGGTGATCGCTTCCAGATCGGTGGTCGTCAGCAGCTTTTTCGTGTCCGTAGCGGTGAATCCGGCGGTGCTCGCCTGCGCGGCGGGCGCCGCCACCAGCGCCGACGCGGTGGCCAGGACGATGGCGCCCAGCACGGTTCTGCGGGCATGACTGCGCATGTGTTTCCCCCTCGGAAGATTGACTCGGTGAAACCGAATCTAGCGGGAAAGCGCGTGCCCGACAGCGGCCGTTCGGGGGTCAGCGCCGACGTCGCCTGCCGCGCTTTCGGTACTCCGCAGGGGTTTCCGGTTCCTGCTCGGCCGCGTCGCCGGTGTCCGCCTCCGGTTCGGCGGCGTCGGCGAGGCCGAGCATTTCGGCCGCGAGTTCCTGGGAGGTCGCGAACATCCCGGTCGGCTCCACCCGTGCCCGCCGCAGCGCCGAGGGACGCATCCGGCTGTAACCGCGGACCGAGACCGGACGCCGGGAACGCACCTCGTAGGCGGGCTCGTCCTCCAGCTCCGAGGCGAGTTGCTTGTCGATGAGGATGGTTCCCGGCCGGGCGATCGACGTCAGCCGCGCGGCGAGGTTGACCACCGAGCCGTAGACGTCGCCGTAGCGGCTGAGGATCCGGCCCGAGGCCATGCCCGCGCGGACCGCGGGCAGCTCGTCCGCTTGGTCGGCCCGTTCGGTCAGTGCCAGCGCGATCTCGGCGGCGTCGGCCGCGGAGTCGGCCACGAAGAGCACCTCGTCGCCGATCATCTTCACGACGCGTCCGTGCTGTTCCGCGATGACCTCGGTGGTCAGCGACTCGAAGGAGTCGAGCACCCGGCCCAGCTCGTCCTCGTCGATCTGCCGGGTGAGCCGGGTGTAGCCCACCATGTCGACGAACCCGACGACCTCGGTGCGTTCCTCCAGATCCTCGTCCGAGGCCAGCGCGCGGCCGGCGTAGGCCGCGAGATGACGGCGCCAGACGAAGTTCTGCACCTGCTCCAGTTCGGGCAGCAGCCGGTCGACCAGGCGCGCGATCTGCCGTTCGTTCCCGGCCACCTCCGGCTGTTCGGTGATCAGCTTCCACAGCATGTGCACCTGCCACTCGGCCAGCCGCGACAGGTGCTGACCGAGCGTGCGGGTGATCGCCACCTCGACGCTCTGGTCGATCAGGCCGGACTGGACGAGCTGGTCGGCCGTGCGGACGGCGTCGATGTCGGCGTCGGTGAAGACGACCTCGTCGTCGCCGACCGAGGCGAAACCCAGCGCGCGCCACAGCCGCAGGGACCGTTCCGGTGGCACACCGGCCTTCTCGGCGACCTCCGCGCGGGTGTACTTGCGCCTGCCGCCGAGCAGAATCCGTTCGAGCCGCTGCTGGAGCCCGGCGTCCGCCGCGGCTTCGCCGGGATCGGTCACGTGGTGTGGACGATCAGGACGTCCACCCCGGACTTGCGGGCGACCTCCGAGGGCACCGAGCCGAGGATGCGCCCGGCGAGGGTGTTGAGCCCGCGGTTCCCGACGACCAGGAGATCCGCCGAACGCTCCGTCACGACCTTGCGCAGGGATTCGACCGGCTCGCCCTTCACCGCGACGGTGTCGATGTCCTTGGCGCCCGCCCTGGTCGCGCGGTCCCTGGCGGACTGCAGCGTGTCCTCGGCCGGGGCCGATCCGACGACCTGGTACGCCTCGTCGCCGAGCACGTCCTGCGCCTTCTCCACGTCCTGTTTGCTGGCCGGGAAGTAGGCGCAGGTGATGACCAGTTTCGCGCCCGCGTCGCCGGCGACCGCGGCCGCCCTGTCGACCGCCGCGAACGACGAGTCCGAGCCGTCCGTCCCTACCACCACGGTCCGATACGCAACCATCCGCCAACCTCCACCGAAGCTCGCCACTTCCCGCGTGAGCAGCGACGACGCCTGGTTCAGCGAACCCGCGCGGACCGTCGGCCGCCCTTGTCGGGACGTAGGTTACTCGCCAGTCGGTTTCTGCGCTCCGGATGGCCGGGGTGAAGGCTGCGGCTTGGGCACGCTCGCGGTGCTGAGCTGGACCGTCTTCTCCGAATCGCCGCCGTTGGACGCCTTCGCGGCCCCGACCGGCTGGGCGGGTTTCGCGGGCTGGGCCTTCGGCTGTGGCTTCGCGGGCGCGCCGGCGGCGGGTGCCATGAGCTCGGCCGGGATCTCCGGCTCGTCGCCGAGCACGGTGCTCGCCTCGGCCAGCACCGTGCGCGCGGCGCGGACCTGCTCGGCCAGCCCGGCGCGGACCGTCCGCAGCGACTCGACGCGCTCGTTGGCCTGGGTGATCCGCCGGTTCGACTCCTCGGTGGCGACGCGGACGCGGCGGCGTGCCTCGTCGGCGGCCTCGGCGAGTCGGGCGTTGGCCTCGGTGATCGAGTCCTGCTTGCGCTTGTTCGCGTCGGCCACCGACTCGCGCTGGCGCCGCTCGATGTCCGCCTTCGCGGCGGTCTCCTCTTCGAGCACCTTCGCGCGGATGGCGGCCGCGTCCTCGGTCGCTTCGCGGACGCGGCGGGCCGCCTCGGCCTTGCTCGACGCCTCCTGCTCGGCCAGCGCGCGCATGGCTTCGGTGCGACGCGTGGCCATCGCGATCTCGAAGTCCTCTTCGACCTGGGTGCGCCGCGCCTCGGACTCCGCGTCGAGCCGGTCGCGCTCGGCCTTGGCCTTGTCGGTGATGTCCTTGGCCTCGGCCCGCGCGTCCTCCAGGACCTTGCGGTGCTCGGCCTCCATCTCCTTGCGCCGCAGGTCGAGCTCGGTGAGCAGCTGCTCGTAGCGGGCGCGCATGGCGCTCGCGTCGGTCTCGGCCTTCGCCCGGATGTGCCCGGCCTCGGCCTCGGCCCGTGCCTTGGTGTCGGCGGCCTCGTCCTGGGCCAGCCGCAGCATCCGCTGCAGGCGCTCGGACAGGCCCTCCACGCTCGTCGGCGGCTGCGCCAGCCGGTCCACCTGGCCGCGGAGGTCCGCGATCTCACCGCGGGCGATCTCCAGCTGCCTGGCCAGGTCGCCCGCCTGCGCGATGGCGGCGTCCCGGTCCGCGGTGAGCATCTTCAGGTCGCCGTCCAGCCGCTCCAGGTGCTCGTCGACCTGGGCCCGGCTGTACCCGCGCTTCGCCACGTCGAAGCCGGCTCCCAGCGGCACCAGCTCCCGTTCCTCGCCAAGGCTCATTCTTCTACCGTAGTCGCTCGCGTCTCCCGGAAGGGTGAGCACCCGGTTCGCGGCGGGTGTCCTGCGGTGAGTGCACGCGCTGGTGCGCCGCGTGGCGACGGCACCGACGTGACACTGCTCATCGCGATGTCACCGGGCACGTCGATGAGCGGCACGGCTGTGCCCGATCCCCGGGATTACGCGCCGCGGAAGGCGTTGATGGCGTCGAGGTGCTTGGCGCGCAGTTCCTCGTCACGGACGCCGAGACCCTCTTCCGGGGCCAGCGCGAGGACGCCGACCTTGCCCTGGTGCGCGTTGCGGTGGACGTCCAACGCGGCCTGTCCGGTCTCTTCGAGGCGATAGGTCTTCGACAGCGTCGGGTGGATGAGACCCTTCGAGATCAGCCGGTTCGCCTCCCACGACTCGCGGTAGTTCGCGAAGTGGGAGCCGATGATCCGCTTGAGGTTCATCCACAGGTACCGGTTGTCGTACTGGTGCATGAAGCCCGACGTCGAGGCGCAGGTGACGATCGTGCCGCCCTTGCGCGCGGCGTACACGGACGCGCCGAAGGTCTCGCGGCCCGGGTGCTCGAACACGATGTCCGGGTCCTCGCCGCCGGTCAGCTCGCGGATCTTCGCACCGAACCGCTGCCATTCCTTCGGGTCCTGGGTGTTCTCGTCCTTCCAGAACCGGTATCCCTCGGCGTTGCGGTCGATGATCAGCTCGGCGCCGAGCTTGCGGCAGATCGCGGCCTTCTCCGGGCTGGACACCACGCACACCGGGATCGCGCCGCCGTTGAGCGCGTACTGCGTCGCGTACGAGCCGAGCCCGCCGGAAGCGCCCCAGATCAGCACCACGTCGCCCTGCTTCATGTCCGCGCCGTTGCGCGAGACGAGCTGGCGGTACGCGGTGGAGTTCACCAGCCCTGGCGAGGCGGCCTCCTCCCAGGTCAGGTGCGCGGGCTTGGGCATCAGCTGGTTGGCCTTGACGAGCGCGATCTCGGCCAGGCCGCCGAAGTTCGTCTCGAAGCCCCAGATCCGCTGCTCGGTGTCGAGCATCGTGTCGTTGTGCCCGTCCGGGCCCTCCAGCTCGACGTTGAGGCAGTGCGCGACGACCTCGTCGCCCGGCTTCCAGTTGTGCACGCCGACGCCGGTGCGCAGCACGACGCCGGACAGGTCCGAGCCGACCACGTGGTACGGCAGGTCGTGGCGCTTGGCCAGCGGCGAAAGCCTGCCGTAGCGCTGGAGGAACTTGAACGTCGGGATCGGCTCGAAGATCGAGGTCCAGACGGTGTTGTAGTTGATCGCGCTGGCGAACACCGCGACCAGCGCCTCGCCGGGGCCGAGCTCGGGGATCGGCACCTCGTCGACGTGCAGCGACTTGCGCGGGTCCTTCTCCCTGCTGGGCAGGTCTTCGAACATGCCGACCTCGTCCGCGTGGACGGTCACTCCCCGGTAGCTCTCGGGCATCGGCAGCGAACCCACCGCGGTGGTGTCGCCGGTCAGGATGGCCTGCTGGATTTCGCCGAGCTCAGTCATCGAACCTCCACGGTGCGGCGTTGGCGGATCAAATTACTCGCCAGTAACTCGTGGCGGCAACAGTACGAGAGTAAGCGCACACGCGCCCGGCGAAACCCCGTAGGAACCCCACAAAACCCGGCGAAACCCCTGCTCATCCGTCTTGACCGGCTGGCCAACCAAGAGGACGATCGGAGCAGCGGAAGCACTGTGGAACCGGAGTTCTCCACTGGAGGTGAGCACGATGAACGAAGTGTCGACGCGCCCTTGGAGCCGCCCCCATGACTGGGCGGAGGTGGTCATCGGGGTCGTTGCCGCGCTTTCACCCCTTTGGCTGAGCACGAGCACCGCCGCGATGTGGACGATGATCGTTCTCGGCGCGCTGATCGCGCTCGACGGCCTCGCGTCGCTTGCCATGCCTGGCATGGTTTACGGCGAAGGCATCCAGATCGTGCTGGGCGTGTTGATGTTCCTCGCGCCCTGGGTGATCGGGTACACCGAATTCAACGGGGCGTCCTGGACCTCGTGGGTCGCCGGTGTGCTGGTCGTGATCGCCGGCGCGGTCGCGATGCCGGTCGCACAGGCGGCGCACCGGATGGCCGGGTCACACTGAGTCCTACCCAGGAACAGGGCGCTACGAAGGAGTAGTCATGGAGGACGACTCGGCGAAGGAGCGCATCCTGCGCGCGGCGGAAGCCCTCTTCGCCGAGTCGGGCTTCGACGCCACCCCGACCTCTCGCATCGCGGAGCGTGCCGGGGTGCCGAAGGGGCTGGTGCACTACTACTTCAAGCGCAAGGCCGACCTGCTGACGGCGCTGGTCGAACGGCTGCCGGAGGAACGCATCGAGCCCGCCACCCTCGTCATCCCCGGCGACGTGGCGGGCAGCCTCGGCAGGCTGGTGCGCGAGCTGGACCGCCGGTTCACCGGGTCGCGCGTGCTCTCACATCTGCTCTGGCGCGAGGCCGACACCCACCACGCCGTGCGCGACGCGCTGCTGGCGCGGTTCCAGCTCCTGGTGCGTCAGGTGCGCGCGGTGATCGTCACCGCCACCGGCGGCGTCCTGCCGATCGCGGACGTGGACAGCGCGTCCGGCCTGCTGGCCAGGGCCGTCACGCACCGCCACGCGACCGCGCGGCACGCCGATACCCAGCCCTCCGACATGGACGCCGAGCTGAAGTTCATCGCCGACGCGTTGACCGGGCGTAACGGCCGCGCCCCTGCTTAGTGGGCGCCGTCGCGCGCGGGTTCGACCAGCTCCACGAGCACGCCGCCCGCGTCCTTCGGGTGCACGAAGTTGACGCGGCTGTTCGACGTCCCCCGCTTCGCCTCCTCGTAGAGCAGCCGCAGCCCCTGTGCGCGCAGCGCGGCGGCCGCGGCGTCCACATCGGACACCCGGTAGGCGAGCTGCTGCAGCCCGGGGCCGCTCTTGGCGAGGAACTTCCCGATCGCCGAGTCCTCGCGCAGCGGCGCGAGCAGCTGGATCTGCGTCTCGGTGCCCGCGGTGCCGGGCGCGCGCAGCATCGCCTCGCGGACGCCCTGCTCCTCGTTCACCTCCTCGTGCGCCACCTCGAGGCCGAAGTGCTCGCGGTGGAACGCGATCGCGGCGTCGAGATCCGGCACCGCGATCCCCACGTGGTCGATGGCCGTGACAAAAGGCTTCAGGGCGTCAGTCATGCACGAGAGGATAAGGCGGTCGCCGGGGTGACGACGGTCGCGAACGGGCGTGCCCCGGCTCACACTGGCTGCATCAAGATGCCGTACCACTGGGTATGGTCGTTCCGACCGACCTCGCGCCGAAGCTTGGAGGACTGCCGTGTCCGGTTCCGTGATCCTGGGTGCCGCCCGTACGCCCGTCGGGCGATTGCTCGGTTCCCTGAAGGACTTCTCGGGCGCGCAACTGGGCGGGGTCGCGATCAAGGCCGCGCTGGAGCGTGCCGGTGTCGCCCCCGAAGCCGTGCAGTACACGATCATGGGCCAGGTGCTCACCGCCGGTGCGGGCCAGATCCCCGCGCGCCAGGCCGCCGTCGCCGCCGGCATCCCGATGGACGTGCCCGCGCTGACCGTCAACAAGGTGTGCCTGTCCGGCCTCGACGCGATCGCGCTGGCCGACCAGCTCATCCGGGCGGGGGAGTTCGACCTCGTCGTCGCGGGCGGCCAGGAGTCGATGACCCAGGCTCCGCACCTGCTGCCGAAGTCCCGGTCCGGCTTCAAGTACGGCGACACCACGCTCGTCGACCACATGGCCCACGACGGCCTGTTCTGCGCCTTCGACCAGGTCGCCATGGGCGCCTCGACGGAGAAGTACAACAGCCGCTACGGCGTCACCCGCGAAGCGCAGGACGCGTTCTCCGCGCGTTCGCACCAGCGCGCCGCCGCGGCCGCCGAGGCGGGGTACTTCGCCGACGAGATCGCGCCGGTGTCCATCCCGCAGCGCAAGGGTGACCCGATCCTGTTCTCGGCCGACGAGGGCGTCCGCGCGGACACCACCGCCGAGGGACTCGCCAAGCTGCGTCCCGCGTTCGCCTCCGACGGCACCATCACCGCCGGGTCCGCCTCGCAGATCTCCGACGGCGCCGCCGCGGTCGTCGTGGCGAGCAGGGCCAAGGCCGAGGAACTGGGCCTCGCCCCGCTGGCCGAGATCGGCGCGCACGGCGTCGTCGCCGGGCCGGACGCGAGCCTGCACGAGCAGCCGTCGAACGCGATCCTCGCCGCGCTGGCGAAGGAGAAGCTCACCGCCGACGCGCTCGACCTGGTCGAGATCAACGAGGCGTTCGCCGCGGTCGGCCTGGTGTCCACCGAGAAGCTGGGCGTCGACGCGGCCAAGGTCAACGTCAACGGTGGCGCGATCGCGCTCGGGCACCCGATCGGCGCCTCCGGCGCGCGGCTGGCCGTGCACCTGATCCACGAGCTGGCGCGCCGCGGCGGTGGGCTCGGCGCGGCCGCGCTGTGCGGTGGCGGCGGCCAGGGTGACGCGCTGCTGCTGCGGGTGCCGACGGCCTAGTGGCTGTTGCTTTCGATCTCGACGAGCTGGTCGGCCGGGCCCGCGACGGGCAGCATCGCGCGATCGCCCGGCTGATCTCGCTCGTCGAAGACGCCAACCCGAGGGTCGCGGACGTCGCACGGGCGTTGACGCCGTTCACCGGGAACGCGCGGGTGATCGGGCTGACCGGGCCGCCCGGTGTCGGCAAGTCGACATCGACGTCCGCGCTGCTCACCGCGCTGCGGGCGGCGGGGAAGCGCGTCGGGGTGCTGGCGATCGACCCGTCCTCGCCGTTCACCGGCGGGGCACTGCTCGGCGACCGGATCCGGATGACCGAGCACGCCACCGACCCCGGGGTGTTCATCCGCTCGATGGCCACCCGGGGCCATCTCGGCGGGCTGTCCTGGGCGACCCCGCAGGCGGTGCGGGTGCTGGACGCGGCGGGTTTCGACGTCGTGCTCATCGAGACCGTCGGGGTTGGACAGTCCGAAGTGGACGTCGTGAAGCTCGCCGACACGACCGTGGTGCTGCTCGCGCCGGGAATGGGCGACGGGATCCAGGCGGCCAAGGCCGGCGTGCTGGAGATCGCCGACGTGTTCGTCGTCAACAAGGCCGACCGGCCCGGCGCCGACGCCACCGTGCACGATCTGAAACAGATGATTTCCTTGGCACGCAGGGAAATTCGCGGGCCAAGCTGGCGTCAGCCGATCGTGCGGACGGTGGCCTCGACGGGCGAGGGGGCCGACGACCTCGTCCGTGCGCTGGCGGAGCACCACGAGTGGCTGGTGACGCACGCGGAACTGCCGCGGCGCCGGGCGGCACGGGCCAGGGACGAGGTGGCCGCCATCGCGATGCGGCGGCTGCGTGCCGAGCTCGCCGACCTGCGCCACGGTGACCGGCTCGCCGGGCTCGCCGACCGCGTGGTCGCCAGGGAACTGGACCCCTTCGCCGCGGCGGACGCGCTGATCGAGGATCTGCGCCGCTGACCGAATTCCGGACCTGGGGCCGGACGTGGTCTCCCTGGTATGTTGCGTCCCTTCGTCTGTGACTGGGAGGCAGGCACCGTGCAGAGACTCACCAAGATCGTCGTGGCAGTGCTGGGTTCCGGGCTGATGCTCGCGCTGGGCGCCCCGATGGCGTCGGCGTCTTCGGAGGCCACCGCGCCGCCGAAGGTCACGCACGGCCCGTGCCAGTACACCGAAACGCCGGACGACCCGGCCGCGCGTCCCGTCCCGCTGCCGCCGGATCCCCGGCACACCCCGAGCTGGGGCAAGCCCCGTGTCCGGCTTTCGACGAACCAGGGCACCATCGGCCTGACCCTGGACCGCGCGAAGGCGCCGTGCACCGTGCAGAGCTTCCTGCACCTGACCACGCACCGGTTCTACGACCGGACGACGTGTCACCGGCTCACCGCGTACCCGACGCTGAAGGTGCTTCAGTGCGGGGACCCGACCGGGACCGGCGAGGGCGGGCCGGGCTACAAGTACAAGGACGAACTGCCGACCGACCTGCCGCCCGCGCCCAGCGATCCGACCGGCGCGCGCAAGGTCTACGCGCGGGGTGTGCTCGCGATGGCCAACGCCGGACCGGCCACCAACGGCAGTCAGTTCTTCGTCGTCTACGGCGATTCCGCGCTGAAGCCGAACTACACGATCTTCGGCACGGTCGACGACGCGGGGCTGGCCACGCTGGACAAGGTGGCCGCTGGCGGCATCCAGCCGGACCCGAAGGCGCCTCCCGGCGGCCCGGCGCCGGTCGACGGCAGGCCGGTGCTCACCACCGACATCCACCGCGCCCGCGTCACCTGCTGGTTCTGAGCTGTCGGACGGTCCGTGGGGGCCTCCTTGAGGGACTCTAGGTCCCTCAAGGAGGCCCCCACGGACTTTCTCCGGGCCACTTCGGGGGCGGGGCTTGGCACCGAGGGACGCCTTCGGTGCGTTGGCCGCACCGAGGGACGCCCCCGTCGCACCGAACGCACCCAGGGCGTCCCTCGGTGTTCCGCCCACGGCCCACGGCCCGCTGCCCGCTGCCCCACGGCCCCGCTGCTCCGTCCACAGAGGACTCCAGGCGCACCTGCCCGGGGACATGCGCCCCAATGTGGCGTTCGGTGCGTGGAATCGGGGCCGGACGCGGAGCGTCTCCGTTGAGGGTGGTGGTGGGGGCAAGGAGTGGAGCACCGAACGCCACATTCGCTGCGTCCAACGCACCCAATGCCACATTGGGGCGCTTGGGCCACCTCAGGACGTGAGCTGGGTGTGCAGGGCGCGGAGGCGGGACTGGGCGCCGCTCAGAAGCGGGGCGCCGTGGCCGAAGCAGGCGATCTCGGCGTCCACGTCCGCCAGGGTGCCCACCGAGGCGATGGCGCGTTCGCGGTCGACGTTGAACGGCCCGAGCACCGGGTCCGGCCAGGTCGCGACGGTGTCCCCGGTGAACAGGACGCGGTGCTCGGGGAGGTGGACCGCGATACTGCCCTCGGTGTGGCCGGGGATCCAGAGAATCCTTGCCCCGCCGCCGAAATCGAGCACGTCGCCGTCCTCGGCCTCCTGATCGACGCGGGCCGGCGGCCCGGTCAGGTGCTGCTTGGCCTGCTCGAACAGCGGACGTTCCCAGTCGAGCAGGTTCGGCAGCGGCGGTGCGGCCTCGCCCCGGATGACCGGCGCGTCGAGCCGGTGCGCGATGACCGGCGCGTCCGACCACGACGCGATCTCCGCCGCCGAACCGGCGTGGTCGCCGTGGAAGTGGGTGATGACGACGCGGGTGAGCGCGCCGGAGCCGAGTTCGGTGATCGCGTCCCGGATCGCGTCGCCCGAGCCGACGATTCCGGTGTCGACGAGTGTCAAGCCGTCATCGTCGGCCCACAGATAGGCCTGGCCGATTTCGAATTCGAGCAGGTGCAGTCGTGGGGTGAGCGAGGTGATCTTCACCCCGCTGACGATAGGCGGAACCTCGGCCCGGAAGCCACGAGTTTGCTCATGGCGTAACCTCCCACAACGCTTCGACGAGCGTCTGCGCCGCGCCGTTGAACGCGTGTTTCGGCGCCGCGCCGTACCCGACGATCAGACCGCCGGGCCGAGGGGAATCCATCCAGTAGCTGCCCAGGCCCTCGATGCCGATCGCGCGGCGGCGGCAGGACGCGAGCACCTCCGCCTCCGTCGGCCCGTCCTCCGGCAGCATGAGCACCAGGTGCAGCCCGGCCGAAATCCCGCGCGGGGCAAGGTTTTCCGGCAGCATGGCCAGCAACCGGTCGCGCCGGGACCGGTACTCGGTGCGGCGACGGCGGACCTGCCGGTCGTAGCCGCCGGAGTCGATCAGCTCCGCCAGTGCCAGCTGGTGCAGCACCGGCGGCCGCGTCCCACTGTCGAGCATGGCCGCGCGCACCGGTTCGACGAGCGAACGGGGCAACACCAGCCAGGACAGCCGCAGGGCCGGCGCGAGCGTTTTGCTCGCGGTGCCCGCGTACACCACGCGTTCGGGCGCGAGTGCCTGCAAGGCGCCGACCTGCTGGCTGTCGAAGCGGAATTCGCCGTCGTAGTCGTCTTCGAGTACGAACGCGCCGGAATCGTTCGCCCACCGGGTCAGCTCCGCGCGCCGGTGCGGCGCGAGCGGCACGCCCATCGGGTACTGGTGCGCGGCGGTCACCACCACCGCCGGACTGCCCACAGCGGACACGTCGATGCCGTGCTCGTCCACCTCCACCCCGACGACGCGGGAGCCGTTGGCCGCGACGATGTCCCGGAAGAGGTACAGCGACGGGTTCTCGAACGCGATCTCCGCCGCGCCGCGTCCCCGCAGGACCTGCGTCAGCAGCGCGAGCGCGTGCGAGTATCCGTTGCACACCGCGATCCGCGCCGGATCGGCGAGCACGCCCCGGCTGCGCGCGAGGTAACCCGCCAGCGTTTCCCGCAGCCGGGGCACGCCGAGTTCGTTGGAGTACCCCAGTTCCGTCGCGGGCATCTCGTGCAGCGCGCGCCGGGTCGCGGCGAGCCACTCCGCGCGGGGGAACGCGGTCAGATCGGGCCTGCCGGGGCGGAGGTCCCAGCGCGGCGCGGGATCCCACGGCGTGGGCCGGGGCGCCGACTGTGGCAGGGTGCCCGCGGTCGCGACCCGCGTCGGCGCGCCCTGGGCCGTGCGCAGGTAGCCCTCGGCGGCGAGGTCGGCGTAGACCCTGGTGACGGTGCCCCGCGCGACGCCGAGGTCCTGGGCGAGCGCGCGCGTCGACGGGACCGTGGCGCCGGGCTGCCAGCGGCCTTCCCGGATCGCCGCGCGGATCGCCGCCGCGAGCCCGGTCCGGCCCGTCTCGCGCCGCCAGGCGAGGTGGACGTCTATTCCCGAACTGGACCACGAAACTGCCATGTGACTGGACCATACACGTGGTCCAGTCGGCGCTAACGTCTATGACATGACGAAGCGAATCGCCCTGTCACAGCAGGTCCCGGAGATCTACCAAGCCATGTCGAAGCTGCAGCAGGCCGTGGAGAAGGCGGCCGCCAACGCGGGCATCGACCAGAAGCTGCTCGAACTGGTCAAGATGCGGGCCTCCCAGATCAACGGCTGCGCGTTCTGCCTGGACATGCACAGCAACGACGCCATTCAGCACGGCGAGTCGCCGCGGCGGCTGTTCGTGCTCGACGGCTGGCGCGAGACCGAGCTGTTCACCGAGCAGGAGCGCGCCGCGCTGGCACTGACCGAGGCGATGACGAAGGTGTCGCAGCTTCAGGACGTGCCCGACGACGTCTACGCCGAGGCGACGCGGGTGTTCACCGAGGAGCAGTACCGCGCGGTGGCCTGGGAGGTCATCGCGATCAACAGCTGGAACCGCATGCAGGTCACCAGCCACGCGCCGCTCCCGAAGCGGGACGCGTGACCGCGCGGGCCCTGCGGGCGCTGCACGTCCCCGGCAAGCCCCTCGTCCTGCCGAACGCTTGGGACGTGGATACCGCGCGGCTGGTCGAGCAGGCCGGTTTCCCCGTGGTGGCAACGAGTTCGGTCGCGGTCGCGGCGGCACTCGGCTATCCGGACGGCGAGGCGGCCCCGGTGGACGAGATGTTCGCCGCGGCCGCCAGGATCGCCCGCGCGGTGTCGGTGCCGGTCACCGTGGACGCCGAATCCGGGTACGGCCTCGCCGCGCCGGAACTGGCCGAACGACTGGTGGACGCGGGCGCTGCCGGTCTCAACTTCGAGGACACCGACCACGTCGCGGGCGGGGTGCGGCCGGTCGAAGCCCAGGCCGCGCGCGTCGCGGACCTGCGGAAGGCGGCGGGGGACGCGCTGGTGATCAACGCCAGGGTCGACGTCTTCCTCGGCGCCGAGGACGAGAACGCGGTACTGGACGACGCGATCGCCAGGGCGAAGGCGTATCTGGCGGCCGGGGCGGACTGCGTCTACCCGATCCTGGTGCGCTCGCCCGAGGTGCTGGGCGAGTTCGTCCGCGCGGTCGCGCCCGGCGCGGTCAACGTCTCCGCCCTCCCCGGTGGCCCCGGAATCGCCGCGCTCGCTGAACTGGGGGTAGCGCGGATCTCGCTGGGTGCCGGGCTCTGGAGGCACACGCAGGCCCATATCCGGTCCGTCCTCGGCGACTTGGCCGACGGAACGCTCCCGTACTGACCGGGAAAGTCCGTGAATGCCACATTGAGGGACTCAGAGTCCCTCAATGTGGCATTCACGGAACTTGGCCGGGAGCTACCAGGAGGCGGTTGGGCGCGGCACCTCCTGGCGCCCCCGGGGTCTCAGTGGGAGACGGCCTTTTCGGCGCCGGCCCCGGTCAGCGAGCGGACCTCCATCTCGGCGTACTTCTTTTCGTCGTGCTCCTTCGACAGCACGGTGCCGAGCCAGCCGAGGAAGAACGCGATCGGGATGGACACCAGGCCCGGGTTGTCCAGCGGGAACCAGTGGAAGTCGACACCCTGGATCATCGACGCGCTCTTGCCCGTCTTCGGGTCGATCGGCTTCCCGGACACCGCGGGGGAGAAGACGATGAGCACGATGGTGACGATCAGACCGCCGTAGATCGACCACAGCGCGCCCTGGGTGTTGAAGCGTTTCCAGAACAGCGAGTAGAGGATCGTCGGCAGGTTCGCCGACGCCGCGACCGCGAACGCCAGCGCCACCAGGAACGCCACGTTCTGCCCGTTCGCCAGGATGCCGCCGACGATCGCCACCGCGCCGATCACCAGCGCGGTGATCCGCGCGACGCGCACCTCCGAACCCGGCGTCGCCTTGCCCTTCTTGACCACGCTCGCGTAGACGTCGTGGGCGAACGAGGCCGACGCGGTGATGGTCAGGCCCGCGACCACCGCGAGGATCGTCGCGAACGCGATCGCGGCGATCAGGCCCAGCAGCACCGGCCCGCCGAGTTCGAGCGCGAGCAGCGGCGCCGCCGAGTTCACCCCGCCGGGCGCGGCCTTGATCTTGTCCGGGCCGACCAGCGCGCCGGCGCCGTAGCCGAGCACGAGCGTGAACAGGTAGAACACGCCGATCAGCACGATCGCCCACACCACCGAACGCCGCGCCTCGCGGGCGGTCGGCACCGTGTAGAAGCGCATCAGCACGTGCGGCAGGCCCGCGGTGCCCAGCACCAGCGCGATCCCGAGCGAGAAGAAGTCCAGTTTGGTCGTTCCGTTGGTGCCGTACTGCTTGCCCGGCCCGAGCAGCGCCTCCCCGGCCTTGCCGCCCTTGTCCACGGCGGCCTGCAACAGGCTGGAGAAGTTGAAGCCGTACTTGCCGAGCACCCACAGCGTCATCGCCAGCGCGCCGATGATGAGCAAGGCGGCCTTGATGATCTGCACCCAGGTGGTGCCCTTCATCCCGCCGATCAACACGTACGCGATCATGATGATGCCGACGACGACGATCACCAGCGTCTGGCCGGTCTTGCCCTCGATGCCGAGCAGCAGCGCGACGAGCCCGCCCGCGCCCGCCATCTGGGCGAGCAGGTAGAAGAAGGACACGGCCAGCGTCGAGATCGCGGCCGCGGCCCGCACCGGACGTTGCTTCATCCGGAAGGCGAGCACGTCGCCCATGGTGAACTTTCCCGTGTTGCGCAACAGTTCCGCGACCAGCAGCAGCGCGACCAGCCACGCCACCAGGAACCCGATCGAATACAGGAACCCGTCATACCCGTAGACCGCGATCGCCCCGGCGATACCGAGGAACGACGCCGCCGAAAGATAATCACCCGAGATCGCGATGCCGTTCTGCGGACCGGTGAACGCGCGACCGGCGGCGTAGTAGTCCGACGCCGTCTTCGTGTTCCGGCTCGCGCAAAACACGATCACCAGCGTGATCAGCACGAACAGCGCGAAGATGATGATGTTCAGGGCCGGGCTGCTGCCCTCGACGCCCGCCGCGAGTGTGCTGCTCATGCCTGCTCCTCGATGTCCGCGCGGATCTTCTCGGCCACCGGGTCGAGCTTCTTGTTGGCGTACCGGACGTACAGCCAGGTGATCAGGAACGTCGACACGAACTGGAGCAGGCCGAAGACCAGGCCGACGGTGATGTTGCCGAACAGCTTGGTGCTCATGAACCCGTGCGCGTAGTCGGCGAGCAGGACGTAGAGCAGGTACCAGGCGAGGAACAGGATCGCCATCGGGAAGACGAAGCGGCGCAGCCTGCTCCGCAACTCCCGGAATTCCGCGCTGTCGTGGGCCTTTTCCCAGACCGAGGCGTCCGGTGGCCCGCCGGTCACGTCGGTGTCTGTGGTGCTCATCGGCGTCTCCTCGCGGCACTGCGAATGTGGTGCGCGCCACGGTAGGGACACCGGGTGGGGGAGGGAACCGTCAGCGGTTCAAACGCGGGCTCCGACGACGAACGGTCGACGAACGGCGGGCGGCCGGGGACGAACGGCGCTCGTGCAGATGCAGCCGCAGCATGGCCGCGGTCGACCAGGAAGGTGGCCTGCCGCGCGAAGAGACCAGCATCATTACGCCGAATGCCACCGGTACCGACCAGAGTGCCGGTTGGGCCACCAAGATCGCCACCCAGCCGTGCAGTTTGGGCCCGGCCAGCGAGAACAGGAACGAGCCCGACGAGGCCAGCAGCCCGGCGAGCACCCCGGCGATCCCGCCCGCCGCGGTCAGCCGCGGCCACCAGATGCCGAGCACCAGCAGCGGGCAGAACGTCGAGGCCGCCACGGTGAATCCCCAGGTGACCAGCTCGCCCGCGCCGAACCGCGCAGACGGCAGCGCGAGCAGCACCATCACGCCCGCGACCACGACCACCGTCACCCGCAGCCGCCGCAGCCCGCCGGGCATCAGGTCGTAGGCCAGCGCCCCGGACATCACCAGCAGCAGGCCCAGCGACGTCGCCAGGAACGCCGCGAACGCGCCCGCGGTGAGCAGCGCGGTGAACAGCTGGCCCGCCCATCCGGTGTCCACTTGGGACGGAAGAGCGACGACGACGGTGTCGGTACCGCCGGAAAGATAGAGCTGGGGTACCAGTACCCGGCCGAGTACCCCGTAGATCCCGGGGAACAGGTAGAACACGCCGAGCAGCGCCACGGTGATCGCCGCGGTCCGGCGGGCCGCGCGGCCGTCCGGGCTGGTGTGGAAGCGCATCAGCACGTGCGGCAGGCCCATCGTGCCCAGCATGATCGCGATCAGGATCGACCAGGTGCTCAGCAGCGGGTACCCCTGATCGCCCAGATCCAGCAGCGGGCGCTGCCAGTCGGCCCCGCCCAGCGGTGCGACCCCCGGGACCGAGGGCACCGGCGTCCCCGCGGCGAAGGTCAGTTTGTCCTTGCTGCTCAAGGAGAGTTCGCCGGGCGGGACGACGCGGGTGCCGCCGTCCGGGGTACGCAGCGTCGTCGGCTCGGTGATCCGCAGGGTCGTGTCGATCTCGAAGGAAACCGTGGTGTCGTGCCCGAACCGGGTGAACTCCACCGGGTGCAGCGCGGCGTCCCGGTTGACCGCGCCCGCCTGCAGCACCAGCCAGATCGCCGGGACCAGGAACAACAGCAGCTTCAGCACGAACTGGAACGCCTGCACGTAGGTCGCCGCGCGCATGCCGCCGAGCGCGAGCGTCACGCTCACCGCCGTCCCGGCGATCACGACCCCGACCCAGTACGGCGTGCCGCCGACCGCCTTGAGCACCAGGCCCGCGGTGCGGAACTGGGGGAGCACGTAGATCGTGCCGATCACGAGGATGACCACCGCCGACAGCCTGCGCAGCGCGGGCGAGGCCAGCCGCGCCTCGGCGAAGTCCGGCACGGTGAGCGCGCCCGAGCGCCGCATCGGCGCCGCGACCAGCACGAGCATCGCGATGTAGCCCGCGGTGAAGCCGACCGGGTACCAGAGCGCGCCGACCCCGTCCTTCACCACGAGCCCGGCCACCCCGAGGAACGACGCCGCCGACAGGTATTCGCCGGACACCGCGGCCGAGTTCACCAGCGGCGACACCCGGCGGGACGCGACGAGGAAGTCCGACGTCGTCCGCATCGCCGCGACGCCCCGGATCCCGATCAGCAACGTCACCGCCACCACGGGCGCGACCGCGAACGCGATCCCCACTAGGTTTTCCCGCCGTGGTCGTGGTGGTCGCCGTGGTCCGTGCGGCTCGACTGGGCTGGGGTCGGCAGGTCTCTGAAGGCCACCTTCAGGGACCTGAACGCCCTCAAGGTGGCCTTCAGAGCACGGGCGCGCGGGAGCTGAAGGACGCTTTCAGTGCGTTGGGCGTGCTGAAGGACGCCTTCAGTGCGATGAGTGCACCGAAGGCGTCCTTCAGCACATCGCCCGAGCCGGTCGGGACCCGCTGCCAGGGCGGGCTTCTGCGGCAGCGTCCCGACCCGCCGTGGCCCAAGCGCCCCAATGTGGCGTTCGGTGCGTCCAGCGCACCGAACGCCGCATTGGGTGCGTTGAGCGCACCCAATGCCACATTGGGGCGTTCGTCCGCCGGGGATCACGGGTCGTCCTCGAGGCGTTCGGCGCGGCGCAGTTGCCAGCGGGCCAGCAGCGCCATGGCCGGGTAGGGCAGGACCGCGATCAGCAGCCACGACAGCGGGACTCCCCACAGCCGCACCGAGTCCAGCCCGGGGAACAGCGCGAACACGGCGGGCAGCCCGAGCAGCAGCGCGAAGATCAGTACCAGCGCCGGAATCCCGCGCCGCCGCTGTGCCCGGTACAGCTCGGAAGCGCGCTGGGCGTCCGCCGCGCGCAGCCGGGGCTGCCGCCAGCGTCCGCGCGCCTGCCGCCGCGCGTGCGCGAGCCGGGTCTGCGGGCTGGTGACCGCGACCCGCCGGACCCGGCTCATCGCCGCGGTCCGAGCTGGCCGCGCTGCGCGGCCTCCAGGAGCCGGTCCCGCAGGTCGCGCGCGTGCCGGCGGCTGACCGGGACGTCCCCGGCCTCGGTGTGCGCGAGCAGCCCGCCGGTGGTGTCGCTGCGCAGCTCCAGCACCGCGTCGACGGCCAGCAGGAAACCGCGGTGCACCCGGCTGAACCCGGTGCCCTCCCAGTACTCCTCCAGCCGCGAGATCGGCATCCGCACCACGTGCACCCCGCTCTTGGTGTGCAGCCGGACGTAGTCGCCGTGCGCCTCGGCGAACAGGACGTCGTCGCGCCGCACGTACCGGGTCCGGCCGCCCGCCTCGACCGGCAGCGCGGCCATCGCGTCGGGCGCCGGACGCGACGGGGCCGCCATGCGCGTCACCTTCGCCAGCGCGGCCGACAGTCGTTCGGCGCGGACCGGCTTGAGCAGGTAGTCGACCGCGCCGATGCCGTAGGCGGTGACCGCGTGCCCGTCGTGCGCGGTGACGAACACGATCACCGGCGGTTCGGACAGCTTCGCCAGCAGCGACGCCAGTTCCAGCCCGTCGAGGCCGGGCATGGAGATGTCGAGGAACACCGCGTCGAAATGGTCCGCCTGAAGGAGTTTCAACGCCTTCAGCGCGTCCCCGGCACCGACGACCTCGCCGACCTCGGGCGCCTCGCGCAGCATCCGGCACAGCTCGTCGAGCGCGGGCGCCAGATCGTCCACGGCGAGCACACGCAGTCCTGTCCCGGAAGTCACGGCAGCACCCCTGGCTGGAAGCGGGGCACGCGCACGATCACCCTGGTGCCCGCGTCGACGGCGGTCTCCACCACGAGGCCGTACCAGGCGCCGTAGACGTCACGCAGTCGTCTGTCCACATTGGCCAGTCCGACGCCGCCGTCGGACCCCTTCCCGGCCAGTATCTCCGCGGCCCGCTCCGGTGCCATCCCGACTCCGTCGTCCTCGACGGTGATCACGCAGTGATTCCCTTCCGCCTGTCCGTGCACCTGGACGAGCCCGGCGGCCGAGCGCGGCTCGATCCCGTGCCGGATCGCGTTCTCCACCAACGGTTCCAGCACCAGGTACGGCACCGCGACGGCGAGCACCTCCGGTGCCACCCTGACCTGGACGCGCAGCCGTTCGCCGAGCACCGCCCGTTGCAGCGCCAGGTAGGTCTCGACCGCGCGGAACTCCTCGGCGACCACGGTGTACTCGCCGTGCCGCGCGAGGCTGTAGCGCGTGTAGTCGGCGAAGTCGAGCATGAGGTCGCGGGCGCGGTCCGGGTCCGAGCGCACCAGGGACGCGATCACGGTCAGCGCGTTGTAGACGAAGTGCGGGGACATCTCCGCCCGCAGCGCTCGCAGCTCGGCCTCGGCCGCCCGCTCCGCGGACGCCTCCAGCCTGCCCCGCTCCAGCGCCTGGACCACCAGGTCGGCGGCCTCGCGGGCGACGTTGGCCGGTACGTCGCCGACGGTCAGCAGCGCGCCGGCCGGCTCGTCGCGCACGTGCAGGGGCAGCACCCGCAGCCCGGCCTCCGCCCCGGGTTCCTCGCTGCGCAGCGCCTCTTCGAGCACCTTCGAGACGAGGTCGTCCGGACCGGGACGACCGGACCACAGCAGCGACCCGGACAGGTCCGCCAGCCCGAGACCCGGCACGCCGAACAGCTTCCGCAGGCCGTGCGCGGCCCGGCGGGCGTGTGCCCCGGCCAGGCCGTCCATCAGGTCGTGGGTGATCCGGCGGGCGGCGGCGAGCACGGGCAGGGGATCGGCGGGCGGGGCCGCGCGTTTCGGCAGCACGGATGTCGGGCCTCCCCTCGGCGCCACGTCGGGTCAGGTGGGGAAGGAGAGTCTAACCGGGCGTGACGCGGAGAACACGCGTCCGGGTTTCGCGGCCGGTTCCGAGCGGGTTCCCGGCGGTAGGTTTTCGTTATGGGGAGCCAAGAACGATCGGTACGGCGGATGGTGATCGTCGCGTACGACGACGCGCAGATCCTCGACGTGGCGTGTCCCAGCGGGGCGCTGGAGATCGCGAACTCGCACGGGGCCGTGCCCCGGTACGCCGTGGAGCTGGCGACGGTCGCCGGGGCGGACACACGCAGTTCGTCCGGGATCGTGCTGGCCGGCGCGCGGCGGCTCGCCGCGGTGACCGGGCGGATCGACACGATGCTGGTGGTCGGCGGGGCCGGGACACCGAAGGCGGCGGTGGACGAGCGGCTGCTGACCCAGGTGCGGCGGCTGGCTGGGCGGAGCAGGCGGATCGCGTCGGTGTGCACGGGCACGTTCGTGCTGGCCGCGGCCGGACTGCTGGACCGGCGGCGGGTCACCACGCACTGGGGCTACGGCGAGCTGCTGGCCGCGCGGTTTCCCGCGGTGACGGTGGATTCCGCGCCGCTCTACATCCGGGACGGCGACGTCTACACCTCGGCCGGGGTCACCAGCGCGCTGGATCTCACGCTCGCGCTGATCGAGGAGGATCACGGCCCGAGCCTGGCCCGCGAGGTCGCCCGCGAACTGGTGACCTACCTGCACCGCCCGGCCGACCAGGCGCAGATCAGCATGTTCCTGGCCGCTCCGCCGCCGGGCAACCGGGTGGTGCGCGACCTGCTCGGCCACATCGCCGCGCATCTGGACGGCGATCTCGGCCCGCGCGCGCTGGCGGCGCGGGCCGGGGTCACCACCCGGCACCTCACCCGGCTGTTCACCACGCAGCTGGGCAGCACCCCGGCCCGCGTGGTGCGGGCCGCCCGTACCGAGGCCGCCGCGCACCTGGCGCGCGGGAGCGGGCTGCCGTTGTCCGCGGTGGCCCGCCGATGCGGGTTCACCTCGGCGGGGACCCTGCGGCAGGCGTTTCTCGACCACTACGGGGTCACCGGGGACATGCTTCGCCGGATGACGGACATGCCGCGCCCACTGGCCACGCGAGCCGCGCAGACTCCCGCGGTATGACGAGTGCGAAGACCACCCGCAGAACGGTGCTGGCGGGCGCGGCGGCGACCGCGGCGTTGGGCCTCACCGCCGGTACCGCGAACGCCGGGACCCGGGGCCCGCGGATCGGCATCCTGCTCTACGACGGTTTCAGCCTGCTGGACCCGACCGGGCCCGCGGAGGTGCTCTCCCGGCTGCCGGGCGCGACCGTGACGATGATCGCCGAGCACCGCGGCCCGGTGCGCACCGACACCCGGCAGGCCGCGGTGCTCGCCGAGCGGTCGGTGGCCGAGGTGGACCGGCTGGACGTGCTGCTGGTGCCGGGCGCGGGCAACCGGGGCACGGTCGCCGCGATGCGGAATCCGGTCCTGCTCGACTGGATCCGCCGCGTCGACAAGCACACGACGTGGACCACGTCGGTCTGTACCGGCTCGCTGATCCTCGGCGCCGCCGGGCTGCTTCGCGACCGCGCGACCACCTACTGGGCCTCGGCGGACTACCTGGAGAGCACGTTCGGCGTGCGGTACGTGCCCGAGCGGTACGTGCGGGCGGGCAAGATCATCACCGCCGCCGGCGTGTCCGCGGGCATCGACCTCGCGCTGTACCTCGCCTCGCTGCTCGCCGGTGACGACGTCGCCCGCGGCATCCAGCTCGCCGTCGAGTACGACCCGCGTCCGCCGTTCGATGCCGGGAACGCCGCCACCGCGAGCCCGGAACTCAAGGCGCTCGCCCTGCGGCTGCTGGCCGAGTCGCAGCACTAGACCGTCTACAGAGGACGGTCAGCTGTCGTAGTACCGCGAAGGGGGTTCGGGACGGTCCCACTGGCGCGTCGGCGCCTGCTCGGGCGTGGTGCGCCGGTACCGCGTGCGCGCGTTCGCCGCCATGCTGCTCACGATGACCGCGATCGCCAGCCCGATCACCAGGTTGATCAGCGCGGTCGCGATCTTCGCGCTGACGTTCACGGTCAGGCTCAGCGGCAGCACCACCGCGATCGCGGTGGCCAGCACCATGATCCAGCCGAAGAACTGGCCGGGCGCCGGCGTCGCCACGCTCAGCAGGTGCATCAGCCCGGTGGCGAGCAGGGCGACGATCGCGGCCACCACGGCGTAGGTCGTGGTGCTGGCGTTGCCCCAGACGCCGTCGCCCTTGGGTGCGAGCACCTCCACCGCGAAGATCCCCCTGGCGATCAGCAGCCCGACGATGGCGATCAGCGCGGCCACCACCGCGGTGGCGACACCGCCCGCCCACAGCCTTGCCGCGTCCACGCCGGGCTGCGCCTGCCGGGGGTCGCGCGGGTAGTCGGACATCTGCGGTCCTTCCGTCGCGGGTCTCCTCACCCCGATTGTCGCGCGAACGGCGGCGTCTCGCCTGTCGCCAGTGGGTGGTGCGCCGGTCACCTGAGGTGTGGATCGACGCTCTTGCGGCCCACGACGTACCACAGCAGGCTGCCGATGAACGGCAGCGAGAAGATCACGATCAGCCAGAGGAGCGTCGCCCCGCAGCCGATGCGGGCGCCCAGGATGCTGAACAGTGCCCACAGGAAGAAGCCCAGGTAGGCGAGCCCGGCGAGGGCCAGGACCAGGCCGAGGCCGAGGCCCAGCCCGTGGGTGAGGGCGCCCTGGCCCTCGGCGAGCACGTGCACGAGGTGGTGCGGCATGGGGTCGGCGGTCCTTCGCTCTCGGGTGGTGGTGCCGTTTCGCCGGTGACACGGTCGTGGTCGGCCGACCGTGCCCGCCCGGCGATGACGATCTTGTCCGAGACCGGACCCCGCGTACTTCGGGCAGACGGTCATGCGCGGGCCCGCCGCCCTCGGCCGATCGGCCGATCCCGTCCTGCCCACCCGGCCAGGAACCGCGACGGCCCCCAAACGTCCCGGACGCTCCGTTCGGGACATGCCGGGAATTCTGCGCTGCCGTCGAGCCTCTGAAGGCCACCTTGAGGGACTCTCACGCCGTGAAGGGGTCCTTACCGGCACTGAGCGCCGTGAAGGGGGCCTTCGCAGCGCTCAATGCCGTGAAGGAGGCCTTCACGGCATGTCGAGGCTGGAGGTACTGGGACGCGAAGGCCGAGTTTGGGGCGTTCAGGTCTCTGAAGGTGGCCTTCAGAGACCTGCGCCACCCTGACCCCAAAAGCCGTCAAGGCCACCTTACGGGCGTCAGACGCCGGTAAGGTGGCCTTGAGGGCACTTCAACGCCGCGAAATCAGCGCCGCGAAATCAGCACTGCTGCTTGTAGAAGTACTGCGCGTTCGCGTCCAGGTCGGCCTTGGTGATCGGGTGCAGGGCCGCGGTCAGGTTGCGGGTCACGGCCTTGCCTTCCAGGGCGTTCACCGCCTGCTGCACGCCCTGCTGGCCGATCGACGCCGGGTCCTGCGCGATGAGGGCCTGGTACTCGCCCTTCCGCAGACCCTCCACTTCGGACGGACTGGCGTCGAACCCGACCAGGTTGACCGCCCCGATCTTGTGCGCGTTGCGCAGCCCGGTCGCCGCGCCCTCGCCGGTGTTCAGGTTGGTGGCGAAGATGCCCACCAGGTCCGGCGTGGACGAGAGCGCCGCGGTCACCTTCGTCGCGGCCTGGTCCGGCTCGTTCTGGGTGAACTGCACACCCGCCGACTTCAGGTTCGGGTGGTTCTTCAGCTCGTCCTCGAAGCCCTTGGCGCGGGCGTTCGTGGTCGAGGTCCCGGCGATGGTGTCGAGCACCAGCACCGAACCCGGCTTGTCGCCGACCAGCTTCGCCAGCGTCTGCGCCGCCAGCTTGCCGCCCTCGGCGCTGTCCGAGGAGATCGACGACGCGGCCACGCTGGTGTCCTGCAGCGCGGTGTCCACCTCGACGATCTTCGAGCCGCGGTTCTTGACCTGCTGGATCGGCGCCAGCATCGCCTGCGCGTCGGTCGGCGCGATGAGCAGCGCGGCGGGCGGGTTCGCGCCCAGCGCGTTGACGATCTGGGTCTGCATCGGCGCGTCGAACTTCTGCGGCGCCTGCGTGGTCAGCTCGTAGCCGAGCTTCTTCGCCTCGGCCTCCGCGCCGCACTGCATCGAGATGTAGAACGGCTCGGCCTGCACGCCGGGGACCAGCATCAGCTTCTTGCCGTTGGCGGGCTTGGAGTCACCGCCGCTCTGCCCGATCTGGCCGCCGCCACACGCGGTCAGCAGGGCGGCGGCGGAGGCGAGCGCGCCGGCGGCGACGAGGGATTTTCTCAACTTCATGGTGGAGCACCTCTTTGTGCGATAGGGGAAATTACCGGGAGTTGCGACGACGCCGGCGTCGCTGGTCGAACCACACCGCCGCGATCAGCACCGCGCCGACCGCGATCATCTGCCAGAAGTCCTGGACGTGCGTGATGTTGAAGCCCTTCTTCAGCACGGCCGGGATGAACACGCCGATCACGGTGCCGAGGATCGACCCGACGCCGCCGAAGAGGCTCGTCCCGCCCATCACCGTCGCCGCGATGGCGTTCAGGTTGTCGCTGGTGTGTCCCGAAATGGTGGTCGAGTTGTAGTACGACAGCGAAAGGAACCCGGCGATCCCGGCCAGGAAACCGGTCAGCAGGTACACCTTCAGCAGGTGCCCGGTGACGCCGATGCCCGCCCGGCGGGCACCCTCGGCGTTCGAGCCGACCGCGTAGGTGTAGCGGCCGAACTTCGTCGTGTGCAGCAGCCACGCGCCGATCAGCGTGATCACCACGGCGATCAGCACCAGGTTCGGCACCACACCGAACGACGTGCCGTACCCGAGCTGCTGGTTCAGCGCCGTGGGCACGCTGCGCACGTCGGAGCCGTTGTTGAGCAGCAGCGCCGCGCCCAGCGCGGCCCCCATCGTGCCCAGCGTGACGATCAACGGCGGGATGCCCGCCACCGCGATGAGGAACCCGTTGATCAGGCCCCACACCGTCCCGGCGACGACCGCGGCGATCAGCCCGACGGTGATCACGCCCCAGCCCGCGTTGGACGCGTTGCCGCCGGAAAGCGCTTCCATCGTCTTCCCGGCCACCATGCCCGCGAAGATCAGCACCGAGCCGACCGACAGGTCGATGCCCGAGGTGATGATCACGAACGTCATGCCGACCGAGAGCACCAGCAGCACGGACGTCTCGATGAGCAGTTGCTGGAGGTTGAACAGCGTCGCGAACTCGGCGGGCGCGATCGCGGTGAACACCAGGACCAGCGCGAGCAGCACCAGCGCGATCCAGAACGTGTTGGCCCCGATCAGGCGCTTGCCCAGCGGCTGCTTGCCGAAGCCCGCGGCCGGTGACTCCTGGATGCCCGGGTCGTTCTTGGCGGGAGTTGTCACGGTCACGCCGCCTCCTTATCCATGCGGGACACCCGCACCCGGTCGGCAGCGTGAACGGGGCTTCGCCATTGTGTGTTCACGCTGCCTCCTCTTCCTGCACGAGCGCGCCGGTCATCGCGGCGACCAGGTCTTCCAGCTTCGTGTCGGCCCCGGTGAACCGGGCTACCCGCTTGCCGAGCCGCAGCACCTCGATCCGGTCGGACACCGACAGCACCTCGGGCATGTTGTGGCTGATCAACACGACCGCGATGCCCTTGTCCCGCACCTTCTTGACCACGTCGAGCACGCGTTCCCGCTGCACGACGCCGAGCGCGGCGGTCGGCTCGTCCATGAACACGACCTTCGAGGCCCACACCACCGAACGCGCCACCGCGACACTCTGCCGCTGGCCACCCGACAGCGAGCCGATCGGCACGTCGGTGCTCTGCAACGTCACGCCGAGCCGCTTGAACTCCTCGACCGCCTGACGGCGCATCTCCGGCTTGTCCAGCATCCCGAGCTTGCCGAGGATCCCCTTGCGGTGGATCTCCCTGCCCAGGAACAGGTTCGCCGCCGGGTCGAGCTCCGGCGCGACGGCGAGGTCCTGGTACACCGTCTCGATGCCCATCCGGCGCGCGGTGGTCGGCGAGTCCAGGTGCGCTTCGACGCCGTCGAGCAGGATCTTGCCCGAGGTCGGCTGCTCCGCCCCGGACAGGCATTTGACCAAAGTGGACTTCCCGGCGCCGTTGTCGCCGATCAGCGCCGTGACCTCGCCCGCGCGGGCCTGGAACGAGGCGCCGCGCAGCGCCTCGACCGAGCCGTAGGACTTCGTCAGGTTCTGGGCGTCCAGCAGGATTTCACTCACGACCGGGTCCTCTTTTCCGGTACGGGCGGACGGCAGCGGATGATCGTCAGCTCACCATCCACGATCGACTGTCCCGCGTCGTGCGGGACCACGTAGGTCTCGCCCTTGCGCAGCGGGTACTCGCCGCCGTGCTCGGTGCGCAGCACCCCGGACCCCTCCATGACCACCAGCACCGCGAACGACGGGTCGAGTGACAACGTTGTCGCGCTGGGGTGCAGCCGGTCGGCGCGGAAGAAGGCGTCCGAGCCGTCGGCCAGCAGGTCCACAGTGGACTCCTGGGCGGCGGCGGTGTGCTTCACGATGGTCTTGAGCCGGTCGGCGTCCCAGCCGGAGGTGTCCAGCGTTTCGATGGCGGTGTCGAAGCCGAGGCCGAGATGCCCCTTCTCCGGAGCCGCCAGGAAGTCGCGCCACTCCAGGGTGAGCGAGAAGTCGGTCGGCTGCTGGAGCTCGACGACGAACACGCCCTCACCGATCGCGTGCGGCAGTCCGGCCGGGATGTAGACCGTGTCGCCCGCGGTGACCGGGATGCTGTTCAGCGCGCCGAGCATGCTGGGCGCGTCCTGCTCACGGGTCCATTCGGCGACGGTTTGCTTGCTCACCGTCTCCTTGAACCCCGGGTACACGCGCGGGTCGTCGCCGTAGGTGCCGACCACGATCCACGCCTCGGTCTTGCCGAAGTGCGAGTCGAAGTGCCGCTGGGCGAAGGCGTCGGACGGGTGGAAGTGGACCGGCAGCCGCTGCCCGGCGTCGAGCAGCTTGACCAGCAGACCGGTGGAGTCGCCCAGTGCTTCGACGTGCTTGGCGCCGAGCCAGGCCACCGGGTTCTCGCGGACCGCGTCGCGCAGCCAGACACCGCTGGGCAGTTTGGTCAGGCCGTTCGTCTCCTGGCCGAACATCGTGGTGGCGGAGCCGACCCAGTCCTCCGGGCCGAATTTACTGTCCGAATTGGACTGTCCTCGCAGCGCCGCGATGGCGTCGCCGCCGCGGTAGAACTGCGGCGGCTGATTGGCCGGGAGCCGGATAGGTTCGAGGTGGGCGCTCATGCGATCGCCTCGCTTCGCGAGACAGTGTTGAATTCCTTGTGGCGCATGACATCCATGATTCGCTCGCAAGCTTCACTCATGTCGGCGCCACCTCCCCGGAGCCACGGGCGACTAGATGCACGGGCAGGACTACCTTTCTGGGGGCGGTGGGATCTCCTTGGACGCGGGCGAACAGCAGCTCGGCCGCCGCTCGTCCGAGTGCGCCGACGTCGTGCGCGATGACGGTGACCGGCGGGTCGAGCAGGTCCGCCAGCTCGAAGTCGTCGAAGCTGACCATCGCGGGCCGGTGCTCGGCGTGCGCGAGCGCGCGCAGCAGGTGCACCGCGACCCGGTTGTTCCCGGCGATGACCGCGGTGGCCGCCGCCGGTCCGGTCAGCAGGCCGCGGACGGCCTCGCCGACACTCTCCGGCGTCGGCGTCCCCATCGCGACGAGGCTTTCGTCGTAGGGGATTCCGTTGCGGACACAGCCTTCGCGGAACCCGCGAAGCCGCTCGGCGGCGGTGAAGATGTCCGGGCTGTCGGCGAGGAAGGCGATCCGGCGGTGACCGTGTTTCGCCAGGTGGGTGACGGCTTCGATGGTGCCGCCGAGGTTGTCGACGAGCACGGTGTCGGCCACGATGTCCCCGGCCGGGCGGTCGAGGAACACCACGGGCGTGCCCGCGCGCATCTCCGGCACGAGGTAGCCGTGCTGCATCCCGGCGGGCACGATCAGGATCCCGTCCACGCGGCGTGCGCAGAACTCCAGCGCCAGTTCCCGTTCCCGGTCGGAGTTCTCCTCCGAGGAACCGGTGAGCACCTGGCGCCCGAAGGAGGTCGCGATGCGCTCGACCGCGCGGTTCAGCTCGGAGTAGAACGGGTTGCCGACATCCTCGACGATCAGGCCGATCGTGCCGGTGGTCGAGCCGCGGCGCAGGTTGCGCGCCCCGAGGTTGCGCCGGAACCCGAGCTGCTCGATCGCGGCCATGACGCGCTCGGCGGTGTCCGGGTGGACGGCCGGCTCGTCGTTGACGACCCGCGAGACGGTCTTGATGCTGACGCCCGCGAGCCGGGCCACATCGCTCATCGTGGCTCGTCTGCTGGTGGTGCGGTGGCCGGAATCCGGGCCACCGGGCGACAACGTTGTCATAGTGGCAGGATTCGACCTCACGACCCCGGGCCGTGTCAATACCCGAATCGATAAAGACCGGTTTTTCCCGGCCCAAAACGTTACGACGGACGGATGATCAGCGTGTCTCGAAACAGACAGGCTCCGACGCAAGCCTTGACGTTCTCGTGAGCCCTTGCCCATCGTTGCCCGCATCGACGGTGTGCGCGACAAGGTTGTCACCCCCACGCTCTCGGTTCGAAAGGACGACACGGTCGCGCCTGGAGTAGGAGAGGCGATGGCGATGGCGCGAGCGCGCTTCAGAGCCGGGCTGGTGCTGCTGACGACGGCCGTGACGGCCGCGGTGGCACCCGCGATTCCCGCCGCGGCGGCCACGGCCGCGGTGCAGGACCCCGCCAAGTGGGTGAACACGTTCGTCGGGACCCGGCCCGGCGGCCAGGACCACGGCACCGGGGGCGGTGCCGGGAACACGTTCCCGGGCGCGGTGTCCCCGTTCGGGATGGTGCAGTGGAGCCCGGACACGGTGAAGGCCCAGCACGGCGGCTATTTCTACGACGACAACGCGTTGAAAGGGTTCAGCCTCACGCACCTCTCGGGCGCGGGCTGCTCGACCTACGAGGACATCCCGTTCATCCCGTTCGTCGGTGAGGTCACCACCTCGCCCGCGACCGATCCCGGCCGCTACACCTCGAAGTTCTCCCACGCGAACGAGCACACCAGCCCCGGACGCTACGACGTCACCCTCGACAGCGGTGCGAAGGTCGAGCTGAGCACCACCCAGCGCACCGGCTCCGGCCGGTTCACCTACCCCGCCGGGGCCTCCTCGACGCTGCTGGTCAACACCTCCGGCTCGGTCATGGGCACCGACGACGCCTCGATCACCATCGGCAGGGACACCATCAGCGGCTGGGCGACCAGCGGCCGCTTCTGCGGGGCCAAGAACAGCTACCGGGTGTACTTCTCGGCGAAGTTCGACACCCCGTTCGCCTCGATCGGGACGTGGAAGAACGGCGCCGTGACGCCGGGCAAGGCCGCCGAAACCGGGGGAGCGCGGCCGAAGGTGGCGCGGCCCAACGGCGACAACGCGACGCTCGCCCGCGCGGCGTCGATCGCCCCGCAGGACACGACCGTCAGCGGGCCGGGCAGCGGCGGGTACGTCACCTTCGACAACCTCGCCGGCGCGCAGGTGAACGTCCAGGTCGGACTGTCCTTTGTGTCCGTCGACGGTGCGAAGGCGAACCTGAAGGCGGAGAACACCAAGCGGTCCTTCGACGACGTGGCCAAGGCGGCGCGGAAGGCGTGGAACGACCAGCTCGGCAAGATCGCGGTCGAAGGCGGTTCCGACGCGGACACGTCGACGTTCTACACCTCGCTGTACCACTCGCTGCTCCAGCCGAACGTCTTCTCCGACGTCGATGGTCGTTATCCGGGCTTCGACGGCCGGATTCACCAGGCCGAGCGGGGCCACGCGATGTACACGAACTTCTCCGGCTGGGACATCTACCGCTCGGAGATCCCGCTGCTGGCGACGATCGCGCCGAAGGAGACCTCGGACATCGTCCGCTCGATGATGGCCTACGCCGAGCAGGGCGGCTCCTGGGACCGCTGGACCGTCGCGAACGACTACACCGGCGTGATGAACGGCGACCCGTACCACATCATCGTGTCCAGCGCGTACGCCTTCGGCGCCCGTGACTTCGACGCGAAGAAGGCGTTGCTGCTCATGATCAAGGGCGCGACGCAGCCGACGCAGGGCTACACCGAACGGCCGGGCCTCGACGACTACCAGAAGCTCGGCTACGTGCCCGGCGCGGGCGCGGACACCCTCGAATACACCAGCGCGGACTTCTCGATCGCGCAGTTCGCGCGGCGCCTCGGCGACAGCGCGACGTACCAGACGTTCATGAAGCGCGCGCAGAACTGGCAGAACCTGTACAACCCGGGCAGCGGCCACCTCCAGCCGCGCGGCGCGGACGGCGCGTTCTCCGCGAACTACAACCCGTCGAGCTCGCAGGGCTGGGTCGAGGGCAACGGCGCGCAGTACGACTGGATGGTGCCCTACGACCTGGGCGGGCTGGTCACCGCGTTCGGCGGGAACAAGGCCGTCGAGTCCCGTTTGGACACCTTCTTCACCAAGCTCAACGCGGGTACCCACGATCCCTACGCGTTCCTCGGCAACGAGCCGAACTCGAACGCGCCGTGGGTGTACTCCTACGCCGGCGCCCCGGCCAAGACGCAGTCGATCGTGCGCCGCGCGATGAGCGAGCTGTACAACCCGAAGCCGGAGGGCCTGGTCGGCAACGACGACCTCGGCCAGATGTCGTCCTGGTACGTCTGGGCGGCGCTCGGCATCTACCCGGAGATCCCGGGCCGCGCCGAGACGCTGCTCAACACCCCGTTGTTCCCGAAGGCGACGCTGACCACGGGCGCGGGCAAGAAGATCGCCATCAGCGGGCAGGGCTCGGGCGGCTACGTCGCGGGCCTGAAGGTCAACGGCACCGACTTCGGCAAGGCCTGGCTGCCCGAGGCGCTGATCTCGACCGGCGGCAAGCTCGACTTCGCGCTCTCGGCCACGCCGACGGCGTGGGGCAGCGCCGCCGCGGACGCCCCGCCCTCGTTCCGTGACCAGGAGAAGCCCAGTCTGTCCTTTGTGGATCCGGCGCGGGTGGTGACCCCGGCGGGGACGAGCGGGAAGGCGTCGGTCGGTGTGCAGGACCTGTCCGGCGTGGCACGGAAGTGGACCTGGACGGCGTCCTCTGTGGACGGTGTCGCGGTGTCGCCGGGTTCGGGCGGCATCGACGTCCCGGCCGGTGGCACGGCGCGGGCGGACCTCACGGTGAGCGTCCCGGCCGGCACGTCCGACGGCGCCCGCCGGATCCCGGTCACCTTCTCCTCGCCGGGCCTGCCGAACACCCAGGCGACGTTCACCGTGCTGGTCGCGCAGCCGGGCAGCTGGCTGGCGACGGTGAACAACGCCGGGATCTCGCCGGACGCCAAACCGGAGGCGGCGAACTTCGACGGCGGCGGCTGGAGCTACTCGGCCGACGCGCTGGCCGCGGCCGGGGTCAGGCCGGGCGGCACGGTCACCTCGGACGGGCTGAAGTTCACCTGGCCCACGGCCGCGACCGGGGACCCGGACAACATCTCCGCGTCCGGGCAGACCCTGAACGTCTCGGGCGCGGGACGGCTCGCGCTGCTGGGCTCGGCGTCGAACGGGAACGCGTCGGGCACGTTGACGGTCACCTACACCGACGGGAGCAAGTCGACCGCCACCATCGGGTTCTCGGACTGGACGCTGGGCGGTGGTGGCGCGCAACCCGCGTTCGGCAACCGCATCGTGGCGTCCACGCCGTACCGCAACGCCGCGGGCGGCAGCCCGCAGCAGATCCGCACGATGGTGTTCGCCACCGCGCCGATCACGCTGGACGCCGGGAAGACCGTCGCCAGTGTCACCTTCCCGGCCACGACGTCCGGCGGCGATCTGCACGTCTTCGCCGTCGCCGCCGGCTGAGATTTCCACCCGTCCGTGAATGCCACATTGAGGGACTCTGAGTCCCTCAATGTGGCATTCACGGACCACTGCGAGGAGGCTTGATGAGGAAGAGAAGGCTGGGGGCGGGGGCGCTCGCCCTCGCCGTGGTGGCGACCGGGCTGACGCCCGTCGTCGCCGAGGCGCGGCCGGGGGACGTGATCGACAGTGTGAACACGTTCATCGGCACCAAGGACGACGGGAACACCTTCCCCGGCGCGTCGGCACCGTTCGGGATGACGCAGGTGAGCCCCATCGGCTCGCACTACGCGGGCTGGCGCTACGACGACACCGCGATCCGCGGGTTCGGGCACTTCTTCCTGTCCGGCGCGGGCTGCTGGGAACAGGGCGGGCTCGTCTCGACCCTGCCGACCACCGGCGAGGTCGGCCCCGGCAAGGCGTTCGACACGGCGAAGCCCGCGACCTTCGACCAGAAGCGGTACGCCTCGCCCTACACCCACGACGGCGAGGTCGGAAAGCCCGGTTACTACAAGGTGCGGCTCACCGGCTACGGCGGCATCGACGTCGAGACGACCGCGACCACCCGGACCGGCGTCGAGCGCTACAACTTCGCGAAGTCGGGCGACGCCAACGTGTTCGTCAACGTCGGGCAGGCCAACGACAAGGAACCGGTGACCGCGAGCAGCATCCGCGTGGTCGACGACCGGACGGTCGAGGGCACCGTGGAATCGCAGGCGTTCTGCGGTGGCAAGCCGTACACGACGTGGTTCCGCACGACCTTCGACAAGCCGTTCAAGTCCTCGGGCACCTGGTCGCCGACCGGCGGGACGCCGGGGAGCAGGGAGTCCGCGGGCGGCGCCGGGCTGCGCGGCGCGTGGCTCAACTTCGACGGCGGCCCGGTGACCGCGACCACCGCGATCTCCCAGGTCGACGCGAACGGCCCGAAGGTCAACCTCGCCGCCGAGCGCGTCCGACCCTTCGACCAGGTCCGCGCCGACACCCAGCGGACCTGGCGGCGCGAGCTGTCCACTGTGGACATCACGGGCGGGAAGCCGGACGACCGCACGGTGTTCTACACCTCCCTCTACCACGCCCTGTTGCAGCCGCTGACCGGGAACGACGCGGACGGCCGCTACTATGGCTTCGACAAGAAGATCCACCGGGCGATCGGCTGGACCTACTACGACTTCTTCTCGCTGTGGGACACCTACCGCTCGCAGAACCAGCTGCTCGCGCTGCTGCGTCCCGACCGGGCCAAGGACATCGCGAAGAGTGTGCTGGCCATCCACGACCAGGGCGGCTGGCTGCCACGCTGGGCCTATGCCAGCCAGGAGACGAACACGATGACCGGTGACCCGGTCACGCCGTTCCTGGTCGACCTGTGGCGCTACGGGGCCCTGTCCGGCAACGAGGTCAAGGCGTACCAGGCGCTGCTGCAGAACGCGCGCGAGGTGCCGCCCGCGTCCTCGCCGTTCCAGGGCCGGTCCGGGAACCCGAGTTACCAGCGGGACGGGTTCGTCCAGTACGACCCGAACTTCCCGAAGAAGGGCCAGGACACCGACCCGAACCACGGCGCGTCCGCGACGCTGGAGTACGCCCTCGGCGACTGCTCGCTGTCGATCATGGCGGCGGCGCTGGGCAGGAAGGACGACGCGAAGGCGCTGTCCGAGAAGTCCCGTACCTATCGCACACTGTGGGATTCGAGCCAGAAAGACCGCGGTTTCGACGGTTTCTTCCGGCCGAAGGTGGCGGGCGGCGGCTGGTTCACCCCGGCCGACAAGCCCTACAGCCCGCAGAGCCAGGACGGGTTCCACGAGGGCACGTCGTGGCAGTACCAGTGGCTCACCCAGCAGGACGTCCCGGGCATCACGAAGCTCATGGGCGGCAAGGAAAACGTCGGCAAGCGGCTCGACGACTTCTTCGCCTACCCCGACCTCGTGGCCGATCCCGCGAAGACCGTGCGGGAGAAGTGGGTCGTCGGGCCGTACAACTACTACAACCAGTTCCGGTACAACCCGAACAACGAACCGGACCTGCACGCGCCGTGGATGTACACGCTTTCCGGGCAGCCGTGGAAGACCTCCGCGGTGCTGCGCGCGGCGCAGACGCTGTTCACCAACGCCCCGAACGGCGTCACCGGCAACGACGACCTCGGCGAGATGTCGGCGTGGTACGTCTTCAGCGCGCTCGGGATCTACCCCGGCGCGCCGGGCACCGGGAACTTCCTGCTCTCCGCGCCACGGTTCACCAAGTCGGTGATCCACCTGCAGAACCGGCGGGACGTGACGATCACCGCGGGCGGGGCGGACGGCGCGAAACTCCAGTACGTCGAGAGCCTAAAGGTCGGCAACGGCTGGTGGTCCTCGCCGAGTGACCGGGCCTACGTCAGCTTCGAGCAGCTCAACCGCGGGGCGACGCTGGACTTCCGGCTCACCGCCGACGCCGCCAAGGCCACCTGGGCGACCGGCCCCGGCGGTGCCCCGGCGTCCCCCTGCGCCGGGTAAGCCGGACCACCTGTCCGTGAATGCCACATTGAGGGACTCAGAGTCCCTCAATGTGGCATTCACGGACCTGGAGCCGGGATAGCCCGATCGCGGGCAATTCCGGCGAAACGGTGGTGTGTCCCCGGCCCCCTTGCTTCACTGGGCAGGGGGTAGGAAATGCTGCGTATTCATTTCACCGCGGAAGATCTCGGCCGGGTGCGGATCCAGCGGACCGCGCACGAGATGTGGGAATCGGTGCTCAGCCTGCAGTTGCTGCAGACCAGAGAGCTACCGATGGTGTTCGACCCGTGGCGGCGCGAAGTGCGCGGAGCCGTCCAGCGGGAACGGGCGGCCGAGGCCGTCCGGCTGTTCGGCACGCTCAACCGGTTCGGGCCGTACTTCCCGGACTTCCTGACGCCGAGCGGGGGCGCGGACTTCGACGAGGGCCTCGACCTGCTGCGCCGCACCCCGGCGCGGCGGCTGCGCGCGGAGATCACCCAGCTCGGCCGGTACCACCGGCTGCCCCGCTGGGTCGGCAGGCTCGCCCGCGGCGAGGTCGACGCCGTCTCCGCGCTCTCCCGCGCGCTGGTGACCTGGCGTGACGTCGGTATCGCGCCGTTCCGGGAGCGCATCCGCACCGCGCTCGACGACGCGTGGCGCCTGCGCAGCGGGCGGCTGGCCGAGTTCGGCTGGGAGGGCCTGGTCCGCTCGCTGGAGCCGATGATGCGCTGGACACCGCCGGTGCTCCAGGTCCAGTACCCGGCCGACGGCGATCTGCACCTCGAAGGGCGCGGGCTCACCATCGTCGGCTCGTTCTTCTGTGTCCGGTACCCGGTGACCCTCGCCGACCGGTCGCTCGCGCCGACACTGGTGTACCCGCTCAGCCACGTCCCCGGCCGGTTCCGCCGCGAGCCGGTGGAGCGCGGTACGTCGGTGGCGCCGCTGCTGGGCGAGACCAGGGCGACGATCCTGGACTGCGTCGCGGCCGGGCACGCGCACACGACCGGCGAGATCGCCGCCCGGCTGTCGCTGTCGCCGCCCGCGGTCAGCCACCACACGAAGGTGCTGCGCGAGGGCGGGCTCATCGAGAGCAGGCGTTCCGGGCCCGCGGTGACCCACTGGCCGACGCGGCTGGGCCTCCAGCTGCTCGACGGCACGGTGGGCGCGGGAGTGTAGGTACCACGTCATCGCCGGTCAAGGCTTTTCGAACCTCGTAAAAGGGCGTCGGAAAGTCACCGACGCCCCGGAAGACTCCTTCGTGTACCGGAAAGGGGCCGGTACAAGGCAAACGAGGGAGGAGCAGACATGCGAAAGGCGATTGCCACGCTGTCGATGACCGCGGCCGCGTTCGCGGTGAGTGCCGCGCTGGGGACCGCGGCGCAGGCGAGCACCCAGGCGGAGCCGACCGGGGTGGAGCCGGCGGGGAAGGCGCCCAGCTGCGTCAAGACGACGAAGCTGAGCGTCGGCCCCGGCGGCTCGCACTGGATGGTGCACAACGGGTGTTCGTCCACGGTCAAGGTCAAGGTCGTGCTGCAGTACGCCGCGGACAGCGGCTGCGCGCGCATCGGCTCCGGGGGCAACTGGTACTTCACGAGCGGGTATTTCGGGAAGTTCATCCGGAACGAGAACTGCTGACCGAGTGGTTCAGACCGGTACGTACCGGGGTCCGTGAGCATCATCACGGACCCCGGTGTTCCGGTGAGCGCCGTCACGCATCACACTGGTATTACACGTCCGACAGTGCTGTTGACGTTCGAGCGGAGTCCCGTTTGGACGCAACGCGTGTCGGACTTGTTCATGTGAGACCCAGTGAGAGTGTGAGACCCACTCAGGAGGAGCCGTGTCCAGCAAGGCCGCTTTAGTGTTCCGCGTGGCCGCAGTCGCCGAAGCCCTGTCCTGGGCCGGTTTGCTGATCGGGATGTTTCTGAAGTACGTCGTCGGCGCCGCGAACGACGGCGGTGTCCCCGTGCTCGGCATGGTGCACGGCGTGATCTTCGTCCTCTACGTCGTGGTCTCCCTCTCCGTCGCGAAGCCGCTCGGCTGGCGTCCGCGCACGCTGATCCTCGCGCTGCTGGCGTCCATCCCGCCGCTGTTCACCTGGCTGTTCGAGAAGTGGGCGCTGCGCAACGGCAAGCTCGACGGCCCGCAGCGGCTGAGCCAGGGCGGCACCGGCCTGTTCCAGGCGAAGGCCCCGGAGACCGCCGCGGCCTGAGTTTTCGGTCTTTGAACGGCCCCCGTGAGCACTGCTCACGGGGGCCGTTCTCATTCCCCCTCGCGAATAGCCTTTCGGGCGGCACGAACTGTCGGTGTCCGTCGCTACGCTGAGCGTGACCGGTTCCGAGGGGAGAGGTGGCTCATGAAGCTGAAGAGACTCGCAGGCCCGGATTGCGAAGATGACGATTGGGCCCAGGTGTCGTTGACGGAGTGGGGGAGCGTCGTCGTCCAGGGCGACCTGCTGCAACCCGAAGGTGACGTGCGCCCGGGGCGCGGCGAGGCTGCCGTCGAGATTTCGCTCGATCTACTGCTGGAGGCGGCTCGTGCGGCCCGGTGACGAGAAGCTCAGGTCGGGCGACAATTGGCTGACTGGTGATGCTTGGGATGCGCAGTGGCGGAGCTTCGAGCGGAGCGCATGGCGTCTGGAGACGCTGCCCGTTTACCGCGTTGGCCCGGAGACTGGCAAGGTCGAGCGGTTTCTCGCTACCGGCGAGATCAATCGCTCCAGCCGGTGGTCCACCGAGTTGAGAGCCCATGCGGCCGCGGGGCGCACCGTCGGTCGAGTGCACGCCATCACTCCGCCGCTGAGCGACTACCTGAAGTACGAGTTCGCGTGCTACCGCGAGAATGTCGAGGCTGGTGAGGAAGTGCGCATCCTCGACTACTCGCAGACACCGAACCCTGGGCTCCCTGACCGGGACTTCTGGATGTTCGACGACGAGGTGATCGTCCTGATGCACTACGCCGAGGACGGCACACAGTTGGGCCGGGAGCGGCTGGTCGACGTGGACCCGGCGCCCTATGTTCGGTACAAAGAGCTGGCCATCCAGCACAGCGTTCCGTTCCTGGAGTACGTCGCGAAGGACTGATGTTCGAACCCGAAAGCGCCGCGGCTGGGCAGCTCAGCCTCGCGGAAGCCCTGCGCACCCTGCGCAGGGCTTCTGGTCTGTCCGGAGAACGGCTCTCCGATCGGACCGGCATCAGCCAGTCCAAGATCTCGAAGATCGAGACCGGCAAACTCGTGCCGAGCATCATGGACGTGGAACGGATCGTCCACGCACTCGGTGTCGACCGTGGCTATGCTGATGAGCTGCTGACGTTGGCACGGCTGGGCACCGTTGAGTACGAGTCCGGCCGCGTCAAGAGCAAGCTCGGCTGGGGCAAGGTGCAGGATCGGCTTGCCGCGATCGAGCGGTCCGCCACCGAGATTCGGTTTGTCCTCCCGACCATGATCACCGGCCTGCTTCAGACAGCCGAGTACGCGTCGGTGGCGGTGAACGCTCCGGTCGGGTCGCCGAAATCCGAGACGGTGCAGCGGGAGATCGTCGCGCGGAAACTTGCTCGCCAGCGAATCCTTTACGACACCGGAAAGCGGTTCGATTTTCTCTTCACCGAAGCGGCTTTACGCTGGAGACTCTTGCCTGCGCCGGGAATGGCGATCCAGCTGGACAAGGTGGTGTCACTCGCTGCGCTTTCGAGTGTTTCCGTGCGGGTTATTCCGCTGTCGATGACCATGGCCGATACCCCGCTCGAAGTCTTCGTCGCCTACGATGACCGCCTGGTGAGGATTGAGACTTCGACCAGCGGTCTGGCGCTGCGCGATCCGGGGGACATCGCGTTCTATCGGGCACAGTTCGACTACTTCTCCTCCAAGGCGCTCGGCGGCGAAGAGGCGCGGGAGTTCATCCGTGGTATAGCCGAGGATTTTCGCGGCGAAGCCGGGTGAATTCTTGTCATGGAATATCGGGTATCGCGGCAGGTGAAGTGAATACATTCGGGTGGATGTGGTTTCCTGGCGCGAATATTCCCGTCACAGAATTGAGTTCGTGCTTACTGTCCGGTGAATGGGTGAACGGCTCGACTGGCGGCTGATCTGGTGGGTGAACACGGGTAGGGCGCTGCACGCGCTGGCGCGCGAAGTGCCGCCTGGGGTGACGGCGACTCGGCGCGCGCTGTGCGGCGAAATGGTGAAGGTGGTCGTCCGGGCCCGGCTCGTCGTGCCGGGCCCGGTGCCGATACGGGAGTGCCCGGCCTGCCGCGGGAAAGTGAACGCGGTGCGGCCGAAGCGAACCTCACGGCTCGGCTTCCCGTCCTGATCGGACTGATAGGACACGCCGGAGCGAAGCGCTTACTCCGTGAAGTCGCCCGCTGCGCGGCGGACCTTCGTCAGCAGGTCGGTGAGTTGCTCGGTCTGCCGGCCGGTCAGCCCGGTGAGCCCGAAGTCGATCGAGGTGACGGCCTCGGTCGCCGCCTCGCGGCGGGTCCGGCCGTCCTCGGTGATCTCGACCAGGGTGGTGCGGCGGTCGGTGGGATGCGGGACACGCTTCACCAGCCCGTCGCGCTCCAGCCGGTCCACTATGTTGGTGACACTGGTGGGATGCAGTTGCAGCCGTTCACCCATCACGCGCATGGGCAGGTGCGCGCTGCGGGCGAAGGTCAGCAGGACCAGCGCCTCGTACCGGGCGAAGGTGAGGCCGTGCGGCTTGAGCGCACCGTCCACCGCGGACTGGATGATCTGTTGCACCCGCATCACGCCGGTGACCGCGGCCATGGTGCCGGAGGGCCCGATCCGGGCCTCCCACAGCTGTGCCGCGCGGGCAATCGGGTCGAACGGCAGCGGACGGTTCATGACGATCGAAGTTACCAGCGGGTACCGCGTTCGTGTCGGCTGACCGGGCAATAGGGGCGGGGCGAGTTCCCCGCAGGAGAGGACAGAAGATGATCGTCGCCTTCAGTGTCAGCCCGTCCGGTGGGGAAGAGGACGGCGGAGTCAGCGAGGCGGTGGCCCGCGCGGTGCGGGTCGTGCGCGAGTCCGGGCTGCCCAACTCCACCAACGCGATGTTCACCAACATCGAGGGCGAGTGGGACGAGGTGATGGACGTCGTCAAGCGCGCGGTCGAGGCGGCGGGGGAGGGCGCGGCCAGGGTCGGGCTGGTGCTCAAGGCCGACATCCGGCCGGGCTACGAAGGTCAGCTGGAAGCCAAGGTCGAGCGTGTCGAGGCGCGGCTGAAGGACTGAACCGGGTTCAGGGGAGCGGCGGGGTGAAGGCGACCTTCCACCGCCCCTTGGCCTCGGCCACGGCGAGCGGGTAGGAGAACCGCTCGCCGTGCGCGCGGACGCCGGTGACCACGGCGTGGGTGGGCTCCCGCTCGTCGGGGGCCAGCCGCACGGACACCTCCTGGACCTGGCCCTCGTCGAGTTTGGCGACGTAGCTCTTCGCGAAGTCGCCGGAGTCCTTGCCGCCGTAGTCGACGAGGTTGGCCAGCGCGTCCGCGTCGCGGGTGGCCAGCGCGGTGGCGAGCCGGTCGCGCAGGTCCGTGGCCGAGCCGGCGCCCGCCTCGGGTTCGTGCGCGATGAGCAGGGTGATCGTGGCGATCCAGGCCAGCAGGGCGACGACCGCCGCGCCGACCCGGAGGTCTCGTTTGCTCACTACCGGCCCGTTCTCTCGTGCGTGTCCGGCCGAGCTTGCCCCACGCCGGGTTTCCTGCCAACCGGACGGGCCGGACACCAGCGGTGAAACGCTCGCGGATGCGTGCCAGGATGGACCCGTGACACACCCACGCGGATCTGCAGCAGCGAAGTCAGCGGCCATGTCCGCCGCCCTCTCCGGCGCGGTCGATCTGTCCGCACTGAAGGCCCGTGCCGACCAGGCACGCAAACAGCCGCCGGCCCCGCCAGAGGGCGGCCCGGCACCGTCGGCGAACGGCGCCCCGCCGAGCGACGCCGTGATCGAGGTCACCGAGGCGACGTTCCAGGCCGAGGTCGTGGAGCGTTCGCTGCGTCAGCTGGTGATCGTCGACCTGTGGGCCGAGTGGTGCGGCCCGTGCAAGCAGCTCAGCCCGGTGCTGGAGCGGCTCGCCGGCGAGAGCAACGGCGCCTGGGTGCTGGCGAAGGTCGACGTCGACGCGAACCCGCGGATCGCGCAGCTGTTCGGCGCCCAGTCGATCCCGACCATCGTCGCGATCGGCGCGGGCCAGCCGGTGGACGCGTTCTCCGGCGCCCTGCCCGAGCCCGAGATCCGGAAGTGGCTCGGCGCGCTGATGGACGCGCTGCGGGACAAGCTGCCCAGCATCACCGCGGCCGAGCAGGGCGGCGGCGCCGGTGGCCCCGTCGAGGAGCCGGAGGACCCGCGGTTCACCGAAGCCGAGGCGGCCTTCGAGCAGGGCGATTTCGCGGCCGCGCAGGCGGCGTACGAACGCATCCTCGACGTCGAGCCCGCCAACGAGCTGGCCAAGACCGCGCTCGCCCAGGTCAAGTTCACCGCGCGTGCCGAGGCGGCCGCCCCGGACGCGCTCGCGAAGGCCGACGCCGACCCGTCCGACGTCGCCGCGCAGCTCGCCGCCGCCGACCTGGAGGTGGCCGAGCAGCAGGTCGAGGCCGGGTTCGCCCGGCTCATCGCGACCGTGCGCCGGACCGCGGGCGAGGAGCGCAACAAGGTCCGCGAGCACCTGGTGGCGCTGTTCGACCTGTTCGACCCTGCCGACGAGCGCGTCATGAAGGCCCGCCGCGACCTGGCCAGCGCCCTGTTCTGAGCCGCCCATGCGCCCCAATGTGGCGTTCGGTGCGTGGGACGCACCGAACGCCGCATTGGGTGCGTGGGATCAGGGCTGGACGCGGAGCGTCTCCGTTGAGGGTGGCGGTGGGGGCAAGGGCGGAGCACCCAATGCCACATTCGGGCGTTCGGTGCGCCCCGCCCGCCCCGCGCGATCGGCCTCGAACGCGTCAGCGAGGACAGACCCGAAAAGCCGTGGGGGCCTCCCTGAGGGACCTAGAGTCCCTCAGGGAGGCCCCCACGGACCTTCGCGGAAAGCGTTGAGACTCAGCCGTACTGGGTCGAGCAGACGGACGAGCCTTCGAGGTAGCCCTTCCGCAGCGATTCGACCCGGTCGAAACCGCTGTCGGGACGCTTGCCGTTGACGTCGGAGGAGATGAGGCTCTCCGGCATCAGCAGGTCCGCGATCGCCTCGTCGAGGTCACCCGCGGACAGCCGCAGCGTCTGTCCCGGCTTGCTCGTGGCCGACGCCCAGGCACCCACCAGGCACGCCGTCCGCAGGCCCGCGTTCGGGTTGTCCAGTGAGGCGCCGACGCCCTTCTGGATGCCCAGCGCGTAGCGGGACGCGACCTCGGCGAATGCCGCGAAGTCGCCCATCCCGCCCCGGACCTGTCCCTTCTGCTCGGCGCGCCGGTCCACCGGCTGCGCGATCTGGTTCAGCTTGGCCAGATCGATGCTGACCGTGTTGTTGTCCGCGCAGTAGGACGCGGGCGGGGTGCTCTTGCCGCCCGAGCAGTTGCCGCCCTGGTCGACGATCTCCGGCGCGGCGACCCCGGCGCCCTTGAACGCCTCGTCGAGACTCTTCTTGAGCATCGCGACCATCTGGGTGTTGAGCTTCTCGTCGCCCTTGCCCTTGTCACCCTTGTCGAAGGGCCGCTCGGTGAGCCGGGCCTTGACGTTCTCGGCGTTCATCGCCGCGCATTCCTTGGGGCCCTTGGCAAATCCGGCCTGGAAGGCGTAGGTGCGGTCGAAGGCGGTGCCGTGTGCCTGCTGGTCGCTGCCGCTGGTGCCCGCCGAGTCGCGGATGAAGAACATCGAGGCCATCACCTGGTTCAGGCCCTCGGCGGTGGACACCCGGTAGAACTTGCTCTTGTCCTCGGCGACCCACCGGAAGTAGCCGCCCGCGAAGCAGTCGGCCTGCTGTTCCTTCACCACGGTCGGCGTGCTCTTGGTGACGCCCGCCTTCTCGCCGAGGCGGTACTGGATGGCGTGGCCGAACTCGTGCGCGAGCACGGTGACCACCGACATCGGGCCGAACCGTTCCCGCAGCGAGGGCAGCAGCACGCCGCGGTCCCAGGCCACCGAATCGTCGGGCGGGCAGTAGAAGGCGTTGACGAGCCCCTTGACGCTGCCGCACTCGGTCTTCTGGGTGTCGCGCTTCGCGTCGTAGGACAGCAACGACTTCACCGGCTTGAACTGCTGGCCGTCGAAGTTCGCCGGGAACTGCTCGGTCCAGTAGGCCTGGACGTCGGCGATCGCGGCCGTGGCGAGCTTGTCGTCCTCGGTGCCGGCGGCGTTGCGGACGTTCAGGTCCGGCGTCGGCGCGCCGGACTTCAGGCCGCTCTCGAAGTGCGTGACCGGCAGCCCGGCGACACTGCCCGCGCCGGTGTCCGCCGACGAGCCGGACGAACCGCTACCACCACAGGCGCTCAAGCCCAGGACGGCCACCGTGACGACGGCGATCAGAGCCGGACGGCGTACGCCCCGCCCTCCCCCTTGGATCATGTTCACTCGCTTCACATCGACAACACAGGCAGGCAGGACCCTACCCAGCGGTTATCGCGCGCGTTCACGTTATCCCCGAACTGTGTGCGGAGCCGCCTCGCCCGATATGGTCGCTGACCATGCGTGCAGTCCGCCGGTTCACCGTCCGCGCGAGCCTGCCGGAGCCCCTTGCCGGCCTCGGCGCACTCGCCACCAATCTGCGCTGGACCTGGCATCCGCCGACCCGCGACCTGTTCGCGTCGATGGACGCGGAGCTGTTCAACGCCGTCCGGGACCCGCTCCGGATGCTCACCGCGCTGCCCCCGGAACGGCTCGACGAACTGGCCGAGGACGCGGAGTTCCTCGCCCGCGCGCGCGACTCCGTCGCCGATCTCGAGCGCTACCTCACCGAGCCGCGCTGGTACCAGCGGTGCGAGGACGCCGACCTGCCGAGCGCGGTGGCGTACTTCTCCATGGAGTTCGGGGTCACCGAGGCGCTGCCGAACTACTCCGGCGGGCTCGGGGTGCTCGCCGGGGATCACCTCAAGGCCGCCTCCGACCTCGGCGTGCCGGTGATCGGCGTCGGGCTGCTCTACCGCGCCGGGTACTTCCGGCAGTCGCTGTCGCTGGACGGCTGGCAGGTCGAGCACTACCCGGTGATCGACCCGAACGCCTTCCCGCTGGAACTGCTGACCGAGGACGGGAAACCGGTACTCGTCGCCGTCGCGATGCCGGGTGGGCGGGAACTGCGGGCACAGATCTGGAAGGCGCGGGTCGGCCGGGTCCCGTTGCTGCTGCTGGACACCGACACCGACGCCAACGACGACGACCTGCGCGCGGTCACCGACCGGCTCTACGGCGGCGACGCCGACCACCGCATCCGGCAGGAGATCCTGGCCGGGATCGGCGGGTTCCGCGCGGTGCGGAAGTACTGCGCGCTCACCGGGCACCCGCAGCCCAAGGTCTTCCACACGAACGAGGGACACGCGGGCTTCCTCGGCCTGGAACGGGCCCGCGAGATCATCCAGGCCGACGGCCTCGCCTTCGAGGAAGCGCTGCCCGCGGTGCGCGCGGGCACGGTGTTCACCACGCACACCCCGGTCAGCGCGGGCATCGACCGGTTCCCGGTGGACGTCGTCCAGCGGTACTTCACCGACGGCAGGCTCGTGCCCGACGTCGACCCGCGCCGGGTGCTGGCGCTCGGCGCCGAGGACAACCCCGGCCTGTTCAACATGGCGCACCTCGGCCTGCGGCTGGCGCAGCGCGCGAACGGCGTGTCCCAGCTGCACGGGCGCGTCACGCGCCGGATGTTCTCGCGGCTGTGGCCGGGATTCGACTACGACGAGGTGCCGATCTCCTCGGTGACCAACGGCGTCCACGGGCCGACCTGGGTGGCGCGCGAGCTGAGCGCGCTGCTCGGCCGCGACCACGAGGAGTGGGGGCTGGACGGCAACGGCGGCAAACCGCTGCGTGACGGTGTTTCCGACGCGCAGCTGTGGGGACTGCGGCGGGAACTGCGGGAGAAGCTCGTCGCCGAGGTCCGGCGCCGGGTGCGCGCGGCCTGGTTGCAGCGTGGGGCTTCGCCGCTCGAACTCGGCTGGGTCGACTCGGTCTTCGACCCGGACGTGCTGACCGTCGGCTTCGCGCGGCGCGTCCCGACGTACAAGCGGCTGACGCTGATGCTGCGCGACCCGGACCGGCTGCGCACGCTGCTGCTCGACGAGCGGCGGCCGATCCAGCTCGTCGTCGCCGGGAAGTCGCACCCCGCCGACGAGGGCGGCAAGCAGCTCATCCAGCAGATCGTCCGGTTCGTCGACGATCCGGCGGTGCGGCACCGGATCGTGTTCCTTCCCGACTACGACATGTCGATGGCGCGGTACCTCTACCGAGGCTGCGACGTCTGGCTCAACAACCCGGTGCGGCCGCTGGAGGCGTGCGGCACGTCGGGAATGAAGTCGGCGCTCAACGGCGGGCTCAACCTGTCCATTCGCGACGGTTGGTGGGAGGAGTGCTACGACGGCAGCAACGGCTGGGCCATCCCGAACGCCGAGGGCGTCACCGATCCGCTGCGCCGCGACGACCTGGAGGCCGCCGCGCTCTACGACCTGCTCGGCCAGCAGATCGCGCCGCTGTTCTACGACCGCGACGGCGAGGACGTCCCCAACGGCTGGCTGTCCATGGTGTGGCACACGCTGGAGACGCTCGGGCCGAGGGTGCAGGCCGCGCGGATGGTGCGCGAGTACGTCGAATCCGGCTACCTGCCCGCCGCCAGGATGGTCGCGGCCGCGACCGGGGACGGGTACCGGGGCGCGCTGTCCCTCGCCGATTACCGCACGAAGATCGAGGTCGCCTGGCCCCGGGTGCGGATCTTCGACTCCGAGCTGCTGGTCGAGGACCGGCAGCCGCTGGTCGTGGGCACCGAGGTGACCGTGCGGGCGCGGATCGACCTCGCCGGGCTCGAACCGTCCGAAGTGGACATTCAGGCGGTTGTCGGGCGGGTCGGCGAGGACGACGAGCTGAGTGAGCCGGTCACGATACCGATGACCGAGGACGGCATCGGCGCGTTCGCGGCGCGGCTGCGGCTGCCACGACCGGGATCGGTGGGCTACACCGTGCGCGTGCTGCCGAAGCACCCGTTGCTCGCGACGTCCGCCGAGCTGTCCAAGGTGGTCCTGGCCTAGCGGGAGCCGGAAACATGCCACTCGACGACGAGGCCACCCGGGCCCTCCTGCGGGATCTCGACGATCCGGAGTACCTGGAACACCCCCGCGGCTACGACCACCCGGCGGCCCGCGCCCGGTTCGACCGGCTCGCGGCCGGGCTGGACGAGCGGTTCCGCTGCTCCTGCGCCGTCGACCGCAATGTCCAGGACGCCAGCCACCACGGGACGATCGTCGTCCCGGCCACCGCGACGGCCGGCGCCGACCACCTCACCGTCACGGTCAGCAACTTCGGCGATCTCGCCGTCGTGACCCTCGGGAACCCCGGCAGCCACGACGAGGAAGAAGAACAGGTTCTCTTCCACCCCGACGACCGGCGCCAGGTCGAAGACGAGCTTCGCGCGCACGGCTACGTCGCCCTCTCGGAGCATCTCCTCTGGAACAGGTACGACGGCGTCAGCGCGCTGGCCTCCCGTTACTCGCCCCGGTACCCGCCGACCTGGTGGATCCGTTTCTTCGACTACCTGTGAAGGCTCAGCGATTCCCGGCGGGCCTTGACTAGCCGCAGAAGGCGCGTTCGGCGGCGAACGGGTCCGGCGGGATCGTCACCCCGGTCCGGTGCCAGGCGCCGGTCAGGTTCCGCCAGAACCGGCCGAACGACATCGGTTCGCGGGCCGATCGCTGGATCTCCGCGAGGTCGCCGCAGGACAGCGCGTGCCGGGCGGCGGCCACCTGCGCGGGCGTGACCTCGTCGTGGAAGGCGAAGTTGCCCGCGGGCGGGACCGGTGCCTCGGGAGCGGCGTAGTCGGCGAGGAGCCACGCGTTGCTCAGCGGCTTCGAATGGCCGGGCTTGCCCTCCGGGAAGGCGAGCCGGGCGCCGATCGGGTTGGCCAGCCCCCAGAAGTCGACGATCCCGACATCGACGGGCGCCAGCATCCCGACCGTGCCGAGGTACACGCCGACGACCGCGGCCTTGCCCGGCAGATCCGCGCGGAGCGGGGTGGTGATGGTCTCGTTGTGTACTCCCTGGTAAATCAGGACTCGCCGGCCGGAGTTCACCGCGCCGGCCACCGCGTCCTGAAGGTTCCGCTGTACCGGGGTGAAGTCCGCGGAATCCGTCGGGTGCTCGCGGCCGGTCCACGCGTGGTAGTAGGCGCGTTCGTCGTCGATCGAGCGCACCGCGGCGGGCGCCTCCTGGTACCGGGCCAGCCCGGCGCACAGCGGCGCCCACACCGCGACGACCAGCGTGAGCACTCCCGTGGTCCGCGATCGCGGGAGCACCAGGGCCGGCAGCAGCACGAGGAACAGCGACGGCAGCAGCATGCGCGCGTGCATGTAGTCGCCGCCGACCTTCAGCACGTACACCAGGAGCAGCAGGCCGGCCACCACCGGGGTCAGCGTCACCAGCAGGCCGGTCCGGTCCGCGCGCGACCGCCGCAGGAGCCACGCGAGCGCTACGGTGACCGGCACCAGCGGGATCCACAGCAGGTACGGATCCGCGAAGTCGGTGAGGTAAGTGAAGCCGCGGGCCCACCTCGACGCGTCGGCGTTCTTCGTGATCGCGGGCATCGGGACGAGGACGCCGTAGTAGCCCATGCGGAAGATCTCGTAACCCAGCGGCAGCGCGGCCGCCGCCCCGGCCGCCGCGAGCGTCACCCGCGGGCCCGGCCGCACCAGCAGCCACAGCGCGAGGAGGAACACCGCGGCGACCAGCGTCTGTTCCGGCCGGACGAGGGGGCCGAGCCCGATGACCAGCGCCGCGCCGGCGATCGCCTTCCCCGACGTGCTTCCGCGCAGCCGCACCAGAAGCCACCAGCACGCCGCCATCCAGAACGTGTTGAGCCCGGTCTCCAGGCCCGAGGTCGCGTACTGCCAGACCGGGTGCAGCGCGAGCAGGACGAGGACACCGACGGGCAGCAGCCACGTTCCCGCCCGGTCGTGCAGGCGCCGGGTCGCGGCCACCGCGACGGCGAATCCGCCCGCGGTCAGCGCCAGCCCGAGCATCCAGGAGATCGCCGAGGTGTCGGTGTTCCCGGAAACGAACCCGGCGAGGGCGAGCAGCCATTGCCAAAGCGCGCTCGTGGCGGTTTCCGCGCGTTCGCCCACGGAATAGACCGGGCCGTTCCCGGAAAGGATCTGCTCGACGATCCGGGTGAAGATCAGCGCGTCGTCGCAGATCCAGCGCGTCAGGTAGCCCAGGACCGCGATGAGCACCGCCGCGGCGGGTGCGAGCAGGCCGTTCCAGCGGATTCTCGCCCGCGACGGTGATGCTTCGAGCGGCGGTAAAAGGGCGCGCGAGGGCGCGACGGGAATGGTGTCCATGAAGCCAGAATCCTTTTCTGGAGAGGGAAATAACGAGAAGAATCAGCGATTCACGACGGTCCGGCGGTAGTCACGGATTCCGACGGCGGTCAGTGCCACGACGATCGCCCCGGCGCAGCAGACCTGCGCGATCACCATCGCGTCGAACGGGACGACCCCGTTTTTCAGCACCAGGTTCTGGATCAGCACCAGTGCGATGCACAGGGCCAGCGCCAGCGTCCACGCCGGGCGTGGTCCGGTGCGGTGCCGGAACAACAGGTAGCCGGCTCCGGCGAGCGAGCACAGCCAGACGAGCGGGGACAGTCCGTCGAGCTGGGCCAGATCGACCGGGAGGCCGAACCTGAGCGCGAGGACGGGAGCGAGGGCCAGGCTGCCGCCGATGGCCCACCACCACGGCCGCGCGGGTGGCAGCGGGGCGTCGACGTGGAAGGCGGCCAGCGCCAGCACCAGCGGAAGCCACTGTGGCGCGTAGTACGCGATCGGTTCGGGGCCGAGATCGGCCGAGTGCCTGGCCAGGAACCAGATCGCGCCCGCGGCCAGTATCGCCCCGGCGGCGATCCGCGCCGCGCGGCGCCACCCGTCCGCCAGCAGCGCGAGCGGGATCAGCGCGGCCGCCAGCAGGACGAGGTCCTTGCCCAGGTCGGCCGTCAGCGTCGCGCGGAAGTTCCCGGGGTAGTAGCTGGAGAACCTGAACAGCGTCCAGAGTGTGTTTCCGACGCCGCAGGCGGATTTGAGCACGCCCCAGAGCAGGCCGAGGAGCGCGACCTGCCGCACCAGATCACCGAGGGCGACCGCGCGCACGGGTGCGGCCCTGGCCGCCAGCCGGGTGCGCACCCCCAGCGCCAGCATGGCCCACAGCTCGCTCCACAACGCCGCGCGGGCTCGCTCGTCGTGCAGGTCGAGCAGGGTGCCGACCATCTCGTCGCCGCGTTCGGCGCGGTACCACGGCGGGAGCACCCGCACCAGCGCGCGGTACCGGACCTCGGCGTCGATCATGCCCGCACCTCCGCGGATCGGGGCCAATGACCGCGGGCCCGCAGGACCGCACTGGCGGCGTCGACGTTCGCGGCCAGCCGGCGGGTCTGCTCGGCCAGCGCCGTCTCGCCCGCCCCGGTCAGCCGGTAGTACCGCCGGAGCCTGCCCTGGTGGATTTCCTCCCGGTCCGGCTCGGCCCAGCCGTCCGCGACCAGCCGGTCCAGCACGCCGTAGAGGGTGCCGACCCGTAGCCGCACCCGGCCATCGGACAGCTCCTGGACCCGCTGGACGACCCCATAGCCGTGCCGCGGCTCGTCCGCCAGCGCGGTCAGCACCAGGAAGGTCTGTTCGGACATGCTCCGCTCCGCCATGGGTCCACATATATCAGAAGACGATATATAGCGGCCCGGGTTGCGTCGCCGTCCGCGAAACTTTCCCGACGCCGTGGCTTAGGTTGGGGCATGCGCTTCGGACTCTTCGTACCGCAGGGCTGGCGGCTCGACCTCGCCGGCATCGACCCCGCGGACCACTGGACCACCATGCTCGGCCTCGCCCGGCACGCCGAGGAGGGACCCTTCGAGTCGATCTGGGTCTATGACCACTTTCACACCGTCCCAGTGCCGACCGAGGAGGCCACGCACGAGGCGTGGTCGCTGATCTCGGCCTTCGCCGCCGCGACCTCGACGATCCGGCTGGGCCAGATGTGCACCTGCATGGGCTACCGCAACCCGGCGTACCTGGCGAAGGTCGCGGCCACCGCCGACCTGATCTCCGGCGGCCGCGTCGAGATGGGCATCGGCGCGGGCTGGTACGAGCACGAGTGGCGGGCCTACGGCTATGGCTTCCCCAGCGCCGGGGACCGGCTCGGCATGCTCGACGAGGGCGTGCGGATCATGCGGGACCTCTGGACGACCGGTACGTCCACACTGGACGGTAGGCACTACCGCACCGACGGCGCGCTGCTGCGCCCGCTGCCGCCGCAGGCGGGTGGGCCGCCGCTGTGGATCGCGGGCGGCGGCGAGAAGAAGACGCTGCGGATCGCCGCGCGGTACGCCAGGTACACCAACTTCAGCAACGCGCCGGAGGAGTTCCGGCGCAAGTCGGACATCCTGGCCGGGCACTGCGCCGATCTGGGCACCGACTTCGGCGCGATCACCCGCTCGGCCAACTTCAACGTGGTGATCGGCGAGTCCGAAAAGGACGTTCAGGACCGGCTGGCCTGGATCCGGTCCCACTACGAGCCGCTGATCCCGGCCGACGCACTGGAACGGGCACTCGGCAACTTCGCGAACAGCCCGACGGTGGGCACGCCGGAGCGGATCGCCGAACGGCTCGCGGGGATGCGGGAGCTGGGCATGACCTACGCGATCCTGAACTTCGCCGAGGCCGCCTACGACCGGTCGGGCATCGACCTGTTCACCCGCGAAGTCGTCCCCGCGCTCGCCGGGTAGCGCGCGCCGTTCACGGGGTCGAGCGCCCCAATGTGGCATTGGGTGCTCCACTCCTTGCCCCCACCACCACCCTCAACGGAGACGCTCCGCGCCCAGCCCCCATTCCACGCAGCGAATGTGGCGTTCGGTGCGTTGGACGCACCGAACGCCACATTGGGGCGCATCGGCCACGGCCAAGACGAGGGCAAGGGGATCTTGGTGTGTCCAGGCGCGAGAAGCTCACGGGTAGGGACGCGGCCCGTGGCCGAGCGGCGGCCTCGCGACGGCGGGCTGGGCACGGAGCACCATCTCCTCCAGATGGCGGGCTCGCTCCCACTGGGCGTAGGCGAGCTGGGCCAGTTCGGCGCGCCGCCGCCCGTGCCACAGGCTCGCGACGAGTCGGGTTCAGGAACTCAGCGACGCCGTGTTCGCCTACTGGTCGGCGCGACGGCCCGTCGGCGAGCGGGACGTGAGCGGCGGGTCCGGCTAGGGCGTGGCTACCGGTGGCGGCGTGCCGGGCAGCCGTACCGGGAAGGTGATGAGCGCGACGAAGACGCCGGCGCCGGCGACATCGAGGAAGAAGCTCGCCGGGGCGGGGACCCAGCGGAGACTGACGGCGAGATAAAGGAACACGAGCAGTCCGACCCAGTGCTGTCGGCGTTCGTCGCGGTGCTTGTCGAGCACGAGCGCGGTGACGCCGAGGACGAGCGGGGCCATCATGACGAACACGCGCGTGGTGTCGGTGGCGACCAGCCTTCCGGCGACACAGCAGGCGAACACCCAGATGCTCGCGACCAGCAGCTCGCTGCGCAGGCCGTGCCGCCGGTAGAGCTGATAGAGCCCGTAGGCGAAGACCAGCCAGAAGAAGTGGAATGTCGTGAACAGTTCGAGCTGGTCGGTTCCCTTGTTCGCCGACAGTGCGAACTGGATGTTGCCGAGCAGGCTTCCGTTGGCCTGTCCGGCGCCGAACCCGTAGTCGCCGCCGATCAGGTGCTGTGCCCAGAGCCGGTAGCCGAAGTAGACGCCGCCCGCGACGACCATCACGGCCGCTCCGGCGAGTACGCCGCGATCGCGCAGGGTGCGGCTGCGCGACCAGGCCAGCAACGGATAAAGGGGCGCGAGCAGCAGTGTGGTTTCTTTGTTGAGTGAGCCGAGAACGATGATCGCGGTGAACAGTACCAGCCGGCGATCGAAAGCGGCGTAGAGCGCGCAGACGTAGGCCAGGTTGTTGAGCGGGTCCACCAGATACGGGTTGGAAAAAGCGTATGGCGCGTACCAGAACGTGCAGGCCAGCGCGATCGAAATCAGCACGGCCGTGAAGAGCCGCACGTTCAGGCGGGACCAGAGGAATTCGAAGAACACGACGAGGGCGGCGAACGTGAAGATGACCGTCAGGCCGAGCCAGAGCGTGTCGAGCGAGACCCCGGTGAGCAGGTGCGCGCGGTGTACCAGCCACGGGCTGAGCATCCGGAGCGCGAAGGGATTGTCCACCGGGGCGCCGGTTTGTTCGGACATCCGGTAGTAGTTCACCGCGTCGCCCCAGGCTTTGCGGTGGGCGCCGGGTTCCAGGTTCGCGTGCGAGATGACGTTGAGCAGGGTGACGGTGAGCAGTCCCAGGTACGCCCAGAGTCTTTGTGCGGTAACGGTTTTCCCCACGAGGGAACCCAGCTTGGCGTGGCGGGCGAGCGCTGGTTTCATGGCGTCAACTTTCCGGTGAAGGCATCGATCAGTCGTCGTGTGGCATTGCTGGGTGAACCAGCGAAAGAATGAGAATCAGACGGAGAAACCGGAAATAGCCGCGTTGTTCGACACCGACACGACAAGAAACGTCGATATCGACGTTTCTTGCCCCATGTCCGTGGCGTCGCCGCCGGCCGGGTACCCCCCTGATAATCACCTGACGCGGCTGGGGGTCCCGAAGGTTGCCTGTGTGACGCCGGTCATAATCGCTCCTGGTTGGCCTCATGAATCGTTACGCCGTAAGGAGTCTTCGGAGTGACGGGGCGACGGTGTCCCGCGCTCGGCAGGTGGTTGGTGTTCGCGGCCGGGCTGTTCGCGCTCGCCGCCCTGCCCGGCGACGCCGGTGAGCGTGATCCGTAGGTGTGGTCTTGGCGGATCATCCCCCGAAGTCGCCGGTCGAGATGACAGACTGCTTCGGGTGAGCGGTCAGCCGAGCGTGCACAACATTGCCGGTGGTGCGGCGAACAGCCTTTTCGTGCAGTCCGGGGCGATGGGGGACGTCTGGGTGGGCGGCCCCGCGGCCGACGAGCAGCCGATAGTGCCCCGTCAGCTGCCGTTGGCGCTCCGGGATTTCACCGGTCGTGCCGATCACCTGGCCGCGCTCGATTCCTGGTTGCCAGGGGACGACGGCCCCGGCGGCGACGTGGTGATCTCGGCGGTGGACGGCGCGGCGGGGGTGGGCAAGACCGCGCTGGCCATCCGGTGGTCGTACCGGGTTCAGCACCGTTTTCCCGATGGCACGCTGTATGCCAATCTGCGCGGCTACGGCCCCGGCGAACCGGCCACCCCCGACGAAGTGCTGGCCGGGTTCCTCAGCGCGCTGGGCGTGCCGTCCGAGCGGATCCCCGTCGGGGTGGAGGCCAGGTCGGGCCTGTACCGGTCGGTGCTGGCGGAGCGGCGGGTGCTGATCGTGCTGGACAACGCCCACGCCGCCGAGCAGGTCCGGCCCCTGCTGCCCGGTGGCGCGGGATGCGTGGTGGTGACCAGCAGGTCCCGGCTGACCGGGCTGGCGATCGGGGAGGGCGCGACCCGGATCACCGTGGATCTGTTCACCGAGCAGGAAGCGCTGGAGCTGGCGCGGGCGGTGCTGGGCCCGCAACGGGCCGACGCGGAGCCGGGGGCGGTGGCCGAGCTGATCCGGGCGTGCGCCCAGCTGCCGCTGGCGTTGCGGATCGCCGCCGGGCGTGTCGCCGCCCAGCCGTACCTCACGGTCGCCGATCTGGTGGCCGAGCTGAACAGCGAACAGGGGCGCTGGGAGGCGTTGAGCGTCGCGACCGACGAGCGCACCGCCGTGCGCGCGGTGTTCGACTGGTCCTACCGCCGGCTCTCCGCCGAACAGGCACGGATGTTCCGACGTCTGGGGCTGCATCCGGGTCCCGAGATCAGCCTCCACGCCGCCGCGGCGGCTGCCGGTCTCGACGTGGTGGCGGCGCGACGGCTGCTCGACGCGCTCGCGGAAGGTCATCTGATCGAGCAGGTGGCCCGGGACCGCTACCGGTTACACGATCTTCTCCGTGCCTACGCGGCCGAGCGCGCCAACACCGACGATGCTCCCGAGGACCGCGACCACGCTCGTCGTGTTCTCCTGGAGTGGTACGCCCATCACATCAGGAGCGTCCACCGGGTCATCATTCCCACGCTCGACGGCTGGCATGCCGGAGCCGGCCTGAAAACCCGGGCCAGCCCGGAAATCGCCTTCCCCGGCGCCGTCGAGGCATACCGGTGGATCACCGACGAATACCTCAACTTCATCGCCGCCGTCCGCGCCGCCGCCCGTCATGACCTTCCGCACCTCACTGTCCTCATGGCGGACCTTTCCGTGCTTCCCCTGCTGGTACAGGGACACTGGAGCGACGCTTTCGACGCCTGTCGTCTCGGCCTGGCGGCGGCTCGCCGGATCGGCGATCGGATCGCCGAATACTTCCTGCTGCTGCGGCTCGGCACGACACACCGCAACGTCGCCCAGTGGCAGGAGGTCGACGATGCTTTCCAAGCCGCTTTGACACTGGCTCGCGATCTCGGTGACGCCTGGCTCCAGGCTGAGGCGCTGAGCAACCTCGGCCACACGTACGTCGAACACGGGCAGTACGTGGAGGCGGGAAAACACCTGCGGGCGGCGCTCCCGCTCAGCCCCGGCGCACAGTTCGGATACCTGGAAGCCTTCATCGAATTCAACCTCAGCGCGGTGTGCACCGGGCTGGGCGACTTCGCGCAGGCACTCCGGCACGCCGAACGCAGCCTCGAACTCCACCGGAAATCCGGCAATCGTGATGTCGAGGCGTACATCCTGCACTACATGGCGAAGGCCAGGCAGGGCGCCGGTGCGCACGCCGAGGCGATCGAGCTGTGCGAGAAGGCGCTCCGCATCGAACCCGTCGTCCGGGACCCGCGCAACCACGCCTTCATCCTCGACACCCTCGGCGATTCACTGCGGCACACCGGTGACACCGCGAGGGCGATCACGTGCTGGCGCGAAGCGTTGGCCATCTTCGACCACTTCGACTACCACCAGGCGCCCGAACTGCGAGAACGCCTCCGCGCGCTGGAGTCTGACGGTGGTTAGTCCTTCAGCGTGGTGAGGAGGGCGGTGAAGCTCGCGGCGGATGCGGTGAGGTGGCCGGAGGCGCGGTCCTTCGTGTCACGGACTGCGGCATAGCCCGGGATGGTGGCGACCTCGACGCAGGTACCGTTTTCCTCGGTGTAGGTGGAAATCCTGAAGGTGGCCGTGGAGAAGTCGGGGGACATGGGGACCGTCCTTCGTTGTTACTCGTAAGTCTGGGCGATCTCCAGGATAAGCCGCCGAGACTTGTCGAGACCTGACGCGTTCGCGGTAAGGCGGCTCCACAACGCTGCGTAGTCCGACACCTCTGCGATGCCGTCGAGGTAGTCCGCGTCGTGCAGGTTCTCCACGTAGACCATCTCCAGCGGTTGCGCCGACGCGGTGGGTGCGGGGATGCGCAGCATGGTGAAGCCGAACGTGCTGGCATTGCCTGGTGCGTCGAAGGGCAGGACCTGGAGCTGGACGTTCGGCCGCCGGGCGATGGTCGCGAGATGTTTCAGTTGTTCGTGCATCACCGCGTTGCCACCGACCATCCGGCGCAGGCAGCTCTCGCTGAGCACGAAGTTGGCGGTCGCGGGCCGCTGTCGGAACAGTACCTCCTGACGCTCCAAGCGAGTCGTGATCACGTCATCGACCTCGTCCGACTCGACACGAATGGCGCGAGCCAACATGGCGCGCATGTACGCCTCGGTCTGGAGGAGGCCGGGCACCATCTCGGCGCCGTAGTGCTGGATGCGGTTCGCGTCCCATTCGAAGTCGTAGTAGGCGCGCTGCTGGAGCGGGACGGCGGCGCGGTGACCCGACCAGCGGCCGCGCTGGCTGCGGGTCCGCGCCAGTTCGACGATGGCGGCCTTCTGCTCGTCGCTGTGCACGTCGTAGTGGTCGAGCAGCATCTTGGCGTCGCCCGGCGTGAGGCCCTCGCGGCCCTTCTCCATCTTCGTGACCCGCGTGGTGTCGCGGCCGAGAAGCTTGGCGGCGTCCTTCATGTCGACGCCTGCTTCCTTCCGCGCCTCCCGCATGTAGATCGAGAGGAACTTCAGTCGCACGGTCGGAGTCATCGGCAAGGCCATCACCTGTTCGAGTCAATTGCTCTACAGCAGTTGCAAATTAAGGGCTTCAGGTTCAGGCTAGCAACTGTCGGCGGGAGAAGGGGCCTGCCACGACCTGGGATCACTCGAAAGGGGAAGGACATGCCGGAAACCATGATCAAGAGTGCCGTGCCGCGCCGGGAATGGCTCGTGCGCTGTACGGACGAGGATCTCTCCAACGCCGTGTGCGTGCTGGAGGTCAACCGGGGGCGGATCGTGATCTGGCTCCCGGGCTGCGGCGATTTCAGCCTGGACGGCGGCGCGGAAATCGCCGACTTCCGCGACGCGCTCGACGAGGCCATCGCGCAGGCCGACGCCGACCTGCGCGACGAGGAGGAGGAACGTAAAAGGACGGGTGGCAAAGGTGTCGTCGTGCCGTGAAGGCCTCCTTCACAGCGTTGAGCGCTGTGAAGGAGGCCTTCACGGACGTTCGGGACATGCCCGGCCGCTCCGTTCGAGACGTTCGATGATTCGGTGGCTGGGAGTGCTGAAGGACGCCTTCGGTGCATCCAGCGCACTGAAAGCGTCCTTCAGCGCGCCCAACGCACTGAAGGCGTCCTTTAGGGAACGGCGGGGCTGCCGCCGGGACGCACCGGCAACCCCGCGGCCCGCCACGCGCGATAGCCGCCGACGAGGTCCGTCGCCCGCGAAAGGCCGAGACGCTGGAGGTCCGCGGCGGCCAGGCTGGAGGCGTAACCCTCGTTGCACACCACGATCACCGGCAGCTCGGCGCGGACCTCGGGCAGCCGCCACTCGCCGGCCGGGTCGAGCCGCCATTCCAGGTGGATGCGCTCGACGATGACCGAGCCCGGGATCTCGCCCTCCGCCAGGCGGTTCGCGTGCGGGCGGATGTCCACGATCAGCCCGCCCTCGGCCTGGAGCCGCCGGGCCCGCTCCGGCTCCACGCGATCCAGCTGGGCCCGCGCGGAGGTCAGCAGGTCGTCGACACCCGTCACGGGCGCACCAGCGCCGGGAGCGGCGGGATCTCGGGCGGGACCTCGGCCAGCGAGGTGTAGTCGCGGGTCGGCACGAGCGGCGGCGAGTAGGCGTGGACGCTGGCGGCCGGTTCGGTGCCGAGGCCGGTGACCTGGTGCGCCCGCCCGGCGCCGAAGCCGATGCCCTCGCCCGCGACATGCGTGCGGCGGCGGATCGGGCCGCCGGGATAGCGGTACTCCTCGCCGAGTTCGCCCTGCAGCACGGTGAACGAGCCGGACGCGCCGCCGTGGTCGTGCGGCTTGGTGTGCTGGCCGGGCAGCCACGAAAGCAGCCACAGCTCGACGCCGTCGGTCAGCGCGAGCCGCGCCCACCAGCGCTGCTCGGAGTCGAAACGCAGGATCGAGCGCAGGTTCGCGGTCAGCTCGGTGGTCACGGTGGCGGTCAGATCCGCCAGCTCCCTCGGTGTCCACAGCAGACGCTTCGGGTGCAGCAGGTCGGCCAGCAGCGGATCGGTCAGCCGCGGGTGGATCTCGACGTCGGGACGGGCGATGGACGTGGTCAAGACGGGCTCCTCGGGTAGCGACGGGCGGGCGTACGCGCGGCACGCACCCGCTCGGCGGCGAAGAGCCGGGGCGAGGGGGATTCAGGCGTGCCGCGAGGCGGTACACCCGCAGGAGGCGACCAGGAGCAGGTCGATGGTCCGGCGGCGCCAGAACGAACCCCGGGTCACCGAGGGTGCGGGCGCGGCTGCGGACATGACCCGATCATGCCACAACGAGCACACGCGCCGGGGCGCGTCCCAGTCGCTGGACGCTTCGACCAGGCATGGAGCCGCCGACGACCGGGCGGGTGCAGACGCGCGCGCGTGAGCGGACACAATGGGCGCGTGAGCGAGCCGATCCAGCCCAGCGACCTTGACGATCTCGTGGTGAGGATGGCCGGCGTCGGCGTACGCCGAAACGGCAACGACCTCCTCGCCGACCTCGACTGGAACGTCGAGCTGGACGAGCGCTGGGTGGTGCTCGGACCCAACGGCGCGGGCAAGACGACGCTGCTCAGGCTGGCCGCGGCCGAGCTGCACCCGACCAGCGGCACGGTCGATCTGCTCGGCGACCGCATCGGCAAGGTCAACATCTTCGAGCTGCGCCCGCGCATCGGGTTCACCTCCGCCGCGATCGCGCAGCGCGTGCCCGGCGACGAGAAGGTGCTCGACGTCGTCGTGAGCGCCGGGTACGCGGTCGTCGGCCGCTGGCGTGAGGCGTACGACACACTCGACACCGCCCGCGCCCAGGAGCTACTGAACGCGCTGGGCATCGGGCACCTCGCCGAGCGCACCTTCGGCACGCTGTCCGAGGGCGAGCGCAAGCGGGCGCTGATCGCGCGTTCGCTGATGACCGACCCGGAGATGCTGCTGCTCGACGAGCCCGCCGCCGGGCTCGACCTCGGTGGCCGCGAGGACCTGGTCGCGCGGCTGTCCGCGCTGGCGCTCGACCCGGAGGCGCCGGCGATGGTGCTGGTCACCCACCACGTCGAGGAGATCCCGCCCGGCTTCACCCACGCGCTGCTGCTGCGCGAGGGGCACGCCGTCGTGTCCGGGCTCGTCGATGACGTCGTGACCAGCGAGAACCTGTCCAAGACCTTCGATCAGGACCTGGTTCTCCAGCGTTCGGGTGACCGGTTCTTCGCCCGGCGGCGGTAAGTTGTGTTTACTGACCGGTAGCCTGCTGGCAGATCGTCAACGAGGAGGATTCGGCGTGGGAGAGTTCGTAACCCTGGAGGTCGAGGACGGGGTCGGCACGATCCGGCTGAACCGGCCGCCGGTCAATGCCCTGAACGCCCAGCTGACGGCCGAGCTCGCCGACGCCGCGCGCGAGGCGACCGACCGCGACGACGTCCGCGCGGTGATCCTCTACGGCGGCGAGAAGACCTTCGCCGGTGGCGCGGACATCAAGGAGATGGCCACCCGGACCTACCCGGAGATCTCGAAGTTCGGCACCGCGCTGACCAACTCGCTCGCGCTCATCGCGTCGATCCCGAAGCCGGTCGTCGCCGCCATCACCGGCTACGCGCTCGGCGGCGGCCTCGAACTCGCCCTCACCGCGGACTGGCGGGTCGCGGGCGACAACGTCAAGGTCGGCCAGCCGGAGATCCAGCTCGGCGTCATTCCCGGCGCCGGGGGCACGCAGCGGCTCGCGCGGCTCGTCGGCCCCAGCAAGGCCAAGGACCTCGTGTTCACCGGCCGGTTCGTGAAGGCCGACGAGGCACTTTCGCTCGGCATCCTCGACAGGGTCGTCGCGCCCGACGACGTCTACACCGAGGCGCACAGGTGGGCGGCCCAGTTCGCGCACGGCCCGGCCGTGGCGCTGCGCGCCGCGAAGACCGCGATCGACAGCGGTCTCGACACCGACCTCGGCAACGCGCTCAAGCTCGAATCGAACCTGTTCGCCGCGCTCTGGGCGACCGAGGACCAGAAGAACGGCATGAAGTCGTTCATCGAGAACGGCCCCGGCAAGGCCACCTTCGAAGGGAAGTAGCGCCTTGACCGACACCGCCGACAGGGCCGTCTCCGATCCGGCCCCGAACCCGCACGCCAGCGCCGAAGAGGTCCAGGCGGCCTACGCCGACCCGAAGCTGGCGAACGTGCTTTACCACGACTGGGAAGCCGGGACCTACGACGAGAAGTGGTCCATTTCCTACGACGAGCGCTGCATCTCGTACGCGACCGACGTGTTCAACGCGGTCGCGGGCGAGGACGGCCAGCCGTATCCGACGGCGATGGAACTGGGCAGCGGCACCGGGTTCTTCCTGCTCAACCTGATGCAGGGCGGCGTGATCAAGAAGGGGTCGGTCACCGACCTCTCGCCGGGGATGGTGCAGGTCGCGCTGCGCAACGCCGAGAAGCTGGGCCTCGACGTCGACGGCCGGGTCGCCGACGCCGAGCGCATTCCCTATGACGACAACACGTTCGACCTGGTGGTCGGGCACGCGGTGCTGCACCACATCCCGGACGTCCGCGCGGCGTTCGCCGAGGTGCTGCGCGTGCTCAAGCCGGGCGGGCGGTTCGTGTTCGCGGGCGAGCCGACGAAGGTCGGCGACTTCTACGCGCGCAAGCTCGGCCAGCTGACCTGGTACCTCACCACGAACCTGACGAAGCTGCCCGCGCTGTCGGGCTGGCGGCGTCCGCAGTCCGAACTGGACGAGTCCTCGCGGGCGGCGGCGCTGGAGGCCGTGGTCGACATCCACACCTTCGACCCGTCCGAACTGGAGTCGATGGCGCGGGGTGCGGGGGCGCAGGACGTCCGCGCGGTCACCGAGGAGTTCGCCGCGGCGCTGACCGGCTGGCCGATCCGGACCTTCGAGGCCGCCGTGCCGCAGGAGCGGCTGACGCTGCGCTGGCGCCTGTTCGCCTACCGCCTCTGGCTGCGGCTGTCCGCTTTGGACAAGAAGCTGCTCTCGAAGGTGCTGCCGCGTGAGCTGTTCTACAACGTGATGATCACCGGGACCAAGCGTCCTTCGTAGTAGATGCCTTATGCGTTCACGCTCGACGACGTCGCCTTCCTGCGCTCCGGCGCGGGAAGCGCGGCGCTCGACGAGTGTGCCGCGCTGCCGCTGACGGATTCCTCGCGGCTGTCCGACGTCGGCTTCGTACGGCGTGCCGTCGGCGAGCGGTACGCCGGTGCGGTGCTGGAAACCTTGGTGTTGCGCCGGAAATCCTCGTCCAAAGTGGATGATGCGACGTCCTGGCTGTTCACTTCGGACGCCCTGCAGCAGGCGAGCGCGACGGCGGTGGCGCGGCACCGGGCGTCCCGGTTGGACGGTCGTGACGTCCACGACGTGACGTGCTCCGTCGGCGCGGACCTGGTCGAGATCTCGCGGGTGGCGCGGCGGGCGCTGGGGTCCGATGTGGACCCGGTGCGGCTGGCGATGGCCCGGCACAACGCCGAAACCGCCCGGGTTTCCCCGGCGCTAGTACGCGCCGACGCCTTGCGTCCGGTGAGCCGGGACGCCGTGGTGGTCGCCGATCCGGCCCGGCGTGATTCGGCGGGGCGCCGCGCGTGGAAACCGGCGGACTTCCTTCCTCCGCTGGACGATCTCGTCGACGCGTACCCCGGCAGGCCGCTGTCGGTGAAGTGCGCGCCCGGTCTCGACTTCGCGATCGCGCCGTGGGCCGAGGAGGTCGAACTGGTCTCTTTGGACGGTCAGGTCCGGGAGGCCTGCCTGTGGCGCGGGCTGGGCGAGGGCGTCTCCCGCCGGGCGACGGTCCTGCGTTCGGACGGGACACAGTGGACGGTCACGGACGCCGAACCGGACGAACTGCCGCACAAGGGACCGGGGGAGTGGATCGTCGATCCCGACGGCGCGGTGGTGCGGGCCGGGCTGGTGCGGCACTACGCGGCCCGGCACGGGCTCTGGCAGCTCGACGAGCGGATCGCCTACCTCACCGGTGACACCCCGCCTTCGGGTGTGCGCGCCTTCCGGGTGCTCGAACACGGTCCGTACCAGGAGAAGGCGCTGCGGACCGTCCTCAAGCGACACGACGTCGGCAGGCTGGAAATCCTCGTGCGCGGCCTCGACGTCGATCCGGACGCCCTGCGTCGCAGGCTGAAACCCCGGGGCAAGGCCGAGGCTTCCGTGGTGCTCACCCGGATCGCCCGGTCGCCGGTCGCTTTCCTGTGCCGCGCCGAGCGGATTCCGTAGTACGTTCTCCCGGTCAGTCGTCACGCTGGGAGGAAAGCCGTGTTCAGAAGCCGTGTGTCCGGACTCGTCAAGCTCGCCGCCGCGGCGGCCGTCGGCGCCACGATCGCGGGCGGGGCGTCCGCGCTGGCCGGGCAGGACGACGCGAGTGCCGCCCGTGCCAAGGAACCCGCCAACATCGGGCAGGTCAAGAACGACGTCAAGGCCTACTACGGCGACTATCTCGACGCGTCGGGGAAGCACCACTACTCCGAAAGCAGCCGCTTCGTGTCGGACACGAAGCGCGTCGTGGAGAACGCCAAGCGTTACCTGTCCAAGCGGCTGGCCGACCAGGTGAAGAACCCGGCGATCGTGTTCGACGTCGACGACACCGCCGAGATCACCTACGGCTGGGAGGCAGACAACGACTTCGGGTTCGATCCGGTCAAACAGCAGCAGGCGATCGACAACGGGACGTTCGGCCCGAACAAGCCGGTGCTGGAGCTGGCGAACTGGGCCGCGCAGCGCGGCGTCAAGATCTACTTCCTGACCGGGCGCAACGAGTTTCAGGGGCCGCAGTCGCTGAAGAACCTGGCGAACGAAGGCTTCCCCGCCCCGGCCGACGCCTTCTTCAAGCCGAAGACGAAGGCGCCCGACTACCTGCCGTGCGGGCTGAACTGCAACACCGTGCAGTACAAGTCCGGCACGCGCGCGCACATCGCCAAGTCTGGCGCGAACATCGTGCTCAACTTCGGTGACCAGTTCAGCGACCTCGAAGGCGGCTACGCCGAACGGCCGGTCAAGCTGCCCAACCCGATGTACTACCTGCCCTGAGGCACGGGAATAAGCGGCCGGGCCCGGGCGCTGCCAGTGGGTATGGCGGACAAAGAGGTACGGATTCCCGGGCCCGACCACCCCATCACGGTCGAGCCGAACCCCGGCCGGGTCGTCGTCACCGTGGGCGGGCGCGTGGTCGCCGACAGCGGCAACGCGCTGACGCTGCGCGAGTCGACGTACCCGGCGGCGCACTACATCCCGCGCGCGGACGTCGACTTCGACGTGCTGACGCGGACCGACCACGCGACGTACTGCCCCTTCAAGGGCGACGCCGCGTACTACAGCTACTCGGCCGACGGCGAAACGGTGGAGAACGGCGTCTGGACCTACGAGGCGCCGTACGACGCGGTCGCCCCGATCAAGGACCACCTGGCCTTCTACGCCACCAAGTTCACCATCACCGAACAGCCCTGAGCGGTCGGTCCGTGGGGGCCTCCTTGAGGGACTCTAGGTCCCTCAAGGAGGCCCCCACGGACCTTCGCGTCAGCCCTGGTAGCCGGCGAAGATCCTGGCGAACTCGTAGGGTGACTGCGGGATGTTCGTGCACTTGTACAGCGCGCCGGTGCACGCGTTGGCGTCGCGGCCCTGTTCCCAGAACGACAGCATGCCCAGGTGGACGCTCGCGGCGAAGGACACCAGCGCCTGCGCGTCCTTCTGGTAGAAGATCTCGTTGCGCGAGTCGTTGACGCCGAGCATCGGGGTCACGCCGATCTTCTGCCAGGCCGCCTCGTCCGACAGCCCGAGTACCGACTTGACCTGCGCCTGTGTGGCCTTCGCCGCCGAGATCGCCTTCGCGCCCTGGTCGCCGGGGCCCTGGTAGTAGTCCATCGCCATCACGTCGACCATGTCCAGGTCGACCCCGGCGTTCTTGGCCGCGCTGACCACGTTGACGCCGTCGGTGGTCAGTCCGCTGGGCAGCACGGGCAGCGTCAGCGAGATCTTGAGCCCGGGGTTGTTCTGCTGCACGATCTTCAACGCCTGCGAGCGCCGCTGCACCGACACCGGGTCGGCCACCGCGGCGCCCTCGATGTCCATGTCGATGTACTTGGCGTCGTAGGCCTTCACCACCGCGTCGTACTCGGCGGCCAAAGAGGACACATCGCCGCACGCCTGCGCGAGCTCGATGCCGCCCGCGCCGCCGAAGGCGATCTTCACGTCACCGCCGGCGGACCGGATCTTGGCGATCTCGTCGGCCTGCCACTTGGTGCGCGGGTCGTAGGCGGCGAACCAGCTCGCCTTGCAGCCGTAGGAAGTGACGAAGCCCAGGGTGAAGCTCTTGATCCCGCTCGCGGCGGACATCGCGGACATGCTGGGCGTCGGCCAGGCGCCCATGTCGATGTAGGGGGCGACCGGCAGGTCCGCGGCGGGTGCCGCGGACGCGGGCGCGGTGACGGCGGCGCCGAGCGCGAGCGCTCCGGCGAGTGCGGTCACCAGGGATCGGGGGGACAGGCGCATCGGGGGGACCTCCACAGCGGTGTGGGGAACGCTTTCAATTGGTATAGACCAATAGGTGAAGATCTGCCATAGGCCATTCGGATGCAGTCAGCCGGTCACCGGAAATCCCGCGCATAGCGGACCGGAGCTGTCCGCGATCGAGGGATTTTCCCGCCGAACGCCCGGCGGCACGCGGCGGCCGTTGGTACCTTGCGGGAACCGGCGGGGAGGGGGAAATCCTCGCCGGGACGCACGACTGAGGGGAGCGGGGATGAGGACCTCACTGCGCAACGCCGTGATCGCCGCGCTGAGCGGGGCGGTGGCGCTCACCACGACGACGGTCGCGGTGGCCGCCGAGCCCGAGATGGATGCGGCGGCGATCACCTGCGACGCCAAGTCCAGCGGCAAGAACGGGCCGTTCTACCACGGGCCGTCGGCGTCCTACGCCTACGACAAGCGGTTCGGCAGCGGGCCCGCCGTGCCGGGCCTGGACACGCACACCCCGCAGGGGATCGCGGCGTGGCAGAACTGGGACGGCGCGAACGACCTGCTGCTGGTGACCGCGTACCAGGACGGGAAGAACGCGCACATCGTCGGGATCGATCCGAAGAGCCGCAAGCACGTCGGCACCGTCGCCATCGCCGAATCGCACGTCGGCGGGATCGCCGTGGTCCGCGGCTGGGCGTTCGTGCAGGGCGCGGGCAACTCGATCCGCAAGTACCGGCTGTCCGAGCTGAAGACCGCGATGAAGGCAGGCGGCGTCCCGTATCTGAAGCAGGTGGGCGAGGCGCGCAAGGTGTACGGCGCGTCGTTCCTCTCCGGCTACGGGAACGATCTCTACGCGGGCCGGTTCAACGACAAGGGCCGGGACAAAATGTACCGGTACACCGTCGCGGAGGACGGCTCGCTGGCCACCCAGGCCGGTGCGTACGAGGTGCCGACGAAGACCCAGGGCCTGATGGTGACCAAGGACCATTTCGTCTACAGCACCTCGTACGGCAACGACAATCGCAGCAATATCTACGTGGTGAACGGCGGTGCCCGCGACCTCGACAAGGGCTCGCCCCGGTGCTTCCGCGCGCCGAGCATGGCCGAGGGCATCGCCGCGTACGGCGGATACGCCTACCTGGTCTACGAATCCGGCTCCGCGAAGTACGTCGCCAAGAAGCCGCGGAACGTGATCAAGGAACTGCACAAGGGCAAGATCTCGACGCTGTAGTCACTGCGCGGCAGGGGTGCGCGTGCGCTTGCGGCCCTTGCCGCGATCCAGCCAGAACTGCGCGATGAGCAGCGGGAGCACCCAGCCGATCCAGGTCGAGATCCCGGCGATGGCGAAGCCGAGGGCGGCTTCGCTGCCGCCGAAGGTCGTCTGTAGCTGGGGCGCGAGCACCATGCCCCAGATCGGCGCCCAGATCCGGTTGGTGATGATCGACATGGTCAGCGCGAAGCTGCGGATCATCCAGCGCCGGTGATCGCCGAAGCGCCGCGCTCGGGCCGCGCGGTAGCCCTGGGCCGTGAAGAGCAGCCACAGCAGGGCGAACATCGTGTTACTGACCGCGGCCACCGGCCCGACCGGGGCGGCACTCGCGATGATCACCGCCGCGACGCCCGCCGGGAGCACGCCGCCGAAGACGTAGATCCGGCCGATCCTGCGGTGCGCCACCGGATGCTTCTGCCGCAGCCACGGCCAGATCTGCAGCGCGCAGGTCACCATCGCGATCGACGCGAACCCGATGTGGGCCACCAGCATCGGGTAGTACCAGCCGAGTCCCGGCGGCGGTGGCACGCGCGACTGCGCCACGTCAAGGCCGAGGTAGGGCGGCAGTGAATAGACGAGGAAGACGACCACGACGAAGCCGAGCGGCACCATCCACGGCCGCTGCCAGAGCGGCTTCTTCGGCTTCGGCCGGGTGGCCGGTTCCTGGGTGACAGTCATGGGGACCCCCTGTTGTTCGCTGCTGCGATACGCTGTACGCGCTGATCGCAAAGCTAGCGACGGGGAATAAGGAGCAGCAAGTGGGCAGGGGAAATCTCAGGGCGTACCCTGAAACCGTACTAGCCAGGCCGGGGCCGGCGGTGAGTAATCCGTACTAGTGCACTAGTGCAGATTGGGGAGGGGCAGGATGACGGCGCCGTATCAGCGAATCGTGGCGGATCTTCAGCGGCGGATCACCGACGGCGAGCTGCGGGTGGGGGAGCGGGTGCCCTCGACGCGGGCGTTGGTGCGGGAGTGGGGTGTCGCGATGGCCACCGCGTCGAAGGCGCTTTCCGCGCTGAGTCAGGAAGGCTGGATCCGCACCGTGCCCGGCAGCGGGTCGGTGGTGACCGACCGGCGTGGCACCGCGAGACGCCGGGACGAACCGGCCGGGCTGGCGCTGAGCCGCGAACGGCTGGTGGCGGTGGCGATCCGGCTGGCCGACACCGAGGGCAGGGCGGCGCTGTCGATGCGCAGGCTCGCCGCGGAACTCGGCGTCGGGCCGATGTCGCTCTACCGGTACGTGCCGGACAAGGACGAGCTGCTGCGGCTGATGGCCGACACCGCGTTCGGTGCCGAGGAACTGCCGGAACCGGGACCGCGGCACTGGCGGACCCGGCTGGAACTCGGCGCGCGGGTGCAGTGGCGGGCCTACCGGCGGCACCCGTGGCTCGCGCCGATCCTGCTCAACTCGCTCGTGCGGCCGCCGGTGATCACCAGCGGCGTCAGGAATCTCGACTGGCTGCTGCGCGCGTTCTCGGACACCGCGCTGGACCGGCGGATGCGGGTGCACGTCGTCGTCACGATGAACGGGTACATCGGCGGGCTCGCGGCCACCAACGCGTTCGAGGTCGAGTCCGAACAGGACACCGGGATCAGCAGTGCCCAGCGGCTCGAATCGGACATGGGCCTGCTGGAGGAACTCCTTGCCTCCGGCCGCTATCCCACGCTGTCCGGCGGGATGCTGGACGTCGAGCTGGACGGCCTCGACGAGATCTTCGAACTCGGCCTCAAACTCCAGCTCGACGGCCTGGCCCACCTCCTCTGATTTCGGGGCCACCCGTGATTGAGTGGCGAACTCGCGTGATTGAGCGCGTAAGTCGCGTGATTGAAGGGCGAACTCGCGTGATCAGGCGGGGGCCCAGGTGGTGAGGGCCATGGCCAGGGTGGAGTCGACGTCGGGGGTGGTGCTGAGCCAGGCGGTGTGGCCGTCGGGGCGGAGCAGGGCGGCGCGCAGGTCCGGCTCGGCCGGGCAGCTCGCGGCCACGGTGTCCACTGTGGACGAATGGGACGCGAAGACGTGGTCCGGGGTCAGGTCAAGCAGGACCGGGCGGGCCCGGTGCAACAGCGTGGCCAGGCGGGTTTCGCCGGTGGACGTGGTGAGCGGGACGTCGGGGGCGAGGCGGCCCAGCCAGGGGTGCTCGCCGGCGACCACCGTCTCGTACCGCGCGTCGAGACCCACGACGACCTCGGTGAGCGCGCGGTTTCCCGCCGGGTGGCGGGCGATCCTGGCCAGCAGGTTCTTCACCGGGTCGTCGGCCTCGCTCAGCTCACCCAGCAGGACCTGCGCGCGGGTGTTTGCGAGGATCCGCGCACCCGCCGCGTGCCGCTCGGTGTGGTAGGTGTCGAGCAGGTGTGCGGGCGCCGTGCCGCGCACCGTCGCGGCCAGTTTCCAGCCGAGGTTCACCGCGTCGTCCAGCGCCACGTTGACGCCGATCGCGCCGGCGGGCGGATGGATGTGCGCGGCGTCCCCGGCCAGCAGCACCCGCCCCTCCCGGTAGCGCTCCGCCAGCCGCGCGGCGTCGCCGAACCGCGTCATCCATCGTGGCGCCCGCAGCTCGACGTGCCGCCCGAGCGCGGCGTCGACCTGGTCCTGCAGGATCTCCAGGGTGACCGGGGTGTCCTTGTCCGCGGGCGGGTTCCCGTCCCTGGTCACGATCCGCACGTGGCCGGGGCGCGGGATGACGAACACGCTGCCGCCGTCCGGCCCGTGCGTGACGCCCAGCGGCAGCTCGTCGAGATCCACCTCGACGTCGCCGAGCAGCGCGTACATCGTGGCGGCGGTGCCAGGGAAGGCGATCCCGGCCTGCTTGCGCACGACGCTGCGGCCGCCGTCGCAGCCCGCCAGGAACCGCGCGCGGATCTCCCGCTCGCCGTGTCCGGTGTGGACGGTCGCGGTGACGCCGGTGCCGTCCTGGGTGAACACGCGCAGTTCGTGCCCGCGCAGCAGTTCCGCGCCCAATTCGACGGCGTGTTCCTCCAGGTACTCCTCGACCCGGGACTGCGGGATGCCGAGGGTGAACGGGTGATCGGTCGCGGTCCCGGCGAGCAGAAGCGTGGTGTCGATCCCGCCCACCGCCGCGTTGGGGACCCGATGGCCTTCGGCGATGAGCGCGTCGGCGAGGCCGCGCCGGGCCAGCAGGTCGAGCGAACGGGCGTTGAGATTGAACCCCCGGCAGTAGCCCGGCCGCTCGGGATGACGTTCGACGATCGTGGTGGCGACCCCGGCCAGCCGGAGTTCGACGGCGAGCATCAGCCCGGCCGGACCGGCGCCCGCGATCAGTACTTCGGTCTCAAGTGGACTTCCGGACATGTGAATCCCCCTGTGTGTCAATGGTTTCCTGGCCAGGGCAGCGAACCGTCGCGGATCTCGGCGATCGTGCGCCGCGTCCAGTCCAGCTCGGCGCGTAGCACGTGCGCGATGTACTCGGCCTCGATCATGAACAGCCGGGGCATCCCGGCCCCGGTCGTCTCGTGCAGTGCCGTGTCCGTGCCGTCGATGCGCTCGGTGAGGTGTCGCGCGCGTTCTTCGAGCGCGTCGGCGGCGCGTTCGGGGCCGAGGGCGCCGAGGTAGGACACCGCGGCGACGAACTTCGGGTACTCGGCGACCGGTTCGCGGATCAGCTCGTCGAGCCAGCGCACGAACTCCTCGCGGCCCAGCTCGGTGTGCGCGTAGACCGTGCGCTCGGGGCGGTTGCCCTCGCGCACGGTCTCCACCGGTTCGATCCACCCGTGCCGGGCCAGTGCTTCGACGGTGTCGTACAGGGTGCCCGTGGTGATCTTGAAACTGGTGTCCTTGCTGCGTTCCCGCAGCGTGGACGCCATTTCGTAGGGGTGCATCGGTTTTTCCAGCAGCAGGCCGAGCAGGGCGAGCGCCAGGGTGTTCCGGATCTTGCGGGTGGCCATGATGAGTTAGTCGCTCCCTATTAGTCGGAAGCGACTATACACGGCGGGCCGAGGTCGGGCGGTGCTAGTTCTCGTCGATGCACACGTGCGGGCTCAGCCGGAAGCGCATCCGGCACACCACGGCGTCGGAATGCCGTCGCAGCGCGCGGGAAAGCACGGCGCCGCGCTGGTTCTGCAGCACCCGCTGCCACAGGTGTTCCGGCTCGACCTCGGCGATGAGCACGAACGCGTGGCAGTCGCCGATCCCGCGCAGGTACTCGACCAGCGGCTCACCGAGCCGTCGGCGTTCGTCGTAGAGCTGCACGAGCGGGACGTCCGGATGCCAGCGGTCCCAGTCCTCGACGAACTTCTTCGCCGCCGCCTCCTCGCCGGGATGGGTCACCGTGACGGCTTCGACGCGGTCGCCCAGCGAAAGCGCGGCGGCCAGCGCGTCGCGGGTCAGCCGGGTCACCGAATGGACGGGCACGATCACCCGCGCGCGGTGCGGGCGCGGCGGCGCCGGGGTCCGGCCGAGTTCGAGGCTTTCCCCGATGCGGCGGTAGGTCCGGTGCACCCACTCCATGAGCAGCACGAGCACCGGCAGCGCGACGACGATCAGCCAGCCGCCCTCACCGAACTTCGTGGCCGTGACGACGACCGCCGCGATCGCGGTGAGCACGGCGCCGAATCCGTTGACGAACGCCTTCCCGTGCCAGCCGGGCGGCCGGGTCCGGCGCCAGTGCCGGACCATCCCGATCTGCGACAACGTGAACCCGACGAACACACCGATCGCGAACAGCGGCACGAGGGTGTTCATCTGGCCGCCGGAGACGAGCAGCAGCGACGCCGAGGTGATCGCGAGGAACCCGATCCCGTAGCGGTGCACCTGGCGCTCGGCGCGCAGCGCGAACACGTGCGGCAGGTTGTTGTGCTCGGCCAGCAGTTGCGCCAGCACGGGCAGTCCGCCGAACGAGGTGTTCGCCGCGAGCGCGAGCAGCACGACCGTGGAGAACTGGACGACGTAGAAGCCGAAGCCGTTGCCCAGCGCGGCACTGGTCACCTGCGAGAGCACGGTCACGCCGTCGACCGGCTGGATGGCGAACTTCTGGATCAGCACCGCGATGCCGATCAGCATCACCGCGAGCAGCGCGCCGAGCGCGACCTCGGCCGCCTGCGCGCGCTTCACCCTCGGCCTGCGGAAGGACGGGACGGCGTTCGCGATCGCCTCGACCCCGGTCAGCGCCGAGCAGCCGTTCGCGAAAGCCTTGAGCAGCAACAGGATGCCGACCGATTCGAGGGTATGGGCGTGTCCGGTGGTGAGCACGGCCGCCGGTTCGGCGCGGATCAGGCCGGCCACCACGACCACCAGGATCGCGCCGACGTAGATCGCGGTCGGGAGCACGAACGCCCGCGCGCTGTTCGCGATGCCGCGCAGGTTGATGCCGGTCACCAGCGCCAGCACGGCAAGGCACAGCCACACCGTGTAGGGCAGCAGCTGCGGGAACGCCGACGTCAGCGCCGCGACCCCGGCGGCGACCGAGACCGCGACGTTGAGGACGTAGTCGACGATCAGCGAGGCGGCCGCGACCAGCGATGCCCGCCTGCCCAGGTAGGTCCGGCTGACGCCGTACGCGCCGCCGCCGTTGGGGAACGCCGCGATGACCTGCCGGTAGGACAACGTCAGCACGGCCAGCAGCACCGCGATGGCCAGCGTGACCGGCAGGGTGAACCCGAGCCCGGTGCCGCCCGCGACGGCCAGCACGAGCACGATCGCCTCGGGTCCGTAGGCCACGGATGCCATGGCGTCGAGGGAAAGCGCGGCGAGCCCGCCGATCACGGACAGGCGATGCCGCTCTGCGTCGTTCTTGCGGCCCGTCGCGGGGGCGGGGCGGAGAGTGGTGGTCACGGCCCCAGGCTGCGGTCACGCCGTCCCGCTTCGCCGCGCGTCTACGGCCTCTTAACGCGCTTTCGGCCGATCACCACAGCGCACTGACGCCCTGGTGACGCATCTCTCCGGTCGTGCCGCGGCGGTCCGTGAAGGACTCCTTCACCGCGCTGAGCGCGGTGAAGGAGTCCTTCACGGACTTGGGGCGGCGGATCTCAGCGCACGGTGCGGAAGAAGGCGCGGATGTCGGAGACCAGGAGGTCCGGGGCCTGGAGGGACGCGAAGTGGCCACCGGTGTCGTACCGCGTCCAGTGCGTGATGGTGTTCGACAGTTCGGCGAGCCCGCGGATCGCGCCGTCACCGAGGAAGTTCGCGACCCCGGTCGGCACCGGCGAAGGCCGCGGACGCACGCCCCAGGCCTCCTGCCCGCCTTCGAGGTACAACCGCGCGGCGGAACCGGTGGTCCCCGTCAGCCAGAAGATCGAGACGTCGGTGAGGATCGCGTCGCGGTCGACCGGGGTCTGCCCGGTCCGGCCGGGATCCCAGTCCACGAACCATTCCAGGTTCCACGCGAGCTGCCCGGCGGGCGAGTCGTTCAGCGCGTACGCCAGGGTTTGCGGCCTCGTCGACATCTGCGTCGCGTAGCCGGAGTGCTGTGCCCACAGTGTGCTCTGGTGCTCGGCCAGTTCCCGGTCGGCGTCGGACAGCATCGCGAGGTCGTCCGGATCGGTGGACACCGACGCGTCGGCGAGCGCGTTGACGTGCACGCCGAGGACGCGGTCCGGGGCGATCCGGCCCATCGCCGGGGACACGATGCTGCCGAAGTCGCCACCCTGCGCGCCGAACCGCTCGTAGCCGAGCCGGCGCATCAGGTCGAGCCAGGTGCGGGCGATGCGGCTGACACCCCAGCCGGTTTCCTTGGTAGGACCGGAAAACGCGAAGCCGGGGACGGACGGCGCGACGACGTGGAAGGCGTCGGCCGGGTCTCCGCCGAACTCGCGCGGGTTGGTCAGCGGCCCGAGGATGTCGAGGAACTCGTACACCGTGCTCGGCCAGCCGTGCGTGATGAGCAGCGGCGTCGCGTCCGGCTCGGGCGAGCGGACATGCAGGAAGTGGACGTGCTGCCCGTCGATCTCGGTGGTGAACTGGGGGACGGCGTTGAGTCGCGCTTCGTGGCGGCGCCAGTCGTAGCCGGTGCGCCAGTAGCCGACGAGGTCTCGCAGGTAGTCCTCGTTCACCCCGTACGACCAGCCGACACCGGGGAGCTCGCCGGGCCAGCGGGTGCGCGCGAGCCGGTCGGTGAGCTCGTCGAGGTCGGCCTGGTCGACGTCGATCCGGAAGGGTTGTGGTGCGGTCATGCGGAGCAGTCTTCCGGCCAAATAGGCCACTTAATGGCCGCATTCGACGCCTTTTTCGTGCTGTCCGTGAATGCCACATTGAGGGACTCAGAGTCCCTCAATGTGGCATTCACGGACCTCGCGGAGTCCTCAGCGGGAGCGCAGGATCGGGCGGGTCAGCGCGAGGACGAACACGAGCAGCCCGAGCGAGATCCCCAGTGCCAGCCGCGTCCCGCCGGAACCGCCGAGGTGGAAGAACGCCGCGCCCAGCACCGCGACACCGGCCGTGGCGCCGAACTGCTGGGCGGCATTGAGCAGACCGGATGCGGACCCGGTCTCGTGATGGTCCACACGGGACAGTGCGGTGCCGAAGAACGGCACGGTGAACATCCCGAGCCCGGTCCCGGACACCAGCAGCGGCCACATCAGCGCGGGCCACGGCGCGTCGATCAGCATCGCGGTGCCGGCCAGCCCGGCGGCCAGTACGCACACGGCCACCCGCATCACCGGCGCGCCGAAGCGGGGGACGAGGTAGCGGCCGGCGCACCACGAGCCGATCGCGAGGCCCAGCGACCACGGGAGCATCCCCAGCCCCGCGCCGAGCGCGCCGGTCCGGCCGCCGAGCTGGAGGAAGAGGACGAGGACGAACATCAGGCCGTTCGTCACCGCGAAGAACAGCAGCACGGACACCAGCGACGCGGGGAACACCCGGTCGCGGAACAGACCCGGTTCGACCAGCGGACTCGCGCCGCGACGGGACTTGCTCCGCTGGTGCCACCCGAACGCCGCGAACAGCGCGGCACCCGCCAGCAGGCACAGCCAGGTCCACGCCGCCCAGCCGACGTCGTTGCCCTGCACCAGCGGGAAGATCATCAGCCCGGTCGCCGCCGCCACGAGCACCGTGCCCGCGACGTCGAGCCGCGGCCGCGCGGGGGAGCGGTCGTCGGCCACGAGCGGGGCGGCCAGCAGCACGAGCAGGCCCAGCGGCACGTTGAGCAGGAACACCGCGCGCCAGCCGAGGCCGAGGACGTCCGCCTCGGTGAGCACGCCGCCGAGGACCGGGCCGCACACCGAAGCCAGCGCCATCACCGGCCCGATCATGCCCAGTGCCTTCGCGCGCTCGGCGCCGTCGAACATCGCGCGGATCAGCCCGAACGTCTGGGGGATGATCAACGCGGCGCTCGCGCCCTGGAGCGCGCGTGTCGCGAGCAGGGTCCCGATGTCCGGGGCGGCCGCGCACAACGCGGAGCACAGCACGAACGCGGCCGTGCCGGCGACGAACGCGCGGCGGCGGCCGAGGATGTCGCCGATCCGCCCGCCGGTGATCAGCAGGACCGCGAACGGGAGCGTGTAGCCCGCGGTCACCCATTGCAGCTGACCGTCGGAGGCGGCCAGATCGGCGCGGACGGCGGGGGAGGCGACCTGCGCGACGGTGGCGTCGAGCAGGTTCATCGCCTCCGCGAGCAGGAGCGCCGCGAGGGCGAGCCACCGGCCACGACGCGGCGGGGCCACGCCGGGCGCGGCGAGTACGTGCTGGTTGGTCATGTCCGCGAAGGTAGGAAGACCCGGGCGTTCCGATCCACTCAGCGCCGGATCTGCGACGGATAGTTCCAAGTTTGGGGAGCTACGATCGGAATATGCCACTGGACGATCTCGATCGCGCGCTGGTCCACGCCCTGTACCTCGACGGCAGGGCGGCGTTCAACCACGTCGCGGAGGTACTCGGGACGTCCCAGCAGACCGTCGCGCGCCGCTACCGCAGGCTGCGCGCCGACGGTGTGCTGCGCGTGGTCGGGATGACCGACGCCCGGCGGCTGGGCCTCGTCGAGTGGTTCGTCCGGCTGCGCTGCACGCCCGACGCGGCGCTGAAGGTGGCGAACGCACTCGCCCGCCGCGAGGACACCCGCTGGGTGCAGCTCACCTCCGGCGGGACGGAGATCGTCTGCGTGATCCGCTCCGCGCAGGCCCCGGATTCCTTGCTGCTGCGGGAACTTCCCCGGACACCGCGGGTCGTCGCGGTGTCCGCGCACTGTCTGCTGCGGACGTTCGTCGGCGGCCCGGTCGGCTGGGACGGGTGCGCGGCGGCGCTGGCCCCGGAGCAGGTCGAGCGCCTCACCCCCGAGCCGCCGGATCCCGCCGCCGAGCCCGTTGCCGACGTCGCGGCCGATGAGCCCTTGCTGGCCCTGCTGCGGCACGACGCCCGCACGTCCTACGCCGATCTCGCCGCGGCCACCGGCTGGGCCGAGGCGACCGTGCGCCGCCGGATCCGCCAGCTGCGCCGGGCCGGGGTGCTGTACTGGGACATCGACATGGCGTCGGTGCATCTCGGGTACACCGTCCAGGCGGTGCTGTGGCTTTCGGTGCGGCCCGCGCGGCTGGTGGAAGTGGCGGAATCCCTTGCGGGACAACCGGAAGTCGCGTTCGTGGCGGCCACCACCGGATCGAGCAACCTGGTCGCCACCGTGCTCTGCCGCGACGTCGAAGCGCTCTACACCTACCTCACCGAACGGGTCGGCCGCCTCGACGCCATCGACCGCCTTGAGTCCGCGCCGATCATCCACACCGTCAAACGCGCCGCGACCTCGTGAGCGGATGCGGGGTCTCGCGTGATCGAAGAGCGAACTCGCGTGATTGAACGGCGATCTCGCGTGATCAGACGAGATCCGCGTCCAATCACGCGAGATCTCCTTCTGATCACGCGAGTTACCTCTCTGATCACGCGAGTTCGCGGTCAGGGGAGCAGGCCGGCGCGGCGGGCGGCGTTGACGGCCTGGAGCCTGCTGTGGCAGTCGAGTTTGCACATCGCGCTGCGCAGGTAGCTTTTGACCGTCTCGGCGCCGATGGACAGCGTCGCGGCGGCCTCGGCGTTGCTCTGGCCCGCGGCGACACAGGCCAGGACGTCGAGTTCGCGCACCGACAACGACGGCGCCGGGCCGTCCGGGGACGGGAGCGGGGACGCGCCCGCGAGGGTCGCGGTGACGGCGTCGATCCGCGCGCGCAGCGCCGCGTCGGTGATCTCGCGGCCGAGTGACCGCAGTTCGGCGTGGCCACGCCGGATGGTCTCCCGCTCGGCCGACGCGGAGTCCGCGGCCATGCCCGCCGTCCGGTACGGCGCGGTGAGCTGCGCGAGCCTGCGTTCCACCTCGTCGCGGACGGCCAGCTCCTGTTCCAGATCGCGGGCGGCCTGCGCCACCGCGTCGATCGCGGGATCCCCGAAGCACACCGCCTCGCGGACCGCGCCGTAGAGCACCGCGCGCACCGAGCGGCGCACGATCACCGGCACGGCGATGGCCGAGCGGACGCCCTCGGTGCGGACCGCGTGATCGAAGTGGTGACTGATCGAGTCGCTCGCGTAGTAGTCGGTGACCGACACCGGGCGCCGCGCGGCGATCGCCTGACCGCCGAGACCGCGGCCCTGCGCCACGACGAGCCCGCGCAACGAGTTGGTCGCGGTGCCCACGAGTTCGCTCATCCGCAGTTCGGAACCACCGACGACGACCCCGCCGAAGGCGAGCGGAAGCCGCGCGGATGTCCGCACCGTGCCGAGGGCGCGACGGACCTCGGCGCTGTCGGCCGGCTCCGGTGTCGGCATGCGCGCATCACCCCTGTTCGGGGGTAGTCGGCGGGTAACGGACCCCCTGATAGTACGACCACCTGCGGCAACGTGGCCCCGGTACGTTGCCCACGACCTCGGCGGAGTGACCCATGACCTCACCGGAGCAGACCGCGCTGGACCTGCTGGCCGGGTACGGCGCCCCCGACGCCTGTGCCCTCGACCTGCTGTGCCGCCGCCACCCGGCCGACGCGATCGCCTTCACCGTCGTCGAGGCGGACCTCACCAGCCGCGACCTGACCTTCGGCGAACTGGACGAGTTGTCGGGCCGGTTCGCCGCCGCGCTGGCCGCGCGCGGGATCGGCGCGGGCGACCGGGTTGCCACGCTGATGGGCAAGTCCGCCGAGCTCGTCGTCGCGCTGCTGGGCATCTGGCGGCTCGGCGCGGTCCACGTCCCGCTGTTCACCGCGTTCGCCCCGCCCGCGATCGCCCTGCGCGTCACCGGGAACGGCACCAAGGCCATCGTCGTCGACCCCGGGCAGCGGGCGAAACTGGCGCCGGGCGCGGACATCCCGGCCGACGCCGGGTGGCTGGTCGTCACCACCGGCGAGGCGGGCGGTGGCGATCTGGCGTTCGCGGACCTGCTCGCCGAGGATTCGCCGGTCCCGGAGCCGGTCGCCGTCGGCGGCGAGGGCACGCTGATCGAGCTGTTCACCTCGGGCACCACCGGGACGCCGAAAGCCGTCCCGGTCCCGGTGCGCGGGCTCGCCGGACTCCACTCCTACCAGCACTTCGGGCTCGACCACACCGCCGAGGACGTGTTCTGGAACGCCGCCGACCCCGGCTGGGCGTACGGGCTGTACTTCGCGATCAGCGCGCCGCTGGCGATGGGCAGGCGCAGCCTGCTGCTGCACGCGGGTTTCTCCCCGGAGCTGACCTGGCAGGTGCTCACGCGCTTCCGCGTCACCAACTTCACCGCGGGCCCGACCGTCTACCGCGCGCTGCGCAACTCCGGGGCCGAGGTGCCGGAAGCGCTGCGGTTGCGGCACCTCTCCTCGGCAGGGGAACCGCTGACCCCGGACGTGATCGACTGGGCGCGGGAAACCTTCGGCGTTCCCGTGCGGGATCACTACGGACAGACCGAGACCGGGATGATGGTGGGCAACGCCTGGCATCCGGACCTCGTCGCCGAGGTACGGCCCGGGTCGATGGGCCGTCCACTGCCCGGATTCGCCGTCGAGGTGCTGAAGGCCGGGTCCGACGAGCTGGCCGGCCCCGGCGAGGTCGGCCGGGTCGCCGTCGACCTCGCGCGTAGCCCGCTGATGCCGTTCGACGGGTATCGCGACGCGCCCGAGCGCAGCGCCGAACGGTTCAGCGCCGACCGGCGGTGGTACTACACCGGCGATGTCGCGGCCAAGAGCGCCGACGGCTATCTCACCTTCGGCTCGCGCGACGACGACGTGATCCTCATGGCCGGTTACCGGATCGGCCCGTTCGAGGTGGAAAGCGCGCTGGTACAGCATCCTTCGGTCGCCGAGGCCGCCGTCATCGGCACCCCGGACGCGTTGCGGGGCGAGGTCGTCGTGGCCTACGTCGTCGTGCGGGACGGCGCCGAATCCGGTGACGCGCTCACCGAGGAGCTGAAGCGGCTCGTGAAGTCCCGGCTGGCCGCGCACGTCTATCCCCGCGAGGTGCACTACGTGACCGAGCTGCCGAAGACGCCGAGCGGGAAGATCCAGCGTTTCCTGCTGCGGGAACGTGCCCGCGAGGTCTCCCCGGCGAGCTGAGGCGCCGCGCGTGTCCCTGCTGGTATTCCTGGTCGTATGGCAGTGCAGATCTCGGCGTCGGCCCGGCTGTCCGACGAGGGTGCCCGGTTCTTCCGGGCGCCGTACTTCTCGGTCCTCACCACGCTGGGTAAGGACGGGACTCCGCATTCGAGCATGATCTGGGTCCGCCGCGACGGCGACGACCTGCTCATGGTGACCGTGCGGGGCAGGCAGAAATGGCGGGACATGACCCGCGACCCCCGGGCGACACTGCTCGCCCACGACCCGGAAGACCCCTACCACTATGTCGAAATCCGGGGCACCGTCACGATGACCGAAGAGGGCGGGGCCGCGCTCATGAACGAGCTCTGCCTGGCCTACACCGGAAAGCCGTGGGAGCCCGACCCCGCCCAGGGGCCCAGGGTCGTGGTGCGGCTGACGCCGTCGAAGGTCGTCGAAGCGAACGTGCCGCGATGACCTTGTCCGGCCGGGACAATGGGGGTTCCGGCCGGACAATGATCTTGCACGCGGATTTCCGTCCCCCGTTTCTCCTGATACGGTCACAGGGAAATAACGAATTAGGGGCGCGAGAACCCTAAGTCTTTCCCAAGTTTTCGGACCCCTCCCCGCGCGCGGACCTACACTGGCGCAATGAAGATCGCCCTGTGGATCGGATTGTGCGGGCTGTGCCTGACAGCCGGCCACGTGATCTTGGGCGCGCTCGGGATTCTGCTGCTGCTCGGGAGTATCCCGATTCGCCGTGCCGGGGAGCGCGGGGCCGGGGAAAGAGAGCTCGTGCTGCACCGCTGAGCGGTGCGGATCCGGAAAAGCGGAATTGTTCCCGGGTGGCACGGGAACAATTGTTCGAGTCGCTTCCGGGCCCGTCGTCCAGATGATCAGGCCATCCCGTGTTTCGCCGCGCGCGGCCGGGGGTAGCCCACCGGCACGAGCGTGGCCAGGTGAAGTCCACAGTGGATGGTGGCTGCGCGGAAGGAGGTCGACGATGACGCATTCGGAACCCCCTGAGCACCTCTCCCCGGCCGGTGAGGAAGTCGTGGAGCGTGTCCACCCCCGGGTGCGGATGATCCGTGCCCTCAACGCGGTGATCCGGGTGATCTGCGTGCTGTTCGCGCTGGTTCTCGCCCTGCACATCGTGCTCGTCTACGGCGACGCCAACCCGGCCAACACGTTCGCCCGGCTCGTCGACAGCTGGTCCGGGTCGGTGTCCCTCGGCCTGCGCGACCTGTTCACCCCGGGTGACGCCAAGCTGCGCACCCTCGTCAACGAGGGCCTCGCCGCGGTGGTGTGGCTGGTGATCGGCATGGTGCTCACCACGTTGATCGCCCGGATCGGGATGCCGGGACCGCGGCGGATCTGGCACCGCCGCGCGGTGCACTGATCCCGTCCGTGTCCGCCGGTGCCGGAAGCGCCGGCGGGCACGGCCTGTCCCCGGACAGTCCTGTGTGGACAGTGGAGATACTCTGTCGCGCACGGCCCCGTGGAGCTGGTTTGTGCGGTAGGGTCGGTTCCGGCCCGGGGCTGCCGGGGCCGGAACGGAGTTCGCATGTCCCCGTCAGGACCGGACCGACCTCCGCGCGGTGAGTTCGCCAGGGCACGGGCCGAGGCCTCCCAGGCCGAGGAGACGATGCGGGCCAGGGCCGTGCGAGCCGTGGCGGGCAATTCCCACGACGCGCGAGACCGGCACGAACTGCTGGCCATGCTCGGCCTGCCGGAATCGGCGGGGCATCGCGCGGAGTTCGAGGCCGCGGAAGCGGGAGCCGACGACGAAACCCTGGTGCTGGCTCGCGCGCTGAAGGGGTATGTGCGCGCGGTCGCCGACGTGGTCGGGGTCGCTCCCGACGGCACCACGTGCGAAGTCACCGACACCGCGACCGCCTACCTGGCGCTCGCGAGCCGCCGGCCCGAGTACGCCGACCGGGATCTGATGCTGGTCTGGAGCGAACGGCAGGGATGGGTGGTTTCGGTCGAGACCCGCCCCGCCGAATCGGCGATCGTCCTGTCCCGGCTGGGCGGCGACACGGTGCCCTCGCCCGAGGCCGTGGCGCGGTTCGTCGGCGACGTCGTCCACCATCGGCGCGGCGCGGGACTGCCGACACCCGTGGCTGCCACGGAAAGCCGCCTGCGTCAGGCCGAGCGGATGAGCCGGTACCTCGGCGGGCGCTGACCGGCACCGTTTGCCCGCGTGCCGTCCGGGGTATGAGACCCGGTGATGCGAAGAACTTCTTCCGGAACCCATGGCGTGGCCGGCACCCACCCGGGCGCCGCCGGGCCGGAACCGTTCACGCATCCGGCGTTGTTCTACCGCGACGAGCGGGAGTACCTGGCGGGCGTGCTGCCGTTCGTCACCGGCGCCCTCGACGCCGCGGACCCGGTCGCGGTCGTGGTGCCGCCGGACAATCTGGCACTCCTGCGTGCCGCGCTCGGCGCCGACGCCGGGCGGGTGGTCATGCTCGACATGACCGAGGTCGGGCGCAATCCCGGACACCTCATTCCCGGCGTGCTGCTCGCCTTCGCCGACCGGCATCCCGGCGGGCACGTCCGGATCGTCGGCGAGCCGGTCTGGGCCGCCCGTTCCGTGCACGAGTACCCGGCGTGCGCGCGGCACGAGGCGTTGATCAACCACGCCTTCGCCGGGCGGACGGTGACGATCCTGTGCCCCTATCACGTGGGTTCGCTCACGCCGAAGACGCTCACCGACGCGCTGCGCACGCATCCGCTCGTCGTCGACGCGACCGGGCGGCACGTCAGCGACCGGTACGACCCCGACGCCGTCGTCTCCGCCTGCAACCGGCCGTTGCCGCCGCCCGAGGGAGCCACCGCCGTCACCGTCGAGACGATCGGGCTGCCCGCCCTGCGGCGCGTGGCGGCCAGGCTGGCGGCGCGCGCCGGACTCGGCGCGGAACGCGTCGAGGACGTCGCGCTGACACTTACCGAACTCGCCGGCAACAGCATCGAACACGGCGGCGGGACCGCCAGGGTGCTGCTGGGCACGGCCGGGGAACACCTGGTGTGCCAGGTACGCGACAGCGGCCGCCTCGCCGATCCGCTCGCCGGCAGCCGTCCCGCCGGACCGGGACAGCTGCGCGGCCGGGGCCTGCTGCTGGTGCACCACCTCGCGGATCTGGTCCGCACGTACACCGGCCCGGCGGGCACCTGTGTCGAGGCGTCGTTCCGGCTCGGTCACTGAGCCCGCGGGGTCCACAGAGGACGCCGGCAGCTCACCGGAAGAACCGTAGCCACAACGGGACGACGAACCACAGCAGCAGGAACAGCAGCGCGGTGCCGGCGCTGAGCACCGCGGCGGCGACCCCGCCGAAGACCAGGTAGCCGATCATCAGCACGGTTCCGGTCATCGCGGCGGCGAGCAGGACGAGGCCCAGCACCGCCAGCGTGGAGGTGTACCGCACGATCACCTCCCGCATCCCCCGCCGGAACAGCAGCCGGTGCCACGCGGCCGGCGCGATCAGCAGCGCGACCGCGCCAGCCGCGAGCAGCACGGTCACCACGTGCACGTGGTGCAGGAACCCGTCGGTCCTGGCGTAGCGTTCGGTGAACGCCAGCGACAGCAGGAAACCGAAGAGCACCTGGACGCCCGCCTGCGCGACGCGTACCTCCTGGAGCAGTTCGCCGAGGTTGCGGGCGAGTCTTCGCTGGTCGGACTCCTCCGGTTCGCTCATCGCGTACGTCTCAGCGGCCGAGTGCCTGCTGGAGCTGCTTCTTCGTCATCTTCGACCGGCCATGGATGTTGCGCTTCTTGGCGTCGTTGTACAGCTGTTCCTTGGTCGGCCCGCCGGGGCCGAGGCGCTTGCCGGAGCGGTGCCCGCCCCGCTGCTGCGGCGACTTGTCCTGTGTGGACGTCCGGCTCGCCGAACGCGACTCACCGGAGCGGGCGCGGTTCTTGTTGACCGTGCGCGCGGCGATCTCCTCCGCGCGGTCCTCGCCCGTGCCGCGCTCCTCCTGGGACTGCTTGATGTGCTGGTACTGGCGTTCGCGTTTCGCGTTCCACGACTGCTGGGGCATGACCTCGCTCCCTCCCCGGCGGCTGCCGGTCGGACTACGTCCTCCGGTTAACCGCCCGGGGCCCGGGATAAACCCCGGCGCCGGAAGCGGCCGCTCAGCGGCGCCGCCGCCGCAGGAGCAGCCGGATCAGGAACACCACGGCGAACGCCGTGGCGAAGACCGGCAGCGGACGGTTCCGCACCGCCTCGGCACCCCGGCGGAACTTCTCGGCCGCCGGGACCGAAACCGTCGACGCGATCCGCGCGGTGGCCTGGTCCAGCCTGCCGTCGACGTTCTCCCGCACGCGGTTTTTCACGTCGAGCTTGCCCGCCAGCGCGCCGAGCGTCTCGGTCAGTTCTTCGCGGGTGACGTCCCGATCGGCCCTGGCTTCTTCGGCGTCGGCGGGGAACTTCTCGCGCTCGGTCATGACCGCACTCCTCGTTTGACGGTGTCGATGTCCTCCCGTACCGAGCCGAGGGTCTCCTCCGGCACAGGCGGCGCCGCCCGGCCGACCTGCTCGCGGCCGGCGAGCGCGGCGATCCCGGCCACCACGAGCAGGGCGGCGCCCACGAGCAGCGCGGACAACCAGGCGGGCAGCACGAGTGCCAGCGCGAGTACCGCCGCGGTGACCAGCGTCGCGGCGCCGAACACGCCGAGCAGGCCCGCCGCGCCGAACAGACCGGCGCCGAGCCCGAAGTGCTTGCCCTTGTCGCGCAGTTCGTACCGGGCGAGCCGGAGTTCGTCGCGGACGAGTCGTTTCACTTCGTCGGTCAGGTCGGAAACCAGTTCACCGGCCGAACGGTTCTCGGCCGGGACGTGGTTCGCTTCTTCGATCACGGAGCACCTCCCGAGCGGTTTCGGCGCCGGGCCACGCCGGGACCGCCGTGGCCGGTCCTCGCCGCGTACCCGGCCCGGCGGCCGGGTAAACCCGCCGGGCACGCGGCCGCCTCATCCACTGTGGACGGAGTGGTCGCGGGCGAGGCTCCGCCGGTGGGGGCGTACCGGTACTCGCGACGGGCCGGGCGGTGCTGCCGTCAGTGGTGGCCGCGCGGCCGTTCGGGTGAGGGCGTTCGGCCGAGGGGGTGGGCGGCGGGAGCGGGGGAGTACACCGTGGACACTGCGCGGCGGCGGACTCTGTGGATGGTCACTCCCATGCGGCCCCGGCGTGTCACCGGACGTGGACGGAAAGTCACCTCGTCCCCGGTGTCCGGTGTCCCCAATGGACGGTTTGGGGCTCCTGTGACGTCAGAGGCGTTCCTGCAGCGCGTCCGCGGCGGCGAGCAGATCGGCCGCCCAGCGCGCGCCCGGCTTCCGGCCGATGCGCTCGATCGGGCCCGACACCGAGACCGCGGCGATCACCGTGCCCGAGGAGTCGCGCACCGGCGCCGAGACACTCGCCACACCGGGCTCGCGCTCGGCGACACTCTGCGCCCAGCCGCGGCGCCGCACCTCCAGCAGGGTGCGTTCGCCGTATACCGCCTCGGCGAGGATCGTCCGCTGGGTGTGCGGATCCGACCACGCGGCAAGGACCTTCGCGCCCGAGCCCGCCGTCATCGGCAGCCGCGAACCGATCGGGACGGTGTCCCGCAGTCCGCTCGGCGGCTCGGCGGTCGAGACGCACACGCGCTGAACGCCGTCACGACGGTACAACTGCACGCTTTCCCCGGTGATGTCGCGCAGCTTCGGCAGCACCGCGCCCGCCGCGTCGAGCAGCGGGTCGGTGGAACCGCCCGCGAGTTCGGCGAGCGCGGTGCCGGGGCGCCAGCGCCCGTCCGGCCCCCGGCGCAGCAGGCGATGCACTTCGAGGCCGACCGCGAGCCGGTGCGCGGTGGCGCGGGGAAGCCCCGTCCGCGAACACAGTTCGGCCAGGCCACAGGGATCCTCGGCCACGGCCTGCAGCACGGCCACAGCTTTGTCCAGTACTCCGATACCGCTATGCTGTCCCACAACTCGATACTATCTTCCCGCACTTTGGGAAGTCCAGAATCTGGGAAAACCGAACTCGCGCGGCGCCCGCTCGCGGCTTTTCACCGCGGGTGCCCGCTGCCCGGGTTCCACGTTCGCGAGATTCCCGTGGAAGGAGCCGAAGATGACCAGCCCGACCGGCAAGGCCCGCACACTGGCGGAAAAGGTGTGGGAAAGCCACCTCGTGCGCCGAGGCGAAGGCGCCGAGCCGGACCTGCTCTACATCGACCTCCACCTGCTGCACGAAGTGACCAGCCCCCAGGCGTTCGACGGGCTCCGGCTGGCCGGGCGGCAACTGCGCCGTCCCGACCTGACCATCGCGACCGAGGACCACAACGTCCCGACCGTCGACATCGAGCTGCCGATCGCCGATCCGGTCTCGCGCACCCAGGTCGACACCCTTCGCCGCAACTGCAAGGAGTTCGGGGTCCGGCTGCACCCGATGGGGGACGCCGAGCAGGGCATCGTGCACGTCATCGGCCCGCAGCTCGGGCTCACCCAGCCCGGGATGACCGTGGTGTGCGGTGACAGTCACACCTCCACGCACGGCGCGTTCGGCGCGATGGCGTTCGGCATCGGCACTTCGGAGGTCGAGCACGTCATGGCGACGCAGACGCTGCCGCTGCGTCCATTCAAGACGATGGCGATCACGGTCGACGGCGAGCTGCGCCCCGGCGTCACCGCGAAGGACATCATCCTCGCGGTGATCGCGAAGATCGGCACCGGCGGCGGGCAGGGCTACGTCCTGGAGTACCGCGGCAAGGCCATCGAGGCGCTGTCGATGGAAGCGCGGATGACCGTGTGCAACATGTCGATCGAGGCGGGCGCCCGCGCCGGACTGATCGCTCCGGATGAGACCACGTTCGCGTATCTGAAGGGCCGTCCGCACGCGCCGGCGGGCGCCGACTGGGACGCCGCGGTCGAGAACTGGCGCGCGCTGCGCACCGACGAGGGCGCCGAGTTCGACGCCGAGGTGCGGCTCGACGCGAGCGAGCTGACGCCGTTCGTCACCTGGGGCACCAACCCCGGGCAGGGGCTGCCGCTGGGCGCCGAGGTGCCGGACCCGGAGCGGATCGGCGACGAGAACGAGCGCATCGCCGCAGAGAAGGCCCTGTCCTATATGGACCTCAAGCCGGGCACGCCGCTGCGGGAGATCGCGGTGGACACCGTCTTCCTCGGCTCCTGCACCAACGGCCGGATCGAGGACCTGCGGGCCGCCGCGGAGGTGCTGCGGGGCCGCCACGTGGCCGATTCGGTGCGGATGCTCGTGGTGCCCGGTTCGATGCGCGTGCGCCAGGCCGCCGAAGCCGAGGGCCTGGACGAGATCTTCACCGCGGCCGGCGCGGAATGGCGGCAGGCCGGCTGTTCGATGTGCCTCGGCATGAACCCGGACCAGCTCAAGCCGGGCGAGCGCAGCGCGTCGACGTCGAACCGCAACTTCGAGGGCAGGCAGGGCAAGGGCGGCCGGACGCACCTGGTGTCGCCGCTCGTCGCGGCCGCCACCGCCGTCCGGGGCACGTTGTCCTCCCCGGAGGACCTGCCCGTCACCGCCGGCCGCTGAGTCCGCACCGAGACCCGAAGGAGACATCGATGGAACCGTTCACCCAGCACACCGGGGTCGGCGTGCCGCTGCGCAGGTCCAACGTGGACACTGACCAGATCATCCCGGCGGTGTACCTGAAGCGCGTCAGCCGGACCGGCTTCGAGGACGGCCTGTTCGCCGCCTGGCGCTCGGACGAGCAGTTCGTCCTCAACTCCGAGCCCTTCCGCCAGGGCAGCGTTCTGGTCGCCGGGCCGGACTTCGGCACCGGATCCTCCCGCGAGCACGCCGTGTGGGCCTTGATGGACTACGGCTTCCGGGTCGTCATCTCCGCCCGCTTCGCCGACATCTTCCGCGGGAACTCCGGCAAGCAGGGCCTGGTGGCGGCGCAGTGCGCGCAGTCGGACGTCGAGCTGCTGTGGAAGCTGCTGGAGAACGAGCCCGGCACGGAGGTCACGGTCGACCTCGAGACCAAGACCGTGCGAGCGAAGGACTTCGTCGCGCCCTTCCAGATCGACGACTACACCCGCTGGCGGTTGCTCGAGGGGCTCGATGACATCGCTCTCACCCTCCGCCACGCCGGGGAGATCGACAAGTTCGAAGCCGATCGGCCTTCCTGGAAGCCGGTGACCACCCCCGCCGCCGCCTCCTGACCCGCCTCCGGGGTGCGGATTCCCTTGCTGAGCAGGGAATTCGTGCCCCGGGGCCGGGTCGGGAGAACACTGCGAAACCACGCCAGACGGCACCTCGCGGGCCCCTCGGGGGGTCCCTCAAGAGGCGGAACCACGTCCGACGCAAGGAAAATTTCCGCGTGCCGTTTGGAATTTGTGCTGCATTAGTAATACCGTGTGCGCAAGTCGGCCGACGTGGCCGTGGACGAAGTAGTTCTTCTTGGAGGACTGGAATGGCCAACAAGGCCCAGCTGATCGAGGCGCTGTCGGAGCGCCTGGGCGACAAGAAGGTCGCATCGGAGGCCGTCGACGGCCTCGTCGACATCATCATCCGGACGGTCAACAAGGGCGAGAAGGTGAACATCACCGGCTTCGGTGTGTTCGAGAAGCGCGCCCGTGCCGCCCGCACCGCGCGCAACCCGCGCACCGGTGAGACCGTGCGCGTCAAGAAGACCAACGTGCCCGCCTTCCGCGCCGGCACGACCTTCAAGGACGTCATCAGTGGCGCCAAGAAGCTGGCGAAGGCCACCCCGGCGAAGCGCGCGAGCGCGAGCACCGCCCGGGCGACCACCAGCACCCGCGCCACCACGACGCGCACCGCCGCGTCCCGCACGGCCGCCACCCGGCCGACCTCGACCCGCAGCACCACCACGCGGGCGAAGGCCACCGCCACCAAGGCGACCGCCACCAAGGCGGCCCCGAAGACGGCGGCGAAGGCCACCACCACGCGGGCGAAGGCCGCTGCCACCAAGGCCGCGCCGAAGACCGCCGCGAAGGCCACCACCACGCGGGCGAAGGCCGCCGCGAAGCCGGCCGCCAAGGCCGCGCCGAAGGCGACCGCCGCGAAGAAGACCGCCGCGAAGGCCCCGGCCAAGCGCACCTCGGCGGCCAAGAAGAAGTAGCCAGCGCGTACTTCTCGGCAGGGCCCCACGCGATCCGCGTGGGGCCCTGCCGCACGTTCACCCCCGGTGTCCCCGGTGATTCCGGGAATGTGCTTGAGCACCCGACCGAGTGATGCCACGCTGCGATCCAGGCAGACGCGGCGGTCGCGGTGCCGTGGCGTAAGGGGCGTCCACCATCGATATCCGGCTCCTCGGTCCGTTTCAGACGCTGGTGAACGGTTCGCCGGTCGTCGTCACCAGTTCCCGGCAGCGCGCGTTGCTGGCCACCCTCGCGCTGAGCGCGGGACGGCTCGTGTCCATCGAGACACTCGCCCGCGGCGTGTGGGGGGAGGCGCCACCCGAACGGATCCGCGGCAGCCTCCAAACGTATGTCATGCGGCTGCGGCGGCTCTACGGTGAGGAAACCGTGGCCACCGAACCGGACGGTTATCGCCTGGTGGCCGAGCCCGCCGACGTCGACGCGCTGCGATTTCTCGGTCTGGTCGACACCGCGATGGAAACCGCCGAACCGGATCGCCGTCGCGCCATCCTCGGCTCCGCGCTCGCATTGTGGCGTGGCGCACCACTGGAAGGCGCCGGTTCCCCGGCATTGGCGGCCGAATGGGTGCCGTTGCTGACCGAACGCTATTTGTTCGCCGCGGAACAGCGCATCGATCTCGACTCACGCCTCGTTCCCGACGCGCGGCTCGTCGCCGAACTGACCGAACTGGTGACCCAGCATCCGCTTCGGGAATCGTTGTGGGCACGGCTGGTCCGGATACTCGCGCGGTCGGGGCGGCGGGCCGAGGCACTCGCCGGCTACGCCCGGCTGCGGGAGCTGCTCGCCGACGAGCTCGGCGTCGAGCCGGGGGAGGAGCTGCGGCGGCTGCACGCCGAGCTGCTCGCGGCGGGTGAGGGCTCGTTGCCGGGTAACGAATCCGCCGGCGCCGACCGGCCCCGCCACGGGGCCGTGCCCCGGCAGCTCCCGTTCGACGTCGCCAGCTTCGCCGGCCGGGACGCCGAACTCGCCGCGCTGGACGGCTTCCTCGGCGCGGGGCGGGAGGACGGCGGCATCGTGGTCATCGAGGGCACCGCCGGCGTCGGCAAGACCTCGCTCGCGGTGCACTGGTCGCACCGGGTCGCCGACCGGTTCCCCGGTGGTCAGCTGTTCCTTGACCTGCGCGGACATTCCGCCGAGACGCCGGTCACGCTCCAGGCGGCACTCGCCGGGTTCCTCCGCGCGGTCGGGGTCTCACCGGAGTCCCTACCCTCCACAGTGGAGGAACGATCGGCCCTGCTGCGCAGCAGGCTCGCCGGGAGCCGCACCCTGCTGCTGCTCGACAACGCGCGGGACGCCGAGCAGGTCCGGCCGTTGCTGCCGGGGCCGGGCAACCTGGTCGTGGTGACCAGCAGGAACCAGTTGCGGGGGCTGGTCGCCCGCGCGGGCGCCCGGCGCATCGCGCTGGGCTCGTTCGGCCACCGGGACACCGTGGCGCTGCTCGCCGGGAGCGTCGGCCGGGCGCGGCTGGACGCCGAACCCCTCGCCGTGGCCGAACTCGCCGAACTGTGCGGCGGGCTCCCGCTCGCGCTGGCGCTGGCGGGCGAACGCGCCTCCCGGTTCTCCGGGATGTCACTGGCGGGAATCGTCGACGAGCTGCGTGATCAGCGGCTGCGGCTGGACGCGCTGCGCGACCCGCAGGACGCCGGGACCGATCTGCGTGCCGCGTTCTCCTGGTCGTACAAGGCGTTGCGCCCGGCGGCCGCCCGGCTGTTCCGGCTGCTGGGCCTGCATCCGGGGCTCACCGTCAGCCTGCACTCGGCGGCCGCGCTCGCCGGGACCGGGCTGCGCGAGGCCCGCGATCTGGTCGACCAGCTCGCCGCGGCGCACCTGCTCAACCAGCCGAGGGCCGACCGGTACCAGTTCCACGATCTGCTCCGGGTGTACGCGGCCGAGCTCGTCGAGGCCGAAACCCCGGAGGAGGAACGGACCTCCGCGCTGCGGCGGCTGCTCGACCGGTACCTCGCGACGGTCGCCGAGGCGAACGAACTCGTCCGGCCCGATCTGCTCACCGAGGACATCGAGCTGGAACCCGTCGGCGGCGAGGGGGTCGGCTTCGTCGACCACGAGGACACGATCGCCTGGTACACCGCGGAACGGCAGGCGCTCGTCGCACTGGTCGAGATCGCCGCCCGGCACGGCTGGCCCGCCCGTGCCTGGAAACTCGCCTGGCTGCTGCGGGGGTTCTTCGCCGAACGGCACGACCGCGAGGAGTGGATCGCCACCGGGCAGACGGCGGTCGAGGCCGCGCGTGCCGCGAAGGACCGGCTGGGGCTGCAGTACGCGGCCAACAACCTCGGGTCGGCCTATCTGCGCGCGCTGCAGGCCGACAAGGCGCTGGAAGCGCTTGAGGAGGGCAAGAAGGCGTCGGAGGAGACGGGCGGGAGCGCGCTGACCGTGGCGATCCTGTCCAACCTTTCCGGCGCCTACTTCGTCCGTGCGGAGTACACCGACGCCGAGCAGTACGCGCTGGAAGCGGTCCGGCTCGCCCGTGAACGCGGCCAGCGCACCTTCGTCTCGCACGCGCTGCTCAACGTCAGCGCGGCCCGGATCGGGCTGCGCGACTTCGACCACGCGGCCGAAGCGGCGATGGCGGCGTTCGACGCCTTCACCGAGCTGAGCGATCGCTACCACGCCGCGTTGTCCCTCGGGAACGCCGCCGAGGCACTGGAAGGCGCGGGCCGGTACGTCGAAGCCGAGGTGCACGGCCTGAGAGCGCTCGCCGAACTGAGAGAGCTCAACGCCGACTACGGCACCATCGACGTCCTGATCACGCTCGGCAGGATCCGGCACAGCACCGGCCGCGGCGCCGAAGCCGGACGCCACTGGGCCGAGGCGTTGGCTGTCTGCCAACGCCTCGGCGATCCCCGCGCCGGGGACATCGAGGCACTGTTGGCGACGTTGCCAGCAGGCGAACGGCCGACACCCCCGTGATGCGCCGTACCCCTAGCCCGGCGCAGCACACAGGCGTGCCCGATTCAGTACAGCACCCGCCGCTGTCAAAGCGCTGTCGCGCGCGAGTTCCCCACTCACGCGCCCGAGTTCCCCACTCGCGCGCCTGAGTTCCCCAGTCGCCGAATCGCACACCACGGTTCCGTTTCCCGGCGTCATGCGCCCCAATGTGGCGTTCGGTGCGTCCAACGCACCGAACGCCACATTGGGTGCGTCCAACGCACCCAATGCCACATTGGGGCGCTCTACGGGGGCGCTTCGGGACCGCGGGGAGCGGCGGGAGCAGCGGGGTCAGCGTGCGGTGGGCGCGGGGACGGGCAGTGCGCCGGAGAAGTAGTCGGCCGCGACGAGCTTCGGGCCGTTGTCCCCGGACGGCGGCAGGAAGGACAGCACCCAGAACGAGCCCTTCTTGCTGGGCACCACCCCGCCCCGCGACGTCGGCAGGTCGACGCCGTCGCGCTCGGCGAGCGCGTTCACCACGTCCGGGATCACCCCGCCCTGGCTGCAGATCAGCGGCGTCCCGCCGTCCCCGGCGATCGCCAGCAGCCGCGCGAGGCCGAGTACCGGATCCGCCCAGTAGTCCTGCTCCGACAGCAGTGGTTCGTGCCGGACCTCCGTGCCGAGGTCCTCCGCGATCCCGCGCACCGTCTGGACACACCGCAGCCGTGGCGCGGAAAGCACCCGGTCCGGGCGGTAGAACGTGAGCAGTTCTCGCAGTGCCTGTGCCTGCCGGTGCCCGGCATCCGAGAGCGGGCGCAGATCGTCGTCGCCGTTCCAGTCCTCCCGCTTGCCCGCCTTGGCGTGCCGCGCCAGGAGCACCGTCGTCAGCTCCGGGGGCAGTGCGCAGAAGTCCCGTAGCACCCGGACATCGGTGTCACGCGTGAGCAGCTTCTCCGCCGCCTCGTAGCCGAGCCAGCGCAGCTCGTCGACCTCTTCGTTCGGCGCGAAGCCGCCGGAAACCGCTTCCGCGCTGAAGTAGTCGACGGTCTTGTCGGCGGTGCCGGTCCCGTTCCGCAGCGGCACCGCGTAGCCGACCCTGGTCAGATACCGGCCGAGGACCGCGCGGAACCCGGTCTCCTCGTGGATCTCCCGCACCGCCGCGGCCGCGAGGGTCTCGCCACGGTCGAGTTTTCCCTTGGGCAGCGACCAGTCGTCGTAGCGCGGCCGATGTACGAGCGCGACCTCGATCCCGTCCCCGGTGCGGCGCCACAGCACCGCGCCCGAGGCACGTACTTCCGTGGTCATCCAGCCGCTCCGTGCCGCTTCGCCAGTTCCGTCTGGTGATCGCGTACCTGGGTGCCGTCGGTCGGGAACGGTGTCCACTCACCCGTCGCGGTGAGCACCCAGCAGCGCGTCTCCGGGTCGAGCGCGGAGGTGAAGATGTCGTCCAGCTGCCGGGTCAGCTTCGGGTCCTTGACGCGCACGAGCGCCTCGATACGGCGGTCGAGGTTGCGGTGCATCATGTCCGCGCTGCCGATCCAGTGCGTCCCGCCCGCCCGGAAGTGGAAGATCCGCGAGTGCTCCAGGAAGCGGCCGAGGATCGAGCGCACGTGGATGTTCTCCGACAGTCCTTCGACGCCGGGCTTGAGCGCGCAGATCCCGCGCACCACGACGTCGACCGGCACCCCGGCCTGCGACGCGTGGTAGAGCGCGTCGATGACCTGCTCGTCGACCAGCGAGTTGCACTTGATCCGGATCCCGGCCTGCTGCCCCGCGCGGGCGAGCTCGATCTCCTCGCCGATGGCGCGCACGATGCCGCGGCGGATACCGTGCGGCGACGTGAGAATCGTGCGGTAGGTGTCCTGGCGCGAGTAGCCGGTGAGCACGTTGAACAGGTCGGTGATGTCCGCGCCGATGCTCGGGTCGGCGGTCAGCAGGCCGAGGTCCTCGTACAGCCGCGCGGTCTTCGGGTTGTAGTTCCCGGTGCCGATGTGGCAGTAGCGGCGGATGGTGGAGCCCTCCTGGCGCACGACCATCGACACCTTGCAGTGCGTCTTGAGCCCGACGAGCCCGTACACCACGTGCACGCCGGCGCGTTCCAGCGTGCGGGCCCAGGTGATGTTGGCCTGCTCGTCGAACCGCGCCTTGATCTCGACCAGCGCGACGACCTGCTTGCCCGCTTCGGCGGCGTCGATCAGCGCGTCGACGATCGGGGAGTCACCGGAGGTGCGGTACAGCGTCTGCTTGATCGCGAGCACCTTCGAGTCCGCGGCGGCCTGCTCGATGAACCGCTGCACGCTGGTGGAGAAGGAGTCGTACGGGTGATGCACCAGCACGTCGCCCTCGCGCAGCGTCGCGAACACGCTCTTGGGCGTCTCGCGTTCGCCGAAGGCCGGGTGCGTCGCGGGCACGAACGGGCGGTCCTTGAGTTCCTTGCGGTCCACACCGGACAGCTGGTGCAGGCAGGTCAGGTCCAGCAGCCCCGGCACCTCGACGACGTCGTCCGGGTCGACCTCCAGCTCGCGCAGCAGGAGTTCGAGCATGTGCTCGCTCATGTCCTGCGCGACCTCGAGCCGCACCGGCGGACCGAACCGCCGCTGCGCCAGCTCGCGTTCGAGCGCCTGCAGGAGGTCCTCGTCCCGGTCCTCCTCGACCTCGAAGTCGGCGTTGCGGGTGACGCGGAAGACGTGGTGCTCGGTGACCTCCATCCCGGTGAACAGCTCGCCGAGGTGCGCCGCGATGAGCTCCTCCAGCGGCAGGAACGTCGCGGTGCGGGCCTCACGCCGGGTCTCGACGCGGATCAGCCGCGGCACGTTGCTCGGCACCTTGACCCTGGCGAAGCGTTCCGTGCCGCCCTCCGGGTCGCGCACGGTCACCGCGAGGTTCAGCGACAGCCCGGAGATGTAGGGGAACGGGTGCGCCGGGTCGACCGCGAGCGGGGTGAGCACCGGGAAGATCTGCTCACTGAAGTAGTTGGACAGCCGGAGCTGGTCCGCGCCGTCGAGGTCCGCCCAGCCGACGAAATGGATGTCCTCGGCGGCCAGCTGCGGGCGCAGGTGCAGCTCGAACGCGCCGGTGTGCCGCTCGACCAGGTCCTGGTTGCGCTTGGCGATGTAGGCCAGCTGCTCGCGCGGGGTGAGCCCGTCCGCGCTGCGCACCGGCAGCCCGGTCTCGTCGCGGCGCTTCAGCCCGGCGACTCGCACCATGTAGAACTCGTCCAGATTGGACGCGAAGATCGCCAGGAACTTCGCCCGCTCCAGCAACGGCTGCGATTCGTCCTCGGCCAGCGCGAGCACCCGCGCGTTGAAGTCCTGCCAGGAGAGCTCGCGGTTGAAGTACCGGTCGTCGGGAAGCGTCTCGACGGCGGTCGGCGCGGTGGCGGCGGGCGGCGCGGACGGGATCGCGCGGAACTCCTCGGCGCGCCGGGTCGCCGCCGACGGCCCGGCGGGGGTGGCCGAGCTGCGCGCGGTGGTGGTCGTCTTCGCCTTGGCCGTGCCCGACTTGGTCGCGGCCGCGCGGGCGGCGCTGGTGCGCGCGCTCGGCTTCGGCGTCACGGCCTTGTGTTTCGCCGCGGCGGTGTTCTTCGCCGCGGTGGTCTTGGTGTTCTTCGCGGCCGCGGGTTTCGCGGCGGCGGTCCTGCCGGTCGCCGGTTTCGCCGCGGGTTTCGCCGCGCTCGTGCGTTTCGCCGGTCCGCTCGTGCGGGTCTCGCTCCCGGCGGCCGGTGCCTTCGCCGGGGAAGTCCCGCGCCGGGGCGTGGCGGGAGGGGTGCCGTCTGTGCTCACAACCCCATTGTTCACTACGAACAGCCGGAATGCGCAGGCAGCGATGAAGGTCCGGTGAACATCATTACCCAAGCGAAACACATGGCTCGCCGAGCAAAGCGGCCGTGTGTTTCCCGACACCCAGCGCGCACGCGTGGTCGAGATCGCCGGGCGTGTCGACGTCACTGCGCAGGGACGGCGCCGGCGTGGTGAGCGGGATCGCGCCGCTGCGCTCGTGTGCCCGCGCGGATCCGGTGCCGAACCGGGGGCCGAGCGCGCCCCCGGGAGCGGAGAGCAGGAGGGTGGTGCCGGTGCCCTGGCGGTCTGCGACGAACGCGCGGCGACCGGCGGCCTCGGTGAGCGCGGCGGTGAGATCCTCGGCACGCAGCGCGGGCAGGTCGGCCTGCATCGCGCCGATCACCGCGGCGGGATCGTCGGCACGCAGCACGCTTTCGCCGTGGCGCAGGGCGGCGTTCAGCCCGCCGTCGCCCGGCTCGGCGACGATCTCCACGCCCAGCTCGGCGAGCGCGGCCACCGTCGCGGGTTCGGCGGCGACCAGCAGCACCCGGCGCACGCGCGCGGCCGAGGTCACCGCGGCCAGGGTGTCGGCGGCGAGCGCGAGCACCAGGTCGGCGTGCCGTTCGGCGGCCAGCGCGCCACGCAGCCGCGACTTGCCGAGGCGGGGCCGTTTCATCGGCACGATCAGGTCGACGTCCACCCCCTCATCTTTACCCGAAACCGGCCGCGGCGGGTGCCAGTGCACCCTCCCTGGACTGCGTGAACCGGAGCGGGGGAGGATCTTCTCCAGCCAGGAGACGCACGTCGCGAGGAGGAGAAGTGGCCGGGCGAGACTGGGCCGTACGAGAAAAAGGCGGCATCTGGGTGGCGCTGGCCGCCATCGTGTTCTATCCGCTGGTCGCCATCGGCCGCCGGGTCTACGTCGGCGCGGAGAAGGTGCCGAGGAACGGGCCCGCGCTCCTGGTGCTCAACCACGTCTCCCACCTGGACCCGGTGGTGGACGCGGTGTTCGTGCACCGGCAGAAGCGGGTGCCCCGTTTCCTGGGCAAGGAGAGCCTGACCAGGGCGCCGATCTTCGGGAAGATCTTCGTCGGGTCCGGGCAGATCCCGGTCGCGCGCGGGTCGGTGGCGGCGGGCGACAGCCTCAAGGCCGCGCACCAGGCACTGGCCGAGGGCAAGATCGTCGTCATCTACCCGGAGGGCACCATCACCAAGGACCCGGCGGGCTGGCCGAAGGAGTCCTTCACCGGGGCCGCGCGGCTCGCGCTGCAGAACGACGTCCCGGTGATCCCGATCGCCCGGTGGGGCACGCAGCAGATCTTCAACGGCTACACGAAGAAGTTCACGCCGTTCCCGCGCAAGACGGTCACGCACCGGGTCGGGGACCCGCTGGACCTCTCGCCCTACCGGGGCGGGAACCCGCGCAGCGCGTCGCTGCTCAAGGAGGTGACCGCGGTGATGATGGACGAGGTCACCCGGCTGCTGGGCGAGATCCGCCAGGAGGAGCCGCCCGCCAGGAAGAACACCGAGCGCGGGGGCAAGAACTGATGCCGGGGTTCGCCACCGACGTCCAGCGGGTCACCGTGCTCGGGGCGGGGTCGTGGGGGACGGCGTTCGCCAAGGTCCTCGGCGACGCCGGCCGCGACGTGACGATGTGGGCGCGCCGCGAGGAGGTCGCCGCGGAGATCCGGGACCGGCACACCAACGGTTCGTACCTGCCGGACGTGCGGTTGCCCGAGCGGGTCACCGCGACCTCGGACGCCGCGGCGGCGCTGGCCGGTGCGCAGGCCGTCGTGCTGGCCGTGCCGAGCCAGAGCCTGCGCGCGAACCTGTCGGTGTGGCGGGAGCTGCTGCCCGCCGACGCGATCCTGGTGAGCCTGGCCAAGGGTGTCGAACTGGGCACGCTCAAGCGGATGAGCGAGGTCGTCGCCGAGATCGCCCGCGTCGACGTCGGTGAGGTCGTGGTGGTGTCGGGCCCGAACCTGGCCAGGGAGATCGCCGCCGCGCAGCCCTCGGCGGCCGTGGTGGCCTGCCCCGACCACGAGCGGGCCGTCGCGATCCAGCGGGCCTGCTCCAACGGGTATTTCCGGCCCTACACGAACACCGACGTCGTCGGCTGTGAGCTGGGCGGTGCCTGCAAGAACGTCATCGCGCTGAGCTGCGGCATGGCCGCGGGACTCGGCCTCGGCACGAACACGATGGCGACGCTGATCACCCGTGGCCTGGCCGAAATGGCCCGCCTCGGCGCGAAACTGGGCGCCGACCCGCTGACCTTCGCCGGGCTCGCCGGTGTCGGTGACCTGGTGGCGACCTGCTCGTCGCCGCTTTCCCGCAACCGCACCTTCGGCGAACGTCTCGGCCGTGGCGAAACCCTGGAACAGGCGCAGGCCGCCGCGGGCGGCCAGGTCGCCGAAGGTGTCATGTCCTGCTCGTCGATCCGCGCGCTGGCGCAAAGCCTCGGCGTCGACATGCCCCTCACCGACGCCATGCACCGCGTCTGCCACGAGGGCGTCGACCCCCGCCAGGCCGGCACCGAACTCCTGGGCCGCTCCCAAAAACACGAGTGGTACTGACCGCCTTTTCGGGTCCCGCACCTCCAGGCACCCCCCACCCACCCTTGGGGGGCGTCCCCGCAGCAATCCTACCGCCGGGGGCCGACGGGACCGGGGTGGCGCGGGGAGTTGTCCACAAGGGGTGCTGCCTGTGGACAACGGGAAAGGCGCTGGTCGGCGTGGGTTTCCGGGGCGAGGGTGGTGTCTCGAACGGGCCGTTCGGGACGGTGATCGTCTCGTACGGCGCGTTCGGGGCGTGAGCCAGACTGGGGTGCCCCGAACGACGCGTTCGGGACCTCGGTGTCGTGGCCGGTGCGACAGTGAGGCTCGGTTAGCGGATTTCGGGCGCCGTGACTCTCCGGGGAAGGCAGAACGTCTCGAATGTCCCGCTCGGAACGCCCCGCCCAGTCTGTCCTTTGTGGACTCGGATGCTGTGAAGGCCCCCTTCACGGCGTTGAGCGCCGGGAAGGGGGCCTTCACAGCATCCGGAGGGCGCGAAAATGTGGACCGTGGGGCGAATGTGACCTGTGGTGCTGGTGGTGGCGGTGAGCCGGGGCGCGGCGGCCGGGCACGTCGCGAACGCTCCGTCCGGGACGCTCAACGTCCCCTACGGCGCGTTCGGGACATGGCCCGCGGGGCATGCTCGGTGTCGGGCGATGTGACGAAGGACGCCTTCGGTGCGTTCGATGCACTGAAGGCGTCCTTCACTGCGGCGAGTGCACTGAAGGCGTCCTTCAGCACCGCACGCGAATCCGTGACCCGAACGTGTCCAGAACCTGGGACGGCTTGACCGGGCCGCCCGGCGCTGCTGAGATACAGGCCATGTTCGCGCGTCGTATGGCCGAGTCGCGGGGTCCGCTGACCTCGCGCCCCATGCTGCCTGCCGCGAACATGCCGTGTCCGTGTTGTCGGTGAACCCAGCCCCGGCCCGTACACCCCTTCCCTTCTTATAAGGACTTTCATGTTCGCCGTTCCGGACAACACGCTGCTGCGTCCCGAAAACCCCGCCCTGCGCCACCCGGTGCGCGTCGCGCTCGAGGTCGCGGTCGACCGTGACCGCTGGGGTCATCTGCTGCGCTACGACCCCGACCAGCGGTTTTCCGCCCTCGTCGACCGCGACGAGCGGCAGGAGATCTGGCTGATGAGCTGGCTGCCCGGCCAGCGGACCGATCTGCACGACCACGCGTTCTCGACCGGCGCGTTCACCGTGGTCAGCGGCCGGCTCCAGGAGACCGTCGCCCGGCGTGCCCCCGGCGGGCGCGCGGTCACCGAGCTGCACGCGCTGACCGCGGGGCAGTCCCGTGTGTTCGGCCCCGGCTACGTGCACCAGGTGCGCAACGAGGGCGCGGACCCGGCGATCAGCATCCACGTCTACCGCGACGGCGGCCGTGAGATGCGCCCGTACCACCAGGATCTGCTCACCGGACCGGTCCGCGCCGAAGAACGCTAGAGATCGCCGCGCAGCCGGAACTGGCGGTCGATCTCCGCGCGGTCGGCGCCGGTCGCCAGCAGGGTGTGCAGTAGCACCCGTGCCTTGCGCGGGCACAGCCAGCCCGCCATCGTGGCGCCCATCGCGAGCAGGCTCGACTCCGAACCACGGAACCCATACGTGGCACGGAAAGTCGTGCCAGCGCCGGTGCGGGACGCGATCACCACGGGCAGCTCCGGCAGCACCCGCTCGATGACGTCGGCGAGCCCGGTCGACACGTGCCCGACCCCGCCGGCCGCGATCACGACGCCCTTCGCGCCCGCCCCGGCCACGGTGGCGAGCAGTTCGCCGGTGTCGGCGAGCCCGGCCTCCAGCACGGGGACGAGCCCCGCGTAGGAGACGTCGTCCACCGCGAGGGCGGGCACGCGCGGGGCGGACGGGTGGAAGTAGTGCACCGCCCCCTCGGCCACCAGCGCGAGCGGGCCGGCGGGAGCCGAGGAAAACGCTTCCACCTTGCTCGAATGCGTCTTCCGCACCCAGCGTGCCTGGTGGACGTCGTCGTTGAACGCCACCAGCGCGCCACGGTCCCGGCCGCGCGGATCGGCCGCGACGGTCAGCGCGGCCAGGAGGTTCGCCGGGCCGTCCGGGCTGGGCAGGCCCGGGTTGCGCATCGCGCCGGTGATCACCACCGGGGCCGCGTACGGCCAGGTCACCTCGAAGAAGTACGCCGTCTCCTCCAACGTGTCGGTGCCCTGGACGACGACCAGACCGGCCGCCCCGTTTTCGACTTCCCGGGCACCCCACGCCCGCGTCCGTTGCAGCGTCGCGAAATCCATCGACGCGCTCGACAGCCCGGCGAGGGTTTCCGCGCGGACGTCCATGGGCAGGCCGGCGCCGAGTTCGCCGAGCAGGTCGGTGGCACTCAACCGGGGAACGACGCCGTCGTTCCCGGTGGCTCGCGCCATGGAAATGGTGCCGCCGAGAGCGGCGACGGCGACGACGGGGCGATCGGTGTCCGGCATGCCGAGCACCTTAGGAAACAACGGCCGGGTCGCGAAAGGAGCCTTAGGAGTGCTTCACGGCTTCCAGCGTGAAACTCGCGGCGAGGCGCCGCGGTTCGTCCCGCATCCGCCATTCGCTGTCGGCCACCCGCACCATCTGCCCGGGCAGCGCACACCACGGCGCGCTGTCGTGTTCGGTGAACGCGGTGAGCGTGAGCCCGTTGTCCAGCAACGCGGTGATCGTTTCGGCGAGCCCGTGGTTCCAGGTGTGCGTGACGCCGTTGGACAGCCGCGCGTCGGTCTCCACATAGGTTTCCGGTTCGTCGAACACCAGCGGCTCGGCGTGCTCGAAGTACGGGTACCGCGGCCAGGCGGGATCGGCCGTTTCGTCCAACGTCATCAGCATCGGATGCGCTTCGCGGAGGAACACGCGCCCGCCGGGCCGCAGCAGGCCGGCCACGGTCCGGCCCCAGCGCGCGATGTCCGGCAGCCAGCACAGTGCGCCGACACCGGTGTAGACGAGATCGAACGTCCCGGCGCCGAACACGTCGACCGCGTCGTAGACGGGCGCTTCGTGGTAGTCGATCGTGGTGCCGGTGCGTTCCGCGAGCCCGCGTGCCTCGGCCAGTGACGCGGGGGAGAGGTCGAGCCCGCTCATCCACGCGCCGAGCCTGGACAGCGAAAGCGTGTCGGTGCCGATGTGGCATTGCAGATGGACGCCCCGGACACCGGTGAGGTCGCCGAGCCGCGCTCGGTCGAAGCGCACGACGTCACTCAGGTGGGCGGGATCCGCGAGGAAGCTTTCGACGCCGTAGTCCGCCGACGCCGCGTGCATCGGCGCGCGTTCGTCCCAGTTCGCCCGGTTGATCGCCAGGTAGTCCGTCATCAGTGCGCGGGCCCCGCCTCGACCTCGGCCCGGCCACGCAGCACGCAGAACTCGTTGCCCTCGGGGTCGGCGAGCACCGCCCAGCCGGTGCCGTCGGGATTCCGCTTGTCCGCCACCAAGCTCGCCCCGATACCGAGCAGCCGTTCGACCTCGGCGTCCCGCGGTCCCTCGTCCGGCCGCAGGCAGACGTGCACGCGGTTCTTGACGGTCTTCCCCTCGGGTACCTGGCAGAACACCAGATCGACGCCGGAGGGCAGCGAGACCAGCGCTTCGGGATCGCCCGGCTGGTCCTCCTCGGACACCGGCTGCCCGGTGACCTCGCTCCAGAACCGGGCGAGCGTGTAGGCGTCGGCGCAGTCGAAGGTCACGTTCTGCACGAAGGACGTCATGGAACTCCCCGGGCCGGGCAACGGACGGACGCCGCGAGTGTGCCCGATTCGTCCCGCCCGCGCGATCGGTTTTCCCGCTCAGGCCGGGACGAGCCCTGGCGAGCGGTGCACCCGCCGGTCCCCGTCCACGATCAGCACCTGGCAGCCCGGTTGCCCGGCGGCCCAGGCGATGCCGTCGGTGCCCAGCGCGAACGCCGCCGTCGCGAACGCGTCCGCGGTCACCAGGTCCGCGGCCACCACGGTGACGCTGAGCAGTCCGGTCGCGGGGCGGCCGGTGCGGCCGTCGAGGATGTGCTGTCCCCGTTCGTAGGCGGCGGAGGTCGCGACCGCGCCGTCGCGGGAGGCGACGACCGCGCACACGGCGCCGGGGAGGTCGGGATGCCGGACGCCGACGCGCCACGGGCGGCCCGGCTCGGGTTCGCCGGAGGTGACCACGTCGCCGCCCGCGTTGAGACAGAACGTCTTCACCCCGGCCGAACGCAGTCCGTCCGCCGCGCGCTGCACCGCCAGGCCCTTCACCACCGCGCACGGGTCGAACGGACGTCCCGGCAGCCACGCGGAGAACGCGCCGCCGGAGAGTCCCTCGTAGTGGACACACAGTTCCAGCACCTCGCGCAACTCGTCGCTCAGGTCCGGTGTGGACAGTTCGCCCCGGTCGTAGCGGCAGACCTCACTGCCGGGTTCGAACGGGCTGAACCGGGCGTCGGCCTCGTGCAGCCAGGCGAACGCCCGCCCGACCGCGGCGGAATGGTCACCGGCGTCCCGCAGGTCGAGCGAGACCGGCAGACCCATCACCTGTTCGACGTGGACGGTCATCGCTACCCCTTCGCGTCCAGTGCCGCCTGCAGCGACCTGATGTAGGACTCGCTGGTCATGGTCGCCCCGGACACCGTGTCGATGTGCGCGCTCTGCGCCTGCAAGGCCTCCTCGCGCAGCAGCGGGATCGCCCGCCGCCCGCGTCCACTATCCGGTGCCTGCGCGAGCTGGACGTCGGTGATCCGCTTGCCGGAGAAGGAGACCCGCACCTGCACGGTGCCGAACTCGCTGTCCTCCGCGGAACCCTGGACGGTGGCCGCGTCGGCGGAGGCCGAGCCGTTCGGCGCGGCCGAAGTGGACGGTGCGGCCGCGGTGGTCGTGGTCACGGGTGCGGGCTCGAACCGCCAGACCGCGATGAACCCGGCGATCGACAGCGCCACCACGAAAACGGTCTTCTTCATCTCATGTCCTCACGCGGCCAGGCTGAAACGTTCGGCGTGCACCTGCGGGGCGGGCACGCGCAACCGGCGAAGGCCGCGTAGCACCGCCGAGGTCATTCCCGGCGGCCCGCACACGAACACGTCCCGTTCCCGGATGTCGGGGACCAGGGCGAGCAGGCTTTCCGCGCCCAGCAGCGGCCCGTGTGGACCCTCCGCTGTGGACGGTCCACTGAGGACGTGGATCACCGCGCCGCGCGCCCGCGCGAGTGTGTGCAGCTCCGGCAGCAGCACGGCGTCCCGCGGCGTGCGCACCCGGTAGAGCACCACGACGTGCCCGGCGATGTCCTCCAGCAGCGCGCGGACGGGCGTGATCCCGGCCCCGCCCGCGACGAGCAGCGCGTTGGGCCGCCGCTGGTGCAGCGTGGTGAACGCGCCGTAGGGCCCCTCGGCGAACACCCGGGTGCCCGCCCGCAGCGAGCGCAGCGCGGCGCTGGACTCGCCGACCGCCTTCGCCGTCAGCCGCAGCGTCCGCCCGTCGGGCGCGGCCGAGAGCGAGAACGGATTGGCCTGCCACCAGCGGTCGCGGGTCAGGAACCGCCACAGGAAGAACTGCCCGGCCCGCGCGGGGAGCCGGTCGAGGTGCTTCCCGGTCAGGTACACCGAAACGACGTCCGGCGATTCGGGCACGACGGCGGTCACCCGGAGCCGGTGCCGCAGGTTCCGCCACAGCGGGAGCAGGACGCGCCCGGAGAGCACCGCCGTGCCCGCGCCGAGCCAGAGCGTCCACCAGTAGGCCTTCGCGAGCGGCGAGCCGGTGAACGACTGGCCGATCGCGACCTGGTGGGCGAACGCGAGTAACACGACCGCGTAGGTATAGAGGTGGACGAAATGCCAGGTCTCGTACGACATCCGGCGCCGGGCGAACCGCGCGGAGACACCACCGACGACCAGGAGCAGCACGAACGCGACGATCGCGCGCAGCACGCCCGCCATCGTGGTCGCGAGCTGGACGAACTCGCCGACCGGGCCGTGCTGCTCGACCTCCGCGTAGCCGAACACGACGAACACCACGTGCGCGAGCAGCAGCCACAGCACGGCGAACCCGGTCCAGCGGTGCAGCGAGGTGAGCCGGTCCATCCCGAGGCGGCGGTCCAGCCAGGGCAGCCGGGCCACGAGCAGCAGCTGACACGCCATCGCGAGCGCGCCGTACAGCCCGGCCAGCCTGCCGACGCCGATCAGCGGGCTGTCCGAAGTCCCGCCCGCGGCGAACAGGGCGGTGACGGCGACGACGTTGGCACCGAGGAACGCGAGCAGCCCGGCCCGCGCCGCGGTGCGGGGGCGGACCGGCGCGGCCGTCGATGTCACGCCGCTCACCCGGACTTTCCTCGGTTCATGGCGGCCAGCGTCGCCCGCGAAGCTGTGGATGATCTGGGGGCAACCTGTCAGCTTCCTGTCGGAGGAGACCTTGTGTCGCCCGCCGGGCGCGCGTCACGGAGGATGGAAAGGTGACGGAAGACAGCCCGGTGCGCCTGCTCGTGGTCGACGACGAGCCGCACATCGCCGACCTGGTCGCCACGGTGGCCCGCTACGAGGGCTGGCACGCCACGACGGCCGGGTCCGGGCAGGACGCGCTCGCCAAGGCCGCGGCGTTCGGCCCGGACATCATCGTGCTCGACCTGATGCTGCCCGACCTGGACGGTTTCACCGTGCTGGACCGGCTGCGCGAGCACGGCGACGCGGTCCCGGTGGTGTTCCTCACCGCGAAGGACGCCACCGCCGACCGGATCGCGGGCCTGACCAGAGGCGGCGACGACTACCTCGTCAAGCCGTTCTCGGTGGAGGAACTGATGGCGCGGCTGCGCGCGGTGCTGCGGCGCAGCACCGGCGCCGTCGTCCCGCCGCGCACCGCCGTGCTGCAGGTCGGGGACCTCACCCTCGACGAGGAGACCCGCGAGGTCCGGCGCGGCGGCGTGCTCGCCGAGCTGACCCCGACCGAGTACGAGCTCCTGCGGTACCTGATGCGGCGGTCCCCGACGGTGCTCACCAAGGCGCAGATCCTCGACCACGTCTGGGAGTACGACTTCGGCGGACGGTCCAATGTGGTCGAACTGGTCATCTCGCACCTGCGCCGCAAGCTCGACGCCGACGCCGAACCGCTGATCCACACGGTGCGCGGTGTGGGGTATGTGGTGCGGGAGGGCGAACGGAGGCAGCCTGGGCATACCCTGGCGGAGCCTGCTCAGGATGCCGACCGGGTGCGGGTGTCCCGCAAAGTACAGTGACGTGGATACGCCGCTGGTACGGCGCGTGGCGCCGGTCGCGGCTGGGCACCCGGCTCGCGCTCGGCCTCGGCGTGCTGGCGCTGGTGGTGTTCGCGGTGGTCGGCACGGTGATGGTCGGGATCATGCACGGCTACCTCGCCCGTCGGCTCGACGAGCAGCTCACCAAGAGCCAGGTGAGCCAGGTGCCGTCGCTGCGCGACGCGCACAACGCGCCGGAGTCCGCGTATTCCTGGTATTCGGCGGTGTACGACGTCCGTGACGGCGTCGCCACGCCACGCGAGGGGAGCAGGCTGCCCGCCGACAGCAAACCGCTGGCGCGGGTCGTCGAGCAGACCGGGGGCGGCGAGCTGCTGCGGACGGTCTCCCTGCGCGACCAGGGCGAGTACCGGGTGCGGACCTGCCAGGTCGACCAGGGCGTCGTGCTGGTGAGCGCGGCGCCGCAGGACGACCTCGACCGGACGGTGCGGCAGCTGGTGATGGTCGAGGTCGTGGCGTTCCTGCTCGCGCTCGCCCTGCTCGTGGCGCTCGGGCGGCTCGTGCTGCACCGAGGGCTCCGGCCGCTGTCCACCATGGCGGGCACGGCGCACGACATCGCCTCGCACGACCTCACCGCCAACTCCGACCTCCCGGTGCGCGCCACCGGCGACGGCGGCGGCGCCGAGGTACAGGAGCTGCGGAGCGCGTTCAACAAGATGCTCGCGCACATCGACTCCTCGCTGGCCGCGCGCACCGAGGCCAACGAGCGGCTGCGCCGGTTCGTCGCGGACGCCTCGCACGAACTCCGCACGCCGTTGACCTCCATCCGCGGCTATTCGGAGCTGTTCCGCTACGCGGCGGCGAACGAACCGGCCGAGCGGGAGGCGCATCTGGCGAAGATCCGCGAGGAGACGACCAGGATGAGCGTGCTCGTCGACGACCTGCTGCTGCTCGCCCGGCTCGACGCGCGCGACGCCGAGACGCCCGTGCGCGCGGAACGCGTCGAGCTCGCGGACCTGGTGAACGCCGCGGGGGACGCCTTCCGCGCCGGGCGGCCCGATCATCCGCTGACCGTCGACTTCGGACAGCCGGGCATCGCGCTCGACGCGGATCCCGTGCGGCTGCGGCAGGTTCTCGACAACCTCCTGGCCAACACCGCGGTGCACACGCCCGCCGGGACGCCGGTCACGCTGGCCGCCGGGGTGGAGGGCCGCGAAGCCGTCATCCGGGTCATCGACACCGGGCCGGGAATAGCGCCCGAGGACCGGGAAAAGATCTTCGACCGCTTCTACCGCGTCGACACTTCTCGTACCCGGCAAGCGGGCGGGACCGGACTCGGCCTCTCGGTGGTCCAGTCGCTGGTCGCCGCGCACGGCGGCACGGTCGGCGTCACCAGCGAACCGGGCCGCACGGTGTTCACGGTGCGGTTGCCGCTGCCCGCTCCGTGACGTGCCCGGGGACCGGGAACCCGGCGGGCAGGTCGGCCGAGGACTCCGGCTCGCCGAAGACGGTCCGGACCGGCAGCACCCCCGCCCACGCCTTGTTCGCCAGGATGTCCTCTTCCGCGTCGGCGGGGCCTTCCGCGCGTACCTTCACCGACGCTTCGGTGAGGTCCAGTGCGAGCACCGACACCGCCGCGAACTCCTTGGCGTTGACGTCCCGCGCGTGCTCCCATGAGCCGGGGGCGAGGTGGTCGGTCAGCACCTTGAGCGCGTGCATCTTCGCGTTGGGTTCCACCACCGCCTTCGCGACGCCGAAGATGATCGCGCTGCGGTAGTTCATCGAATGGTCGTTGACCGACCGCGAGTACACGATCCCGTCGAGCAGGGTCACCGTCACGCACACCTCGATCCCCGCGGCGGTGCGCAGGCTGCTCGCCCCGGTGGAACCGTGCACGTAGAGGGTGTCGCCGTCGCGACCGTAGCCCGTCGGCAGGACCAAGGGCGTACCGTCACGGACGACACCGAGATGGCAGATCAGCCCGTCGTCGAGCACCGCGTACAGCGCTTGACGGTCGGTGACGCCGCGGTTCTTCTTGCGGCCGAGCGTGGTGCGTTCGGTGGACGAGAGCGGGGTCGAGCTGGTCATGAGACCAGTCTCTCGTGCCGAGTGGCCCTGTCAAATGTCCACTTCTCGTTACAATCGAGAGGTCCACTTGGGAGTCGTTTGGGGAGGGCACCGTGTCCCACGCCGATACCGCGCTGCCGATCAGCCTGGACCGCGCGGCGCCGACACCGCTCGCCGTGCAACTGGCCGACGCGCTGCGCCAGGCGGCCGCGACCGGGCATCTGCGCGGTGGAGACCGGCTGCCGTCGACGCGCGCGCTCGCCGAGCGGCTCGGTGTGAGCCGCACCGTCACCTCCGCGGCCTACGAGCAGTTGCACGCCGAAGGCTGGATCGCGGGCAAACACGGTTCGGGCACCTACGTCACCACGCCGCCGGGCCACGTCGTCGCCGACCGGCCCGCCGGCGCGCCCGTCCCGGCACCCGAGGCCGAGGTGTCGTCGCTGCTGGACCTCGGCCCCGGAACGCCGTGGGCCGACGGGCTCGACCGCGCGGCCTGGCGCCGGGCGTGGCGCGCGGCCGCCGACCCGCCCGCGCTGATCCGCGCGCACCGGGCCGGTCTGCCCGACTACCGGACCGCGGTCACCGAGCACCTGCTGCGGCATCGCGGGCTCGCGGCGGGCGCGGTGCTCGCCACCGGCGGGACCACGGCCGCCGTCGTCGAACTCGCCGCCGCGGTACTGGAACGCGGTGATCTCGTGGCCGTCGAGGAGCCGGGGTACCAGCGCGCGGTGCAGGCGTTCCGGCGGGCGGGGCTCGCGGTGGCCGGTGTCCCGGTGGACGGCGAGGGCCTGCGCCCGGACGCCATCCCCGCCGGGGCACGGGCGGTGTTCTGCTCACCGGCGCACCAGTACCCGATGGGCAGCCGGATGAGCGCCGCGCGGCGCGTCGAGCTGGTGGAACGCGCGCGGGCGGACGGCATGCTCGTCATCGAGGACGACTACGACGGCGAACTGCGCTTCGACGTCGCCCCGCTCCCGCTGCTGGCCGCGCTCGCCCCCGACGTCGTGGCACATCTGGGCACCACGAGCAAGATCCTGACGCCGACGCTGGGCGCCGGCTGGATGGTCGCCCCCGCCGAGGTCGCCGAGGCGGTGCTGGACTACCGCGAACTCACCGGCACCCGGCCCTCGCCCGCCGGGCAACGCGTCCTCGTCGAACTGGCCCGCCACGGCGATCTGGGCCGTCACCTGCGAAAGCTGCGCCGTGAACTGGCCGAGCGCCGGTCCCTGCTGGCGAACACACTGAGCGGCGCTGGCGTTCCGGTGCAGGGCGACGACGCGGGCGCGCACCTGGTCGTCCCGTTCGCGTCGGCGGAGGAAGAAGCGACGCGGCTCGCGGCGGCCGAGCGGCGCGGTATCCGCTTCGACGGTCTGTCCCGCCATTTCCTCGGGGAACCGACCGCTTACGGCGCGGCGATCGGCTACGCGGGCTGTACGCGGGAGGCGCTGGTCAGCGCCCTGCCGACGCTGGTTTCGCTGCTGCGTTGAGGTGGGTCGCTTGCGCCGATCGGTTAGGATGCGAAGCGGACCATGGGGAGGGGAGCACCCGGACTGCTCTTCGTCAGTGGGCCTTCACAACTGAACAAGATTCATCAACACCTGACCGTCGATTCCGGGCTCGACGGTTCTCGGAAGGTGTCCTGGAATGGATCTTGGATGGTTGACTCGTCTTTCCGGTACGGCGCTGATCTGCGTCGCCGCCTGCTTCGTCTCCGCGATGGCCGTCTGCGCCTACATCGCGAAAACCCGTGGTGCCGCCGGAATCAAGGCCTTCGCGGAGGTGGTCCGCGCCTTTCGCGGCCGACGATGCTGCTGTGGCCATCGACGGCTCGCGGCGGTCGTCAAACGACGCGACCACCAGGACCGGCGGACCGCCGCGTGAGGCCGGTCAGTAGTGCTGCTCGTCGGTCCAGTCCGTCTGGTCGAAATCCTCGATGTACTCGTCGGCCGCCGGTCGCCGCCGAGGTGCCGACTTCGGTGCTGGTGCCTGCTGCGCCACAACCTGTTCGGCGGGGTTCTGGCCCGCCGCGGTGGCCTCGGGCGTGCCGTTCGGCCACACACAGGGCGACCCGGCGAGGAGATAGATCTCCCCCTTGAAGTTGGCTTTCAGGGTCATCTGGAAACCGTCGGCGTTGTTCTCCACCCAGAGGAACTCGTTGGGCGGAGTCTCGTCGAGGACCCGGAAGTTGTTGGCCAGCCACCAGGACCGGAGCATGGCGAAGTAGGACGGGATCTCCTTCGAATCCAGCCCGAGAACCTGGTAGCTCCGGTTGGCGACCACACGGTTCTTCGGCCCATGGTCGGTGGGGTCACTGCAATCCCCATGGCGTTCTTCATACGTCAACGTCAGCTTGGCTTGAGATGGGAGTGCTTTGACCGCGCGAGAGGCGTAATCCTCGACTCGTGTATTGGCTTCGTTGATCGTGATCGTGGGTCGCATTCCTGCTCCGTCACTTCCACATGCGGTGGCCATCAGCAAACCTGCCAGTGCGAGGGCGATTCCGGCGTGTGTGCCCGCTTGCTTCGTCAAGCTTTCACTCTCCGGTCAGTACGTCGGCGCACCGGCGATGATCCGGCCTATGTTGTTCAACGATTTCGAGTTGTGATTCCAGTACTCGCTGTGTGCCGCGCCGCTGAGACCACCCGTGTACCAGGGCCCTTCGGTGCCGGGGTCGGAGGTGAACACCCGCCCGCCGAATTTCGCCGCGGCCGGATCCGGGCCCAGGGCGATGTCCTCGGGGCCGCTGCCGATGTCCTCGGTCACCTCGATGTTGGTCACCTTGATCATGTCGTGTTCCGCGGCCGTCGAATGGACGTGGTGCCCGATGTCCGCCTGGCTCACCCCATCGAGGTGGAGCCCGCTCGCGTTGCCGACGCCGACACCCGGGCTGGCGACGAACACGAGTTCGTCGGCGTTGAGCCCGCCATCACGGGAGGCGTGCCCGACGACCGTCGTTCCATAACTGTGTCCCAGCACCGTGTTGTGCGATGGCTCGTCACCCTGATGGGTGGCCCGCAACCCGTCCTGGAAATCACCGAGCGCGGCCTTTCCGTTGTCCGCGTAGCTTTCACTGCCCGCGTTGACCAGCTCGTCCGGGGCGTCATAGCCCAGCCAGGTCACCACGGCCGTGGACGGAGAACCCACTTCCCGGGCCGAGGTCACCATCCGGTCGGAGCGGTCGAGGTCGCCGTCGATCCTGCCCAGGTCGCTGCCGGTTCCCGGGACGTAGGTCGCCACGTTCTTCGCGGTGTCCGGGTTGCCGGACGACACGATCGCCTTGCCGTCACCACTGGTGTCGAGGCCGATGAGGAACGCCTGCTGTTGTCCGGGACCCGGCCGGTCGAGCCGGTTTTCGATGTCGTGCAGGCCCTTGAGTTTCGCGGCGATCGCGTCGAGCTTTTCCTTGCCCGGCCAGTCGCTCTGGTTCGGGGTCCTCGGATTGTTCGGGTTGGTCCGCGCGATCCGGGTGGCCTCCGTCTGGAGTTTTTCGATCTCCCGTTTCAGGACGGCGCGGTTCGCGGCGTCGCGGTCGAGGACGGGGATGCCGTCGAGATTGCGGATCAGGTCCGGGCCCTCGCGCAGGATCGCGGCCTTCGCGGAGTCGGAAAGGCTGTCCCACCAGGCTTTCACCTCACCCGGTCTGGCGTGCTCGGGTGGTCCGGCTGCCGAGAGCCCGCCCTGTCCGGCGCCGATCTCCGCGGCCTGGGCGAGGGTGCCGACACCCTGGTCGGTGATCTCGCCGCGCATCGCCCGCAGCAGCACCGCGGCGAAGTCCGCGTCGATGTCGGCGGCGGTGCGCAGGATCTGCTCGACGCGGTCCGCCAGCTCGGCCTGCGCGCGCACCCGCGCCGCGGTGACGTCCGGGGGTGGTAGGGGACCGGTGTGCGGCACGAGCACGACGGCGCCGTCGCCGCCGATGGTCAGGCCGGCCCGGGCGGCCAGCTCGTCGGTTTCCCGGACGTACGCGGCGATCCGGTCCAGCGCGAGCTGCACCTCGTGTGCCGCGCGCCGCACCGCGGCCACCTCGGCCACGCGTCGCTCCATCCCGGACACCAGCGAAGCCCCGCGAGACTTGGCCGCGACGGCGGCGTCGCCGGCCCAGCCGTCGAGACCGGCGACGGCGTGGAGGTCGTCGTTGACTCCGGCGAGCGTGGCGCATCGCTGTCCCAGCGCGTCGGCCACCGCGCCGGCGGCGCGCGGCTCCCAGCGCCGGACCTCGCCCCAGGTCACCATCAGACCGGCCGCCTTCCCCCGGACACCGGCACCGCGCGCAGGTCCCGCGCCGCGGCGGCGTCGTCGGCGCGGTAGCGGCGGGCCGCGTCCGCCAGGTCCTCGCCGTAGGACTCGACGTTCCGCACCCAGGCGGGCAGCTCCCGGCCCCACCGGTCGGCCAGCAGCCGCGCGGCCTCCGCCGACGCCCCGCCCGGCAGGCCGCGGCCGACCTCCGCGAGCGCGCCGGCCAGGTCGACCGGCCGTACCCGGTCGGCGGTGCGCCGTGCCGCCCGCGCCGAGGCCTCGATCGCCTCGACCACCACCGCGTACCCGCTTGCCATCGAGTCCTCCTGTACGTAATGGACTGATCACTTTAAGTGGTTTCCGGGTTTCGCGCCGCTTCCGGGCAACGGGAGGGGCCCGGACACGTCACTCCTTAGAGGACGAGAGACGTTTCGAGGAGCTGTGCGTGCGCGGGTGCGATCGATGAGCGGGGAAAAGATCCGGGTGGCGGTTGTCTTCGGCGGCCGGAGCACGGAACACGCGATCTCGTGCCTTTCCGCGGGCAGTGTGCTGGCGCAGCTGGACCCCGCGCGGTTCGAGGTGGTCCCGATCGGCATCACCCCGGCGGGTGGCTGGGTGCTCGCCGGTGGCGGGCCGGACCAGCTGGCGATCCGGGGCGGGCAACTGCCCTCGGTCGCCGACGGCAGGGCGCTCGTGCTCGCCGGTGACCCGACCCGGCGTGAGCTGGTCGCGCTCGGGACGGGCGAGGTCACCGAGGTACTGGCCGCGGTCGACGTCGTCTTCCCGGTGCTGCACGGCGCGTTCGGCGAGGACGGCACGATCCAGGGGCTGCTCGAACTCGCCGAGATCCCCTACGTCGGCGCCGGGGTGCTGGCCAGCGCGGCCGCGATGGACAAGGAGTACGCGAAGAAGCTGCTCGCCGCCGCCGGGCTGCCGGTCGGCGGCTACACCGTGCTCCGTCGTGGACAGTCCACAGTGGAAGAGCAGGACCGGGAGCGGCTCGGGCTGCCGGTGTTCGTCAAGCCGTCGCGCGCGGGGTCGAGCGTGGGCATCAGCCGCGTCACCGACTGGTCCGAAGTGGACGCCGCGATCGCGCTGGCCAGGCGGACCGATCCCAAGGCGCTGGTGGAGGCCGCGGTCGTGGGCCGGGAGGTCGAGGTTGGCGTGCTGGAGTATCCCGACGGCCGCGTCGAGGCGTCGCTGCCCGCCGAGATCCGGGTGCTTTCGGCGGACGAAAGCGCCTGGTACGACTTCGAGACCAAGTACCTCGGCGAAGAGGCGGAGCTGGACATCCCGGCGAAGCTGGACGACGCGGTCACCGAGCGCGTGCGCGCCATGGCCGTCGAGGCGTTCCGGGCGCTGGACTGCCAGGGCCTGGCCAGGGTGGACTTCTTCGTCGGCGAGGACGACGAGCCGATCGTCAACGAGATCAACACGATGCCCGGTTTCACCGCGAAGTCGGCCTACCCGCAGATGTGGCAGGTCACCGGTGTGGACTACCCGGCGCTGCTGAGCACGCTCATCGAGACGGCCATCGCGCGGGGTACCGGGCTGCGGTAGGGACATGCGCCCCAATGTGGCGTTCGGTGCGTCCAACGCACCGAACGCCACATTGGGGCGTTCGGTGCCGGGTCCTAATTGGCCTTGGCGGGCAGCTTCGCCGCGATCGCCTCGGCGACCGACTGCAGCGGGCCGGTGCCCGCGGAGTCCGGCACGGTCAGCGCGAGGTAGACGGCGCGGTCCACCGCGTACCAGGTCGTCGAGCCCGCACCGGCCACCGGAAGCCAGTTGACGCCGTTGACCAGGCGCAGCTGCGCGGTCGGGACCAGCTCGGGCGGGCGCTCCAGGCCACAGCGGAGCACGATCGGGTCGGTGTCGCCCCAGGCGATCGTCGCGGGCGGCGCCGGGTCGGCCAGCGTGCGGGGAGTGAGTTTCTTGCCCGACGAAACGATTTCGGTCGGTACCGCGCCCATCATCGCCGCGCAGTCCGGGCCGCCCGCCTGCGGGGCGGGCACCGAGACCAGCGCGAGCGGTCCGTTCGGGTCGCCCTCGGCCGCCTTGCCCTTCGTCAGCGCGACGACCGCGACCACACCCGCGAGCGCGACGGCGAGCACCGTCGCGACGATCAGGGCCGCCTTCGGGGGCGTGCCGGTGTCGGAATCTGCCACCCGACCACTACACCACTCGTCAGAGGTGGACCACCGGGCAGGTCAGCGTACGGGTGATGCCGTCCACGTTCTGCACCTTCGCGACGACGAGCTGGCCGAGCTGGTCGACGTTCTCGGCCGTGGCGCGCACGATGACGTCGTAGGGGCCGGTGACATCCTCCGAAGTGGTGACGCCGGGGATGCCGGAGATCTCCGCGGCGACCGCGGCCGCCTTGCCGACCTCGGTCTGGATGAGGATGTATGCGTGGACCACGGCGCGCCCTTTCGTCGGTATCGGTCGGCTCAAGGTAGGAACTGAAGAGGCATCACTGCCAGCAACGTATCCCCGGCTTCCGGAAAAACATAGGGCATCCGACTGTCGGTGATCGATATGTGTTGTGTGAGAAGAAACAGGAGGTGACCGGTGTCACCGGACGACGGCACGGTGGCGGGGACCGGCGAGTTCGCGCTGATCGACGCGGTGACCGCGGGACGGCGGCAGCCCGCGGCCACGCTGCTGGGCCCCGGCGACGACGCCGCGGTCCTCGCCGCACCCGACGGCCGCGTGGTGGCCAGTACGGACGTGCTGGTGCACGGCGTGCACTTCCGGCTGGACTGGTCCAGCCCGGAGCAGGTCGGCCGCAAGGCCGCCGCGGTGAACCTGGCGGACATCGCGGCGATGGGCGCGCACCCGACCTCACTGCTCGTCGGCATCGCCTGTCCGCCCGACACCCCCACCGAGGTGATCACCGAGCTGGCGAAGGGGATGTGGGCCGAGGCCGAGCGTGCCGGGATCGGCGTCTCCGGCGGGGACATGGTCCGCGCCGACCAGCTCGTGGTGAGCGTCACCGCGCTGGGTGACCTCGGCGGGCGCGCACCGGTGACGCGGTCGGGCGCGCGGCCCGGCGACGTCGTCGCCGTGTGCGGCAACCTCGGCTGGGCCGCGGCCGGGCTCGCCGTGCTGGGCCGCGGGTTCCGGTCCCCGGTCGGGGTCGTCAACGCGCAGCGCTGTCCCGAGCCGCCGTACGCGGCCGGGCCGCAGGCCGCCGACGCGGGCGCGACCTCGATGATCGACGTCTCCGACGGGCTGCTCGCCGATCTGGGGCACCTCGCGAAGTCCTCCGGGGTCGGCATCGACATCCGCAGCGCGGACCTGGACGTCGCCCCGCGGCTGGTGGAGGTGGGCACCGCGCTCGGCGCGGACCCGCTGCGCTGGGTGCTCACCGGCGGCGAGGACCACGCGCTGGCGGCGACCTTCCCGCCCTTCGGTGATCCGCCGGAGGGCTGGCGGGCGATCGGCGCGGTGACCATCGCCGAGTCCGGGGTCACCGTGGACGGCAAGCCCTACGAGCACGAGTCGGGCTGGGAACACTGGCGCTGAACTGCCGGCCGGGTGGTTAATCTCGGCGCATGGACATCCGCGTGGTCTCCTACGACCATCCCGACGCCCGCAAGCTGATGGCCGAGGTCCAGCTGGTCTACGTCGAGCGGTACGGAAACGAGGACGAGACCCCGATGGACCCGGCGGAGTTCGCCCCGCCACAGGGGCTGTTCCTCGTCGGCTACCTCGACGACGTCCCGGTGGCCAGCGGCGGCTGGCGGGCCCACGACGGGCCCGCCCCGCATTTCCGGCCGGGCGACTTCGAGCTGAAGCGGATGTATGTCGTCGAGGCGGCGCGGGGCAGGGGATTCGCGCGGGCGATGCTGGCCGAGCTGGAGCGCACCGCCGTCGCCGCCGGACGGAAGCGGGCCGTGCTGGAAACCGGCGTCAAACAGCCCGAGGCGCTCGCGCTGTACGAATCCTCGGGTTATCACGAGATCCCGAAGTTCGGCCTTTACCGATGCGAACCGGACAGCGTCTGCTACGCCAAGGCCCTCGTCGGTCCGTGAATGCCACATTGAGGGACTCTGAGTCCCTCAATGTGGCATTCACGGACGGCTGAGCCGCAGCAGCGCCACGGAGTGCGGGGCGACGGTGGCGGAGACGACGTCGGTGGCGGTACCGAGGTCGGCGTGCCGCCACAGGTCGCGGACCCGCCAGGTGCCGGGCACGGTGGCCGGGATCGGGACGGGCGTGGTGCCGGTGTTCAGCAGCGCGACCGCGAATCCGCCGTCGGACGTCGGTTTTCCCCACACCTGGGCGGCGCCGGAGATCGCCCAGCGACGTCCCTGGCCGTACGCGAAATCCTGGTCGAGCGCGATCACCTCGGGATCGCGCAGCGTCGCCAGGTCCGCCGCGTTCAGCGTGTCCGGGGCGGCTCCGGCGAACAGCGGGGCGTTCAGCAGCGCCCAGAGGCCGAAATGCGCGCGGTTCTCGTCCGGGGTGAGCGTGCCGTTGCCGACCTGGAGCATGTCCGGGTCGTTCCAGCCGCCCGGAATCCCGGTGTACGCGGCGACTTCGGCCTGTCGCCCGAGCACCGACACGACCGACGCCCAGTCCGGCGTGAGGTCGTCGGTGGTGCGCCAGAGGTTCGCCACCGGACGTGCCCAGGTCCACGGGCTGGACACGCCGTACTCGGAGATCGCGTAGAGGATCGGGCGGGGCAGCCGGGCGAGCTCGTCGCGCATCCTGGTGAACGCGGCCTTCCGGTCCAGACCGTCCACAGTGTCCGCCGCGCACCAGTCGTACTTGAGGTAGTCCACGCCCCAGCCCGCGAACAGCTCCGCGTCCTGCCGTTCGTGGCCGAGCGACCCGATTCCGGTGGCGGGATAGGCGTTGTTGACCACCGCGCAGGTGCGGCTGCCCGGCACGGCGTAGATGCCGAACAACAGACCGCGGGCGTGCACGTACGCGGCGAGCGCGGCGATCCCGCCGGGGAACCGCGCGGGGTCGGCGCGCAGCGAGCCGTCGGCGGCCCGCGTCGGTGCCTGCCAGCAGTCGTCGACGACGACGTAGCGGTATCCGGCCTCGCGCATCCCGGTCCGCACCAGCGCGTCGGCGGCGTCGCGGACCACCTGCTCGGTCAGTCCCCGGCAGCCGACCTGGTTCCAGCTGTTCCACCCCATCGGCGGGGTGGCGGCCAGGCCGTTCGCGAGCGCGGGCGCCGGGCCGACCGGCCAGAAGAGCGCGGCCAGCACCAGGAGCACGAGCACGATCCGCGTGCCCCGGCGCTGGTTTCTCGTCTTCTTGGCGATGCGCGTGATCCAATCGCACCACACGTGAAACCGCTGTGTCCGGAGGAAAGCATGCCGATCTACGCGCTCGGGGAACTCGAACCGACCATTCACCCCGATGCCTACGTCCACCCCGACGCCACGGTCATCGGCGACGTCCGGATCGCCGCGAACGCGTCGGTGTGGCCACAGACCGTGTTGCGCGGCGACAACGGGTACATCGAGATCGGGGAGCGTTCCAACATCCAGGACGGCTGTGTCGTGCACTGCACGCGACGCCATCCGACGATCCTGGGGCCGTCCTCGGCGGTCGGACATTCCGTGCACGTCGAAGGCGCGAAGATCGGCACCGGCTGCCTGATCGCGTCCGGATCGGTGGTGCTCAACGGATCGGTGATCGAGGACGGCGGCATGGTCGGCGCCGGTGCCGTGCTGTCCTACGGATCCCAGGTGGGACAAGGGGAAATCGCGCTCGGCGTACCCGCGAAGACCCGGCCGAACACGTCGTTCGGGCCGGACCAGATCGCGCAGGTGGTCGATTCCTACGTCCAGCGCGCGGCCCGCTTCCGGGTCGAGCTACGCCGCCTTTCCTAGAAGCGCTAAGCTCGCGCCCCGTGACCGGACGACCGCTGCACGAGATCATCGAAGCAGGCTGGGCGCAAGCCCTCGAACCGGTGGCGCCGCAGGTGGCCGCCATGGGGGAGTTCCTCCGGGCGGAGATCGCCGCCGGGCGGACCTACCTCCCGGCGGGGGAACACGTGCTGCGTGCCTTCAAACAGCCGTTCCACGACGTGCGCGTGCTGATCGTCGGCCAGGATCCGTACCCGACGCCGGGGCACGCGGTCGGGCTCAGCTTCTCGGTGGCGCCGGACGTGCGCCCGATTCCGAAGAGCCTGATCAACATCTACAAGGAGTACGGCGAGGACCTCGGCTACCCGCCGCCGTCCAACGGTGACCTGACGCCGTGGGCGGAGCAGGGCATCCTGCTGCTCAACAGGGCGCTGACGGTGCAGCCCGGCAAGTCGAACTCGCATCAGGGCAAGGGCTGGGAGCAGGTCACCGAGCAGGCGATCAAGGCGCTCGCCGCGCGCTCGGAGCCGATGGTCGCGATCCTGTGGGGCCGCAACGCGCGGAACCTGAAGCCGATGCTGGGCAACGTCCCGTGCATCGAGTCGGCGCATCCGAGCCCGCTTTCGGCGCACAACGGTTTCTTCGGCTCGCGGCCGTTCAGCCGGGCGAACCAGCTCCTTGCCGAGCAGGGTGCCGCGCCGGTCGAATGGAAACTGCCGTAGCGCGTGTCGAGAACCGGGCGCCGGTTCCGACCGCTAGGTGAACGGCGGCGTTCGAGCCGCTTCCCTGTGTTCTGGAGGTTTCCATGACCGAGCCCGCGACCGTCACCTCGGCCGACGGCACCACGATCGCCTTCGACCGGCGAGGATCCGGTGCGCCGGTGATCCTGGTCGGCGGCGCCTTCAACGACCGGACGACCGTCGCCGGACTGGCCGAGGTGCTCGACGGCTACACGACGATCGCCTACGACCGGCGTGGCCGGGGCGGCAGCGGCGACGCCGGGGAGTACCGCGTGGAGCGGGAGGTCGAGGACCTCGCCGCGCTGATCGAGCGGGCAGGCGGCTCGGCGCACGTGTTCGGGCACTCCTCGGGCGCGATCCTGGCGTTGACGGCCGCGCGGCACGGGCTGCCCATCGGGCGGCTCGCGGTGTACGAACCGCCGTTCGTCGTCGACGACAGCCGGCCGCGGCCCGCCGACGACCTGGTGGACCGGGTCCGGGCGGCGCTGGACGCGGGGGACCGCGACGAGGCCGTGACGTTGTTCCTGGTCGAGGGCACCGACACGCCCGCCGAGGTGGTGGCCGGGATGAAGAGCGCGCCGGTGTGGGGCTGGTTCACCGGGCTGGCGCACACGCTGCCCTACGACCTGACCATCTGCGGCCCCGGCAACCGGTTGCCCGGCTGGCTCGGCGAGATCACCGTGCCCACGCTGGTGATCGGCGGCGGGGCGAGCCCGGCGTGGATGCCCGCGGGCGCGCGGGCGGCCGCCGAGGCGGTGCCGGGTGGCGTCTACCACACGCTGGAGGGTCAGGCCCACGGAGTGCTCCAGCACCCGAAAACCCTGCTCCCCCTGCTCACCGACTTCCTCGCCTGAGCCTTCCTTTGCCCCGTCGAAAGGTCCGTGAATGCCACATTGAGGGACTCAGAGTCCCTCAATGTGGCATTCACGGACGCCTACGCAAAGTGACTGAGCGGCAAGCCGGAGACGGAACGTGACCACTGCGGCCGGGGGTCCGTGAAGGAGGCCTTACCAGCGCTGAGCGCTGTAAAGGAGGCCTTCACGGCACGTCGAGCGTCTCGAACGGAGCGTTCGAGACCCGCCGTCACCGCTGGAGCCGGAGAACGCGCAGACCCGCGCTGAAGGACGCCTTAGGTGCGTCCAGTGCACTGAAAGCGTCCTTCAGCGCGCTGAACGCACTGAAGGCGTCCTTCAGCACCCCCGACGCACAGCGGCGACCCCACCACGAAACGTGACGACAGCGGGGGTCCAAGAGGCTTGCCCCCTGGCGGGGGTTTGGGGGTTCGACCCCCAAAAGACATGTAGGCGAAAAAAATGGCGAGCGCTCTTCGCGAGCACTCGCCACCCGAAGCTTTCGCCTACCCGCGGACGACCTTGCCCGCCTTGATGCACGAGGTGCACACGTTCAGGCGCTTGCGCTGGGACAGACCGATCTTCGCGTGAACGGTCTGGATGTTCGGGTTCCAGCGGCGGTTGGTACGCCGGTGGGAGTGCGAGACCGACTTGCCGAAGCCCGGCCCCTTGCCACAGACGTCGCACACGGCAGCCACGTCGAACTCCTTTGGATCTGGGACGAAAATACGGCCCAGATACGCCTGGGCAACTCGTCCATAGTAACCAGTGGTTTCCGGGGCCTCCGCACCGGGTCGCTACCCTCGCGGGGACCAGCTAGGAGGTTACGGGTGCGGGTGCTGGACGTGGCGGCGGTGTCGGCCTGGTCGGCGGCGTGTGTGCACAGTCTCGACGGGCTGCGGCCGGCGATCAACGGCATCAACGTCTACCCGGTGGCGGACTCCGACACGGGGTCCAATCTGCTGCACACGATGACCGGTGCCCAGCACGAGCTGGCGGCCGCCGCGCCTTCGACCGTGGCCGAGGCGCTGAGCGTGCTCGCGCGGGGCGCGGTCGCGGCCGCGCGCGGGAACTCCGGGGTGATCATCTCGCAGGTGGTGCGGGGGCTGGCGGACTGGGCGGCGGACGGCGGGGAGCTGGACGGGCCGGGGCTGGCCGCGGCGCTGGCGCACGCCGACGCGGTCGCGACCGGCGCGGTGAGCCGCCCGGTGGCCGGGACCATGATCACCGTGCTGCACGCGGTGGCGGCCGCCGTCCGCGGCTGTGCCGGTGGCCGCGCGGACCTCGCCGGGGTCGCGACGGCGGCGGCCGGGGCGGCGGCGGCCGCGCTGGAGGAGACCCCGAAGCAGTTGCCCGCGCTGGCGAAGGCCGGGGTGGTCGACGCGGGCGGGCGCGGGCTGGTCGCGGTGCTCGACGCGCTCGCCGGGGTGATCACCGGCACCGCCACCGAACACGAACACGCGCTGGAGGCGATCGCCGCCCCCGTGCCGGGCGAGGCCCCGTACGCGTGGGAAGTGATGTACCTGCTCGACGGCGTCGACGAGGCGCGGCTGCCCGCGTTGCGCAAGGAGCTGAGCGGGCTCGGGGACAGCGTCACGGTGGCGGGGGACGGCGCGGGCGGGCACGCCGTCCACGTGCACTGCGCGGACATCGGTGCCGCGATCGAGGCGGGGCTGGAGCTGGGCAGGCCCCGCCGCGTCCGGGTCGAACCGCTCCTCACGCCCACGCCGATCGAACCGGGCGGCGGCCTCGACCGCACGGTGGTGGTGGTCGTCCACGGCGGCGCGCTCGCCGAGGTGCTGCGCGCGGAGGGCGTCGCGGTGCTGGCGGTGCCCTCCGGGACGACGCCGAGTGTCGAGGAGATGATCGGCCTGCTCAACGAGGCCGCCGGACGGCATGTCACGGTGCTTCCCGGTGGCGCCGAGCTGACCGCGGCGGCGGACGCGGCGGCCGGGCACGCGATGGCCGCGGACCGGGACGTCGTGGTGATCCCGTGTGCCTCGCCGGTGCAGGTGCTGGCCGCGCTGGCGGTGCACGATCCGGCGCGGCGCACGAACGACGACGTGGTCGCGATGGCCGAGGCGGCGGCGGCGACCAGGCGCGGCGAGCTGCGGATCGCGCTGGAGGAGTCGCTAACCTGGGTGGGCCGGGCCCAGTCCGGTGATCTGATCGGCCTGGTCGACGGCGAGGTGGTGCTCATCGAGCCCGCGGGTGGTGCCGGCGCCGATCTCGTCACGGCCGCGCTCGAGGTGCTGGGCCGGATGCTGGCGGTTGGCGGTGAACTGGTCACCGTGCTGACCGGCGCGGACGTCCCGCCGGGTGTCGGGGCGGAGCTGGCCGAGCGGTTGCGGGCGGAGCATCCCGAGGTGGAGTTGACGAGTTATGCCAGTGGTCAGGCGGACGCCGTGCTGCTGATGGGGGTTGAGTAGGCATGGCAGGGCTGCGCGACAAGCTTCCGTTGCTGCTGGGCGCCAAGACGGCGAAGGCGCTGTCGACGGCGTTGAGCATCGAGACGGTCAGTGATCTGCTGCGGCACTATCCGCGCCGCTACGCCGAGCGGGGTGAGCTCACGGACATCGCCGGGCTCGAACTCGGCGAGCACGCGACCGTGCTGGCGCGGATCGAGCGGGTGAGCAAGCGCACGATGAAGTCGCGGCGTGGCACCATCCTCGACATGGTGATCACCGACGGGAAACGCCGTCTGGCGTGCGCGTTCTTCAACCAGGCGTGGCGGGAGAAGGAGCTGGCACCCGGCAAGACGGGCCTGTTCTCCGGCAAGGTCACCGCCTTCCGCGACACCCTGCAGCTGGCGAACCCGGAATACCAGTTGCTGGAGCCGGAAAACGAGGCCGAAGCCGTCGACAACTTCGCCGGCGCGATCATCCCGGTGTATCCCGCGGCGGCGGGGATGCCCTCGTGGTCGATCGAGAAGTGCGTGCGGCAGGTGCTCGACGTGCTCGAGGTCGACGAGGACCCGATGCCCGCCGAGCTGCTGAAGCGGTACGGCCTGACCGGGCTGGAGCCCGCGCTGCGCGGCATCCACCGGCCCGAAAGCTGGGCGGCGCTGGAGAGCGCGCGGCAGCGGCTCAAGTGGGACGAGGCCATGGCGGTGCAGCTGATTTTCGCGCAGCGCAGGCATTCCGCGGTCTCGCGCCCGGCGAAGGCGTCCCCGCACACCGACGGCGGGATCCTGGACGCCTTCGACAAGCGGCTGCCGTTCGAGCTGACCGACGGGCAGCGGGAGATCGGCGACGAGATCGCCGCCGACCTGGCGACCGAGCATCCGATGAACCGGTTGCTGCAGGGCGAGGTCGGCAGCGGGAAGACCGTGGTGGCGCTGCGGGCGATGTTGCAGGTGGTCGACTCCGGGCGGCAGGCCGCGATGCTGGCGCCGACCGAGGTGCTCGCCGCGCAGCACGCGCGTTCGCTGCGGGACATGCTCGGTGACCTCGCGCAGGCGGGGGAGCTGGGCGGGGCGGAGAACGCCACGCGCGTCACGCTGCTGACCGGGTCGATGGGGGCGAAGGAACGCAAGAAGGCGTTGCTGGAGACGATCAGCGGGGAGGCGGGCATCGTCGTCGGCACGCACGCGCTGATCCAGGACTCCGTGTCGTTCGCGGAGCTGGGGCTGGTCGTGGTCGACGAGCAGCACCGCTTCGGCGTCGAACAGCGGGACGCGCTGCGGTCGCGTGGGGCCGAGGGGACGAGCCCGCACGTGCTGGTGATGACCGCGACGCCGATCCCGCGCACGGTCGCGATGACGGTGTACGGCGATCTGGAGACCTCCGCGCTGCGGCAGATGCCGGTGGGCCGCTCGCCGATCAAGACGTCCGTGGTGCCGGTCGCGGAGAAACCCGCGTGGCTGGACCGCGCTTGGCAGCGGGTCCGCGAGGAGGTCGGCAAGGGGCACCAGGCCTACGTGGTGTGCCCGCGGATCGGGGACGAACCGCCGTCGGACAAGACGGAGCGGCCACCGGTGGCGGTGCTCGACGTGGCGCCGGAGCTGGAACACGGGCCGCTGAAGGGCCTGCGGGTCGGGGTGCTGCACGGGCGGATGCCCGCCGACGAGAAGGACACCGTGATGCGGGCGTTCGCCGCGGCCGAGCTGGACGTGCTGGTGGCCACGACGGTGATCGAGGTCGGCGTGAACGTGCCGAACGCGACCGCGATGGTGATCATGGACGCGGACCGGTTCGGGGTCAGCCAGCTGCACCAGCTGCGGGGCCGGGTCGGCCGGGGGAGCGTCCCCGGCCTGTGCCTGCTGGTGACCGAGACGCTGGACGGCACGTCGACGCGGGAGCGGCTGGCCGCCGTCGAGTCCACAACGGACGGTTTCGAGCTGTCGCGGCTGGATCTCGAGCTGCGGCGCGAGGGGGACATCCTCGGCGCGGCGCAGTCCGGGAAGCGGTCGACGCTCAAGCTGCTTTCGCTGCTGCGGGACGAAGAGGTGATCGCCGACGCGCGGACGTGCGCGCAGGCGTTCGTCGAACAGGATCCGGAGCTGAAGAAGTTCCCCGGCCTGGCGCGCCTGATCGCCGACGTGGTGGATCAGGACCGGGTCGAATACCTGGAAAAGAGCTGATGTCGTGGCCGAGCCGGTGCTCCGCGAAGCGACGGTCTCCGACGCCACCGCGATCGGGGCCCTGCACGTGGCCTCGTGGCGGGTGGCCTACGCCGGGGACGTTCCTCCCGACGTCCTGAGTGGACTGTCCATGCTGGACAGTGCGCGGCGGTGGGAGGAGATCCTCGGCGCGGCGGAGCGGAAGGGGACCGTGGTCGTGCTCGAAGCGGACGGCTGGCTGGGCGGGTTCGCCGGCTTCGGCCCCGCCGGGGACGCCTCCGGTGGGCAGCTGTACGCGCTGTACGTCGATCCGGAGCGGTGGGGCCGTGGCTGGGGCGGTCTCCTGCTCGGCGAGGCCGTGCGGCACCTGTCGGCCGCGGGGCACCGCGAGGCGATGTTGTGGGTGCTGGACACGAACACCCGGGCCCGCGGCTTCTACGAAAGCGCGGGGTGGAAACCCGACGGCGCCACGAAAACCGAGGAAATGCACGGCGTCGCCCTGCCCGTCGTCGGCTACCGGCGCCCGCTGCCCTGACCTTCCTTCAGCGGTCCGTGAATGCCACATTGAGGGACTCAGAGTCCCTCAATGTGGCATTCACGGACCACGGTGAGAGGTCAGGCGGGGACGAAGACTCCGGCGGCAGCGGCGGCCGCGGTGGCGCGGGCGGCGAGGCGGGCGTCGGCGAGGCCGAGGGATTCGCGCGAGATGAACAGGCGGTAGAAGATCGGGCCGCTCGCGGCCCGGATGACCTCGTCGGGCGAGGTTCCGGCGGGTGCCTCGCCACGGGCGATCGCGCGGGTGGTGAGCACGGCGCAGCGCGCGTGCCGGTCCACGTAGAAGGAGTGCAGTGCCTCGGCCGCCAGCTCCGACTGGAACGCCGCGAGAATCGACGCCGTCGGCAGTTCCCGCATGCCCGGGGTGGTGAAGTAGCCGACGAGCTCGGCCAGCATCTCGTACAGGTCGCCGGCGAGCGAGCCGGTGTCGGGCGCGGTCCAGTCGTCCTCGGTGCCGAGGTGGAACGCCGCCGCGACGAGGCCCTCGGCGGATTTCCAGCGGCGGTACACGGTGGTCCGGTGCACGCCGGAGCGTTCGGCGACCGCGTCCACGGTCAGTTCGCCGTAGCCGTGCTCGGCGAGCAGGGCCAGGGTGGCGTGCAGGACGGCGAGCCGGGTGCGCTCGGTGCGCCCGCCGGGCCGCTGGGTGCCCGGCTGTTCCGCGTCAGAAAAGTCCGTTGCCAACCGCTACTCCCGTTGCGTTAGTGTGCCCAGTATGCCAGCCCTGGACTTCGTCACTCCACTGTCGACGGACGACGTGACCCCGATCGCCGATCTCATCGGCGCCGCGAGCATCGTCGCGATCGGCGAGAACAACCACCATAGCCACGAGTTCGGGCTGCTGCGGGCCAAGCTCGCCCGGTACCTCGTGGAGCATCGCGGCTTCACCGTGCTCGGCTGGGAATCCGGCTTCCCGGAAGGACATCTCGTCGACGCCTGGCTCCAGGGCGCGCCGGGTGAGGTCGCCGACGTCGGCCGGGACGGGTTCACCTTCAGTCTCGGCGACGCGCCCGAGACGCAGGACCTGCTGACCTGGCTGCGGGAGCGCGGCGGTGTCCGCTTCACGGGGCTGGACGTGCCGGGTTCGGGTGGCTCGCCGGTGCCCGCGCTCGACGCCGTCCGCGCCTACCTCGCCGAGATCGACGCGTCCGCGGTGGCCCTTGTGGACGCCGCGGTGGCGGCGGTGAAGCCCTACGCCGGGGCGAGCAACGCCGTCGCGATGGAGCGCTACAAGAACGTTGACACGCCAGGGCGCGACGCCGCGACGGCCGCGTTGTCCGTGCTCGCCGCGCACCTCGACGCACTCGCCCCGGTCTACCGGCAACGTGGTGGCAGCGAGGCCTTCGCCGAGGCCCGGCACCACGTCGCCGGGGCGCTGCGGGTCGATCTGCACCTGCGCGAGGTGAACGCGATGATGTCCGGTGCCGCGTCGGCGCTGGGGAGCTCCTCGCGCGACACATACATGGCCGCCACGGTGCGCCTGCTGCGGGAACGCTCCGACGCCAAGATCCTCCTCATGCTCCACAATGGACATTTGCAGCGCACGCCGTTCGCCGCGCTGCCCGGGATGGCGTTCCCGCCCGCCGGGATGTTGCTGGCCGAGGAGTTCGGGGACGACTACTTCGCGCTCGGGGTCACCGCCGCGACCGGGGTGACCACCGGTCTCGCCCCGCAGGAGGGCACCCGCCTCGGCTTCCGTGTCTTCGCGCAGGAGCTGGATTCGCCCGCCGAGGACAGCGTCGAGGCGGCGCTCGCCGAGAGCGGCCCGTGCCTCGTCGATCTCCGCGCCCACCGCGCCGCCGGGAAGCCGGGGCCCACGAGCATCCGGCACGCGCACATGACCACCCCGGTCGACGTCGCCGCCGCCTTCGACGCGCTCGTCCACCTGCCGCGGATGTCGGTCAGCGGGAACGTCCCGGCGGGGTGAGCCGACCGGCGTCAACCGTTCGGGCGACATGGCCGGTGCCGAGTTGCCGGTGCCGCCACACGCGCGATACCACGCAGACATGACTCTGCGACGTGGTCTTTCCGTGGCGATGGTGGCGCTCGTGCTGACGGCGGCGGGGCAGGTGCCCGCGATCGCCGCGGGCGGCGGCCAGCCGAACCCGCCGAGCTGGGGGCTCGACCGGATCGACCAGCGCTCCGGGCTCGACCGGAACTACCGCTACGCCACCGAGGCCGAGAACGTCACGGTGTACGTGATCGACAGCGGCGTCGACGCCAAACACCCCGACTTCGGGGGCCGGGTCGAGCAGGGCCGGGACTTCCTCGGCGACGGCACGGGTACCGACACCACCGACGGCAACGGCCACGGCACCCGTCTGGCCGGGGTCGCGGCGGGCACGACGTTCGGGGTCGCCAAGAAGGCGCGGATCGTCCCGGTCCGGGTGATCGACAAGAACGGCGGCGGGGAGACCGGCAAGATCATCGCCGGGATCGACTGGGTCCGGCAGAACGCCCGCCAGCCCGCGGTGGCGGTGCTGGGGCTCGGCGGCGCGCCCAACGACCAGCTCGACGACGCCGTCCGCGCGCTCGCCGGGGTGGTCCCGGTGGCCGTGCCCGCGGGTGGGTCCGGCTCCGACGCCAGCGCCTACTCGCCCGCGCGGGTGACCGAGGCGCTGACCGTGGCGGGCAGCGACGTCCGGGACGGCGCCTCGCCGAGGTCGAACTTCGGCTCGACCGTGGACCTCTACGCGCCGGGCGTCGACATCCCCGGCCCGATCGCGGGCGGACAGGGCGCGGGGCCGATCACCGGCACGTCGATGTCGGCCGCGTTCGTGGCCGGCGCCGCCGCGCTCTACCGCGCCCGGCACCCGCAGGCGACCGCCGCCCAGGTCGCCGACGGACTGGTGGCCGCCGCGACGAAGAACGCCCTCGGCGGCGTGCCGTCGGGTACCCCGAACCTGCTGCTGTTCACCGACCCGGCGTCCTGACCCCGCCGGGTACCCCGGTGCGGTCGGAAGACCACGTTCGGTGCGTCATGACGTCCATCACCTGGGCGACGCCTCCCGCCCACTGGGCTACCCCGGTAACGTGCGTCACCTGCATCCCACCGTAAACGGAAGGACCGGGCATGTTCCGCAAGGTGCTGGTCGCCAACCGGGGCGAGATCGCCATCCGCGCGTTCCGCGCCGGGTACGAACTCGGCGCGGGAACCGTCGCCGTGTTCCCGCACGAGGACCGCAACTCGCTGCACCGGCTCAAGGCCGACGAGGCCTACGAGATCGGCGAGCCGGGGCATCCGGTCCGCGCCTACCTCTCGGTGGGCGAGATCGTCAACGCAGCCAAGAAGGCCGGTGCCGACGCCGTCTACCCGGGCTACGGCTTCCTGTCCGAGAACCCCGACCTCGCGCGCGCGTGCGAGGAAGCGGGGATCACCTTCGTCGGCCCCAGCGCCGAAATCCTCGAACTGACCGGTAACAAGGCCCGCGCGGTCAAGGCCGCGCGCGAGGCCGGGGTGCCGGTGCTCGGGTCCTCCGCGCCCTCGTCCGACGTCGACGAGCTCGTCGAGGCGGCCGGGGAACTCGGTTTCCCGGTGTTCGTCAAGGCCGTCGCCGGTGGCGGTGGCCGCGGGATGCGCCGCGTCGAGGATCCCGCGCAGCTGCGGGAATCCATCGAGGCGGCCGCGCGCGAGGCCGAGTCGGCGTTCGGCGATCCGACGGTGTTCCTGGAGAAGGCCGTCGTCGAGCCCCGGCACATCGAGGTGCAGATCCTCGCCGACGGCGCGGGCAACGTGATTCACCTGTACGAGCGGGACTGTTCGGTACAGCGGCGGCACCAGAAGGTGGTCGAGCTGGCCCCGGCGCCGAACCTCGACCCGGACCTGCGCGACCGCATCTGCGCCGACGCGGTGAAGTTCGCCCGTCAGATCGGCTACCGCAACGCCGGGACCGTCGAGTTCCTGCTCGACCGCGACGGCAACCACGTGTTCATCGAGATGAACCCGCGCATCCAGGTCGAGCACACGGTGACCGAGGAGGTCACCGACGTCGACCTGGTGCAGTCGCAGCTGCGCATCGCCTCCGGGGAGACCCTCGCGGACCTCGGCCTGTCCCAGGACCGTGTCTACCTGCGCGGCGCGGCGCTGCAGTGCCGGATCACCACCGAGGACCCGGCCAACGGTTTCCGCCCGGACACCGGGATGATCAGCGCCTACCGGTCGCCAGGCGGCTCCGGCATCCGGCTCGACGGCGGGACGGCGTTCTCCGGCACGGAGATCAGCGCGCACTTCGACTCGCTGCTGGTCAAGCTGACCTGCCGGGGCCGCGACTTCAAGACCGCGGTGGGCCGCGCCCGTCGCGCGGTCGCCGAGTTCCGCATCCGCGGCGTGGCCACGAACATCCCGTTCCTGCAGGCGGTGCTCGACGATCCGGACTTCCGCGCCGGTCGCGTCACCACGTCGTTCATCGAACAGCGGCCGCACCTGCTCACCGCGCGACACTCCGCCGACCGCGGCACCCGGCTGCTCACCTACCTCGCGGACCGGACGGTCAACAAGCCGCACGGCGAGCGGCCCCGCACCCTCGACCCGCAGCTCAAGCTGCCCCGCCTCGCCAAGGATGCGGTGCCACCGGCCGGGTCGAAGCAGAAGCTGGCCGAGCTCGGCCCCGCCGGATTCGCGGGCTGGCTGCGGGAATCCCCGCTCGTCGGCGTCACCGACACCACCTTCCGCGACGCGCACCAGTCGCTGCTGGCCACCCGGGTACGCAGCAAGGACCTCCTCGCGGTCGCCCCGGTGGTCGCGAACACCCTGCCGCAGCTGCTGTCGCTGGAATGCTGGGGCGGTGCCACCTACGACGTCGCACTGCGCTTCCTCGCCGAGGACCCGTGGGAGCGGCTGGCGAAGCTGCGCGAGGCGGTGCCGAACATCTGCCTCCAGATGCTGCTGCGCGGCCGCAACACCGTGGGCTACACGCCTTATCCGACCGAGGTGACCACCGCCTTCGTCGAGGAGGCCACCGCGACCGGGATCGACATCTTCCGCATCTTCGACGCGCTCAACGACGTCGAGCAGATGCGGCCCGCGATCGAAGCGGTGCGGGAGACCGGCACGGCCGTGGCCGAGGTGGCGCTGTGCTACACCTCGGACCTGTCCGACCCCGGCGAGCAGCTGTACACATTGGACTACTACCTGAAGCTGGCCGAGCAGATCGTGGGCGCAGGCGCGCACGTGCTGGCGGTGAAGGACATGGCGGGCCTGCTCCGCGCGCCCGCCGCGGTCCGGCTGGTTTCCGCGCTGCGCAAGGAGTTCGACCTGCCGGTGCACATCCACACGCACGACACCGCCGGTGGCCAGCTGGCCACCTACCTCGCCGCGATCGGCGCGGGCGCGGACGCGGTGGACGGCGCGGTGTCGTCGATGGCAGGCACGACCTCGCAGCCCTCGCTGTCGTCCATCGTGGCCGGTACGGACCACTCGGACCGCGTCACCGGTCTCGACCTGCAGGCCATCGGCGAGCTGGAGCCGTACTGGGAGAGCGTGCGCAAGATCTACGCGCCGTTCGAGGCGGGCCTCGCCTCGCCGACCGGTCGGGTGTACCACCACGAGATCCCCGGCGGTCAGCTGTCGAACCTGCGGACCCAGGCCATCGCGCTCGGGCTCGGCGACCGCTTCGAGGACATCGAGGCGATGTACGCCGCGGCCGACCGCATCCTCGGTCACCTCGTCAAGGTCACGCCCTCGTCCAAGGTGGTCGGTGACCTCGCGCTGCACCTGGTCGGCGCCGGGGTTTCGCCGGAGGACTTCGAACAGGAGCCGAACAGGTTCGACATCCCGGACTCGGTGATCGGCTTCCTGCGCGGCGAACTCGGCGACCCGCCGGGTGGCTGGCCGGAGCCGTTCCGCACCAAGGCGCTGGCGGGCCGCGCCGAGGCCAAACCGGTGGCCGGACTGTCCGAAGAGGACCGTGAAGGACTGGCGAACGAACGCCGCCGGACGCTCAACCGGCTGCTGTTCCCCGGGCCGACCAAGGAGTTCGAGGCGCACCGCGCGCAGTACGGCGACACCAGCGTGCTGCCCAGCAAGGACTTCTTCTACGGTCTGCGGCCGGGCGAGGAGTACTCGGTCGACCTGGAGCAGGGTGTCCGGCTGCTCATCGAGCTGGAGGCGATCGGCGAGGCGGACGAGCGCGGCATGCGCACGGTGATGGCCTCGCTCAACGGCCAGCTCCGGCCGATCTCGGTCCGCGACGCCTCGGTGGCCTCCGACATCCCGGCGACCGAGAAGGCCGAGAAGGGCAACCCGAAGCAGGTCGCCGCGCCGTTCGCCGGGGTGGTCACGTTGCAGGTCGCCGAGGGCGACGTCGTCGAGGCCGGTGCCACGGTCGCGACCATCGAGGCGATGAAGATGGAGGCCTCGATCACCGCGGCGGGTGGCGGGAAGGTCGCCCGGCTGGCGATCACCGCCGTGCAGCAGGTCGAAGGCGGGGATCTGCTGCTCGTCCTGGAATGAGCCCGGATCGCTCGGGAGCCCTGGATTCCCGGCGGTCATGCGCCCCAATGTGGCGTTCGGTGCGTTGGACGCACCGAACGCCACATTGGGTGCGTTGGACGCACCCAATGCCACATTGGGGTGCTCGCGGTACCTAGGCGGCGCGACCGGTCACGAGTAGCTTGACCGCATGCTCATCAACGCGGTTCCGCAGTGGCAGGGCGCACTCGGCCCGCGCGCCCAGGAGCTTCCCGAGGGGTGTGCGGCGCTCGCCGAACTGGCCGGGCGGGTGCTCGGCCGGCCGGTGTGCCATGTTCGGCAGAGCGGGGAGACCTCCCCGGTGGCCGGCGGGATCGCCAACCGCGAGGTCCTGCTCGCGAACCGTCCGGCGCAGCTGGCCGCGCTGGAGGCGCCCGGCGGCCCGGTGCTGACCGTCGGCGGGGACTGTGGCACCGAACTGGTCCCGATCGGCGTCGCGCGGTACCGGTACGGGCCGGGGCTCGGCGTCCTCTGGTTCGACGCGCACCCGGACCTCAACACCGCGCGGTCCTCGCCCTCGGGCGCCTACCACGGGATGGTCCTGCGGTCGCTGCTCGGCGAGGGCGATCCGGACTTCGCGGCGAACCCGGCGCTGGAGCGTGGCCGCGCGGTGCTCGCCGGGACCCGGTCCTTCGACGACCCCGAGCGGGAAGCCGCGGAGAGTGGCCTGGTCACCGTGGTCCCGGACGCCACCGACGCCGCCGCCCTCGCGGCCGCGCTGCGCGGCGCCGAGCACGTCTACCTGCACGTCGACCTCGACATCCTGGATCCCGGCGAGTTCGGCGGCCTCAACTACCCCGAACCGGACGGGCTCTCGATCGCCGAACTGGTCGCCGCGATCGACGCGCTGGTGGGCTTCGACGTCGTCGGCGCCGGGGTCACCGAGTGCGCCGGCACCGAGGGGCTGGAGGTACTGGAACCGGTGCTGGCGGCCATCGGCAGGCGGCTCGGGGCCGCCGGGCCGCACACGGCACGGGGCTGAGCGCACCTTCCGCCCAGCCCCGCCGACGTGATGCCGCCGTGCGAACCACCCGGGCCACCCACGGTCGTCTTCGAGTCAACGCGTGGTGGGCCCTGTCGCCCGCCAGGTGACGTCGGGGCCGTACGACGCCGGCGTGTCGTAGTCGTGCCGGCCGCTCTGGTCGGCCGCCCACAGCCGGCCGCTGTAGTGGCGGAGCAGCCGTCCCCGCTGGGTGAAGGATTCCAGGGAGACGCCGCCGCCGTCCGGGCTGGGCTTGGTGCACCAGGTCGCGTCGGCCCGGAACCGGTCGGTGCCGTCCGACGGCGCGACGACCACCTTCAGATCCTGCTGGCGCAGATAGTGCTCGGGGTGGGTCACCGACTCGAACGAGTGGCACAACTGGTCGGCCTTGCCCGGCACGACCCGCCAGGTGGCGTCGGCCCCGGCGCCGGGGCCGATCACCGCGTCGATCTCCCCCCGGATGTACCAGCCCTGGGTGCCCGGGCTGGTCGATCCCAGCGACTGGGTCAGCACGGCGTCCTCGTACTGTCCCAGCCGCAGGAAGACGTCGACGTCGTCGTCGCTGCCGGCCAGCGCCGTGTCCGCCGCCGTGACCAGCGCCGGATGCACCCCGCTCTGCTCCGCCCTGGTCCGGAGCTCGAAGACGAGCCGCCGATCGGCGTCCGCCTTCTTCTTGAGCCAGGTGTTCCAGTCCTTTTCGTCCGCCTCGTGGATCCCGGTTTCGATGTAGCGGGTTCGCGCCGCCGGATCGGTGCTGCGCGCGGCGCGCAGTGCCGCGGCGGCGATCTCACTGCCGGGTTTCGCCGCGTTGTACAGGTCGAGCACGAAGTTCCGGTCCGGTTCGATCAGCTGGCCCGCGGTGGGCTCCATCGCCACCACGGCGCCCGCCCGACGGCGGGCCGCCTGCGCCTTCAGGACCCTCTTCTGCTCTTCGCTGGTCGCGGTGTCCGCGTCGATGGCGTCCTGCCGGTCCTGTGCCCACGCCGTACTGATGCCGGTGAGGATGAACGCCTGCTGGTCGGCCGCCGAACCGTTGTACGCGGCCAAGGCCGCGGCTTTGACCTTGGGGCCGCTCGCCCGCTGGTAGATGGCGAAGGCGAACTCCTTGTCGTTCAGCATCCACAGTTCCGGCGTCGCCGTGATGCCGATGACCAGTGCGGCCTTCTCCTTGGCCTCCTGCGCGGCCTTGGCCGCGTCGTCGTCCCGTTTCTTGTTGGCCTGGTCCAGCGCGTTCGCCTGGTAGATGCCGGTTTTGATCCACTGGGTGCTCTGCGAGAGGTCGCCGCCGTAGGCCAGCTGGGCGGAGGCGCGCACCTCGGTCCCCTTCGCCCGTTCCCACAGGGCGAACACGAAGTTCCGGTCGGTCAGGATCAGCAGCTCCGGGGTGGCCAGCACGCCGATCTCCTGGGCGGCGAACCTCTTGTCCTCCTGGGTCGCCTGGGCCGCCTGCACGCTGGGCGCGGGCGAGGACGCGGCGAAGCTCGTGTCGGTGCTCACCAGCCCCAGCAGCATCGTCGCGGATATCAGGCCGGCCGCGAGCCCGGCGCTCGGTCTGCGTCTCATCGTGTTCGCTCCTTGCGGCTGGTCAGTTTCCGGTGGGATAGACGGTTGCCGTCTTGGTGGCGAAGTCGTAATCGATTCTGCCGTGTTCGAAAGTGCTTCGCCTCCCGCCGGGAATATCGAATTCGTCGCTCGTGGGATATCCCAGCGTCGACTTCTCCGCGCCGAGCGACTGCCATTTGCTCCTGATCGCTCCCTGTACCGCGTGTACCCCGGCTCGTTCGACGGAGTAGATCGAGACGTTGTTCGCGAAATGCGCGAAGCGGCCGAGCTTGTCCGGTGCGCAGGAGTCGTCGGTGACGGGTACTCCGAAAGTCCGGTGCCCGCCCAGCCGCACATACGTGTCGAGCAGTTCCGGCGCGGGACATCCGCCGAGTTTCCCCACGTAAAGCCGGTGCACCCCGGTGGCGCGGCTCCAGTAGGAGCGGAACGTCCAGCGTGGTGGTGTGCCGCGGCTCTGGAAATCGCGGAACCGTACCGATCCGTCGACCTGTTCCTCGCGTACCGGATACACCATCAGCTCGGTGTAGGGGTCGTAGTCCGGCAGTTCCCTGTTCAGCCAGTCCAGCGTGATCTCGGTGGAATCCGGATTCGGATCCATGACCCACCAGTAGTATTCGCTGCCCATTCCGGCTCGCCCGTCCGGGGTGCGGGTCAGGAAGTCGGCCCCACTGCGCAGGGTCACTCCGGCGCCGGGCAGGATGTTGTCGGCGCACCAGGTGGCGTTCCAGTCGAAATCGACGGTGCCGTTGGTGGGCATGACCTTGACCTGAACCTTCTTGCCGTCGAAGAACCGGGCCAGGTAATGGTTCGGTCTGGTCACCGATTCCAGGGAGTGGCAGTCCTGGCCCGCCAGGCCCGGCACCACCCGCCAGGTGGCGGAGACACCGTCCTCCGGGCCGGGTTCGGCAGCGCCGGGGCTGACGAGCACGCCGTCGGCGGACTCGCGCAGATAGTGACCCGCCGTGTTGCCGTTGATCGCCTGCCTGCTGAAGGACTGCGTCAGTGCCTGGTACTGCCCGGTCTCCAGGAATCCGGACACCGCGTCGACCCCGCCTGCCAGCGCCTTCGCGGCGGCGATGGCGAGCCGTGGCTGGATGCCGCCGCGGACGGCCTTCGTCCTCATCTCCTCGACGAGTGCGCGGTCGGCCTGTGCCTTCTGTGCCAGTACCGCGTCGATGTCCCGGTCGTTCGCCTCGTACACCCCGGTGTCGATGAAGCGCTTCCAGTCCGCCCTGTCCCGGCTGCGGAGTGCCTTGACCGCGGCCGTTTCGATCTGGCTGCCCGGCCGGGCGTTGTCCGCGATCACCCGCAGGACATCGTCGTCGGGAAGGCTCTTGATCTCCGGGGTGGGCGTCACGCGGACGACCGTCACCGCGTTGCCCCGTGCCGCCTCGGCGAGCAGCCGGGCCTTCTTCTCCGCATCGGCCTGCGCGTTGGCCTCGATGATGTCTCGCTGGTCGGCGGCGTACGCGAGCCGGATTCCGGACGCGATGAACTCCTTCTGCGCGGCCGCGGAAGCACCGAGCGCGGTCACCGCGGCGGCCCGTACCTTCGGGCCCTGCGCCCGGTTGAGCACGGCGATGATGAAGTCCTTGTTGTTCTGGACCGTCAGCTCGGCGTCGTCCACGATTCCCAGTAGGAGAAGGACTTTCTCCTTCGCTTCTTTCGCCACCTTCGCGGCCTCGGCGTCCCGCATCTTGTTTTCCTGGTCCCGGGTGTTCGCCGCGAGCACCCCGGACTTGATCCACTCGGTGCACGCCAGGTCGGAGCTGGTGAAGGCGAGTTCCGCGGAGGCCCGTACCTCCGGCCCGGTGGCGGTCCGCCACAGCGCGATGACGAAGTCCTTGTCGCGCAGCGCCATCATCGCGTCGGTCGGGACGACCCCCAGTGTCCGGGCGGCGCGCACCTTCTCCGGCTCACTCGACACCGGTGGTACCTCGGCCGTGGGAGTGGCCGCCTGCTTCGCCGGTGCGGCGGGCAGGGCGGGCGCGGCGACCGCGACCGGGCTCAGCAGGCCCAGCAGCGTCACCGCGACTACGCCCGGCACGGCCGCGCGCCGGGCCCGTCTTCGCCTCATCGCAGCGGCATCAGTGCTTTCCATTGTGCGTACTCCTCCAGATCGGCGGACGGCCGGAGCAAAGGTTCAACCCTGACAACGAGCTCGCCCGGTTTCCTCACCGGTCGCTCAGCCCGGTGGCCGCGACTTCCCTGATCTTCTCCGCGTACCCCCTGTAGTTCTCGCGCGTGATTCCGGTTTCCCGGAAAGGGAGCCAGTCGTCGAAGATGAATCCGTGGGAGAGTTCTTCGACAGCTTTTGCCCCGTACTCCACACGTAAGGAATCTGTGAACGACAGGTTCTCGTCGATGAGCTCCTTGGAAAGGTAGACAGTGCCGTCCAGTCTTTGCCCGGCGAGGATTTCGTGGGGCAGGGGAAGGCTGGTTTCACTGGCGAGCTGGGCGTAGCGGGGGACGGTACGGGTGCACGCGGCGGAGAAGACGGCATGGGCCCAGTCGTGGAGTTCGGCAGCCGCCCGCCGATCTTCCTCCGACCACAGCTCGTCGGGGATGCCGAGTACATCGTCGGCGAGGTATGCCGTCACTGGATGCCGCTCGGCGCCGTCCGCGGGTTCGTAGGTGATGATCACGGGGCCGAGGCGCTCGGTGCCGACATAGGCTTTGACCACGCGGTACTCGGTGTCTTCGCGGAAAGGAAGCTCGTGATCGCGTGAACCGTCGAATTCCATTCTCGCCATGAGGTCCGAGTGCTCGTAGACAAGGTCATAATCGTGTTCGCGGGGAATCACGTCCACATATTTCGCGGACGACTCGACGTGTTCGCGAACCACCCGGTACAACTCGCGGAAGACGTGTTCGTCATTTTCGTGTGCGGCCGGGTAGATGCTCAGCATCAGCAGGGAACCTTCTGGGTACAGCTTCTCGCTGTCGATGTTCATCAGGGCTCCCGGTACAGTTTCCACATCGCCCGCAGCTGGCCGGCGTTGGGGCGGAACGCGGTGACGAAAAAGCCGGTGAGGCGGTCGACCTGGACGACGAAGTCGTCGTTGCCGAACCTGTTGATGAAGGCGTAGGTTTCCGTCGAGCCCGAACTCCACGGTACGACCTTCTTGCTCTGCAAGCCGCGCATGATCATGCCTTCCCACTCTACCCAGTCCTTGCTTCCTGGCCGCATGTCCACCGCCCGGCCCCACCACTCTGGACCGTGCTTCTGGAGCTTCTGTGTGAACTGGTTGAAGTAGTTGGCGTCCTTGGTGAACTTCGGGACCTTGCAGATCTTCGCGGAGACCTGCGCGGGAGATGAGGCATCCTGATGGCCGGCCGTGGCCGTCCGGTGTCCCACGGCGGACGGTGTGAGGCCTTGTTCGGCCAGTTCGAGCACACAGTCGAGCCGGTACCGGCTGAATATCTTCCGGACCCGTTCGGCGATCCTGGCGATGCGCTCGGACTTGCCGAGGTACTTGCCGATGTTGGTGACCACGGCGGCGATCGCCTTGACGATGGCCTTTCCCTTGATGAACGGGATGATCAGGCCGATCACGTTCACGACCGACCAGAAGCACGCCTCGAAGTTGCCGGTGCCGACGCATCGGCGGAAGTCATCGATTCCGAGGTACTCGAGGAGCACCTCACCGCCGACCTCCACCAGGAAGCTCCGCACGTCGTCGCCGCTGGCGCACTCCTGCTGGATCTTCTGGTACTCGGCGAGCGCCGGGCCGCCCTCGTCGTCGACGGCGTTGAGGAGATCCGTGTCGTCGATGGTGAGCGCGGTGAGGCAGCCCGCGATCGCCTGCGCGTCGCGCTGCCGCTGTTCGGCCTCCTTCTGCCGCTGGATCTCCTCGGCCTGGTTGGCCGCCTGCTCGGCACTGGCCGCGTCCGCGCGGGCGTTGGCCGCCATTTCCGAGGCGTGCTTGGCGTGCTCCAGCGCCCGGTTCGCCGCGTCGTTGGCGGCGGACGCGTCGGCGGCGGCCTTCGTCGCGACGTTCTGCGCGGTGGTCGCGTCGCGTTCGGCCTGCTCGGCGGCCCCGCGCGCGGCGGCGGCGTGACCGTCGGCGGCGTCCGCGGCCAGGCCGGCGATCGCCGCGTCCTGGTTCGCTTCGTTGGCCGCCTGCCGGGCGGTCTGCGCCGATTTGTGCGCTTCGGCGTCGTAGTTGTTCGCGGTGTCCGCCGCGTTCCTGGCGAAATCCGCGATGTTCTTCGCACTGGCGGCGGACTGCTGAGCGTGCCACGCGGAGATCGCCGCGTTGAAGGCGGACGTGGCGGCGTTCGCGGCGGCCTGCAAAGCCGCTTTCGCGTCACCGGTGGCCGCGTCGGCGGCCTGGCGCGCGTTCGCGGCGGCCGTCTGTGCCTCGTTCGCCCTGTCCTGCGCGGCCTTGGCCTGTTCGTCGCCGATCTTCAGTGCCTGTTCGGCCACCTCGCGCACGAAGTCGGCGTCGAGATCGGCGCCGGTGAACGGGGCCACCACGGTGATCGCGGTGTTCGCCGGATCGGCGATGGCCGCCGAGGAGGCCCGCGCGGAGAGCGCGGCCCGCACCGCGAGACCGGCCTGTGTCGCGGCGGAGATCGCCTCGTCCCGCGCGGCCTTGGCCTCCTCCTGGCCGCGTACCGCGCTGACCGCGGCCACCCTGGCCCGCTCGGTGGCCTCCACCGCCGACGCCATCGAGGCCCGCGCGTTCGCGGCCGCCTTGACCTCGGCCGCGGTGGCGTCGGCGGCCGCGGCGTTCGCCTTCGTCGCCGCGACGTGCACGCCGGCGGCGGACTGCTCCGCGTTGCTCGCCGCGACGTCGGCGTTCGCCGCGTGCTGCGCCGCCTGTTCGGCCGCGGCCCGTGCCGCCGCCGCGGAGTAGGTGGCCTGGGTGGCCGCCTCCCGCGCCCTGGCGGCGGCGCCCGTCGCCCGGTTCGCCGCGTCCTGTGCCTCTTTCGCGGCGGACGCCGCCTCGTCGGCGTCTATCCGCGCGAGCCTCGCCGCTTCCTTGGCCGGCGCTTCCTGCTCGGTCCCGTGCGCCGCCGCGGCGGCCGCCAGCAGCGCCTGTGCCCGTGCTTCGAGACCGTCGCCTCGCGCCTTCGCGTCCCACGCGTTTTGCCGTGCCCGCGCGGCGTTCCCCGCCTCCCGGGTGGCCGTCTCGTCCGCGGTCCTGGCGATGCCCTCCTGTGTCTCGGCCCGCTGACGGGCCGCCGCGGCGAGCCTGCCCTGCCGCTCGGCCTCGCCGCGCGCTTTCCGCGCGTCCGCGGCTTCGCGTTCGGCGTCCCGCCGATGGCGCTCCGCGTTGTCCCGCTCGGTCTCGGCCGTCCGGCGGCACTCCCTGGCCTTGTCCCGCTCGGTCTCGGCGGTACGTTGGTACTCCCGGGTCCTGTCCAGCCCGTTCGACGCCTCGTCCCTGGCCTGCTTCGCCCTTTCGTAGGCCTGGTTCGCCTCCGCGAGCGCGTCCTTGGCCGCGTTGGCCTGTGCCTCCGCCGCGGCTGCCAGTCTGGCCGCGCCCGCTTCGTTCTGCTGCGCGTTGAGCAACCACTGGCGGGCCTGCTCGGCGCGGGCCCTGGCCTGCGCCTCGTCGCCGACGGCGGCGTCGGTCGCCATGGTCGCGGTGATCGCGTGCTGGGAGGTCTCGATCGCCAGTGTGGCGGCCTTCGACGCCTCGGCCATGCCGAGTGCGATCCGGCTCCAGTCCTCGCCGTAGGTCAGGCCGAGGTCCTTGAGGATAGTGGCTTCCGTGGTCGCGGCGACCGAGGCGTTCTTCGCCTCGGTCGCGGCGTGGTCGGCGAGGTCGTACTGTCGCGCGGCCTCCTGCCGGACCAGGCTGAACGACTCGGGGGAGTGGTGCCCGCCCGCGGTGTTCGCGGCCAGGATCTGCGCGGCCTGGCGTGCCGCGGTCGCGCCGGAGATCATCGCGTTGGCCGCCCGCTGCAGCGCTCGTACCCCATGGCCGTGCGCGATCAGCAGGTTCTTTCTGGCTTCCGAGGCCCTGCGTGCCTTCTGCGCCAGCTCGCTCGCCTGCTCCGCGGCCTTGTTGCGCTCCTCCAACTCCTTGAGGTATGCCTCACGCGCGTCGGCGTCCCGTTTCGCGGCCGCGAGGTAGCCGCTGTTCAAGAAGGCCTCGATGGCGGCGTCCCCGCCGGCGAGCGCTTCCTGCGCGGCCTTCTTGACCTCGTCACCGGCCGCGCCACCGGCCAGCACCGTCACCCGGGCGCGGAGTTCGTCGGCCCGCGCCTGGGTGGCCTGCCGCGCCCGCTCGTCCCTGTCCTTCGCGATGTCCTTGCCGTAGGCCAGGAAGAACGCGCGGTCGTAGTCGGACCCGGCCAGTACCCGGTCCACTTCGGCGTTGAAGATCGGCCCGCCGGTGCCCGCGAGCGCGAGGATCGTCTGCCGGTCCTGGCGGGCCGTCTCGTCCCTGCGGACCTTGGCCCTGGCCTGGGCCTCCTGCTCGCCGGTGTCCAGGAACACGTCGATGGCGGCCTGGGTACCCGCGGCCAGCGCCGCCGTCGCGGCCTCCCGGACCTCCGTCTCCTCGGTGTACTGCGCGATGTCGACGACCAGCTTCCGGGAATAGAAGGCGATCGCCTCGCCCATCCCGGTCTGGCCGTCCCATGGCGGATACTTCGCGTCCGGCATGGGTCTTCCGGCCGGTGGCGGATCCTCGGTGGTCCGTGCGGCGCTCACCGGCGTGCGGACCGGCTCCACCGAACTCGAGACGACGGCGAACACCAGGAGCATCAGCAGTGATCTGGTCAGGAACGTGCGGATCATCGAGTGCCCTCCGGAAGTGACGAGGAAAAGGTGTTCCGCTCCGGCGAAGCCGTCGCCTCAGGACGGTGGGTCGGTCATCCGGGTCTCGCCGTCCAGCGCCTGGGCCAGCAGGTCGTCCCAGAGCCGGGCCTGCTCGGCCGCCCAGGCCCGTTCCGCCGTCCACTCGGTGCCGGTGCCGTCCGCCACCGCGGCGATCGCCCGCCAGTTCGGCCCGGTGGCCGCGGCCGCGGCGGCCGCGATCGCCCGCCAGTTCGCGGCCTGCCGCTCGGCGACCTGCCCGGCTTCCGCCCAGGCCGTCCTGGCCGGGCCGGTCTGCGTGCGCACCGCTCCCCACGCACGGGCCGCCGCCGCCCTGGCCGCCGCCCTGGCTTCCCCGGCCGCGTCCAGCGCGGCCCGCTCGGCTTCCTGGGCGTCGGTCAGCAACCGGCGCGCCCTGGCCTGCCAGCCGGCCTCGTTGTCGGTGTCCCGCAACCGATGGGCGGTCAGATCCAGCGCCGCCGCGTGTGCCCAGCCGTAGGCGAAGAACTCCACCAGGTCCTCGTCGGAGGCACCCGGCCGGACCGCCCACGCCGCGGCGGACCGGACCTGCGGCCCCGGGTCGTTGTCCTTGAGATCGCGGACGAACCGCCGGTCCGCCTCCGCCAGTGCGCGCGCCTGACTGCCGTCGGCTTCGCGGGCCTGGCGGTCGCGTTGCTCGGCGTCGGCGAATCCCTGACGGGCGAAGTACTCCCGGTCACTGTCCGATCCGGTCACCGCGTACTGCGCGGCTGCGTGCACCATCGGCGCGAACTCCTTGGTGTAGACAGCCAGCACCTGTCGCGCGAAGTCCGCGTTCAGCTCGCTGGCCTCCCGCGCCCGCTCCTCGGCGCGCGCCAGGCCGCCGTTCAGGAAATCGACGATCGCCGCGTCGCCGGACTCGTCGGCCCAGGCCACCCAGGCGTCCGCCCGTACCGCGGCCCGGGGGTCCTTGCCCGCGATCCTCCTGACCAGAGTGCGCATCCCGGCCGCGAGATCCACCGCGGTGACAGCGCTCGCGTTCGCGGTGCCGTGGGCGGTCCCGGGCGTCGCCACCGGTCCGGCGCCGAGCACCAGGACACATCCCATGGCCGTGATCAGCGAACGCATGATGGACCGCCCCTCCCCAGGGTCAGTGGCTGACACGAAGTGCTTGTGCGGCAAGGAAACGTCGGGTATCGGGTGCGCTGAGCGGGTCCGCGCTTCGCGCGTGGACGTGGTTAGCCGTGGAGTGGCGTGGGCACGGTGTGCGCCGGGGCCGAACCGGTCGTCGACACCGCCATGGCGGCTCCGATGACCGTCGCCGGGGCAACACTGGCCATGACTCCCCCAAGTCGAGAAACACGTGATCGTTGATCACCTGGCGTGAAGCTAACAGATTCACCGGAATCGGGACAATAGCCCGTTCAGTCCACTGTCCTCGGCGCTGCGCCGGTCGGCGTAACGGGGGCCGGAAAGCGCCTTCTGAAAAACTTGTCGAACCGTGCCAAGAACGTGGCGGAAAACCCGGTGGCGTGCCGGTTTCTTGTCTTCCCGTTATGAAATACGCGGTGGGCGCCGCGTGCTCGCCGGGGTAGTGGAAGCAACTGGCTTGTGCGGCTCCGGTCACCGGCGCTAGCCTCCGCCACGCGGCTGGTGAAGCGCATCTGGGGAGGGGCCCACATGAATTCCGGGGTGAGACGAAGAACCGCGCTCAAGGGAGCGGCCGCCGGAGTCGCGGCGATCGCGGGCGGTGTGGCGAGGCCGGACGTGGCGGGAGCGGCGGTCCCGTTCAAGGAGCTGCGATGGTTCGTCGGTCTCCCCGGCGTCCAGGCGCAGCCGGTCCGGACCCGCGTCATTTCCGGCATTCCGGCGTCGGCGCGGTACGGCGAGGTCGTCACCGCCGGGCCGGTGATCGTCCAGGTCATCTGTGAGTACACCTTCACCGCGATGATGCTCGCCGCCGGGTGCCGGCGGGTCTCCGTCACGGGACAGGGCCAGGTCGTCGTCGCTGATTCGCGAGGTCTGTCGGGGCTCTTCCCGGTCGGCTTCGTCTTTCCGGACACGGCGCTTCCGGAAAAGGCCGTCGAATTCATCATGACCGGTACCGCGAAACTTTCGGATTCGGGTCCGCTGCCCGCCGTACGGAACGTCGGACCGGTGACGATAGCGCCGGATCCGGTGGTCACCGCGCGTGTTTCGTATCTCAAGGGTGATAAGCGTGGCGAGTTCGACAGCGAAATCCAGCTGAAGCCGGGGCAGGATCCCGTCGTCGCCACGATCGACGTCCAGTGAAACCGATACCGGATTCGTTTCGAGGTGGCTTGTGAACAGGGTCATGGATCGGGCGATCGCGGCCGGACTGGACCGGGTCAAGCGCAGGCTGCGCGAAGACCACGCCGACGACCCGAACATCGCCGGGATCGCGAAGGGGTTCCGGACGCGGGGCGGTGCGCTCACCGACGAGCCGGTTGTCGTGGTGATGGTCCTCAAAAAACGCCGGGAAGCCCTGGTGTCCCGGCGAAGACTGCTGCCGAAGACGGTGGAGTTCGAGGGCCGGGACTACGGCGTCGACGTGGTCGAGACCGGGGAGTTCTGCTTTTCGCGGGCGACCGGCGAGGAAGCCTCGGGCACGACGGCGGACACCGCCATCACGGAGAGGTTCCGGCCCCCGCTGCACGGAGCGAGTGTCGGCAATCTCGCGGCCGGTACCCAGGGGACGCTGGGGTGCCTGGTGCGGGACAGGACCGACGGCACGATCTGCGTGCTGTCGGCGAACCACGTCCTCGCCGATTTCGGGCGGGCGGAGATCGGCGCCCCGATCGTCCAGCCGAGCGGTCGGGACGGTGGCGCGGACCAGGCGAACGTCGTCGCCAGGCTGAAGCGGTTCATTCCCCTGGCCACCGGAACACTGAACACGGCGGACGCCGCCATCGCCGAACTGGTGCCGGGGATCGGGATCAGCGCCACGGTGGCGCGCAACCTGATGGCGCCGGTTTCCCCGACCCATCCCGCGGTCGGGCTGGCCTTCGTCGCCAGCGTGCACGGGGGCACGTTCATGGCCAAGATCGACACGGTCCTGCGGCAGCTCGACGTCGAGCCGCTCACCCCGGGTTCGACCGTGCCGGCGGTCGAGGGCAGACGGATCGAGAAGGTGGGCCGTACCTCGGGGTACACCTCGAGCGTCATCCTGGACACCTCGGCGTTCGTGATGGTGAACGGCTACCAGTTCGGCGACCTGATCTTCGCTCAGCGGTTTTCGCTCGCGGGCGACTCCGGGGCGATCGTGTGTGAGGGCGGCAACGGCAGGACACCGACACCGGTGCCCTCGATCAAGTGCCGGGCGCTGGGGGACGCGGGCACGTTCTACGACCTTCCCCTCGCCGAGGACAACGCCCTCGCGGACCGGGCGCGCGACGAGTTCCTCGCCGAAAGCGCGACCGGGAACCTGCTCATCCAGGTGATCTACCGGAACCTGGAGACCGGGATGGACCGGCTGCGGGCCGCGGGCGCCGGTTCCGCCGAGGAACGCCGGCAGGCCAGGCAGTTCTACGACAAGTACCACGCGCTGGTGGCCGCGGTGCTGGCCGATCCGGGCTCGGCGGTGACGCTCACTCGGGAACACCTCGACGACATCCGGCACGTCTTCGCCGGTCTTTCCCCGGAACTGGTGACCAGGGCGGAGAAGGAAGCGCTGTGGGTGCTGTTCGACGAGGTCGTGACCCCCGCGCTGGGCAAGAACCGGCAGCAGCTGCTCGACCACATGAACGACATCGCCGTGTACCACCGGGTGCGGGAGAAGCTGCTTTCCCTTCCGGGGCTGGACGTGGACGCGTCGTACGGCTTTTCCTCGACCCGGTGACGACACCCGAGACGAGCGCGGTGCGGGCCCGGCTGGAACGGCTGGTGGACGGGCTTTCCGCACCGTTGCGGGACACGGTGCGCGGGCTGGTCGAGCGGCCCGGCAAGCAGCTCCGCTCGACGATGCTCGCCGCCTGCGCGGGTTTCGGTGAGGCCGACCCCGGCCGGGTGGCACGGCTCGGCGCGGTCGTCGAACTGGTGCACCTGGCGTCCCTGGTGCACGACGACGTGATCGACCGGGCCGCGGTCCGGCGAGGACGGCCCGCCGCGCACCGCGAGGCGGGCACCGAGCTGGCGCTGCTGGCGGGGCTGGCCTGTCTCGGCGCGGCCGGTGCCGAAGCCGCCGAACTCGGCGAGGACGTGAGTGTGCCGGTGAGCCGGACCATCGCCGAACTGACGCACGGCGAGCTACTGGACGTCGAGCGGGGTTTCGACGTCACGCTTTCCCTGCCGGACTACGTGGAACTGGTCCGGCGCAAGACGGGGGCGTTGTTCGAACTGAGCTGTCTGCTCGGCGCGGCCGAAGCCCGGCTCGGCCGTCCGGCCCGGACGGCGCTGGCGGCGTTCGGACGGGAGTTCGGGATCGCCTTCCAGATCATGGACGACTGCTGGGATCTCACCGCGGCCGGTGCCGACAAGCCGGTCGGGACCGACCAGCTGCTCGGTCTCTTCGGCGCCCCGACGCTGTCGGCACTGCGGGCCGACGATTCGGGCAGGCTCGGCGAGCTGCTGCTCTCCCCGGGGTTTTCGGTAGCCGACCTCGCCGAGGTGCGCGAACTCGTGACCGGGTTGGGCGGGATCACCGCGGCGCGCGAACTGGCGGGCGTGCACTACCGGAAAGCGCTTTCCGCGCTGGCCGCGGCACCCGGCAGGCCGGCCGGGGCGGCGCTGCGGGCCATCGCGGAGAAGGTATGGGGCGAGCCATGAGAACCACCACCGCGCTGGTGCTGGGAGCCGGTCCGGCCGGCGCGGTCGCGGCCGCCGCGCTGGCCAGGCGCGGAGTGCCCACCGTGCTGGCGGGCCGGGGCGAGACCGGCCGGGATCACGAAGTGCTGCTCGGCGGCCCGGCCAGGCGGGGCCTGCGCTCGATCGGCTTCCCCGCCTCGTGGCACGGCTCGTACCCGGTGGAGCTGTGGCTGGGGGCCGAAAACCCGTGTCCGCTCCCGGACGTCGATTTCGCCACGGTGAGTGGAGCCCGGCTCCGCGCGGACCTGCGAACGCACGCCGTCGCGTCGGGAGCGGAATACCTGGAAGGCGAGGTCACCTCGCTGACCGCCGGGAGCACCGGCTTCTCGGCGGTCCTCGACGGGCACCTCGTGGTGGAGGCCGCGCAGGTCGTGGTGGCCACCGGGGCCCCGGTGGCCGGGGCGGCGGGACACGGAACCGGCGTCGCCTGTGCCCGGAGCTTCACCGGCCCGCTGACGGGCGACCGGGTGATACTGCGGCTGCTCGCCCCGCCGGGTGCCGATCCGGCGGGGCGGCCCAGATGTGTGTGGCTCGCCCCTTCGGCCGACGGCTACACGATCGGTGCGGCGGCGATCGGCCGGTGCGAGGATCCGGCGCGGTTCCTGGCGGAGGCGATCGCGGCGCTGGGCGAGGTCGAACCCCGGCTGGTGGAGGGCACGCCGCGAGGTCCCATCGACAGTGCTCCGGTGTACAGCGGCTTCAGCCCCGGTCGTGCGGCAGGCGACGGCGGCCTGCTGGTCGGGGACGCGGCCGGCCTGGTCAACCCCTTCACCGGCGAGGGCCTGAGCGGGGCCGTCCACTCGGGCCTCTTGGCGGCCGGGGCCATAGCGTCCCATGTGGACGATCGCGTCGCGGCGCGCCGGACCTACGAGCGCGACCTCGGCGCGGCCTTCGTCGGCTACTTCGAGACCGCGAACCACGCCGCCCGGCGCTATCACCTCGCCTGGCGGGTGCTGGCCGCCGGTGCGGGGAGTGAAAGCCCGTTCTTCGTCAAGGGGCGCCGGGCGATCGTGCTGCCGGAAGGGCTTTCCGAGCCCGTGGCGGGCCCGCCGCTGCGGCCACCGCCGGGAACGGGCCCGATCCTGGCCCCCTTCCTGGCCGCCTGCGACGAGGTCGCGGTGACCACGATCCGGCGGGAGTGGCCGTTCCTGGCCCGGCTGTTCACCCCGGACCGGAGCCTGACCGACTTCCGGCTCCGGCCGGCGGTCGCGCTGTGCGCCGCCATCCTGGCCGGTGGAGGGACCCCGAGACGCGGGCATCCCACCGTCGCGGCCGCGATCGAGCTGGCGATGCTCGGCGCGCTCGCCTTCCTCGGCCCGGCGGTGACTCCCCGTGCCCGGCGAGGGGTGGACTGGGAATCCGCGACCACGATTCTCGGCGGCGACTACCTGCTGGGCCGGGCCTCCCGCCTGATCGCGGAAACCGCCCCCGGGCTCTCGTGGTCGTTCGCGGACTGGCTCGGCGAGCTGACCGCGCTGCGTGCCGAGGTCGTGGTGTCCCCGGAGACCGCGGACGTCGCCCGCGTGTTCGCCTCGCTGTTCGAGTTCCCCCTGCGCGTCGGTGCGGAACTCGGGGCCGCGACGGCGGAGTCGGCCCGCACGCTGCGCCGATACGGTGACGCGGTGGGACGGCTGTTCCTGTTCGCCGAAGACGCCCTCGCCCTGGGCGGGAAACGTACCCGGCTGGACACCACCCTCGGCGGCATGCTGGCCGCCCGGACCTCCACGGTGCCCGGGCTGCTCCGGCGCCACGACCTGACCGCCGACACTCTCGGGAGCGACCCGCTGCTCAGGGCGGCCGCGCTGGCCGTCGTCCTCGACCGGGGGCGGCGCGCCTGGCGTGAGGCCCGCGCGGCGGGGGCGCGGCTCTCGGACAGCCGCGCACGTCGTGTGCTGCGCGTCTTCGCCGACGCGATCGCCGAGCCCGCGTTCGGCTCGCTGCCTTCGCCGTGAGGCGCGATTCGTCCGTTCGTACGTACTTTGCGCGCACCCGGCGGACAGTTTTTCCTCTGCTGCGCGAGCGTGTGGGAAAACTTGTCACGAACCTGACAAGAACTTGGTTTTCTTCGGGATAGGTGACACACCGGGGGCTAGTTTTTCGATGTGTCCGGTGTCACTCCGCAACGGTGCGGAGGAGATGGGCCGCGTCCCGGCGCGGCCGGTCACTGGGCGGAGCGAAGGAGCTGCGATGTCGCTGGAGCGCGGATTCGACCAGACTGCGCCCCCGGCGGCACTGCCGCGGAAACTCGCCGACATCCTCCGCCCCGAGCTGGGCAGCCTGGCCACCGAGATCGTCGAGGAGATCCGCACGACCATCCCGGCCTACGCGCGTCCGCTCGACGGCCCGTACGGCAAGTCGATCCGCACCGGCGTCGAGTACGCGATCACGTTGTTCGTCGCGCAGATCGCCGATCCGTCGGTGTCGAAGGAACCGTCCCACGAGGTGCACCACCGGCTCGGCCAGGCCGAGATGCGCGAGGGCCGCAGCCTCGACTCGCTGCAGTCCGCCTACCGCGTCGGCGCGCGGGTGTCCTGGCGGCGGATCATGCGGGTCGGGCGGCGCAGCGGCCTGTCCTCGGCGGTGATGTCCCAGCTGGCCGACTCGATGCTGGGGTTCATGGACGAACTCGCCTCGGTGGCGCTGGACGGTTACCTCGAAGCCAAGGCGAGAACCGCCGGCGCGCTGGACAGCTGGAGACGCAGGCTGCTCCAGCTCGTGCTCGAAAGCCCGCCCGCCCCGGCGAAGGCGATCGCCGAGCTGGCGCAGCTCATCGGCTGGACGGTGCCCGCGAGGGCGACCCCGGTGGCCGTCCACCCCCGTACCGAAACCCTCCCGCCGCGCCGCCTGGCGGCGCTGGATTCCGACGTGCTCGCCGAACTCGACGGCGTGGAGCCGAAACTCGTCGTGCCGGACGAGGTCAGCGCCGCCCGGCTCGCCTCGTTGCAGGCCGCGCTCCCGGACTGCCGGCTCGCCCTCGGCCCGTGCGTCGCGCTCGACACGCTCGCCGACTCGCTGCGCTGGGCCCGGCGCGCGATGCTGCTCGCCGAACGCGGCGTCATCGTGCCGCGTCGCGTGGTCCGCGCCGAGGACCACCTGGCCACTCTGCTGGTCAACTCCGACCTCGGCCTGGTCGGCGCGCTGCGGCACCGGCTGTTCGCGCCGCTGGCGAGCATGACCGACAAACAGCGCGAACGGCTGCTGGAGACGTTGCGGGCCTGGCTGGACAGCCAGGGCAACGTGGTCGAGATCGCCGAACGGCTCGGCGTGCACCCGCAGACCGTCCGCTACCGGATGCGCCAGCTCCAGTCCACCTTCGGCGAGCACCTGCGCGATCCGGGCGCCCGGTTCGAGATGGAGCTCGCCCTCCGGGCCGGGGTCGGCCAGACCACGCCGGGAAATCGTTTCCCGGTCAGCGATCTGCTCCCGGCGCCCCGGCACGAGGGTCCACAGTGGACCGCCCGGAAGGTGACGCGCTGAGCGCTCGCCGTGGCTACTGGCCCGGCGGCTTCTGGGGCGGTGGCGGGCACTTGGTGTGGTCGGGCACATAGCACCCTGGCATGTTGAGGGTTTCGATGGTCGCGGAGTTCCCCGGCCCCGAAGCCATTCCGGTCAGCAGCTGGCTGAGCGGCTCGGCGACACCGCAGTTCCGGAAGCCGGGGAGCCGGAAGCCTTCCGGGCCGGTCTTGAGGAATCCCCACTTGAACGGGTCGTAGATGCCCTCGACGTGGATCTTGACCGGGTCCGCGGTGACGCAGTCGGGGCCGAGGTCGAGCGGGACACCGTTGACGCGGGCGTCGCTCATCCTGGCGATCACGGAGATGTCGCTCGTCAGCACCGAAGGTTTGCCAGGGGTGGCCAGGAGTTCGCCGTCCACATCGATGAACTTGCTGTTCCGGTAGTCGACCACCGGGAGGAACTCCACGGTCGCGCTGGTCGGTGTGAAGCCGAAGCTGAGATAGGTGACGGTCACCGGTTTGAAGGAGATGCTGCCGACGACCTTCTGTCTCGTCTTGCCCGGCCCCAGTACCCAGAGCTGCAGGGTGCCGTTCAGCAGCGCGCTGGGCGTGCTGACCGCCTTCGCGCCGAGCCTGGTCACGGTCGCCGTGCTGACGACCCGGATCAGGACGAGTGGCGTGGAGATGGTCGGTGGCGGGTCGGCCGTCGTCTGCACGGCCACCTCGCCGGGGGCGCCGGGTGTACCGGGTGCGGGCGCCGGATCCTGAGGAGCGGGCCGGACCGGGGTGACGGACTGGACGGCGATGGCGCCCAGCGTCGTGTTCTGCTCCGGGGTGAGGGCACAGGTCACCGGCCCTGGCGGTTCGGTGCCCGGCGCCGCCGCGGGGCCGAGGGTGACGGTGGGCGCGGTGAGGCTCACCGTCACCGCGCCCGGGGTGTCGACGGCTATCGGCGGTGGCGCGCCGGTCGCGGTGAACGTGACGTCCCCGGTTTCCGGCAGCGGCGTGGCCGGGATCGCGAGCAGGACCGGGAGCAGGTCGCGTTTGTCGCCTCGTTGGATGGCCAGCTCCAGGACGAGCCTGCCGTCGATCGTCTTCGCGGTGCCGAAGAGCGCCTGCGCGGCGTCGCGCGGCAGGGTGAACTTCATCGTGAGGTCGTCGATCGCCACGGGCGCCCCGGTGCTCGTCACGGCGGGCATCGTTGCCGTGGTGTGCAGGGAAAACGTGCGTGGGCCGAGGGGGGCGGGGAACGGGCAGGTCGCCTCGACGTCCTGCGCGGCGGTGTGTTTTCCTTGTGCCGCAGTGGTTTCTCCGGGACCGGCGGCCGCCGAACCGGCACCGGTCAGTGCGCCGCCGAAGGCCGAGGCCAGGACGACCGCGAGGACGGCCAGTCTTGTCGTTCGCGCTGGACGTGTCATGTGAGTCCTGGTTCTCCGGGATTCCGCGGGGCTGGGGAACGCGCTTCGGCTACGTGATGCCGATGGACGGGGTGAAGGTGACGCCGCCCGGTGCCGGCGGAGCCGGAAACGGTGGTGGGGTGACCGGCGCGCCGCGCCGGTCACCCCCGTTTTTCCCGTCGTCGTTACGAGATCACGCCGTTCGGCGAGAAGTTGACGTTCTGCGGCGGGTCCTGCTGCGGGGCGCAGCTCATGTCGAACGGGGTCCACGAGCCGTCGGCGGCGTTGTGGAACTGCAGGTGCGCCACCAGGGGGTTGCCGAGGGAGAAGGTGACGCTGCCCGGCGACGCCGGAGCGGTGTAGGTGGGGATGGAGGACGAGCCCACCTGCGAGATGACGATGGTGATCGGGGCGCCGTCCGCCGGGTAGATCTTCTCCGGGATGTCCAGCCCGGTCGCGGCGGCCTGGGACAGGGTCCCGGCCGACGCGTTCATCGGCACGTCCGCACTGCCCTTGACGCCGTCGTAGCCGATGGCGGTGAGCAGCGAGTGGAGTTCACCGGAGATGGACGCGGTGCCCCCGACGTTCGTCGGCGTGACCGTCGTGCCGTGCGCGATCGAGTCCGGGCCGTCGAAGTGGGCCGTGACCTTGACCGGCTGGTCGGAGATGCCGGGGAACGAGCACAGATAGATGATCTCCGAGCCCGCGCCGGGGTCGCCGCCCGCTTTGTAGGTGACGGTGGCGTCGGCCGAGGCGGCGGTCGCGGTGCACAGGACCGCCACGCTGACGAGGGCACCCGCCGCGGCGGCGCGGGCGGACAACTTTCTGATTCGGGACATGACTGTTATCTCCTTTGATCCAGTTACCCCTCGGCAGACCGCCGTCGAAGCTCCGCCGGGGCGTCCGTGCTGAACGGATGTCCGGGTAATCGCCCGGCGGGAAGAGTTCGCATTGTGTCGTACGGCTGTACGCCTCCCAGTTCGGCTGCGAAAGCAAGGTTACTCGCGAGTTTTCCCCGCAACAAGACTTTGGCGGCGTATGGCCGTACGTGACGGCGCGCGCGACGGATTTCTTGTCAGAAACCGAGCAATTATCGGGCCGCCCTGCTCGGCTGATGACAAAGTCCCTCCGGCCGAGCGGGGAATACGGTTCGACCGGTCTAGCATCTGTCTTCTTGGCGTACGATTCCGATCAAGGAACCAAGAAAAGAGACTATCGTGCCGCGTACTCCAGGTCATCGACGGATTTCGCGACGTACCGCCATGGTCGCGGCCGCCGCGCTGGTCGCCCCGCTGGGCGCCGACGCGGTTTCCGCCGGGGCGCCGGGACGGGCCGGGGCGCGCCGCGACGAGCCCGCCGGTTCCGCCGCGGCCCCGGGCGCGGCGGCGGGGGACCCCACGCCGGGTACCGGGCTGGTGCGGCTCTGGGGGAGCCAGGACTTTCGCACCTCGCCGCCGCCCGCGACACTGGGCGCGGTGTCGGCGGCGGCGGTGGGCAGCCTCAACGGGATCGCGCTCAAGGACGGCGCCGCGATTGTCTGGGGGGACAACAACTTCGGCCAGGCCGAGGTGCCGCAGGCGGCGACTTCCGGGGTCGGCGCGGTCGCCACGGGCTGGGGTCATCTGCTCGCGCTCAAGAACGGGCAGGTACTGGCGTGGGGCAATGACTGGTACGGGCAGACGCGGGTCCCCGACCTCGCGCGGTCCGGGGTGAGCGCCGTCGCGGCCAGTACCCTGCACAGCCTCGCGCTCACCGCGGGCGGCCGGGTCGTCAGCTGGGGAAACCGCGACGACGTTCCGGCGGCGGCGCGCGCCGGGGTGAGCACGATCGCGGCGGGCGGTGACCACAGCCTGGCGTTGAAGAACGGCGGAGTGCTTGCCTGGGGCGGCAATTCCGTCGGCCAGGCCACCGTTCCCGCGGCGGCGGCCTCGGGTGTCACCGCGATCGCCGCCGGCTACAACCACAGCCTGGCGTTGAAGAACGGTGGTGTCCTCGCCTGGGGCAGCAACGTCTACAAGCAGAGCATCGTGCCCGCCGAGGCCACCTCGGGCGTGGTCGCGATCGCCGCGGGCTGGTATCACAACCTCGCGCTGAAGAACGACAACACCCTGGTCATGTGGGGATCGAACATGTCGGGCGAGACCAACAAGGTGAAGCTCTGCGGCACGCTGCTCGGTGTCTTCGCGGCGGAGCGGCGAAGTGGTGTGCTGACGACCAGCCTGACCTGCTAGCGAGAGCACCCGGTGGCGGCCCGCCACCGGGTGCCTGGTCCCGTTAAGGCGTCATCGAGAACTCGAGCGTGTTGTCCGGTCCGGACACCATCGCGCCGAGCGCGATGTCGGCGATGAAGCAGTTGGTGAACTCCGGGATCGTGTACTTGCCGCTCATCTTGATCGGCGGCTTGAAGATGTTCACGTTGGTCGCCGAGAGGTCCATCTCGATCGGCTTGACGGTCTTGCAGCTGCCGGGAACCGTCGGGATCGGGAAGACCGGGACGATCGGCCCGGCCCAGATGTCGCTGATCTCCATGTTCGCGCTCGCGTGCGTGGTCAGCGTGCCCTTGGCGATCGTGCCGGTGACCGGCGCGGTCGGCGTGATCTTGACCTTCGCCTTGATCCGGAACAGCCCGGCCAGCAGCGAGATGTCCGTCTGGGACTCCGGCAGGACCAGGTCACCCTTCAGCCCGACGGTGTTCGTGCTGGTGTCCACCAGCAGGTTTCCCTTGAGGGTGCCGGGGCCCAGCGTCATCGTGCTGCCGGTCTTCTTCACCGTCGTGGTGCCGCTGACCTTGTAGGACATCGGGATCGGGATGGGCGTCGCGGCCGTCGCCGGGGTGGCCACGAGCGTGCCGAGCCCGACGGTCGTGGCGGCGGTCAGCGCGGCGAGCCGCCGGGCTCTTCTGGTACGTGCGACAGTGGACATACCTGTTCTCCTTACGGTTTTCCGGCGCCGGGACCGCGGGGAGGGCGGACCGGCGAAAACAATGGCGCTCAGCGCGGTGCGAGATCGGTGATGACCCAGGTCCGGCCGGACCGTTCCGCGGTGACCGAAAGCTGGGCCGCCGCCGCGTCCGCCGTGTTGTTGTCGGCGCGGACCGCCGATTGATCGAGAAAGACGAGCAGGGTCGCCCGGTGGTCGTCCAAGAATTGCACCGCGGCCGAGGAAACCCGCGAGGTGAGGATCAGTTTCTGCTGCGGCGCCTTTTCCCTGACCTGTGCGAAAAGCTTGTCGTAGGAATCGCGGGCCTGGCCGCGCAGAACCTCGGCGGCCGCCTTTTCGGTGACCTCGGTCCGGTCGTAGGAATAGGAGAACACCTTGTTCAGCGCCAGGGACACCGCCGAGGTGACCTCCGCGGTGGCGCCGACGTCGGTCAGCGCGTGGTTGGCGGTGGCGGCACCCGCGGTGAGTGAGCGGGCCTGGACGGTGAACCACACCCCGGCGCCCGCCAGCACGACCGCCACGGCGAGCAGGATCAGTGGCAGCCGGAGCCGCCGCGCCCAGGACACACCGGCCTCGGGTTCCGCCGCTTCGGACTCCACGGGCTCCGGAGTCTCGGCTTCTTCGCCGGTGTCCGTGACGGTCTCCGTACTCATCGTGCCCCCACCGGAAGCTGGTCGAGCGCGCTGAGTTTCCAGCCCGCCTCGGTCCTGGCCAGCGCGGCCGCGAACCGGTTGCGTTTGGCCGCCGGGGCGGTCCCTTCCTTGGTGACGCTGATCTCCACCGCGACGAGCATCTTCGCCGTGCCCGCGTGCGTGTCCAGTTCGGTCAGCGCGGCGTCGAGCACCTTGCCGCTGGACACCGTCGCGTTCTGGGCGAGGGTCTTCTTCGTGGTGTCGTCGGTCCGGGAGAGCTGGTCACGCAGCGGGCCGGTCGAGGCGTCCCGCCAGCGGGCCAGATCCTGCTCGATGCGGTGGTAGTCGAGCGTGTTCAGTACCGCGACGAGTTCGCGGCCGGTCCGCAGCACCTCGTCGCGGGTGCCGCCGTAGGTCACGCCGGGATCGTTCGCCGCGCCGAACCACGAGTACCCCGACCAGCCCGCGAACACCGCGCTCACCGCCACCAGCGCGGCGGCGACCGCGAGCAGGGGCCGGGCCCGAAGGGACGTCAGGGCCTTCCGGAGCCGGGAAGCCTTCGCGGGCGCTAGTTCCGTAGCCATAGCATCTCCGGGAGGGTCTTGGCGGTCGGCAGTTCGCTCAGCACGCCGCCCAGCACCCCGGGCACGGCGGCGGGCGGGACACCGGCGTGCGGCGCGTTCTGCGCGCCACGCACCGAGCTTGGGTCGCCGTGGGACAGGGTGCACGCGGCCGCGGTGTTGAACGGCATCGGGGAGAGGTCGGTGCTGGGCCGGCGGTCGGTGCCCTCGTAACCCCGTTCGCACGGCGGCGGGTCGTGGAAGGTCAGCGCCAGCGAGAGCCGTCCGCCGTCCTTGGTGATCGCCGTCGAGGTCGCCGCGACCGCCTTCGGGACGTTGACCAGCAGCTCGCGCAGCCCGTCGGTCCGCGCGTCGAAGACCTGCGCGGTGGTGAGCAGGTTCGCCAGCAGGATCGGCAGTCCGGGGTTGGTCTCCTTGACCAGCTTGCCGAGTTCGGTGGCGGCCGGGGGAGCCGAGGCGATCAGCCTGCGCAGGTCGCCGTCGGCGCCGGCCAGCTGCCCGGCGAACGCCTTGGCGTTGGCACTGAACTGGCGCCAGGCCTGCGAGGAGTCCAGCTGGGTGCGCAGCACGGTCGCGCCGTCGTCGATCAGCTTGGTGGTCTCCGGCAGGTGCCGGGCGGCCTGCTGGGTGAACGAGGTCGCGGTGTCGGTCAGCAGCCGCAGGTCCGGCCCGGCGCCCTGGAACGCCTTGTCCAGCTCGTCGACCACCGTGCGCAGGTCGCCGGTCGGCACCGAGGCGGTCAGTGAGTCCACATCGGACAGCAGGTTCGGCACCGGGAGCGGCAGGGTGGCCGCCTCGCGCGGGATGACCGCCCCGTCGGTGAGGTACGGCCTGTCCCCGGTGCGCGGCTGGAGGTCGACGTACTGCTCGCCGACGGCCGAGCGGTTCGCCACCACGGCGCGGGCGTTCGCCGGGATCGGCGGCGCCGAGGTGTCGATGAGCAGGTCGGCCTCCATCCCGGTGGTGGTCAGGCGCAGCGTGCCGACCCGGCCGACGGCGACGCCGCGGTAGGTCACCTCACCGTTGGTGAACAGCCCGCCGCCCTCGGCCAGCTGGAGCCGCACGGTGTACTCGCCACCGCCGAACAGCCTGCCGAGCCCGGCGTAGTTCGCGCCGACGAACGCCGTCGTGGCCAGCGCGATGACCACGAACGCGAGGACCTGGATCCGGACCCGGGTGGTGAGCATCAGCGGCCTCCCGCCGGTGGCGCGGACGACGAGGAGGCCGGGAGCGGCAGTGTCGGCAGGCCCGGGGGGACGCCCTCGCCCGGGGGCGGGAGGGGGACGCCCGGCGCGGGCAGGAGCGCGGCGTACACGTTGAGGTAGTCGCCCTTCACCGCGTCGAGCACGGGGTCGGTGAACGGGAAGCTCGGCAGGATCTCCAGCGACTTCGGCAGGTTCTCGCCCGCCGCCGCCAGGTTCCGCAGGATGGGGGCCAGCGCCCGCAGGTCCGCGACGAGGTCGTCGCGGCTGCGGTGGATCACGTCGGTGGCCACGCCGGAGAGCCGGTCGAGCGAGCCGAGCATGGTGACGAGCTGGGCACGCTGGTCCGACAGCGTCTTCAGGCCGGGGGTGAGGTCGGTGAGCGCGCCGGAGACCTGCTTGGCCCGGTTGGCCAGCGTCGCCGACAGCCGGTTGAGGCCGTCGATGGCCGCGGTGATGTCGGACCGGTGGGAGTCCAGATTGGACATCAGGGTGTTCAGCCCGGACAGGAAGTCCCTGATCTGCGTCTCGTTGCCGGTCATCACCTTCGACAGTTCGCGGTTGATCGTCTGCAGCTGCCCGATCCCGCCGCCGTTGAGCAGCAGCGAAAGCGCGCCGAAGATCTCCTCGAACTCCGGGTTGCGGTTGGTCCGGTCCGCGGTGATCGTGGCGCCGTCGGCGAGCCGGTCGGCGGGCCTGCCCGCCGCCGCGCCGCCGCCCGCGCCGTCGGCGGCCGCGAGTTCGACGAACTTCTCGCCGAGCAGGCTGGACTGCCGCAGCCGCGCGATCGCGTTCGCGGGCAGCACGACGTCGCCGTTGACGGCCACCACCGCCTCGGCGGTCCAGCCGTCCCTGCCCAGCCGGATCGACTCGACCCGCCCCACCGGCACGTCGCCGACCTTCACCGCGGCTTGGGGGACCAGGTCGAGCACGTCGGCGAACTGCACGGTGACCCGGAACGGGTGCCCGCCGAGGTCGGCGCCGCCGGGCAGCGGGAGGTCGTAGACGCCCTTGAACTCGCCGGACGAACATCCCGTGGCCGCCAGGAAGCACACCGCCAGCGTGGCCAGCGTTCGCCGGGCCCGTCCCGTCCGGTTCATCGGCCGCCCGCCTGTCCACTGTAGACGGGCCCGGTGACCGGGAGCCCGAAGTACTCGTGCAGGTTGCCGCGCCCCTGGAGGGTGCCGGTGACCGGGTCGACGGCGTTGACCACGTTCTGCGCCGCTATCGGCGCGACGTCGAGCAGCTCGGCCACCGACGCGCGCTTGTCCACCAGTGTCTGCGTGGTCAGCGCCAATTTGTCCACATTGGACTTGATCTGGCCGCGGTTGTCCCTGATGAACGCCTGGATGTCGCCGAGCGCGCCGCCGAGGCCCCTGAGCGCGCCGGTGAGTTCGTCCTTGTTGGCGGCGAGGGTTTCCGAGATCCGCGCGAGCTGGCGGTTGACGTCGGAGACCTGCCGGTCGTTGGTGGCCAGCATGGTGGTGAACTTCTGCAGTTCGTCGACCGTGCCGAACAGGTCGCTGGAGTTCCCGGCCAGGGTGCGGGCCAGCTCGGCGAAGTTGCGCACGGACTCGTTGAACGGCTTGCCGTTGCCCGCGAGGTTCCGCGAGCCGGTGCGCAGCAGGTCCGACAGCGCGCCGCCGGAGTTGGCGCCGTTCGGGCCGAGCGCCTTGGCGAGGGTGTCGAGGCTGCCGTAGAGCTGGTCGAGTTCCACCGGGGTCGCGGTGCGGTTCGTGCCGATGACCGCGTTGTCCGTCAGCCGGGGCCCGCCGCGGGCGAGCTTCGCGAACTGCACGTACCGGTCGGCGACGACGCTGGGCGCGATGACGACCACCGTGGTGTCGGCCGCGATACCCGCCGAGCCGTCGAAGGTCAGGCCCACCTCGACCTGCTCGCCGCGCGGGGTCACCGAGTCCACCTGGCCGATCCGCACGCCGAGCAGCCGGACGTCCGAGCCGGTGTAGACGCCGACCGCGCGGGAGAAGTACACCGTGGCGTGGTGTTTCCCGTTGCCGGAGAACAGCCACCACAGCCCGGCCACGACGACGAGCGCGAGCAGCACGGCGAACAGGACGAACCGGTTCAGCCGCACACCCATCCGGGTCGTGGTCATCTGCCACCTCCGACCAGTTTCTTCGGATCGCACGGATCGCGGTTCTCCGGGATGAGCCCGCACAGGTAGCCGTCGACCCAGCGCCCGTTGCCGGTGGCGTTGGTGACGACGCGGAAGTACGGGCCCGCGAGTTCGAGGCTCTTGGAGAGGTTCTCGTTCTGTTTCCTGAGCACGTCGGTGACCTGGCCGAGCTGGCTCAGCGCGCGGCCGAGCTCGTCCTTGTTGTCCTTGACGAACCCGGACAGCTCACCGGCGAGCTTCTGCGCGCCGGTGAGCAGCTGGTGGATGGCGTCGCGGCGGTTGTTCAGCTCGGTGAGCAGCAGGTTCCCGTCCCTGAGCAGTGCCTCGAAGTCGTCGTTCGAGTTCGCCAGCGTCGTGGTCAGTTTCCGGGCGTTGGCCAGCAGTTCGGCGATTTCGTTGTCCCGCCGGGAAACCGTCTTCGACAGCGCGGTCAGCCCGTCGAGCGCGGTGCGGATGTGCTCGGGGGAGTTGCGGAAGGTGTCGCTGATCGAGCCGAAGCTGTCCGCGAGCTGTTTCGTGTCGATCTGGCCGACGGTGTCGGCGAGCCCGTTGAACGCGTCGGTGACGTCGAAGGGCGTGACCGTGCGGTCCCGCCCGATCGGCCGGTCGGGGTCCTGCGTTCCGGCGCCGGTCGGGTGCAGGGCGAGGAACTTGCGGCCCAGCAACGTCTTGATCTTGATCTCGGCCGAGGTGCGGTCGCCGATCCACGCGCCCTTGACCCGGAAGGTCACGTTCACGTGGTCGTCGGCGAGCGCGACGCCGGTGACCTCGCCGACCTTGATGCCCGCGACGCGGACCTCGTCGGCGGTCCGCAGGCCGGCGGCCTCGGAGAACTCGGCGGCGTAGGTGGTGCCCCCGCCGACCACCGGCAGGTTGTCCCAGTTCAGCGTCACGGTGAGCACCGCGGCGAGGCCGAGGCTGCCGAGGACGCCGATGGTGAGCGGATTGCGTTCCTTGAACGACTTCACGATCCGCACCTCGCGGCCGTCTGGGGGACCCCGCGCGGGGGATCGGTCAGCAGGGTCGCGCTGCACAGGTAGAAGTTCATCCACGACGCGTAGGAGGCGGTCCTGCCGAGTGCTTCGTACTTCTTCGGCAGGGTGGTCAGCGCGCTGTCCACATCGGACTTCCCGGCGGCCAGCTGCCCGGACAGCGCGCCGAGCCCGGCGATGCTGTCCTTGAGCCCCGGGCGCGCCTGCTCGAACAGCCCGGCGGTGGCGTCGGTGAGATCGGCGAGCCCGCCGATCGCGTCGCCGATCGCGGCCCGGTCCCCGGCCAGCCCGGAGACCAGCCCGCGCAGCGTGGAGATCAGGTTCGCCAGCGCGTCCCCCTTGCCGTTGACCGTCTTCAGCACCGAGTTGAGGTTGCCGATCACCTCGCCGATCACCCGGTCCCGCCCGGCGAGGGTGGTGGTGAGCGAGCCGGTGTGCGCGAGCAGGCTTTCCACCGTCCCGCCCTCGCCCTGCAGCACCTGCACGATCTCGCCGGAGAGCTGGTTGACGTCGTTCGGGGCGAGCGCCTGGAACAGCGGTTTGAAGCCGTTGAACAGATCGGTGAGGTCGAGCGCGGCGGTGGTGCGCCCCACCGGGATCTCGCCGCCCTTCGGCAGGTCGCCCGCGCCGCTCTTGCCCCGCTCCAGCGCGATGTAGCGCTGCCCGACCATGTTGCGGTACTTGATCACCGCGCCGACGTCGGCGGGCAGCGTGCGCTCGGAGTCGAGGGAGAACCGGACGTGCGCGAGGTGCTGCTCGGCGATCTCCAGCTTTTCCACCTGGCCGACCCGGACGCCGGAGATCCGGACGTCGTCGCCGACGTTCAACGCGGTCGCGTCGGTGAAGGTGGCGCCGTAGAGCTCGGTGTCGCCGACCCCGGTGTTGGTGATCGAGATCGCCAGCAACGCCGTGGCCAGCCCGGTGACCACGATGAACACGAGGCTCTTGAGCAGCGCGGGGACGAACTTCCTCATCGCAGCGTCACCTCCGTGCCGCGGTAGAGCGGGCCGACGAGCACGCTGCCCCACGCGGGCACGCCCGAGGGCGCCGTCCCGAGCTGCGGCGCGAGGAGCGCGCTCAGCAGTCCCCGCTCCTGCGGAGAGTTCGGGAGGCCGAGGTCGCCGGGGCCGCCGGGTGCCAGCGGTGCCCGGGGACCTGCCGCGGCGACCGCGGGGGTACCCACGGGCGGCATGACGCCGTTGAGGTAGCAGAGCGGTCCGCCGTCGCCGGAGTGGTAGGCCGGGTCGTCCCTGCCCGGGACGTATTTCCCGCGCGGCTCGGTGATCGTGATGTTCGCGTGCAGTCCCGGTTCCTTCGTGCCCGCGCCCAGTACCTTGTTCATCGAGTCCTTCAGCGCCACCATCGAGTCGAGCGTGCATTTGAAGCCGGGGGAGTACCGCGCGCCGATCTCCAGCGGCGCCCGGCTCTCGGCGGTCAGCCGGATCAGGTTGTTCCTGTTGTTCTGCAGGAACGTGGTGAGCTGCTGGGAGGAATCGGTGACCTGCTGGTAGACGGCGGCGAGGTCGTCGCGCCGGTCGTGCACGGTGCCGAGGGTGACCGCCGCGCCGGTGAGCGCGTCGAGCAGGTCGGGCGCGATGTCGCCGTAGAGCGTGGTCACGGCCGCGAGGTCGCGGACGTTCTCGTCCAGGCGCGGGAGGTTCGGGTTGAACCGGGTGAGGTAGTCCGACGCGGTGCGCAGGGTGCTGCCCAGCTGCTCGCCCCTGCCGTCCAGCGCGGTCGCGACCGCGGTGAGCGTGGTCGCGAGTTTCTGCGGCTGCACGGCCTTCAGCACCGGCAGGAGGTTGTCGAAGACGCGTTCCAGCTCGATGGCGTTGGCGGAGCGGTCCTGGGCGATGACGTCGCCCGCCTTCAGGTGCGGCGCCCGCGCACTGTCCGGAATGGACAGCTGGACGTAGCGCTCGCCGAAGAGCGTCTTCGGGACCAGCAGCGCGGAGACGTTGCCGGGCAGCAGGTCTGCTTTGGCCGGTTCCAGCGCGAGGGCGATCTCCGCGCCCACCGGTGTCGCGCGGACCCCGCGGATCTCGCCGACGACCACGCCGCGGGCCTTGACCTGTCCGCCCGCCTTGAGCTGGTTGCCGATGCGGTCGGCCCTGAGCGTCACCGGCACCGAGGTCACGAAGTCCTTGTCGTAGACCATGACCGAGAGCCAGGCCAGCCCCACCATGACCACGAGGAACAGCGCCCCGGCGGCGCGGACCCCGGCCTTGCGCAGCCCCGTGTGCCTCGTCATCCGGCCACCTGAACCGTCGTGGTGGCGCCCCAGATCGCGAGGCTGAGGAAGAAGTCGAGCACGCTGATGGCGACGATCGCGGTCCGCACGGCGCGCCCGACCGCGACGCCGACGCCCGCGGGCCCGCCGCTGGCGCGGAATCCGTAGTAGCAGTGCGCCAGCACCACCACGACGCTGAACACCAGCACCTTCCCGAACGACCACAGCACGTCACCGGGTGGCAGGAACAGCAGGAAGTAGTGGTCGTAGGTGCCCGCGGACTGGCCGAACGCCCACACCGTGACCTGGCGCGAGGCGACGTACGAGCTGAGCAGCCCGATGGCGTAGAGCGGGATCACCGCGAGGAACCCGGCGATGACCCTGGTCGTCACGAGGTAGGGGACGCTCGGGATGCCCATGACCTCCAGCGCGTCGATCTCCTCGGAGATCCGCATCGCGCCCAGCTGCGCGGTGAACCCGCAGCCGACGGTCGCCGACAGCGCGAGCCCGGCGACGAGCGGGGCGATCTCCCTGGTGTTGAAGTAGGCCGAGACGAACCCGGCGAACGCGGAGGTCCCGACCTGGTTGAGCGCCGAGTAGCCCTGCATGCCCACGACCATCCCGGTGGCGACGGTCATGCCGATCATCACGCCGATCGTGCCGCCGATGACCGCGAGCGCGCCGGAGCCGAAGCTGACCTCGGCCAGCAGCCGCACGATCTCGCGGAGGTAGCGGTGGATCGCGCGCGGGGTCCAGGCCAGCGCGCGCAGGAAGAACAGGATCTGGTCGCCGAGGGTGTCGAGGAAGCCGAACCGGCGGTCGACGGCGTCGCGCACGCGGGCGGCGCGGGTGGCCGGGCTGGTGGTGACCATCGCTCAGCTCCCCTTCGGCGGGACGAGTTGCAGGTAGACCGCGGTGAGCACCAGGTTCAGCACGAACAGCAGCAGGAACGTGATGACCACGGACTGGTTGACCGCGTCGCCGACGCCCTTCGGCCCGCCCTTCGGGTTGAGGCCGCGGTAGGAGGCCACGACCGCGGCGACGAAGCCGAACAGGACCGCCTTGATCTCGCTGATCCACAGGTCCGGCAGCTGGGCCAGCGCGGAGAAACTGGCCAGGTAGGCGCCGGGCGTCCCCTGCTGCATGACGACGTTGAAGAAGTAGCCGCCGAGCACGCCGACGACGCTGACCATGCCGTTGAGGAACGCCGCGACGCCCATCGCGGCGAGCACCCTGGGCACGATCAGGCGCTGGATCGGCGAGACGCCGAGCACCTCCATCGCGTCGATCTCCTCGCGGATGGTCCGCGAGCCGAGGTCCGCGCACATCGCGCTGCCGCCGGCGCCCGCGATGAGCAGCGCCGTCACGATCGGGCTGGCCTGCTGGATGATCGCGAGCACGCTGGCCGCGCCGGTGAAGGACTGGGCGCCGATCTGCGTGGTCAGCGAGCCGATGTGCAGCGCGATGACCGCGCCGAACGGGATCGAGACCAGCGCCGTTGGCAGGATGGAAACGCTGGCGATGAACCAGAACTGCTGGATCAGCTCGCGTGCCTGGAACGGGCGGCGGAAGGTCAGCCGCACAACGTCGAGGCCGAGCGCGTAGAGCCGTCCGGTCTGCCGGAGCGCGGCCGCACCGGGAAAGGACGCCGTCGTCCGCCCGACCATGCCACCTCTTTTCGCGCGGCACGGCGAATACACCCTCCCACTGGCATTTCCGGTTGCTCCGAATGGTGGAGACAATGGTCCGTTGGTGCCGGTGGCGGGTGTTACCGTGCGGTTCGTTACTGGTCGGTACGCTAACTTCGCGCGCGGTGCGGTGACAAGAACCTGAGCACGATCACCTGGTCACGGCCCGATAACCGGGTAGATTCTTGTTGCTTCCTGACAAACGTCTCTTCAATTGTTGTCCGGACCGGAAAAGAATTCCGAGCCGACCCTTCGGGTACGCGAACCGACCTTCCAGGTACGTGAGCCGACTCTCCGGGTACGGCTCAGCGGGTGAGTCCGGCGAGGATTTCGTAGGAGCGGACGCGGTCTTCGTGACTGTGCATCATCGTGGTGACCATCAGCTCGTCCGCGCCGGTGTCCGCGACCAGCTTCTCGAGTCCCTTGTGGACGGTCTCGGGCGAGCCGATGATGCTGGAGGAGAAGCGGTCTTCGATGAACACCCGGTCGATGTCGGTGTACGGGTAGGCCGCGGCCTCCTCGGGCGTGGGCAGCGGGGTCGGGCGACCGCGGCGCAGGCTGAGGAAGGTCAGCCCGCTGGGGGCGGCGAGGTAGTGCGCCCGGTCGTCGGTGTCCGCGGCGAAGACGGACGCGCCGAGCATGACGTACGGCGCGTCGAGCACCTCGGAGGGCTGGAAGTTCTCGCGGTAGAGCTTGACCGCGGGGATGGTGTTCTCGGCGGCGAAGTGGTGCGCGAAGGAGAAGGGCAGGCCGAGCCGTCCGGCGAGCTGGGCGCTGAAGCCGCTCGACCCGAGCAGCCACACCGGGGGCCGGTTGCCCTCCGCGGTGACGGCGTTGACGCCCCGGGACTCGGAGTGCTCGAAGTAGGCGAGCAGTTCGCCCAGCTGCTGGGGGAAGTTCTCGGCGGACAGGCCGCCGGGGCCGCGCAGGGCGAGCGCGGTGCGCTGGTCGGTGCCGGGCGCCCGGCCGATGCCGAGGTCGATCCGGCCGGGGTGGAACGCCTCCAGTGTCCCGAACTGCTCGGCGACGATCAGCGGGGCGTGGTTGGGCAGCATGATCCCGCCGGAGCCGACGCGGATGCGCTCGGTGGCGGTCGCCACCTGGCTCATCAGCACGACGGTCGCGGAGCTGGCGATGCCCGGCATGTTGTGGTGCTCGGCGAGCCAGTAGCGGTGGAAGCCCAGCCGCTCGGCGACCTTCGCGAGGTCGATGGTGTTGCGCAGCGCCGTGCCGACGTCACCCCCGCTCACCACGGGAGACAGATCGAGCACGGACAGCGGCACCCCTGATACGGAACTCACGCCCCGCTACAACGCCCCGCGTCCCCGATCTCTTCCCCGCTTCACGCGAGATCTCCGCCCAATCACGCGAGTTACGTCTCCAATCACGCGAGTGCGCGCCTCGATCACGCGTGTCGCGTGTTCAGGAAGGGAGCCAGTCGGGGTCGGAGGCGAGGACGGTCAGGTGCTGGGTGGCGCGGGTCAGCGCGACGTAGAGGACGCGGCGGCCGGTGGTCGACTCGGTGACCAGGTCGATCGGCTCGACGAGGACGACGGCGTCGTATTCGAGGCCCTTCGAGTCGAGGCTGCCGACGACCTTGAGCCGATCGTCGGACTGCCCGGCGAGCCAGCCGGACACCTCGGGCACCCGGTCCATGGCGGTGATCACGCCCACGGTGCCCTCGACGGCGCCGAGCAGTTCCTTGACCGCGTCCTGGGTGGCCCCTTCGAGCGCGGCCTTCCCGACGGCGCGGACCTCCGGGGTGATCCCGGTCTTCCGCACCGCGATCGGCAGTTCGTCCGCTTCGGCGTGCCCGGTGACGACCTGTGCCGCGAGGTCGAAGATCTCCGCCGAGTTCCGGTAGTTGGTCCGCAGGGTGAAGCGGCGCCGCGTGGTCTTGAGCCCGAACGCCTGGTCGCGGGCCTGCGCCGCCTCGGCCGGGTCCGGCCAGGAACTCTGCACCGGGTCGCCGACGACGGTCCAGCTGGCGTACTTCCCGCGCCGTCCGACCATCCGCCACTGCATGGGGGAGAGGTCCTGCGACTCGTCGACGACCACGTGCGAGTACTCGTCGTAGTGCTCCGGCCGCTGTGGTGCCCCGCCGCGCTGCGGTTCGACCTCGACCACCGGCTGGTTCTTGCGGCGTCGTTTCGGCGGCGGTCCGATGAGGACACGGAGCTCGTCGAGCAGGGCGACGTCGGCCACCGACCAGCCGCGCGAGCGGTCCGCGAGGTCCGCGGCGAGCATCGTGATGTCCGCGCGGGACAGGATGCCCTTCGCCGCCGCGGCGAGGCGTTTCTCGTCGCCGAGCCACTTGAGGATCTGTGCCGGGTAGAGGATCGGCCACCACACCACGAGGAACCGGTGGAACTCGATGCGCTCGCCGAGGTCGGTGATCAGCTCCGCCCGGTCGACCTGTTTGCCGTCGGCCTTCGCGTGCTCTTCCGCCTTCGCGGCAAGCGCTTCCAGCAGCAGTTCCGCGGTCCGCACCCGGGACCGGTTCGGCGGCGCGCCGTGCGTGTGTGCCTTGCGGCGTACCTTTTCCAGCTCGCGGCGGGTCAGCTTCAGCACCTCGCCGCGGTAGACGATGCGCAGCTCGTCCGGGGCGTCCGGCGGGGTGTCGCGCAGTGCGCGCAGCAGGACCTTCCGGATGCGGAGCGAGCCCTTGATCGCCGCGAGCGGGGCCGCGTCCTGGCGGGTCGCTTCGAGTCCGTCGAGGACCTCGCCGAGTGCGCGCAGTTCGACGTTCGTCTCACCCATCGACGGCAGCACGCGGGAGATGTAGCTGGTGAACACGCCGGACGGGCCGATCACCAGCACGCCGGCGCCGCCGAGCTGACGGCGGTGCCGGTAGAGCAGGTAGGCCGCGCGGTGCAGCGCGACGGCGGTCTTGCCGGTGCCGGGGCCGCCGGTGATCTCGGTGACGCCGCGCCACGGCGCGCGGATGACCTCGTCCTGTTCCTTCTGGATGGTCGCGACGATGTCGCGCATCTTCTCGCCGCGCGAGCGGCCCAGGGCGGCCATGAGCGCGCCCTCGCCGACGATCGGCATGTCCTCGGGGACGGCGTCGGCGATGAGGACGTCGTCGTCGACGTCGAGCACGTTCTGGCCGGAGCAGCGGATGACGCGGCGGCGCACGACGTCCATCGGCTCTTCGGCGGTGGCCTGGTAGAACGCGGCGGCGGCCGGGGCGCGCCAGTCGGTGACAAGGTTGTCGAACTCGGCGTCGCGGATGCCGAGCCTGCCGACGTAGATGTGCTCGCGGTCGAGGTGGTCGAGCCTGCCGAACACCAGGCCCTCGTACTCGGCGTCGAGTGTCTGGAGGGTCTGGTTGGCGTGGAAGACCATCATGTCGCGCTCGAAGAGCATCGACGCCTGTTCGAAGATCGCCTCGCGCTGGGCGCCCTGGCCGATCTCGTAGCCCTTGGTGCGCATCGCCTCGGCCTGGACCCGCAGCTCCGCCAGCCGGGTGTACACCCGGTCGACGTGGGTTTGCTCGATGGCGATCTCGGCCCGTCTGACCCGGGGTTCGGACACGCATGCTCCTTGACAACGACTCGATCGCCTCACGAGGGCGAAGAACGACTCTACGCGGTGACCCCGCCAGGTTCAGCAAGTCCTGCCCAACGCCACATTCGGTGGCGCGGGTGAGAATGGGGCGGTGACCAGGATCGTGGCCGGGAAGGCGGGCGGCAGGCGGCTGAAGGTGCCGCCGAAGGGCACCCGGCCGACCTCGGAGCGGGTCAGGGAAGCCCTGTTCAACGCCCTGGAGGTGGCCGGCGAGCTGGACGGCGTCCGGGTGCTCGACCTCTACGCGGGCTCGGGCGCGCTCGGGCTCGAAGCGCTTTCCCGTGGCGCCGCGGACGCGCTGTTCGTCGAGGCGGACCGGCGGGCGGCGGAGGTGCTGCGCGGCAACGTCGCCGCGGTGGGGCTCGGCGGCACCGTCCGGGCGGGACAGGTCGAGGCGGTCGTGTCCGCGCCCGCGCCCGCGTCGTTCGACATCGTGCTGGCCGATCCGCCCTACGCGGTCGACGCCGCCGGGCTCGGGGTCGTGCTGGCCGCGCTCGCCGACGGCGGCTGGGTCGGTGACGGCGCGCTCGTGGTGATCGAGCGGGCCGCCCGCGACGGCGAGCCGGACTGGCCGCCGGGATACGCCGCGACGCGGGTGAAGCGTTACGGCGACACCGCGTTGTACTGGGCGGAGTACGGCGGGGTGTGACGCAGTAGTCACAGACGCGCGCGGTGCCTTCCGGCTTGATAGCGTCCGCGCCATGCGGCGTGCGGTCTGTCCCGGGTCCTACGACCCGGCCACCAACGGGCACCTCGACATCATCGAGCGGGCTGCCCTGTTGTTCGACGAAGTGGTCGTGGCGGTGGGGGTGAACAAGAGCAAGAAGGGCCTGTTCTCCGTCGAGGAGCGCATGGAGATGCTGCGCGAGATCACCGCGAAGCTGCCGAACGTCCGGGTCGACTCGTGGCAGGGCCTGCTGGTGGACTACTGCCGCGAGAACGACATCGCCGCGGTGGCGAAGGGCCTGCGCTCGGTCAGCGACTTCGACTACGAGTTGCAGATGGCGCAGATGAACCGCGAGCTGACCGGGCTCGAAACGTTGCTGATGGCCAACAACCCGGCGTACGGCTTCGTGTCCAGTTCGCTGGTGAAGGAGGTGGCCGGGCTCGGCGGCGACGTCAAGGCCCTGGTCCCGCCCGTGGTGTTCGAGCGGCTGCACGAGAAACTCGCGAATCGGCCCTGATCGGGGGACGACGTTCGTAGGGAATCCCTGGTCGGTCCGCGAGTGTTCACCTCGAACTGTTCTTTTAGTCACACGTCCGGGTTACGGTCCGAAAATGACCAACAACCGATCTCGCATGTTCGCCGTCCTGTTCGCCATGGTGGTCGCCCTCTTCGGCGGGGTGACCGCCGCGGAGGCGGTCTCGGCGCCGGCCTCGTTCAGCACCCAGCAGAACAAGTGCGGTGACCTCAGTGGTTACAAGCACGTCAAGCTGTCCTCGCTGCCCAAGCAGGCGACCGACACCTACAAGCTGATCCAGTCCGGGGGCCCGTTCCCGTACCCGGGCAAGGACGGCTCGGTGTTCACCAACCGGGAGAAGGTTCTGCCAGCCTGCGCGTCGAAGTACTACCACGAGTACACCGTGATCACCCCGGGCTCGTCGAACCGCGGCACCCGGCGCATCGTGAGCGGCGCGCACGAGTACTTCTACACCGGCGACCACTACAAGACCTTCCAGGTCATCGACGTCTGATCGGCCGGTACCGGGTGTGTCCTGGCACGCAGGACACGCCCGGCACCGCGTGCTTTCACCGGTTCAGGCGAGTCAGCGGGCAGACTTGGGGCAGCGAACGGGGATGCTCTGCAGAGGGAGTTGCCGTGTACCGGGTTTTCGAGGCGCTCGACGAGCTCGTCACGATCGTCGAGGAGGCACGCGGCGTGCCGATGACCTCCAGTTGTGTGGTGCCCCGTGGCGATGTTCTCGAGTTGCTCGACGACGTGCGTGACGCGCTCCCGGCCGAGGTCGACGACGCGCAGGACGTGCTCGACAAGCGGGACGACCTGCTGCTGGCCGCGCGCAAGGAGGCGTCGGACACCGTCGCCGGCGCCAACGCCGAGGCGGAGCGGACCGTCGGGGACGCGTCCGCGGAGGCCGAGCGCATCCTGGCCGACGCGCGTGCGCGCGCCGAGCAGATGCTGGCCGACGCGCACGCCGAGTCCGAGCGGATGGTCGCGGCCGGGCAGGCCGAGTTCCAGAACCTGACCGAGCGCTCCCGCGCCGAGTCCGACCGGATGATCCAGGCGGGCCGGGACGCCTACGACCGCGCCATCGAGGACGGCCGTGCCGAGCAGGCCCGGCTGGTCGCGCAGACCGAGGTCGTGCAGGCCGCGCACGCGGAGTCGGCGCGGATCGTGGACGAGGCGCACGCCGAGGCCGACCGGCAGCGTGGCGAATGCGACGCCTACGTGGACGGCAAGCTCGCCGAGTTCTCGGAGCTGCTGGCCACGACCCTGCGGACGGTCGACTCCGGCCGCAACCACCTGCGCTCCCCGGCCAACGTCTCCGGCTCGGCCCGTCCGACGCTGTACGACTACCAGGTCTGACCCCGGCCTTCCGCCCCGTTTCCGTCACCCCCACCCGATAGACTCGCTGGTAGGGGTGCTCGGTATGTCCCGAACGGGCCGTTCGGGACATTGAGCGTCCCCCATGAGGCGTTCGGGACGTGTGGTGGTGGCGGGGTGCCGAGGGACGCTTTCGGTGCGTTGGGCGCGCCGAGGGACGCCCTCGTCGCATTCAACGCACCCAGGGCGTCCCTCGGCGCCCGGCCTGACCCCCGACAAGCTGGCGGGGCGTCGCGTGCTTCCCGATGAGGCTTTCTCCGTGGGGTTTCGGTGACTGTGGTGACTGACGGGGCTGCTGAGGCGGCAAGCGGTCGCACCCGTGTCCCGAACGGGCCGTTCGGGACGTGGGCGCGGCCGGTCGGCGGCCCGGTCGCGGCCTCGCACGCACCGAACGCCACATTGGGTGCGTTGGACGCACCGAACGCCACATTCGCTGCGTTGGACGCACCCAATGCCACATTGGGGCGCTCGTCCGCCGCGTTCCGGACCGGGCCCGGCGCCGGTTTCCTCCCGCCCCGGTGTTTCCGTCGGTCCCCATCCCTACGCTGTCGGGTAGGGGTGCTCAGGCTGTCCTGAATCTTCCGTTCATTCCTTCGCGACCCGTCGCGAACCATCGCTGAACCGTCGCGAAACCGCCGTGGGCACCGGCCCGATCGAGGGCGCCCCGGCCTGCGTACTCTGGTGTGGATGTCCGAGAACAACACCTCCCATCCCAGGCCCGCGTCGCTCGACGACCGCAGTCCGTGGGTGCTCGACACCCGTGAGCTGGGCCGGCGTGCCGGGCTGTCCCGTCCGGTCCGGCGCAGTGTGCCGCTGGACACCGAGCTCGGCGTGCCCGACGTGATCACCATCGCGGCCGGGGCTGAGCTCGAACTGGATCTGCTGCTCGAGTCCGTCGTCGAGGGCGTGCTGGTCACCGGCACGGCCACGGCGACCGCGCGCGGTGCCTGCTCGCGCTGTCTCGACCCGGTCACCGAGGACGTCGAGGTCGAACTCACCGAGCTGTTCGCCTATCCCGGTTCCGCGACCGAGGAGACCACGGAGGAGGAAGAGATTCCCCGCCTGGTCGACGACCGGATCGACCTGGAGCCGATCGTCCGGGACGCGGTCGTGCTGGCCCTGCCGCTGGCCCCGTTGTGCACCGAGGACTGTGCCGGGTTGTGCACCGAATGCGGCGTCAAGTGGGCCGATCTCGAGCCCGGACACGGGCATGAGAAGATAGACCCTCGGTGGGCCGCACTGGTCGAGCGTTTCGACGAGAACACGGGTGACAAACCCGTGGACGGCCCCGGACAGCAAGCCTAAGTCCGCTCGCGTGCTCGCGGGCAGACCGTCTTAAGGAGATCTACTCGTGGCCGTCCCGAAGCGGAAGATGTCGCGATCCAACACGCGCGCGCGCCGCAGCCAGTGGAAGGCGGCTCCGGTTCAGCTGGTGCCCTGCTCCAACCGCGCCTGCAAGCAGCCGAAGCTCCAGCACGTCGCGTGCCCGTCGTGCGGCCAGCACAACGGCCGCCAGGTCGTCGAGCCCGCCTGATCCGGGTATCCGGTCATGGGGGGTAAGTCGCCCAACGGCCCAGCGGTCGATCCTGCACCACTGCTCGAAGCGCTCGGGGTCACTCTCGACCCCGAGCTGCTCAAGCTGTCGCTGACCCATCGTTCCTACGCGTACGAGAACGGTGGTCTCCCGCCCAACGAGCGGCTGGAGTTCCTCGGCGACGCGGTGCTCGGCCTCGTGGTCACCGACCACCTCTACACCACTCATCCCGAGCTGCCCGAGGGGCAGCTCGCGAAGTTGCGCGCCAGTGTGGTCAACATGCACGCGCTGGCGGGTGTCGCGCGCGGGCTCGGCGAGGGTGGTCTCGGGGCACACCTGTTGCTCGGCAAGGGCGAGGAGCTCACCGGCGGCAGGGACAAGGCGAGCATCCTCGCCGACGGTCTCGAGGCGGTCATCGGCGCCGCCTATCTGCAGCACGGCATCGAGGTCGCCAGGAAACTGGTGCATCACCTGTTCGACGGGCTGCTCGCCGAGGCGCCGAAGCGGGGGGCCGGGCTGGACTGGAAGACCAGTCTGCAGGAGCTGACCGCGTCCGCGGGTCTCGGCGTGCCTGAGTACCGCGTCGAGGACACCGGGCCGGATCACCGCAAGGAGTTCACCGCCACGGTGCTCGTCGGCGGCCGTGACTACGGGCACGGCACCGGTTCCACCAAGAAGGAAGCCGAGCAGAAGGCCGCCGAGACGGCGTGGCGGACGCTCACGGACGAGATCGCGGCCGCGAAGCAGGCCGAGGAGCCGGACGGCGAGGGCACTCCGTCCTGAGGCGTGCGCCAGAATGGTCGTATGCCTGAACTTCCCGAGGTCGAGGTGGTTCGCGCCGGCCTCGAAGCGCATGTCGCGCATCGCACGATCAGCAAGGTCGAAGTCCTGCATCCGCGCGCCATCCGTCGCCACGTGCTCGGGGCGGAGGACTTCACCGGCCGGCTCGCCGGGGTCCGGATCGACGCGGCCCGCCGCCGCGGCAAGTACCTGTGGCTGGAGCTGGATTCGGCAGAAGCCGTCCTGGCGCATCTCGGGATGAGCGGGCAGATGCTCGTCCAGCCCGAAGGCGCCCCGGACGAGAAGCATTTGCGGGTCCGGGTCCGTTTCGACGACGAGGGCCCGGAGCTGCGGTTCGTGGACCAGCGCACCTTCGGCGGTCTCGCGCTGGACGAGCTGGCCGAGGTCGACGGCGCGCGGTTGCCCTCGGCGATCGCGCACATCGCGCGGGATCCGATGGATCCGGCGTTCGATCTCGGCGCGGCGGTGCGGGCGCTGCGTTCGCGCCGCACCGAGGTCAAGCGCGCGTTGCTGGATCAGACGCTGGTTTCCGGTGTCGGCAACATCTACGCCGACGAAGCGTTGTGGCGCGCGAAACTGCACTGGGCCCGGCCGACGGACAAGCTCGTCGCGGCCAGGGCGGAGGCGGTGCTCGCCGCGGCCGCCGAGGTCATGGCCGAAGCGCTGGTCGCGGGCGGGACCTCGTTCGATGCCTTGTATGTCAACGTGAACGGCGAGTCCGGTTACTTCGACCGGTCGCTCGACGCCTACGGGCAGGAGGGGTTGCCGTGCCGCCGCTGCGGCTCGGCGATTCGCCGCGAACCGTTCATGAACCGCTCGTCGTACTCCTGCCCGCGGTGCCAGCCCCGGCCGCGAACTAGCTCGCGTTGATGCGTTCCGCCAGCTCGCCAACTAGGATGAAAACGCGCACCACGGCGCCGTTGAGGGAGTGATGGTGGTCACCGAACCCGGCAGGTCCACGCTCGCCGAAAAGATCGACAAGCTGTTCGACGTCGTGCGCAGGCCGGATCGGGAGTCCTACAGCCACGAAGAGGTCGCGAAGGCCTGTCGTGAGGCGACGGGGGAGAGTTTTTCCACCACCTACCTCTGGCAGCTGCGGACCGGGCGCCGGGACAATCCGACCAAACGGCATCTCGAAGCGCTCGCGCAGTTCTTCGGCGTTCCCCCGGCGTACTTCTTCGACGACGAGCAGAGCGCCAAGATCGCCGAGGAACTCGCGCTGCTGGGCGCGTTGCGTGACGCCGGTGTCCGTGATGTCGCGCTGCGCGCGGTGACCCTCTCGGCCGACGGGCTGGACACGATCAGCGACATGATCGACGCGATCGCGCGCAGGGAGGCCGGCCGTGGCGGCCAGCGGAAGGAGGCCTGAGTGCCGGACCGGCAGCGCAGGCAGCTCTGGCGGCGGTGCCGCCGGCTCGCCGACACGCTCGTCCTTCCCGAGCCGTTCGACGACGGGCGGTTCGTCGCCGCGCTCGCGGCCCAGCGCGGGCGCCCGATCGAGCTGATGCCGGTGAACGCGCCGTCCGGCGGCCCCTGCGGTCTGCTGATGAGCACCGAGCGCGCCGACTACATCCTCTATCCGACCACCACGACCGCCCTGCACCGGCGGCACATCCTGCTGCACGAGGTCGGGCACCTGCTGTGCGGGCACGTCGGCCCGGCCGCGCCCGGCGCCGCCGGCGCGGCGATCGACGTCGCCGCGAGCCGGGCGCTCATGCCGAACCTGTCGCCCGAGCTCGTCCGCCGGGTGCTCGGCAGGAGCACCTACGGCGCCGTCGAGGAACAGGAGGCCGAACTGCTGGCCTCGCTCATCGCGCAGCGGGTGGCCCGCGGCGAGGGTACGCGGGGACCGGCGCGGTCCGACGAGCGCGACAGTGACCTCGCCGGCGGGATGGCCAGGGTGGACAGCCTGTTCGGCGGCAAGCCCCGCCGCGGGACCCCGTGATCGAGACCCTGTCCTACTACTGCTGTGTGCTCGCCTTCGCGGGTTTCGGCTTCAAGCTCCTCGAATCGCGGCACACCCAGCCCGCGCGGCGGTTGTGGTGCCTGTCCGGTTTCGGGATCTGCATCGCGGCGGGCATCCTCGTGCTCACCCCCGCGGCCGAGGCGATCGTCGGTGGGCGGGAACCGTTCGCCAGCCTGGTGAACCTGGCCGCGGACCTGTTCAAGATCGGCGCGATGGCCTTCGCCGTCGCGTTCGCGCGTTCCCTGCGGCTGGGCGCGCACGCCCGGCCGGGATGGCACGTGGCGCTCACGGCCGTCGTGGCCCTCACCGAGGTCGTGCTGTTCTTCCTCGCCAGGACGCACCGGGTGGGCGAGGACACCGCCGTGGGGGAGGACGCTCTCTGGTACCTGGTCGCGTATCTGCTGGTGTTCGTCGTCTACGGGGTGGTCAGCCTCACCACGTTCATCGTCGTGTTCGGCCGGTTCGCGTGGCTCGCCGAGCCGGGGGCGCTGCGGGCCGGGCTGTGGCTGATCGTCGGCGGGGCGGTGTCCGCGCTGGCCTGGACGTTCTGGGGGATCGACGACGTCGGCAGGCTGGTCGCCAGCGGACGGGTGAACGCCAGCGAGGACGTCTATTCGGCGGTCCTCGCCGCGGGGTGTGTCGGACTGGCGGTCGCGGGCGCGACGCTCAGCGTCTGGGGTCCCGCGCTGCGCGCGCCGGTGCGCTGGCTGCGCGCGTACCACGCGTACCGGCGCATCGAACCGTTGTGGGCCGCGCTGCGCGCCGCCGTGCCGGGGATCGCCCTCGCGCCGGCACCGGGCCTGGCGGGCGGTGCCGAGTTCGCGTTGTACCGGCGGGTCATCGAGATCCGGGACGGGTACCTGGCGCTGCGTCCCCACTTCGAGCCGGGGATCCCGGCGCTGGCCGAGGCGCGGGCGCGTCGTGCCGGGGTGCCGGAGCGGCTGGTCGCGGCCACCGCCGAAGCAGCCGCGCTCGCCGCCGCGCTGCTCGCGAGCGAGGCGGACCGCCGGTACCGGGGCGGCGACGCGGGCCCGCCCGCCCGGCAGCTGCCGGACGCCGGGATCGCCGCCGAGGCGGCGTGGCTCGTCCAGGTGACGCGGGCCTGGCGGCACTCCGCGGTCGTCGCACGCGTCCGTGATCAGGTCCGCGACGACCTGGGTGTTCCGGCCTGAAGGCAGGTTCTGATGGCGATCGGGGCATCGCTGTGCACACTACTGCGCAATGCGTGGTACCTTCTGACGCGTAAGACTGGAGGACCGGGTGGAGATCAGTCAGCTACTCAAGGGCGTGCTCGATCTGGCCGTGCTCGCGGTGCTGCGCGAGGACGACGGCTACGGCTACGACGTCCTGCGAAGACTCAGGGTCGCCGGGCTGGAGGAGGTGGGGGACGCGTCGGTGTACGGCACCCTGCGCCGCCTCTACAAGGCGGGACTGCTGACGTCGTACGTGGTGCCGAGCGAGGAAGGGCCGCACCGCAAGTACTACAGCCTGAACGAACCGGGCCGGGCCCGGCTCGCCGAATCCATGAAGGTGTGGCGGGGGTTCGCGTCCACAATGGACACACTGTTGGAGGCATCGTGAGTGAGCGGCCGACCGCCGTGCGGGTCTATCTGGCGAGGGTTCGGACCGCGCTCGCCGATCTGCCTGCCGGTGAGATCGAGGAAATTCTGGAAGACGTCCGGCCGCATCTGGCCGAGATGGAGGCCGAGCTGGGCGCCGACGCCAAGGTGGAGGCGCTGATCGAACGGCTCGGCACGCCGGAGAGCTACGCGGCCGAACTGCGGGCCGCGGGCGGATACCCGCAGCCGTCCGAGGAGGTGACGACGGTGTTGCCCGCCCCGGCGGCGAAGGTGCCGAACCTGTTCGGGCCACGATTCGCCTTGTGGGGCTTGGTGTTCTGCGCGGCGGGGCTCGCGATGTTCGCGTTCAGCGCCGCGGTGCGAATCAATCCGGACGCGCTGCTCGGCCTGGGCTTCCTGGTGCCGGTTTTCGTGCTGAGCCTGTATTTCCTGTTCAAGCGCGGTCTTCCCGCGGTGCTGGCGCTCCCGGAGGTCGTCTGGGTCAGGGAGCGGTTCGTGTCCACCGGGGACAGCCGGGACAGCGGCAAGGTGCTGGGCTACCTGCGTTCGTTGCGTCCGGCCTGGTGGCTGGTGTGCGCGGGTGTGCTGATCGCGTTCGGGCTGCTGCTCATGCTGCGGCACCGGTACGCGGCGCTCCTGCTGCCGTTCCTGCTGGCCGCCGCGATCGCGGTGATCTGGGCCGGTGCGAAGCTGGGCAAGGACCGGCGGTTGCTGTGGGTGGCCGTGCCGATCTCCGCGTTCGTCGTCGGCGGCATGCTCGGCGGGTTCGGCGCCGCGGTCGACCTGGTCGCCGGCCGGACCTCCTGGGGTTCGAGTTCGAGTCCGAGTTCGTATTCCATGTCGACCACGAGCGATTCGTACGGCAGCAAGCAACTGCAGTACGGCAACGAGATGGTCGGCAACGTCTACGCGTTCGACGCGCAGGGCAAGCCGTTGACCGACGTCTATCTCTACGACGAGCAGGGGCGGCCGCTCGCGATGAGCCGGTACGTCTGCGAGCCGGGCACGGGCGCCAAGATGCGGGTCGGGGCGGACAACCGCTTCCCCCGCCCGTGGCTGGATCAGGGCGTGGCCGACAACCGGGGGCGCATCAACGGGTACAACGGCTATCGCGGCGTTTGCCGCGAACGGGCCGACGTCCTGTTCAGCGCCGCCATCCCGAAGGGCACGAGCCCCAGCCCCACGCCCGCGCCGAGCCCGAGCCCCGCGCCGTCGAGTTCCGGCGCGCCCGCGTCCCCGGCTCCGTCAACGGCGCCGTCGGCGCCTCCGGCGACCCGGTAGCCGACGTGGTGGGAGCGGCGGTCGGGGGTCGCTCCCACCACGTCTTCCACGCGCCGACAGCAGCGGTCCGTGAATGCCACATTGAGGGATTCAGAGTCCCTCAATGTGGCATTCACGGACCTACGGGAACAGAAGGCCGGAGCCGGGGTCAGTGACCGAAGGCGCTGCGCGCGGCGTGGTCGGCCAGGAGCTGACGGCCCTTCTCGGCGTTGCGCGGCTGGCTCAGCACGTCGTAGCGGCGCGCGACCAGCTGGCTCTGCGAGACGAACCCGCGCTTGTTCGGGCTGATCGCGTAGCCGAGCGCGCCGAAGGCCAGGTTGAAGCCGATACCGGCGACGAGGCCGATGCCGATCGGGATCATGCCTGCCCCCGGGTTCAGCATGCTCAGCACCAGACCGAGGAACAGGCCGAACAGCGCGCCGGACATCGCGGCGTTGCCGAGCAGTTTGCGCCAGCTCATCCGGCCCGCGATGCGCTCCACGAGCACCGGCTCGACGCCGACGATGGTCACGTCGGTGACCGGGAAGTCGGTGCCCGCGAGGTGGTCGACCGCGCGCTGGGCCTGCTCGTACGACTCGTAGGAGCCGATCGGCCAGCCGGTGGGCATCGTGGGCAGCTGAGGACGGGCCTGCTGCGGGTTCACCGAGCTCTGCGTGAATGCTGTGGTCATCGATCTCACCTCTCTTGACCGGTACAACGTCCGAAGACGCCGGATTGGTCCCGGCCGGGCGTGATTCACAGACTCTTCTCAGCCGGACAACACGGACATTCTGACCGGTATGTCCCCGGCTCGCCACGCGTCCCCTCAAAGGTTCACATTAATACCTTTGCTCCGGTTGACCCCGTGCCAGCCGCCCGGTAGGAAGAACGCGCAAAGGATTCGGTTCAAACCTTTGGGGTGGCGGATGGCGCGGAGACAAGGCATGCTCACCCTCGACCAGCTGCGCACGCTGGTCGCCGACGGGGCGATCGACACCGTGCTCGTCGCGATGACCGACATGCAGGGCAGGCTCCAGGGCAAGCGCTGCGCCGCGGAGTACTTCCTCGAAGAGGTGGTGCCGCACGCCACCGAAGCGTGCAACTACCTGCTCGCGGTCGATGTCGAGATGAACACCGTCGACGGCTACGACCTCTCGTCGTGGCAGACCGGCTACGGCGACTTCGTGCTGCGGCCCGACTTCGACACGATGCGGCTGGTCCCATGGCAGCCGGGCACGGCGCTGGTGCTCGCCGACGTGGAGCGGGTACAGGGCGGACCGGTCGCGGTGTCGCCGCGACAGGTCCTGCGTGCCCAGCTCGACCGGCTCGCCGAACGCGGCCTCACCGCGTACGTGGGCACCGAGCTGGAGTTCATCGTCTTCGACGACAGCTACGAGACCGCGTGGGACAAGCGATACCAGGGCCTGAAGGCCGCCAATCAGTACAATGTGGACTACTCGATGCTCGGCACCGCGCGGATCGAACCGCTGCTGCGCCGCATCCGCCGCGAGATGGGCGGCGCCGGGATGTACGTCGAATCCGCCAAGGGCGAGTGCAATCCCGGCCAGCAGGAGATCGCCTTCCGCTACGCCGACGCGTTGACCACCTGCGACAACCACAGCGTCTACAAGACCGGTGCCAAGGAGATCGCCGCGCAGGAGGGCAAGAGCCTGACCTTCATGGCGAAGTACGACGAACGTGAGGGCAACTCCTGCCACATCCACCTCAGCCTGCGCGCGAAGGACGGCGCGGCGGTGCTGGCCGGTGACCGCCCGGGCGGGTTCTCGAAGCTGATGGAGCACTTCCTCGCCGGTCAGCTCGCCGGGCTGCGGGAGCTGACCTGCTTCTTCGCGCCGAACATCAACTCCTACAAGCGGTTCGCGCCCGGCAGCTTCGCGCCGACCGGCATCGCCTGGGGCACCGACAACCGCACGTGCGCGCTGCGCGTGGTCGGCCACGGCGACTCGCTGCGAGTGGAGAACCGCGTTCCCGGCGGCGACGTCAACCCGTACCTCGCGGTCGCCGCGCTCATCGCGGCGGGGCTGCACGGCATCGAGAACGAACTGCCGCTGGAGGCGGAGTTCACCGGCAACGCCTACGATTCCGCGGACCTGCCGCGGGTGCCCGCCACGCTCGGCGAGGCCATCGGGGAGTTCGCGGCGAGCGAGCTCGTCGAACGGGCCTTCGGCGACGAGGTCAAGCGGCACTACCTCAACGCGGCGAACATCGAACGCGAGGCCTTCGAGAAGGCCGTCACCGATTGGGAGCGCATCCGTGGTTTCGAGCGGCTCTAAGCCTGTCATCGGGCTGACGACGTATCTCGAGCCCGCGAGGTTCGGCGTCTGGGACACCGAGGCGGCCCTGCTGCACCGCGTCTACGTCGACTGCGTGGTGGCGGCGGGCGGGATTCCCGTGCTCCTGCCGCCGGTCGGCGACGGCCACGCCCGTCTGGTGTCCACTGTGGATGGTCTGGTGCTGACCGGCGGTGCCGACGTGGACCCGGCGCGGTACGGCCAGGAACCGCACGAGAGGACCTACACCAGGCCCGGCCGCGACACCTTCGAGTTCGGCCTGCTCGACGCGGCGATCCGGGCCGACGTCCCGGTGCTCGGCGTCTGCCGGGGACTCCAGGTGATCAGCGTCGCGCTCGGCGGCACGCTGACCCAGGACGTGCCGGAGGCGACCGGGAGCCGCGAGCACCAGCCCGCGCCCGCGACGTTCGGGACCAGCACGATCACCCTCGCGACCGGCTCGCGGGCCGCCGCGATCCTCGGCGGCGAGACGAAGGTCCAGTGCTACCACCACCAGGCCATCGACCAGCTCGGCGACGGTCTCGTCCCGGTCGGCTGGGCCGCGGACGGCACCGTCGAGGCCGCCGAGCTGCCCGGCGAGAACTTCGTGCTCGGCGTGCAGTGGCATCCCGAACAGGACACCGGCGACGTCCGGCTCTTCGCGGCCCTCGTGGCCGCCGCGAGTAAGGAAAGGTGATGGGCACCAGTTTCGATGTCATCAACCCCGCCACCGAAGAGGTGGTGCGGTCGGTCGCGCTGACCGGCGCCGAGGAGACCGACGCCGCGATCGCCCGCGCGCAGGCGGCGTTTCCCGCCTGGCGTGACGTCGCACCGGGCGATCGCGCCCGGCTGCTGCGCCGCTTCGCGGACGCCGTCGAGAGCGACATCGAGCACCTCGCCCGGCTGGAGGTCACGAACTCCGGGCATACGATCGGCAACGCGCGCTGGGAGGCGGGCAACGTCCGTGACGTCCTGAACTACTACGCCGCCGCGCCGGAACGCCTGAGCGGCCAGCAGATCCCGGTGCCGGGCGGGGTGAACGTCACCTTCCACGAGCCGCTGGGCGTCGTCGGCGTGATCGTGCCGTGGAACTTCCCGATGCCGATCGCGGGCTGGGGTTTCGCGCCCGCGCTCGCCGCCGGGAACACCGTCGTGCTGAAACCGGCCGAGCTGACGCCGCTGACCGCCATCCGGCTCGCCGAGCTGGCCCGCGAGGCGGGTATCCCCGAAGACGTCTTCCAGGTGCTGCCGGGTAAGGGATCCGTGGTGGGCCAGCGGTTCGTCGACCATCCGGCGGTGCGCAAGGTCGTGTTCACCGGGTCCACCGAGGTCGGCAAGCGGATCATGGCGGGCTGCGCGGCGCGGGTGAAGCGCGTCACGCTGGAGCTGGGCGGCAAGAACGCGAACATCGTGTTCGCCGATGCCGATCTGGAGAAGGCCGCCGCGACCGCGCCGTACGGGGTGTTCGACAACGCGGGCCAGGACTGCTGCGCCCGCTCGCTGATCCTGGTGCAGGCGTCGGTGTACGACCGGTTCATGGACCTGCTCGAACCCGCCGTGCGGGGCGTCGTGGTCGGCGACCCGGGGTCCGAGCGGACCGAGATGGGGCCGCTGATCTCCGCCGGGCACCACGCGAAGGTGTCCTCCTACGTCACGGCCGAGACGCCGGTGGCGTTCCGGGGGAGCGCGCCGGAGGGACCCGGCTTCTGGTTCGCGCCGACCGTCGTCACCCCGCCGAACCTCCAGGATCCCCTGGCCGCGGACGAGATCTTCGGGCCCGTGGTCGCCGTCGTCCCGTTCGCCGAGGAGTCCGACGCGGTGACCATGGCCAACCACACCGAGTACGGCCTGTCCGGGTCGATCTGGACCCGCGACGTGGGCCGCGCGTTCCGCGTCGCCCGCGGCGTCGAGGCGGGGAACCTCTCGGTCAACTCCCACTCGTCGGTGCGGTACTGGACGCCGTTCGGCGGATTCAAGCAGTCCGGCCTCGGCCGCGAACTGGGCCCGGACGCCGCGACGGCGTTCACCGAGACCAAGAACGTCTTTCTGAGCACGGAGGAATAGGGATGGTGCAGCGTTTCGAGGGCCGCGTCGCGGTGATCACCGGCGGGGCCGGCGGGATCGGGCTCGCGTCCGCGCGCCGCCTGGCCAGCGAGGGCGCGAAGGTCGTCATCGCCGACGTCGCGCCGGAGCCGGGCGAGGCGGCCGCCGACGAGGTCGGCGGGGCGTTCGTGCGGACCGACGTCACCGACGCCGAGCAGGTCGAGGCCCTGTTCCAGAGCACGGTCGACCGGTTCGGCTCGGTCGACGTCGCGTTCAACAACGCCGGGATCTCACCGCCGGAGGACGATTCGATCCTCACCACCGGCATCGAGGCGTGGCAACGGGTCCAACAGGTCAACCTGACCTCGGTATACCTGTGCTGCAAGGCCGTCCTGCCGCACATGCAACGCCAGGGGAAGGGCTCGATCATCAACACCGCGTCGTTCGTCGCGGTCATGGGCGCGGCGACCTCGCAGATCTCCTACACCGCGTCCAAGGGCGGGGTGCTCGCGATGAGCCGTGAGCTGGGCGTCCAGTTCGCGCGCGAGAACATCCGCGTCAACGCGCTGTGCCCCGGCCCGGTGAACACCCCGCTGCTCAAGGAACTGTTCGCCAAGGACCCCGAACGGGCAGCGCGGCGGCTCGTGCACGTCCCGATCGGCCGCTTCGCCGAGCCGGAGGAGATCGCCGCCGCCGTCGCGTTCCTGGCCAGCGACGACGCCAGCTTCGTCACCGCGTCCCAGTTCCTCGTCGACGGCGGCATCTCCGGCGCCTACGTCACCCCGCTGTAACGGCGATCTCGCGTGATCCGACGGCGACCTGGCGTGATCAGACGGAGATCTCGCGTGATCGGGCGGGGACCCCGGCCAATCACGCGAGATCGCCGCTCAATCACATGAGGTCGCCGTTCAATCACGTGAGAACGCCGGTGTGGTGTGGGCGGGGAGAAGTGGACGGGGGGTGAAGCCGCCGGGTACGGTATGCGCGACAACTACAGATCGGGCCGTCGAGCCGGAGCGGGAGAGCCCTCACGAACGTGGTGAGGCACCGAAGGAGCAAACTCCCCGGAATCTCTCAGGTACCCACTACCGCTTCGTGCGAGGCCACTCTGGAAAGCAGGCGTACCCACGCCTCACCCAAGGTGAAAGCTGTGCTGTGTTCGATCAAGCACGGACAGTGAAACTCTCAGGTGCCATGACAGAGGGGGAGTTCCAGCGCACCGGTCTACCCTGTGCCCGGCCCGAGGAGCTCCCCATCACTTCGACATCATTCGACGCCCGCCACATCGGCCCCTCCGCGGCCGAACAGGCCAAGATGCTGGCCGAGTGCGGGTACGGCAGCCTGGACGCGCTGGTCGCCGCCGCCGTGCCGTCCGCCATCCGCGCCACCCACGGCCTCGACCTTCCCCCCGCCGCGTCCGAAGAGGACGCCACCGCCGAACTGCGCGCCCTCGCCGCGCGTAACCGGCCGATGACGCAGATGATCGGCCTCGGCTACCACGACACGGTGACCCCGCCGGTGATCCGCCGCAACGTGCTGGAGAACCCGGCCTGGTACACCGCCTACACGCCGTACCAGCCGGAGATCTCGCAGGGCAGGCTCGAAGCCCTCCTCAACTTCCAGACCATGGTCGCCGACCTGACCGGCCTGGCCACCGCGAACGCCTCCCTGCTCGACGAGGGCACCGCCGTCGCGGAGGCCGTCACGCTCATGCGCCGCGCCTCCAAGGCGAAGTCGAACGTCGTCGTGCTCGACGCCGAATGCCTGCCGCAGACGATCGCGGTGGTCCGCACCCGCGCCGAGGCGCTGGGCATCGAGGTCCAGGTCCGCGACCTGCTGACCGGGCTGCCCGAGGAGTTCTTCGGCGTCGTCGTCCAGTACCCCGGCGCGTCCGGCGTGCTGCGCGGCCCCGGCTTCTACCACGCGATCTCGGGTTCGGCGAAGGCCGCGGGCGCGCTGTTCACCGTCGCCGCGGACCTGCTCGCGCTGACGCTGATCACCTCGCCGGGCGAGTTCGGTGCCGACGTCGCGGCCGGGTCGACGCAGCGTTTCGGCGTCCCGCTCGGCTACGGCGGCCCGCACGCCGGGTACCTGTCCGTCCGAAGTGGACTGGAGCGGTCGCTGCCCGGCCGCCTGGTCGGGGTCTCGGTCGACGCCGACGGCAACTCGGCCTACCGTCTCGCGTTGCAGACCCGTGAGCAGCACATCCGCCGCGAGAAGGCGACGTCCAACATCTGCACCGCGCAGGTGCTGCCCGCCGTGCTCGCCGCGATGTACGCCGTCTACCACGGCCCGGACGGGCTCAAGCGCATCGCGACGCGCGTCCACGAACTGGCCGCCGGGTTCGCGAACGCGCTGCGAAAGGGCGGCGTCGAGGTCGTGCACGAGGGCTTCTTCGACACCGTCGTCGCCCGGGTGCCCGGGAAGGCCGCGGAAATCCACGCCGCCGCGCGGGAAAGCGGTGTCAACCTCGGCCACGTCGACGCCGACCACGTCCGCGTCGCCTGCGACGAGGTCACCCGGCCGGACATCCTCGCGAAGGTGCTGCGGGCGTTCGGGATCGAGGCCGTCGAGACCACTGTGGATGGTGGCGAGGCCCTGCCGAAGGGGATCGCCCGCGAGAGCGGCTACCTGGGCCACGAGGTCTTCGGCGCGCACCGGTCCGAGACGGCGATGCTGCGCTACCTGCGCCGGCTGTCCGATCAGGACTACGCGCTCGACCGCGGCATGATCCCGCTCGGCTCGTGCACGATGAAGCTCAACGCCACCACCGAGATGGAGCCGATCAGCTGGCGCGAGTTCGCGGGTATCCACCCGTTCGCGCCCGCCGGGGACGCCGAGGGCTACCACCTGCTCGTCGAGCAGCTGGCCGGCTGGCTGGCCGAGGTCACCGGCTACGACAAGGTGTCGCTGCAGCCGAACGCGGGCAGCCAGGGCGAGCTCGCCGGGCTCCTCGCGATCCGCGCCTACCACCGCGCCAACGGCGACGAGGGCCGCGACGTCTGCCTGATCCCGTCGTCCGCGCACGGCACCAACGCCGCCTCCGCGGTGCTCGCCGGGATGCGCGTGGTCGTGGTCAAGTGCACCGCCGAGGGCAACGTCGACCTCGACGACCTCCAGTCCAAGGTGGACGCGCACGCCGACACCCTCGCCGCGATCATGGTCACCTACCCGTCCACCCACGGCGTGTACGAGCACGGCATCGAGCGGCTCGCCAAGATCGTGCACGACGGCGGCGGACAGGTCTATGTGGACGGTGCGAACCTCAACGCGCTGCTGGGCCTTGCCAAGCCGGGCGAGTTCGGCGGCGACGTCTCGCACCTGAACCTGCACAAGACGTTCTGCATCCCGCACGGCGGTGGCGGCCCCGGCGTCGGCCCGGTCGCGGTGCGCGCGCACCTCGCGCCCTACCTGCCCAACCACCCGCTGCTGGAGGCCGCGGGCCCGGACACCGGCGTCGGCCCGATCAGCGCCGCGCCCTACGGTTCGGCCTCGATCCTGCCGATCTCCTGGGCCTACGTCCGGATGATGGGCGCGCCCGGCCTCACCGCGGCCACCGAGGTCGCGGTGCTCGCCGCGAACTACGTCGCCGCGCGGCTCGGCCCGCACTACCCGGTGCTCTACACCGGGCAGGACGGCCTCGTCGCCCACGAATGCATCCTCGACCTGCGCGGGATCACCAAGGAAACCGGCGTCACCGTCGACGACGTCGCGAAGCGCCTGATCGACTACGGCTTCCACGCGCCGACGATGTCGTTCCCGGTCGCGGGCACGCTGATGGTCGAGCCGACCGAGAGCGAGGACCTCACCGAGATCGACCGGTTCTGCGACGCGATGATCGCCATCCGTGAGGAGATCGACGGCGTCGCCCAGGGCCGCTGGACCGCGGCGGACAGCCCGCTGCGGGGCGCCCCGCACACCGCGGGCGCGCTGGTCGGCGAGTGGGACAAGCCGTATGACCGCGAACTCGCGGTGTTCCCCGCCGGGGTTTCCCGCAAGACGAAGTACTGGCCGCCGGTGCGCCGGATCGACGGTGCCCACGGCGACCGCAACCTCGTCTGCTCCTGCCCGCCCCTCAACGCTTACGAAGGCTGAACCCGTGTCGAAGGAAACCTCCCTGCACGAAGTCCACAAGGGACTCGGTGCGCTGTTCACCGATTTCGCGGGCTGGTCGATGCCCGTCCGCTACAGCAGCGAACTGGCCGAGCACAAGGCCGTGCGCACCGCGGCCGGGCTGTTCGACCTCTCGCACATGGCGGAGATCGACGTCACCGGCCCGCAGGCCGCGGCGACGCTGGACTACGCGCTGGTGGGCAACCTGTCCGGCGTCAAGCCGGGCCGCGCCCGCTACACGATGATCTGCGACGCCGAGGGCGGCGTGCTCGACGACTTGGTCGTCTACCGGCTCGCCGACGAGAAGTTCATGGTGGTGGCGAACGCGGGCAACGCGGACGTCGTCGCCGAAGCGCTGGCCGAGCGGGTCGCCGGGTTCGACGCGGTGGTCGACAACCGCTCCGAAGACGTCGCGCTGATCGCCGTCCAGGGCCCGAACGCGGTGGCGATCCTCCGCTCGGTCACCGACGCGGACCTGGACTCGCTGAAGTACTACGCGAGCGTCCCGGCCACGGTGAAGGGGCACGACGTCCTCCTGGCCCGCACCGGCTACACCGGCGAGGACGGCTTCGAGCTGTTCGTCCCGGCCGCCGAGGCACCGGAGTTGTGGCGGATCCTGACCGAGGCGGGCCAGCCGCACGGGCTGCTCCCGGCCGGTCTCGCCTGCCGCGACACGCTGCGGCTCGAAGCGGGAATGCCGTTGTACGGCAACGAACTCAGCCGCGCGCTGAACCCGTTCGCGGCCGGGCTCGGCCGGGTCGTGAAGTTCGAGAAGCCCGGCGACTTCGTCGGGAAAGCCGCCTTGGAGGAGCTGGCGAAGGCTGACGTCCCGCGCGTGCGGGTCGGCCTCAAGGGCGCCGGGCGCCGCGCCCCGCGCCACGGGTACAAGGTGCTGGCGGGCGAGACCGAGATCGGCGAGGTCACCAGCGGCGCGCTGTCGCCGACGCTGGGCTTCCCGGTCGCCATGGCCTACGTCGACCGCGCGCACAGCGAGCCCGGCACCCAGCTTTCCGTCGACATCCGCGGGCGGGTCGAGCCCGTCGAGGTCGTCGCCCTCCCGTTCTACAAGCGCTCCTGACGGCCCTGACCACCCGGGTTTCGTCGGCTCCACCGAAAGGCTTTGTCATGACCAGCATTCCCCAGGAACTGTCCTACACCAAGGATCACGAGTGGCTGAGCGTCGCCGACGGCGTCGCCACGGTCGGGATCACCGCCTTCGCCGCCGAGTCGCTCGGCGACATCGTCTTCGTCCAGCTGCCCTCGGCGGGGGACCAGGTCACCGCGGGCGAGGTGTTCGGCGAGGTCGAGTCGACCAAGTCGGTCAGCGAGCTGTACTCGCCGGTCAGCGGCGAGGTCGTCGAAGTGAACGAGACCACTTCGGAGCGCCCCGAGGTCATCAACGACGACGCGTTCGGTCAGGGTTGGCTGGTGCGGGTGCGCGTCAGCGGTGACCTGCCGGAGTTGCTCAACGCCGCCGCGTACGCGGTGCTCACTCAGGAGGCCTGACCCATGACCACGTTCGACGCGCCGCTGTCCGAAGTGGACCCGGAGGTCGCCGCCGCGGTGGCCGACGAGCTCACCCGCCAGCAGTCCACCCTGGAGATGATCGCCTCGGAGAACTTCGCGCCGCTGGGCGTGCTCGAGGCGCAGGGTTCGGTACTGACCAACAAGTACGCCGAGGGCTACCCCGGCCGCCGCTACTACGGCGGTTGCGAGCACGTCGACGTCGTCGAGCAGCTCGCGATCGACCGCGCGAAGGAGCTTTTCGGCGCCGAGCACGCCAACGTGCAGCCGCACTCGGGCGCGCAGGCGAACGCCGCCGCGATGTTCGCGGTGCTCAAGCCCGGTGACACGATCCTCGGCCTCGACCTCGCGCACGGCGGGCACCTGACGCACGGGATGAAGATCAACTTCTCCGGCAAACTGTACAACGTCGTCGCCTACCATGTCGACAAGGAGACCGGCTTCGTCGATCTGGCCGAGATCGAGCGGCTGGCCGTCGAGCACAGGCCGAAGCTGATCGTCGCGGGCTGGTCCGCCTACCCGCGTCAGCTCGACTTCGCCGAGTTCCGCCGCATCGCCGACGCGGTGGACGCGAAGCTCATGGTCGACATGGCGCACTTCGCCGGGCTGGTCGCGGCCGGGCTGCACCCCTCGCCGGTGCCGCACGCCGACATCGTCACCACGACCACGCACAAGACGCTCGGCGGCCCGCGCGGCGGGCTCATCCTCTGCCGCCAGGAACTCGCGAAGAAGATCAACTCCGCGGTGTTCCCCGGCCAGCAGGGCGGGCCGCTCGAACACGTCATCGCCGCCAAGGCCGTCTCGCTGAAGATCGCCGCGAGCGAGGAGTTCCGCGAGCGCCAGGAGCGCGTGCTGGCGGGCGCGAAGATCCTCGCCGACCGGCTCTCGCGCACGGACACCGCGGAGGCGGGCGTCCGGGTGCTGACCGGCGGCACCGACGTGCACCTCGTGCTCGTCGACCTCGTTCAGTCCGCTTTGGACGGTCAGCAGGCCGAGGACCGGCTGCACTCGGTCGGCATCACGGTCAACCGCAACGCCGTCCCGTTCGACCCGCGCCCGCCGATGATCACCTCGGGGCTGCGTATCGGCACCCCGGCGCTGGCCACCCGCGGCTTCGGCGCCGAGGACTTCACCGAGGTCGCGGACATCATCGCCGAGGCGCTCAAGCCCGACTTCGACGACGACGTGCGCCAGACCCTGCGTGCCAGGGTCGAACTGCTGGCCAAGAAGCACCCGCTCTACGCCGATCTCGCGCGATGACCGCGGCACCGGAGGGTCGGAAGCTGCTGCGGCTGGAAGTCCGTAACAGCCAGACCCCGATCGAGAAGAAGCCTTCCTGGATCAAGACCCGCGCGAAGATGGGTCCGGAGTTCACGGAACTCAAGGGCTTGGTGCGTCGTGAGGGTTTGCACACGGTGTGTGAAGAGGCCGGGTGTCCCAACATTTATGAGTGTTGGGAGGATCGGGAGGCGACGTTCCTGATCGGTGGTGATCAGTGCACGCGTCGGTGTGATTTCTGTCAGATCGACACTGGTAAGCCCGCCGAGTTGGATCGGACCGAGCCGCGCAAGGTGGCTGAGAGTGTCCAGGCGATGGGGTTGCGGTACTCGACGGTGACCGGCGTCGCCCGCGATGACCTGGAGGATGGCGGCGCGTGGTTGTACGCGGAGACGGTGCGGCAGATCCACGAACTCAACCCGGGTACCGGTGTCGAGTTGTTGATTCCGGACTTCAACGCGGACCCGGCGCAGCTGGCCGAGGTGTTCGCTTCCCGCCCGGAGGTGTTGGCGCACAATCTGGAGACGGTGCCCCGGGTGTTCAAACGGATGCGTCCAGGTTTCCGGTACGCGCGGTCGCTTGAGGTGATTACCAAGGCGCGTGAGGCCGGTTTGGTGACGAAGTCGAATCTGATCCTGGGGATGGGTGAGACTCCGGACGAGGTGGCTCCGGCGATGCGGGATCTGGTGGGCGCGGGTTGTGAGATTTTGACGATTACGCAGTATCTGCGTCCGTCGCCGCGGCATCACCCAGTGGACCGCTGGGTCAAGCCGGAGGAGTTCGTCGAGCACTCCAAGGCCGCCGAGGCGATGGGGTTCGCCGGAGTGATGGCGGGGCCGCTCGTGCGGTCCTCCTACCGCGCCGGACGCCTCTACGCCCAGACGAAGAGTTACCGTGGAGAAGAGCTGCCGGACAACCTGAGGCACCTCGCCGAGGCGGGTCCGGCCGCGCAAGAGGCAAGCTCGCTGCTGGCGAGGACCTGAGGAAGGGGCGGATCAATGGCGATCAGCGTCTTCGACCTGTTTTCCATCGGCATCGGCCCGTCGAGCTCCCACACCGTCGGGCCGATGCGGGCCGCGCGGACCTTTGTGGACGGTCTCGCCGCGGAGGGCCTGCTGGACGGCACGGCCCGTGTCCAGGCCGAGCTGTTCGGCTCGCTCGGTGCCACCGGGTTCGGGCACGGCAGTGACAAGGCCGTGCTGCTCGGGCTCTCCGGTGACCGTCCCGAGGAGGTCGACACCACCACGGTGCCGGGCAGGATCGCGGAAATCCGCGAGTCCGGCAGGCTGAAACTGGGCGGCGACCACGAGATCGTGTTCACCGAGGACACCGACCTCACCATGCACCGCCGCAAGTCGCTGCCCGCGCACCCCAACGGCATGGTCTTCCGCGCGTTCGACGGCGACGGCGCCCTGCTGCGCGAGCGGACGTACTACTCGGTCGGCGGCGGGTTCGTCCGGGACGAGTCCTACGAGACCGACACGGTGATCGTGGAGGACTCGACCCCGGTGCCGTATCCGTTCCGTACCGGCGCCGACCTGCTCGCGCACTGCGCGTCGACCGGCCTGCCGGTCAGCGAGATCATGCTCCGCAACGAACTCGCCTGGCGGACCGAGGACGAGATCCGCGAGGGTCTGCTCGGCATCTGGGCCGTCATGGCCGAATGTGTCCACAACGGCTGCGCGCACGAAGGCGTGCTGCCCGGCGGGCTCAAGGTGCCGCGGCGCGCGAAGGCGTTGCACGACAAGCTGCTCGCCGAGGACGGCGCCGACGACCCGCTGTACGCGATGGACTGGGTCAGCCTGTACGCGCTCGCGGTGAACGAGGAGAACGCAGCGGGCGGGCGGGTCGTCACCGCGCCCACCAACGGCGCGGCCGGGATCATCCCCGCGGTGCTGCACTACTACCAGCGGTTCATCCGTGGCGCGTCGGACGACGGGATCGTGACGTTCCTGCTCACCGCCGGCGCGATCGGCTCGATCCTCAAGCAGACCGGGTCGATCTCCGGGGCCGAGGTCGGGTGCCAGGGCGAGGTCGGGTCGGCGTCCGCGATGGCCGCCGCCGGGCTCACCGAGGTACTCGGTGGCACCCCGGCGCAGGTGGAGAACGCCGCGGAGATCGGCGTCGAACACCACCTCGGGCTCACCTGCGACCCGGTCGGCGGGCTCGTGCAGATTCCGTGCATCGAGCGCAACGCGGTCGGCGCGTCCAAGGCCATCCACGCCGCGCGGATGGCGATGCGCGGCGACGGGAGCCACGTCGTCACGCTGGACAAGGCGATCAAGACGATGCGGGAGACCGGCGCCGACATGAGCGTCAAGTACAAGGAGACCGCGCGAGGCGGCCTCGCGGTCAACGTCATCGAGTGCTGAGCTAGTTCTCGGTGCGTGGCCGGGGCGGGATCGACGCCTCGGCCACGCGCCGGGCGCGCGTGACGTACAGCGTGACGAAGAACGCGATAGCACCAGGGCCGAACACGAGCATCACCAGCACGATGACCTGGACGAAGACGGGCGAGTCAACGCTCGACGACTCCGTGCCGTCGGCCAGCTGCACCGCGAGAAACACCAGAACCGCGAGGGCCGCCGCCGACGTGAACACCGCCACGGCGAGCGCGGCCTGCCACGGTGCCAGCCGTGGCGGAGTATGGGACTGCCGGACATCGGCCGACTGCCAGGCCGGGCCCCGCCGGGCACGCCAGATGCGGCGCAGGATTTCGGTTTCGTGGTCGAGGTCCAGGCCATTGCGGTCATTGAGGTTCGGCAGGACGGTCCGGCGGCCCGTGTCGTCGTACACCGCCGTGACGAAGTAGGGCGCGGACTTGAGCTGCCGGTGGAGTTTCGGCTCGACGACGATGTTCTGGATCCGGGTCCACGGCGTCTTCCTGGCTCGGAACCAGCCGTGGACGGTCAGGCCGTCCTGGTCGGTGTGGGTCGCGCTCACCAGCGAATACCAGACGATCAGGACGAGCGGTACGGCCACCAGCACGGTGACGATGATGCGCATGGGGACGTCGGTGGCCAGCATGAACAGCTGGCCGAGCTGAAGGACGAGCAGCAGCACCACGATCGGCGTCAATTCGGAGAAGCGCGTACGGGTGAGGCGGTACTCGCGTAGCTCGTCGTCGTCCGCGAACGGCTCGGGCGTGAACCGGCTCATGGCGTCCCCAGTCGCCGGAGGCCTGTCCGGCTGATTCCGTTCTACACCCGGAAGTCCCGCGCGCCAACGTTTTCAGTGTGGCCTTCAGGCTCGATGGCCAGCCGGAGTCCGACCTCGACGAGCGTCCAGCCGAGGCGCCGCCGCGTGCCGGTCAGGCATGCCCGCCGCGCGCGGACATCGCGGCGTAACTCGGCCTCTCGCTCGCTGACCAGATCCTGTGCCATCAGAAAATGCACCGCACCCCCTCGTTCGGTGACCACCGGACGTCGTCAATGGTTGCGGACCGTGGCCGGACGATTCCAGTGGTTTTCTCACGAAATACCGCGGTTCAGCTCAGGGCGAGCACGTTCGGAGGCCAGCCGCAGGCCGATTTCGACGAGTGCCCAGCCGAGGCGTTCCCGCTGGGTGCCGGGCCGTTTCGCGCGGCGGGCGGCGGATTTCCGCAGGTCCGCCTCCCGCGCGCGGACCACGTCCGAGGCGTGGAGAAAGTGCACCATGGTTCGCCCCCTCAGCCGGATTCCTCGGTGTCTTCGGGCCGTGCCCGCCGGGGGAACGCGGACCACTGCGTGAGCACGCGGTCGTCGCCCGGCCGCGCGTCCCGGCGGTAGCGCTCGACCACCGCGTGGATCTCTTCGCTCATCTCCAGCGCCTCGTCCGGGGTCAGCGAGAGCCGGGCGTCGCCGAAGACGACCTTGCCGGACCACCTGTCCGCCCAGCGCGGGGCTTCGGCGACGAACTGTGATTCGGCCTGGTAGCGCTGCTCGACCACGGTGCGCAGGAACGCGTCCAACGGTCCGGTCAGGTCCGGGTCGCCGAGGAAGTCGGACGTCCGCAGGTGGGTCGATTCCTGGAGCGGACGCCACCAGCGTTCGCGTTTGTTCCCGCGTCCGGTGTCCTCCTCGACGAGCCCGGCCTCGGCCAGCACGCGCAGATGCCAGCTGGTGGTACCCGAACTCTCGCCGACCCGTTTGCCCAGCCCGGTCGCGGTGGCAGGGCCGTCGGCCTGCAGCAGTTCGAGCATCCGCATGCGCAGCGGATGACCCAGCGCGCGCAGCATCCGCGCGTCGATCGGCCGTCCCCGGCCCTGGCTGTCCCCGGTCATGGCCCCACCTTAGAACACAGAGAGTTCTTTGCAAAGGTTCCTCTGTGGTTGACGGGCGGCGGCGGGGAAACGGCTCGGCATAAACTCGGCTGGTGGAGTCGACGTCGGTGGCGAATGCCGGTGAAGCGCTGTTCCGCCCGGTACGGACGGGCAACGCGTTCGAAGAGACCGTCGAACGGCTTCTGCAGGCCATCCGCCTCGGCGTGGTCGGCGCGGGGGAGCGGCTGCCCTCCGAGCGGGAGCTGGCCGAGCGGCTCGGCGTCAGCCGGGTCACGCTGCGCGAGGCGATCCGGGCACTGGCCGACGCCGGGTACGTCGAGTCGCGGCGCGGGCGGTACGGCGGCACGTTCGTCAACGAGAACCTGCCCGCTCCCGGCCAGTCCGTCGGGTCGCGCCCGGTCGGGGCGGTCGCGCTGGAGGACGCGCTGAGCCTGCGGCACGTACTGGAGACCGGGGCCGCCGAGATGGCCGCGTCGCGCTCGCTGACCCCGGCCGACCGTCAGCACCTGACCAGCACGCTCGCCGAGGCGTCGGCCGCCGAGCTGGCCGACTACCGGCGCAAGGACTCCCGGCTGCACCTGGCCATCGCCGAGGTCACCGCGTCCGGTTCGCTGACCACCGCGATGGCCGACGCGCGGACGCGGGTCAACCAGCTGCTCGACCGGATCCCGCTGCTGGAGCCGAACCTGGAGCACTCCAACGCCCAGCACGAGGAGATCGTCGACGCGATCCTCGCCGGGGACCCGGTCGCCGCGCGGCGCGCGATGGCCGAACACATCGAGGGCACCGCTTCGCTGCTGCGCGCGTTCCTCTGACCGCGAATTGTCATGATCCTGTTTCAGTGATCGCGCGATCCTCAACCTCGTCACCCGGCCGTGCGTCGATCGTGACGTGGCTGAGATTTCTGGGGAATCAGAGTCCGAAACGGGTGAACCGGTCGCCGAGGAGAAGACGGTTCACCGGTGGCGGCGCGTCCGCCGGATCGTCTGCTGGACCGCCGGGATCGGGATCGGCGTCCCGCTGCTCGCGTTCTGGGTGGCGTATCTGCTGCTCGACGTCCGCAGCCCGCAGGAGGTGCTCGCCGACCTCGACAAGACCGTGACGCTGGACTTCTCGGACGGTTCCGAACTGCTCAAGGTCGTCCCGCCCGAGGGTGACCGGCTCTTCGTGCCCTACGCGCGGGTGCCTGCGAAACTGCGGGACGCGATCGTCGCGACCGAGGACCCGACGTTCTGGGACAACCAGGGTTTCGACCCGACCGGCGTCGGCCGCGCGCTGCTGACCGGGTTCGGCGGCGGGTCCGGCATCACCCAGCAGTACATCAAGAAGTCCACCGGGAACGACGAGCACGCGGTCACCCGCAAGCTCTCCGAGCTGGTGCTCGCCACGAAGATCACCCAGGAACAGCCGAAGGAGAAGATCTTCGAGAGCTATGTGAACATCATTTCCTTCGGGCGCAACACCTTCGGCCCCGCCGCCGCGATGAACGCGTTCTTCGGCCGTCCCCTCGACGACTCCCTGACCTGGAGCGAGGCCGCGTTCCTGGCCGGGATGATCCAGTCCCCGTCGGTGCACGATCCGGCCGTCTCCGGCGACGCGCACGCGCTGAAACGCTGGGAGTACGTGCGGGACAAGCTGGTCGAACGCGGGTACGTCCAGGGCGAGGAGATCGGCAGGATGGCCTATCCCGGCCAGGAGATCCAGGCGCCCTCGGAGACCAGGGCGGGCCAGACGACCTACGCGCAGTACCACGTCAAACAGGCCGTGCTCGCCGAGCTCGAACGGAACGGCTTCCCGCTGAGCAGGCTCCGGGAGGGCACCCTGCGCGTCGAGACGACCATCGACCGGCGGGCGCAGGAGAACGCGCGCAAGACGCTCAAGGACCGCCTGGCGGGCGAGCCGCGTGAGCTGCGCGGCGCGCTCGTGGCCGTCGAACCGGGGACGGGCGCGGTGCGCGCGTACGACGGCGGTGATGACGGCGTACGCGACTACGCGGGCGTCGCGCATCCGGCGGGTTCGGCGTTCTACCCGTTCAGCATGGTGGCCGGGCTGCGCGCGGGAGTCGGCGTCGACCAGCCCGCGGTGTCCCCGGCGGAGACCGAGTTCCTCGGCGAGTGGTTCCGGTACCCGGACGTCTGCGGCGAGCACTGCACCTACCGGCAGGCGCTGCGGCGGGCGGCGGACGCGCCGTTCGCCGCGCTGGCGAAGCGGGTGGGCGCGGACGCGCTGAGCGCCGCCGCCCGCGACGCCGGGATCCCGGCGGCCGTCGACGGGGCCGCGACGATGCGGGAGTACAACAGCGACCTCATCGGCGCGGGCATCGCGATCGGGCGCTATCCCTTGCGGCCCTTGGACATGGCGGGTGCCTACGCGACGTTCGCGGCCAAGGGGACGCGCGCGGCGCCCTATCTGGTGGAGAAGATCCGGGACGAGAAGGGCGAAATCGTCTGGCAGCACACCGAGCAGCGGTCGGCGTTCGCCGGCGACGTGGCGGCGAGCGCGCGGCTGGCCGACACGGTGACGGACGCGTTGCGCACCAAGCTGCCCGACGGCCGCCCGGCCGCACTCGCGACGGGCCAGTTCGAACAGGGCATCAGCGAGGACTACGCGGCGGCGTGGGCGATCGGCTCCACACCGAACCTGACGACCGCGGTGTGGCTCGGCAGTGAGGACGACAACTGGCGCATCCGGAACGCGAAGAACGAGAAGATCACCGGCGCGACGATACCGACGGACATCTGGCAGACCTTCATGCTCCGCACCGGAAAAGGCCCGTGAGACCGACGTACCCGGAGGGTCGGCCAGCGTACCTGGAGGGTCGGCCGGTGAGCCGACCGTCCAGGTACGCGAGCCGACCTCCTGGGTACGCGAGCCGACCGTCCGGGTACGCGAGTTGACGGGTGCCGGTCAGGTGACCAGGGCCACCGTGAGGCCGTCGTGGCCCTTCGCGCCGACGGTCTGGAGCGTGGTCGCGTCGATCCGGGGTTCGCGGGAGATCAGCTCGTTCATCGCCCGCACGCCGAGCGCCGCCGGGTCGGTGGTGCCAGGATCGGCCACCGTGCCCCGCCGGACGACGTTGTCGACGACGACCATCGTGCCCGGCCGGGACAGCCGGACCGCCTCGGCGAGGTACCCGGCGAGGTTGGGCTTGTCCGCGTCGATGAAGACGAAGTCGAACGGCCCGGTCAGCCGGGGCAGGGTGTCGAGCGCGGCGCCGACGCGGATCTCCACGACCTCCTCGCCGAATCCGGCGCGGCGCAGGTTCGCGCGGGCGACCTCGGCGTGTTTCGGCTCGAACTCGCACGTGACGAGCTTGCCGCCCTCGGGCAGCGCCCGCGCGAGCCAGATGGTGCTGTACCCGCCGAGGGTCCCGATCTCCAGTATCGAGCGGGCGCGCACGCCGCGGGCCAGCAGGTTGAGCAGCTTGCCCTGGTTGGGCGCGACCGCGATGGACGGCAGCCCGGCCGCCCGCGAGTCGGCGAGCGCGGCGTCGAGCACCGGGTCGGCGGGGATCATCGCGTCCGCGAGATAACCGTCCACTGTGGACCAGAGTTCCTTGCTCATGGCACCTCCACGGCCAATCTAGCCCGCGCGGCGGTCCGCCTTCGGGATCACCAGCGGCGTGCCGGTCTCCGGGCACGGCATCACGGTGCACGGCAGCTCGAAGATTTCCTCGACGTTCGCCGCCGTGACGACCTCGTCCGGGGTGCCGGTCGCGAGCACCTTCCCGTCCCGCATGGCGATCATGTGCGTGGCGTAACGCGCCGCGTGGTTGAGGTCGTGCAGCACAGCCACCAGCGTCCGGCCCTGGTCGGCGTGCAGCCGCGCGCAGAGGTCGAGGATGTCCATCTGGTGCGCGATGTCCAGGTAGGTCGTCGGCTCGTCGAGCAGGAGCAGGTCGGTCTGCTGGGCCAGCGCCATCGCCATCCAGACGCGCTGGCGCTGCCCGCCGGACAGCTCGTCGACCAGCCGCTCGGCGAGATCGTCGACGCCGGTGGCGCGCATCGACCCGGCGACCACGGCGGCGTCCTCGCGGGACCACTGGCGCAGCAGCTTCTGGTGCGGGTACCGGCCGCGGGCGACCAGATCGGCGACGGTGATCCCGTCCGGCGCGATCGAGCTCTGCGGCAGCAGCCCCAGCCGCCGCGCGACCTCCTTGGCCGGGTAGGAGCCGATCACCTCGCCGTCGAGGAACACCGAGCCCTTGCGCGGCTTGAGCATCCGGGACAGCGCGCGCAGCAGCGTCGTCTTCCCGCAGGCGTTGGGCCCGACGATGACGGTGAAGGACTGGTCGGGGATGACGACCCCGAGGTCCTCGGCCACGGTCCGGCCGTCGTAGGCGAGGGTGAGCGCTTCGGCGCGCAGCCGCGTCTCACCGGCCGGCGAGGTCCGGGCGGGCCCCGCGATCGTGTTCACGGTCTGTTCCACACAGGTTAGGCTAACCTAGCGATCCGTGGCCGCGGTGTTCCGTGCGTCGCATTCGCTTAGGGTCCCTCGCATGAGCGGCTTCTATCACGCCTGTTTCGTCGTGCCCGACCTCGAAAAGGCCATGCGGGACTTCACCACCGCCACCGGGACGTCGTGGCGGCCGGTCCGTGACGGGCGGCTCGGCGACTGGGATTACCGGATCGTGTTCTCCGAAGGACCACCGCATCTGGAGCTGATCGAGGGACCGCCGGGCAGCCCGTGGGACTGCGGCGGCGCCGCGCGGTTCGACCATCTGGGCTGGTGGACGCGGTCCATCGAGGACGCCTCCGCGCGGCTGGCCGCGTCGGGTTTCCCCGCCGAGTTCGACGCCTGCCCGTACGGCCGCCCGTTCGCCTATCACCGCGTCGACAGCATCGGGGCCCGCATCGAACTCGTCGACGTCGCCGTCCAGCCGGGGTTCCTCGAAACCTGGAACCCCGGCGGCACCCCGATGCGTGCCCTGGAGGAGAACTGACGTGATCAGACGGCGACTTCGCGTGATCAGGTGGAGACTTCGCGAATCTCCGCCTGATCACGCGAGATCTCCGTTCCCGCACGCGAGACCTCCGGCGGATCACGCGCGGCGGCGCCAGAGGAGGCGGGTGACGGCGGCGGCGACGGAGGCGGGGGCCGGCTGCCGGGGCAGGTCGCGGGCCTCGGGGGCGGACTCGGGCATCGCGCGGTAGGCGAGGTGCACGGCGAAGCGGGTCAACCGCGGCGCGGCCAGTGTCGCCAGTTCGGCGGCGCGGCCCTCCGGGAGGCTGAGGATCTCGGGACGCTCCTCCAGGGCCTTGACCACCAGCGCGGCCGCGCGTTCCGGGCTGCTCGACGGGATCCCGCGATACGACGACGGCGTGATCATCGGCGTGCGCACCAGCGGCATCCGGACGGAGCTGAACGTGACGCCGTCGGACAGCGTCTCGCGGCCGGTGACGCGGCCGAACTCCTCCAGCGCCGCCTTCGACGCGAGGTACGCCGCGAAGCGCGGGGTGTCGGTCTGGAGTCCTTGCGTGGTCACGTTGACGACGTGCCCGAAGCGGCGTCGCAACATCGACGGCAGCAGGCCGAGGGTGAGCCGGACCGGGCCGAAGTAGTTGATCGCCATCGTGCGCTCGAAATCGTGCACCCGCTCGGTGGACAGGCTCACCGAGCGCCGGATCGACCGGCCCGCGTTGTTGACCAGCATGTCGACGGCGCCGTGCTCGGCGAGCACCGCCTTGACGAGCGCGTCCACCGCGTCGCCGTCGGTCAGGTCGCACGGGTAGGCCGTCGCCTGCCCGCCCGCGGCGGCGATCTCGGCGCGGACCTCCTCCAGTTCGTCCGCGCGCCGGGCGACCAGCAGCACCTTCGCGCCGCGCTTGGCCACCTTCAGCGCGGACGCGCGCCCGATGCCGGAGGACGCGCCGGTGATCAGCACGACGCGCCCGGTCAGCCCGCCGCCGTGCCGCGCGCGGTCGGGGTCGAGGTGCTCACGCCAGTAGCGGTAGAGCGGATGCGCGTAGTCCCGCAGCTCGGGCAGCTCGACGCCGCTGCCGAAGAGTGCCGAGGTGGTGCGCGCGGTGTCGAACTCGACGGCCATGCTCAGGTGCGGCAGGACGGGCAGCGGGATGCCCAGCTCGTCCAGCACGGCCGCGCGGGTGGCGCGCCCGCCGGGGAGGCGATCGACCCCGGCCGCGGCGGCGCGCGCGAGGCGGGAGCCGATCGAACGGACCACTGTGGACGGTCGGGACGGCAGCACGGCGCCGATCCGGGGACCGCCCGCGGCGTGGGAGAAGGCGTTGTAGACCTCGTGCAGCGGCTGCGGCCGGGGCGAGGCGAGGTGGTAGGTGGCCCCGGACGGCGCGTCGCGGTGCATCAGGTACTCCATCGCCGCGACGACGTAGTCCACCGGCACCAGGTTCGTCGCGCCGAGGTCGGGCGCGGCCAGCGGCAGCCTGCCGGGCAGCGCGGCGAGCCGGGAGATCGCGGGGAGGAAGTAGTACGGCCCGTCGATCTTGTCCATCTCGCCGGTCCGCGAATCGCCGACCACCGCCGAGGGCCGGTACACCCGGAACGGCACGGCGTGCTGGGCGCGCACCAGCTTCTCGGCCTCGAACTTCGTGGCGTGGTAAGGAGAAGCGAAGTGCTGTCCGAGGTCGAAGTCCTCCTCGGTGAACCGGCCCGCGTGGTCGCCCGCCACCGCGATGGAGGACACGTGGTGCACCAGGCCGGCCTTCGCGGCCGCCGCGAACGCGAGCAGGTTCCGGGTGCCCTCGACGTTGGCGGCGCGGTTGACCTCGTCGCTCGCGGTGAGGTCGTAGACCGCGCCGAGGTGGACCACGTGGTCGATCCCGGCGAGGTCCGCCGGGTCGAGGCCGAGTGCCGGTTCGGTGAGATCCCCGGTGACCGGGATCAGCCTGTCGGCGCCCGCCCAGTCGCGGGAGAGCGCCGCCAGCCGGTCGCGCGAGGTCTCGCGGACGAGTACGTGGACGGCGGTCGTCTCCCGCCGCCGCAGCAGCCGGGCGACCAGGCGCTTCCCGATGAAGCCCGTCGCGCCGGTCACGAAGTAGGTGGTCATCGTCGTCCCCTTCGGTCAGGGGAGACTGTACCTACTCGCAAGTAGGAACGGTAGTTGTCACCTGTTGACGGGATGCTGCGCCACCGCCACCACGGCGTCGCGCAGCGCGGCCCGCAGGCGTCCGACCTCGAGTGGCCCGAGCACGGCGGCCTCGCCCGGCGGGGCGACGAGCACCACCTTGTCGCTGCTCACGAACACCGTCACGTCCCTGCGCCTGCCGGCCAGATCCCGGCAGCCGATCGACCATTCGTCCCTCGCTGCCACGGTCCTCGCCCTCCGATTCACCTCAGTGGTCGTGCTTCGTGCGAGGCTGGGACGAAGCCCCGCGGAGCCCGTGACGCCGGTTCACCCGATTTTCCTACCGACGAGTTTTCGGCCCTTCCTCGTCAATCCCTGACCAGCGTCTTTCCGTGGCGGTTTCGCTCCGGTTTCCCGGTGTGGCGCTTCGGAGTAGCGTCCGGGCGGCAGGCCCTGCCGGAACTTTGGGGAGAGCGCGATGTCCGAACCCCGCAAGATCGTCGTCGTCGGTGCCGGGCTGGCGGGCGCGTCCGCAGCGGCCGCCCTGCGCGAGCGCGGGTACCCGGGGGAGGTGCTGCTGGCCGGGGCCGAACGACATCGTCCGTACGAGCTGCCGCCGCTGTCCAAGGGTGTGCTGCTCGGCAACGCCGACGAACCGGACTGGGTGCGCGCCGAGGGGTTCTACGCCGAACACGACATCCGCTTCACCCCTGGCGTCACCGCGACCAGGGTCGAGCTGGGCGCGCGGCTGGTGCTCGACGACGCGGGCGGGGAACACCGCTACGACCGGCTCGTGCTCGCCACCGGATCGCAGCCGAGGACGCTGCCCGTTCCCGGCGCCGACCTGCCCGGCGTGCACACCCTGCGGACCCTCGACGACTCGCTCGCGCTGCGGTCGGCGTTCGACGCGGCGCGGCACGTGGTCGTCATCGGCGCGGGCTGGATCGGGACGGAGGCCGCCGCGGCCGCCCGGTCGCACGACGCCGAGGTGACCGTCGTCGACCGGATCACCGCGCCGCTGGGCGGGGTGCTCGGCACCGAGGTCGCCGGGGTGTTCCGTGACCTGCACACCGAGCACGGCGTGCGCTGGCGGCTCGGCGAGGGGATCGCGGAGATCACCGGCGGCCCGGACGGGGTCACCGGGGTGCGGCTGTCCTCCGGCGACGAACTCCCCGCGGACGTCGTGCTGGTCGCGGTCGGCGTCGCGCCGAGGGTCGAGCTCGCGCACGCCGCCGGGCTGGAGATCGCCGACGACGGCGGGGTCGCCGTCGACGCCGGGCTGCGGACCGCCGCGCCGGACGTCTACGCCGTCGGCGACATCGCCTCCCACTTCCACCCGCGCTACGGGCACCGCGTCCGCGTCGAGCACTGGGCGAACGCGAAGGGACAGGGCACGCACGTGGCGGGGAACCTGCTCGGCGAGAACGAGCCGTACCTCGACGCCCCGTACTTCTTCACCGACCAGTACGACCTCGGCTGTGAGTACCGCGGTCTCGCCGATCCCGTCACCGACGAACTCGTCGTGCGGGGTGACCTGGCGACGCGGGAGTTCATCGCGTTCTGGCTGCGCGAAGGCCGGGTGGCGGCCGCGATGAACGTCAACGCCTGGGACGACGGCGACGCGCTGGAGGTGCTCGTCCGCGCCCGCGCCACCGTCACCCCGGATCAGCTGAGGTCGGCCGACCTCGCCGGGCTGGCTTGACGCGTCAGGCCCGCGTACGCGAGCAGGGCGAGGACCGCGAATCCGGCCATCACCAGCGCCATCGGCGTCGCGCTGCCCTTGTCGCCGAGCCCGACCAGCGGGGTGGCCAGGCCGCCGACGACGAACTGGAGCACGCCCAGCAGCGCCGACGCGGCACCCGCCGAGCGCGCGTGCTCGGCCAGCGCGAGCGAGCTGGAGTTCGGCGCCGTCAGGCCGATGCTGGCGATCATCACGAACAGCGGGACGAGCAGCGCGACCAGGCCGAGCCCGCCCGCGGCGGCCACCAGCACGCCGATCCCGCTCACCGCGAACAGGACCAGCCCGACGGTGAGCAGCGCCCGTTCGGTGAACCGGCCGACGAGCCGGCCGTTGAGCTGCCCGGCGAGCACGATGCCGACGCCGTTGAACCCGAACACGAGGCTGAACTCCTGCGGGCTCAGCCCGTACACCTCCTGCAGCGCGAACGAGGACCCGGAGATGTAGGCGAACAGCCCGCCGAACATGAGCCCGGAGGAAAGGGCGTACCCGACGAACACGCGGTCGGCCAGCAGCGCGGCGTAGGAGCGCAGGACCTCGCCGAGCCGCGCGGAGGAACGCAGGTCCTCGGGGAGCGACTCGGGCAGCGCGAGGGCGACGACGATCAGCAGCAGCCCGCCGAACACCGCCAGCGTGACGAACACGCCGTGCCACGACGTCCAGTTCAGCAGCTGCCCGCCGATGATCGGGGCCAGGATCGGTGCCAGGCCGTTGACCAGCATGAGCATCGAGAAGAACTTCGTCATGGCGACGCCGGAGAACAGGTCCCGCACGGCCGCGCGGGCGATCACGATGCCCGCCGCGGCGCCGACCGCCTGCACGCCCCGCGCGGCGATGAGCAGCTCCGCGTTCGGGCTGACCGCGCACAGGACCGAACCCACCACGTAGAGCACGAGCCCGGCGATGAGCGGGCGGCGGCGGCCGAACGTGTCCGACAGCGGGCCGAGCACGAGCTGCCCGACCGCCAGGCCGATGATGAACGCGGAGAGCGTCAGCTGCACCGTGGTGTCCGCGGCGCGCAGGTCGTTCGCCATCGCGGGCAGCGCGGGCAGGTACATGTCGATCGACAGCGGGCCGAACGCCGAAAGGCCCCCCAGTATCAGCGCGAACTTCACCCGGGCCGCCCCGGTGACCGTCGTGTCCGGCGATGCCACCCGCGCCGCTGTGCCGCTCACTCGCTCTCCCCGCTGATCGTTTCCCTCCAAACGGAACCGCATGCCGCCCGCGTGCTATTCCGGCTGTGACCGGTACCACCCGCTTGGCCGAGGAGGGTTCCCGAAGGAGATCGGATCAATTTTCCGGTCAATTCGCCCACGGGTCTGGATCGGGCGGGTAGCTCTGCGATATACATCGGATGTCTGCTTGACGGGTGGGCCGTCGGCGCGGGAGTGTCCGCTGCCGGTGGCGGGAGTCGGAAGGGAACGTCCGTGCAGCTTGTGCGTCTCGGGGAACCGGGGAGTGAGCGCCCGTTCGTGCGGGCCGGTGGTGAAGGCGCGCTCTACGAACTGAGCGGCCTGACCGCCGACATCGACGGCGGGTTCCTGGCCGCGGACGGCATCGCGCGGGTGACCACCGCGCTGGAGCGGGGGAACCTGCCCGCCGCCGGGCCCGCGGCCGAGGGGCTGCGGATCGGCGCGCCCGTCGCCACCCCCGGCAAGGTCGTCTGCGTCGGCCTCAACTACCGGCGGCACGCCGAGGAGACCGGCGCGCCGATCCCGGCCGAGCCGGTCGTGTTCATGAAGGCCCCGGACGTGGTCGTCGGCCCGTACGACGACGTGCTCGTCCCCCGGAAGTCGGCGGCGACCGACTGGGAGGTCGAGCTCGGCGTCGTCATCGGCAAGACCGCGCGCTACCTCGACAGCGTCGACGAAGCGCTGGACCACGTCGCCGGGTACGTCGTGTCGAACGACGTCTCCGAGCGCGAGTTCCAGCTCGAACGCGGCGGCACCTGGGACAAGGGCAAGTCCTGCGAGAACTTCAACCCGCTCGGCCCGGGGCTGGTCCCGGCCGCCGAGATCGCCGACCCGCAGGACCTCGGGCTGCGCCTGTGGGTCAACGGGAGGAAGTGGCAGGACTCGTCCACCAGGGACATGGTGTTCACCGTCGCCGAGATCGTGCACTACCTCAGCCAGTTCATGGTGCTGCGGCCCGGCGACCTGATCAACACCGGCACCCCGGAGGGCGTGGCGCTCGGGCAGCCCGACCCCAAGCCGTACCTGCGCGCCGGCGACGTGGTGGAGCTGGAGATCGACGGGCTCGGCCGCCAGCGGCAGACGGTGAGGCAGGCCTGACATGGCGAAGATCGTCGACATGGAGGTGCTCGACATCCGGTTCCCGACCTCGCGGGAGCTGGACGGGTCGGACGCCATGAACCCGGATCCGGACTATTCGGCGGCCTACGTCGTGCTGCACGCCGACAGCGGGCCGGACGGCTACGGGCTCGCCTTCACCATCGGGCGAGGCAACGACGTGCAGGCCGCCGCGATCCGCGCGCTCGCGCCGCACGTGGTCGGCCGGGAGGTCCCGGCGGACGCGGCCGCGCTCGGCGAGCTGTCGCGGCGGCTGATCGGGGACTCGCAGTTCCGTTGGCTTGGCCCGGAAAAGGGCGTCGCGCACATGGCCATCGGCGCGATCGTGAACGCCGCGTGGGACCTGGCGGCGCGGCGCGCCGACCTGCCGGTGTGGGAGTTCGCGGCGCGGATGACGCCGGAGGAGCTGGTGTCCCTTGTGGACTTCCGGTACCTGTCGGACGCGCTGACCGAGCAGGAGGCCCTCGACATCCTCCGCGCGGCGGAGCCGGGGCGTGCCGAGCGTGCCGCGCGGGTGCGTGCCGAGGGCTACCGCGCCTACAGCACGTCGCCCGGCTGGCTGGGCTACTCCGACGCCAAGCTCGTCCGGCTCGCGGGGCAGGCCGTCGCCGACGGGTTCGACATGATCAAGCTCAAGGTCGGCGGGAGCGTCGAGGACGACGTCCGCCGGATGAAGCTGGCCCGCGAGACCGTCGGGCCGGACGTCCGGATCGCCGTGGACGCGAACCAGCGCTGGGACGTCGCGGCCGCGATCGGCTGGATGACGGCGCTGGCGCCGTACGACCCGTACTGGATCGAGGAGCCGACCTCGCCCGACGACGTCCTCGGGCACGCCGCGATCGCGAAGGCCCTCGCCCCGATCCGGGTGGCCACCGGCGAGCACGTGCAGAACCGCGTGGTGTTCAAACAGCTGCTCCAGGCGGGCGCGATCTCGGTGCTGCAACTGGACGCCGCGCGCGTCGGCGGCCTGAACGAGAACCTCGCGATTCTCTTGCTGGCGGCCAAGTTCGGCGTCCCGGTGTGCCCGCACGCCGGCGGGGTCGGACTGTGCGAGCTGGTGCGGCACCTTTCGCTGTTCGACTACGTCGCGGTGTCCGGGAGCGACACCGACCGCAGCATCGAGTGGGTCGATCACCTGCACGAGCACTTCACCGATCCGGCGGTCGTGCGCGACGGCCGTTACCTCGCCCCGACCAAACCCGGGTTCTCCGCGCGGATGCACGACGCGACGTTGCGCCGTTTCCGGTTCCCGGACGGTCCAGAATGGACGGAGAACGAGCAGTGAGTGAGTTCGAAGGACTGGTCGCGGTCGTCACCGGTGGCGCGTCGGGAATCGGCCTCGCCACGGCACGGCAGCTCGCCGCGCGGGGTGCCAAGGTGGCGGTGCTGGACCTCAGGCCAGGCGACCTCCCGGAGCCGCTGACCGGGTTCCGCTGCGACGTCTCCTCCGACGCCGAGGTGACCGCCGCGATCGACGCCGTCGTCGCGCGGTTCGGCCGGCTGGACGTCCTGGTCAACAACGCCGGGATCGGCGCGGCGGGCGACGTCACCGGCAACGGCGACGACGAATGGCACCGCGTGCTCGACGTGAACGTCGTCGGCATGGTCCGGCTGAGCCGGGCCGCGCTGCCGCACCTGCGCCGCTCGGCCTCGGCCTCGATCGTCAACACCTGCTCGATCGCGGCGTGGGCCGGGCTGCCGCAGCGCGCGCTGTACTCGGCGAGCAAGGGGGCGGTGCTGGCGCTGACACTGGCGATGGCGACCGATCACCTACCGGACAGGATCCGGGTCAACTGTGTCTGTCCGGGTACCGCGGACACCCCGTGGGTGGGCAGACTGCTCGATGCCGCCGCCGACCCCGAGGCGGAGCGGGCCGCGCTCGCCGCGCGGCAGCCGATGGGCAGGCTCGTCACCGCGGACGAGGTGGCGAACGCGATCGTGTACCTGGCGAGCCCGGCCGCCGCCTCGACCACCGGCGCGGCACTGGCCGTGGACGGCGGGATGTACGGCCTGCGCCCGCGCGGACCGGCGAACAACTGAAGACTTGTTTCCCGCTGTCATCAAGGAGGATGCGGTGCGTACGAGGGTGATCCAGGTGGCCGCCGCGGCCACCGCGCTCGGACTGGTTCTGGCGGCCTGCGGGTCCACCAAGGACAAGGCGGCAGGCTCGGGCGGTGGCGCGCAGGGCGGCAAGGTCGGCGCCACGCTGCCACTGCTGACCTCGCCGTTCTGGCAGGCCTACAACAACTACGTCCCCAAGATGGCCCAGCAGTCGGGGCTCGACGCGTTGCCGACGGTCAACGCCGACAGCGACCCGGCGAAGCTGATCACCGACATCGGGACGCTGCTCAACCAGGGCGTCAAGGGCCTGGTGGTGACCCCGCTGGACTCCGCGGCCGTGGTCGCCGGGCTCAAGCAGGCCGAGAACAAGGGCGTGCCGGTGGTCGCGGTCGACGTCGCCCCGGAGGGCGGCAAGGTCGCGATGGTGGTGCGCGCGGACAACAAGGCCTACGGCACCAAGGCCTGCGACGCGATCGGCGCGAAGGTCAAGTCCGGCAAGGTCGTGCAGGTCATGGGCGATCTCGCCTCGGTCAACGGGCGTGACCGCTCCGAGGCGTTCCGGACCTGCATGAAGACGAAGTACCCGGACGTGCAGGTGCTGGAGATCCCCGCGGAGTGGAAGGCCGACAAGGCGTCGGCGGGCCTGGACAGCCTGCTCACCGCGAACCCGGACATCAAGGCCGTGTACATGCAGGCGGGCGGTGTCTACCTGGCGCCGACCGAGGCCGCCCTCAAACGCAAGAACATGTTCTTCCCGGTGGGCGACCCGAAGCACGTCGTGCTGGTGAGCAACGACGGCATCCCGCAGGAGCTGGCCGCGATCCGGGCCGGCGAGCTGGACGCGACGGTGTCCCAGCCCGCCGACGACTACGCCAAGTACGGCATGTACTGGCTGAAGAAGGCCATGGCGGGGGAGACCTTCAAGCCGGGCCCGACCGACCACAACAGCACCATCGTGGAGGTCGCCCCCGGCATCCTCGAGGACCAGCTGCCCGCCCCGGTTGTCTCCAAGGACAACGTGGACGACAAAGCCTTGTGGGGTAACAACTTGTGAGTGCTTCAGCTACCGGAGCCGCCGTTCCGGTGGTGGACGCGCGGGGTGTCGGCAAGCGCTACGGCCCGACCGTGGCGCTGGCCGACGTCAGCCTCACCGTTCACCCCGGCGAGTCGCACGCGCTCGTCGGGCGCAACGGCGCGGGGAAGTCGACACTGGTCTCCATTCTGACCGGACTGTCCAAAACGGACACCGGCGCGGTGTACTTCGGCGGCGAGCCGGCCCCCTCGCTGTCCAAACAGGACGCCTGGAAGCAGCGGGTGGCGTGCGTGTACCAGCACGCCATGGTGATCCCGGAGCTCACCGTCGCGGAGAACCTGTTCCTCAACCGCCAGTCCGGCGGCCGGTTCGCGATCGGCTGGTCGCGGCTGCGGCGCCAGTCGCGGGAGCTGCTGGACTCGTGGGGTGTCGGGGTCGACGTGGACACCCCGGCGGGCGAGCTGTCGGTGGAGGACCGGCAGTTCGTCGAGATCGCCCGCGCGCTGTCCTACGGCGCCCGGTTCATCGTGCTCGACGAGCCCACCGCGCAGCTGGACAGCCAGGCGATCGAGCGGCTCTTCGAGCGGATGCGCCAGATGCAGGACAACGGCGTGACCTTCCTGTTCATCTCGCATCACCTGCACGAGGTGTACGAGGTGTGCCAGGCGGTCACCGTGCTGCGCGACGCGCGGCACGTGCTGACCGCGCCGGTCGCCGAGGTGGGCAGGGCCGAGCTGGTCGACGCGATGACCGGCGAGAAGGGCGGCCTGGCCGTGCGTGACGCGGCTTCGCGTGATCCGCTGGCCGAGGACGCCGCCGAGGTGCTGGCCGTCGACGGCCTGTCCGGGGACGGCTTCGCCGGCGTCTCGTTCCGGCTGCACCGCGGCGAGGTCATCGGGCTGGCGGGCAGCAACGCCAGCGGCAAGCACCAGGTGGCTGAAACCGTGTACGGGCTGCGTTCGCCGTCGGCGGGCACGATCACGCTGGACGGCGAACGGATGCGGCCTGGCGACATCCCCGCCGCGCTGCGGGCCGGGATCGGCTGTGTGCCAAGGGACCGCCACCACGAGGGCCTGGTGCTGGAGCACTCCATCGCGGACAACGCCACGTTGTCCATTTTGGACCGTATCGGCCCCGGCGGGATCGCGTCGCCGCGCACGCGGCACGCGAAGGCGACCAGGGCGCTGGCCGACTACGACATCGTCGCGGCGGGCGCCGAGCAGCCGGTGTCGGACCTGTCCGGCGGCAACCAGCAGAAGGTGGTGCTCGCCCGCGCGCTGGCGAGCGATCCCCGGGTGGTCGTGCTGATCAACCCGACCGCCGGGGTCGACGTGAAATCGAAGGAGGCGCTGCTCGCGGTCGTGGACCGGGTGCGCGCCGAGGGCAAGGCGGTGCTGATCGTCAGCGACGAGCTGGACGATCTGCGCCTGAGCGACCGCGTGCTGGTCCTGCGTGCGGGACGGGTGGTCGCCGAACACCGGGCCGGCTGGTCCGACGGTGACCTCGTGGCCGACATCGAAGGAGTCCAGCTCGGTGACTAATCTCCAGACCGATCCTCAGACGGCGGCGCTGGCCGCACCGGCGAGGCGCCGGAAGGCCGTGTGGCTGCGGGAACTCGCGCTGTTACCGGTGCTCGTGGTGGTGTTCGTCATCGGCGGGCTGATCAGCGACACGTTCCTGACCTTCGACAGCATCGTCGGCATTCTCTCGGCGTCGGCCGCGCTTTCCCTGGTGGTGCTGGGCGAATCGCTCGTGCTCATCACCGGGAAGTTCGACCTCTCCCTGGAGTCGACGATGGGCATCGCGCCCGCGATCGGCGTCATGGTGGTCATCCCGGCGGCGTCGGCGGGGTTCGGCACCGAACTGCCCGCGTTCGCCGGGCTGCTGGCGATCCTGGTCGTGGGCGCGCTGATCGGCGCGGTCAACGGGTTCCTGATCGTCAAGCTGAAGCTCAACGCCTTCATCGTCACGCTGGCGATGCTGACCGTGCTGCGCGGCGTGCAGATCGGCGCCACCAAGGGCAAGACGCTGTTCGACCAGCTCGACCCGTTCACCGCGCTCGCGACCACGACGTTCGCCGGGCTGCCGATGTCGGTGTGGCTGGCCGCGGTGCTGTTCCTGGTGGCCGGGGCCGTGCTGCGGTACCACCGCGTCGGCCGGGCGCTCTACGCGATCGGCGGCAACCGCGAGGCGGCCCGCGCGGCGGGCATCCGGGTGGACCGGATCTCGTGGCTGGTGTTCGTCGTCGCCGGTGTCCTCGCCGCGATCGGCGGGCTCGCCTACACCGGCTACGTCGGCGCGCTGGGTGCCGACCAGGGCAACGGCATGATCCTGCAGGTGTTCGCGGCCGCGGTGATCGGCGGGATCTCGCTCGACGGCGGCAAGGGCTCACTGGTCGGCGCGCTCACCGGCGTGCTGCTCCTGCAGTCGGTGACGAGCCTGCTGCAGGTGGCGCACGTACCGCCGGAGTGGATGAAGGCCATCTACGGCGCGATCATCCTCATCGCGCTGATCATCGCCCGCTACGCCGGGGGCAAACCCCAGACGTAACCCTCCGAAGTCATGATCATCGGATGTCCGTGGGGGCCTCCCTGAGGGACTCCAGGTCCCTCAGGGAGGCCCCCACGGACCACTGCTCGTGAAGGAGGCGACGGTGTCAGGAAGCGGCGGGGGCGTCTTCGTCGGCGGAGCCCAGCGCGTTGCGGAGCCACTGCTCGACGCCCGCGACGTGCACGGTGGCCCAGGACCGGGCCAGCTCGGGCTCGTGGGCCGCGATGGCCTCGTAGATCGCCGTGTGCTGCTCCCGCGTCTTCGCGACGGCGCCCTCCTGGGTGAGTCCACGCCAGACCCGCGCCCGCGTCGTCGGCCCGGAAAGGCTGTCCAGCAGCGAACACAGCACGGGATTGCCGGAGCCGTCGGCGATCTTGCGGTGGAACTGCAGGTCGTTCGCGACGAGCGCTTCGACGGTCGGCGCGTCCTCCAGTTCGCCGAGCATCGCGCCCAGTTCGGCGATGTCCTCGTCGCTCATGTGCAGCGCGGCCATCGCCGTCGCGGCGGGTTCCAGGATCCGGCGTACCGCGAGGAAGTCGAGCACGGTGTCGTCGCGGTGGAAGTCCACCACGAACGTCATCGCGTCGAGCAGCAGGTTCGGCTCCAGGCTGGTGACGTACGTGCCGTCGCCCTGGCGGACGTCGAGCACGCGGATCAGGCAGAGCGCTTTCACGGCCTCGCGCAGCGAACTGCGGGAAAGCCCGAGCCGCTGGGCGAGTTCGGCCTCCTTCGGCAGCCGGTCACCCGGGGCGAGCTCGCCCGAGATGATCATGTCCTTGATCTTGTCGATCGCGACGTCGGTGACGGGCATCCGCGCCACCCCTCCCTGCAGAAGACCTCGGATGTTTCGGTGTGCTGTGCACAGCGTGCCACGGCCACCGTGAAGGAGGAGCGATGACCCACGATCGGGTACCACAGACAGTGGCGCTGCACACTCGGCTCAAACCCGGCAAGGAGGCCGAGTACGAGCGCGTCCACGCCGTGATCCCGGCGGAGCTGGACACCGCGCTGCGGGAGGCGGGCGTGCGCTCGTGGCGGATCTGGCGCGACGGGTTGGATCTTTTCCACCTGGTGGAGGTGGACGACTACGCCGCGATGCGGGCGGCGCTGCGTGCGCACCCGGCGAACGTCCCTTGGCAGGCCAGGATGGCGGAACTGCTCGACGTCGAGGACGACTACTCCGGGAACGACACCGGGCTCGGGCTCGTCTGGGAGCTGCCGTGAAGCTGTCCTCGCTCGGTCTCGGCTGTGCGCAGCTGGGAAACCTCTATCACGTCATGGACGACGAAACCGCCGTCGCGACCGTCGCGCGGGCGTGGGACGAGGACATCCGCTACTTCGACACCGCGCCGCACTACGGGCTCGGCCTGTCCGAACGTCGCCTCGGCGCGGCGCTCGCGGCCTACCCGCGCGACGAGTACGTGGTCTCGACCAAGGTCGGCCGGATCCTGGACCCCGATCCCGAGGGCGCGGTGCGCACGGACGACGCCGGTTTCGTCGTGCCCGCCGCCTATCGGCGTCGCTGGGACTTCAGCCGCGACGGCGTCCTACGGTCGCTTGAGGACAGCCTGACGCGGCTCGGCCTCGACCGCGTCGACCTCGCCTACGTGCACGATCCCGACGAGCATTTCGACGACGCGGTGTCCGGCGCGTTCCCCGCCCTGCTCGCGCTGCGCGAACAGGGCGTCCTCGGCGCGGTCGGGGTCGGGATGAACCAGGCCGCGATGCCCGCCGAGTTCGTCCGGCGCTTCGATCTCGACGTCGTGCTCGTCGCGGGCCGGTACACCCTGCTGGATCAGGCCGCGCAGGACGAACTGCTGCCGTTGTGCGCCGGGCGCGGGGTCGCGGTGGTCGTCGGCGGCGCGTTCAACGGCGGGATCCTCGCCACCGCCGAGCCGGGGCGGATGTACGACTACGCGGAGGCGCCCGGCTCACTGGTGGAGCGGGCGGAGCGGATCGCGGCGATCTGCGCGCGGCACGGCGTCGAGCTGCCGAGCGCGGCGCTGGCCCTGCCCGCCGCGCACCCGGCGGTGGCCTCGGTGGTCGTCGGGGCGCACGACCCCGGACAGGTGAGCGCGAACGCGCGCCGGGCGCGCGCGGACGTTCCGCCCTTACTGTGGGCCGAACTGATCGACGCGGGCCTGCTGCGCCCGGACGTGGTGACCGGGAGGCTGCCGTGATCGACGCGCACCACCACCTCTGGGATCCGGCCCGCCGGGACTACCCGTGGATGGCCGGGCCCGCGCTGGACCCCGTCCGCCGTCCGTACACAGTGGACGATCTGCGCGCGGTGACCGGTGCCGCCGGGGTGCACGCGACGGTGCTGGTGCAGACGGTCTCGGCGGTCGAAGAGACAGCGGAGTTCCTCGCCGCCGCGAAGGCCGAGCCGGTGATCGCCGGTGTCGTCGGCTGGATCGACCTCACCGCGCCCGACGTCGCGGACACCCTGGCGGAGCTCGCCGAGAAGGGACCGCTGGTCGGGATCCGGCACCAGGTGGAGAACGAGGACGACGCGGACTGGCTGCTGCGCCCGGACGTCCGGCGCGGGCTCGCCGCGGTCGGGGCCGCGGGGCTCGCCTACGACCTGCTGGTGACCGTCGCGCAGCTGCCCGCCGCGCGACGGGCCGTCGAGGCGTTGCCGGACCAGCGGTTCGTGCTCGACCACGCGGCCAAGCCCCCGATCGCGGCGGGCGGCTGGCAGCCGTGGGCAGCGGAGGTCGCGGCGCTGGCGGCACGGGAGAACGTCTGCTGCAAGCTGTCCGGCCTGGTGACCGAGGCGGACTGGGCGGCGTGGCGGGTCGGGCACCTGAGCCGGTACGCCGAGCACGTGCTGGAGACGTTCGGGCCCGCGCGCCTGGTGTTCGGCTCGGACTGGCCGGTGTGCGAGCTGGCGGCGTCCTACGAAGTCGTCGTGGACACCGCGGTGGCGCTCACGGGATCCTTGTCGGACTCCGAGCGTCTCGCGGTGTTCGAGCACAACGCGCGGACGCTCTACGGTCTGACCTGAACCGGCCGGTTCGCGTGCTTGAAGGCAGAACTCGCGTGATTGAACGGAGATCTCGCGTGATCGGGGTCAGAACTCTTCGTCCTGGATCATGGCGCGGAGACGGCCGAGGGCACGGTGCTGCGTGACGCGGACGTTGCCGGGGGAGATGCCGAGCGCTTCGGCGGTCTCGGCGGCGGAGAGGCCGACGGCGATGCGCAGGGCGAGGATCTCCTGCTGCACGCGCGGCAGCTTGGCGAGCAGCCTGCCGAGACGGGCGCCGAGGTCGACGTGCAGGGCGTGGGTTTCCGGCTCGTTGTCGGCCAGCGGGCGTTCCGGGAGCTCGGGGACCGGGTCGGAGCGGTCGCGGGCCACCGCGCGGTAGGCGTCGGCGACCTTGTTGGCGGCGATGGCGTGCACGAGGTAGAGGAACGAGCCGCCGCGGTCCTGGTAACCGGGGAGCGCCTTCAGCACGGCGAGGCAGACCTCCTGCGCGACGTCGTCGGCGGAGAGGTAGGACAGGTCGCGCCCGCCCATCCGGGCCCGGCAGTAGCGCACCACCACCGGTTCGATCTTCCGCAGTAGCGCGTGCACCGCCGCCGGGTCCCCGCTCCCGGCGTCGTGTACGAGCGGGTCCAGGTCCTCCTTGGTCAGCCGCCCGCCAGGCCGCGGCATTGCCTCCGGCGTCGTGTAGCCGGGCAGTGCCGCGGGCGAATCGGCGCGGGTCGTGCTGGTCACTGCTGTCATGGTCGTCTCCCCGGCGACCCCGGTGCTGTCTCCAGACGGGGTCAACGCTCCGTAACGTTTTAGCAGCGAATGGGCCGTAAGATCAGGTCATACCCGCCACTGGTGCGACGCAGCGTAATCGTATGCGCGTGCACGTCGTCCGTCCAGATTTCAACTAGAGATACCTCGATAGCAGGACTGGTCTTGACACAAGCGATACCGAGAGTTGCGCACTGCAATTTGCGATTCTCAGTATGTGCTGAAATCGACGTCCGAAGCTCAGTTTTTGACGGTTTCAGTCGTCGGATGGGCGAAAACCCACCACCTCAGCAGTACGAAGCGAGCGACCCCGCCCACGATGCTGGCCGCGAGCAACGCGACGGTCTGCTCCCACGCCGTCGGGGTGCCGACGACGGCGTCGAGCCCCGCTAACACGATCGAGCCATACCCGGCATAAAAGACGAACGTCACCAGGTTCTGGAGCTGCCGCTTCCCGATGCTTCCCGCGCGCCCCGTGAAGGTGACCCGGCGGTGGAACTCGGTGTTGGCGAGCGTGGTCAGCGCGATCGCCACCAGGTTTGCCGGCTGGGCGCCGAGCGGCGGCCGCAGCGCGAGGAACAACGCGGCCTGGGCGCCCGTGGTGACCACGCCGGCGACGAGGTACCAGGCGGCGTGCCCGCCCAGTTCGTGCCGGCGTCGCGGGGTGTGCCGGAGGGGCTGTCGCCCTGGAGCCCACCTCGTCATGGTCATGGATCGAGGCTACCTCCGTTTTACGGAATCGTGAATCTGTTGAAGAGGTTGAAGATTTGTGATCCCGGTGACAGGGAGTCGCCCGTTTCGGTGAAGGCTTCCCCGGGTATGCCCTACGGAAGCGGAAACGCATGGGAGGAACGCCTTGAGCGACCGTGAATCGGCTCGACCCGACGGATCCACCTCCATCGAGGCTCCCGAAAACGACGAGCTCCGTGCCGGCTCTCCCGATACGGGTGCCGAACCGTCGGTGGGCGGCACGGTCGCCGACGCGATCAGGGCGGCGAACCGGAGGCGGGACACGGGGTCGTGACCGGGCCGTTCGTCACTCACACTGCGCCGCGGGGTCACCGCCCCTAGCGTGGACGCCCAGTGGATTTCGACCGTAGGCGAAGGGAAGGCCGAAAATTGCTGACCGTTACTGAAGCCGCCGCCGAGGCCATTACCGCACTCACCACACAGGGAGGTGCGGAAGGCAGCGGGCTGCGCTTCGCGCTCCAGGACCAGGACGGCGAAGGGGCTCAGCTGGAATTGACCGTGGCGTCCGCGCCGCAGGACGGTGACAGTGTCCTCGGCTCCGAAGACACCGGCGCGAAGGTGTTCCTCGAACCCCAGGCCGCCGCGCTGCTGGACGACAAGGTCCTCGACGTGCAGCAGAACGACGCCGGCGACGTCGCTTTCGCCGTACTGCCGCAGCAGTGATCCCGGTGTGAACACGCTTTCCGGGCGATCGGAAAGCGTGTTCACACCGACGTGTCAGCGGGAGAGCGCTGGCACTGCCGAGCTCGCGGCTAGCAGAACCCGACCGACGGGCCGCTGCCGGTCTGGACGACCCAGCCGGTCCGGGCGTAGCCGGTGACACCCGTCGTGAGGTCGGTTATGCGCCCGAAGGCCGGAGCCGTGTTGGTGGTGCAGTAGAGCGTGACCGCGTGGTTCCGGTAGCCAAGACCCAACGTCTTGCTGCCGTCGTTCGGCGCCTCGTGGATGCGGACACCGTCGCCGTCGAAACGGGCCGGCTGAGGCCCGGCGGCCTGGGTGACGGCCGCGGGGGTGCTCGCGAGCGCGGTTCCCGGGAGCAGGATCCCGGTGGTCAGTGCCGTGGCGGCGGCGAGCACGGACAGAGCTGCTGTTTTACGCATGAATCCCCCGTCTTTCCGGTGGTGGCCGGAGCCTTTCCGGCGCGGGCCAACCCTAACCAGATCGCCGGGATGCTTGTGTGTTAATCACCAAATTTGTTTAGTTACGGCCTTCTGACCAGCTCCGGGTCAGCGTCGCGGCCTGCGCCCGGAGGTGTTCGGCGGCGTTCCGTGTCGCGTCGGCCAGGGAGGTGGCGCGGTCGACCAACGCCGCCGCGCCCGCGACACCCAGCGCCGCCAGCTGCTCGGACGAGAGCTGGACGCGTCCGGCCAGCACCAGCAGATCCGCTCCGTGCCGCGCCGCCCGCGCGGCGATCCCGGCCGGTGCCTTGCCGGAAAGGCTTTGCTCGTCAAGGGAACCCTCGCCGGTGATGACGAGATCCGCGCCCTCCAGCGCGGCGTCGACCCCGGTCAGCGCGGCGAGCAGCGCGAAACCCGACTCCACCTTCCCGCCCAGTCCCGCGATGGCCCCGGCGGCGACCCCGCCGCCGGCGCCCGCGCCCGGCACCGCGGACACGTCGGGCGCGCCCTCGGCGTGCAGTGCCTCGGCCCAGCGGCCCAGCGCGTCGTCGAGCAGTGCGACCTCGTGCGGGCCCGCGCCCTTCTGCGGTCCGAACACCGAGGCCGCCCCGTCCGGGCCCACGAGCGGGTTCGTCACGTCCGTCGCCACCGCGACCGGGACGCGGCCCAGCCGCTCGCGCACCGGGCCGAGCGCGACCGTCGCGACCCCGGCGAGCGCGCCACCACCGAGCCCGACCGGCGCGCCCGTGGCGCCGGACACCCCGGCGCCCAGTGCGGCGAGCATGCCCGCGCCGCCGTCCGTGCTCGCCGTGCCGCCGACGGTCAGCACCAGCTCGCGCGCGCCGTTCGCCAGCGCGTGCCCGAGTAGTTCGCCGACACCCCAGGTGTGCGCGGCCAGCGCCGTCGCCGTGCTCGGCTCGACGAACTCGATGCCGCAGGCCCGCGCGGACTCGACGTACGCGGTGCCGTCGAGCATCGCGTACCGCGCGTCCACCGCGTCGTCCAGCGGGCCGCGCACGCGCAGCTCCACCACGCGGGCACCGGCCGCGGCCAGCACGTCGAGGGTGCCTTCCCCGCCGTCGGCGACCGGGCAGGTCAGTACCTCCGCGCCGGGCAGGGCGTCCCGTACGCCGAGCGCGATCGACTCGGCGGCCTCGACCGCGGTGAGGCTGCCCTTGAACTTGTCCGGTGCGATCACGACGCGGGTCCTGCGGTCGTTCATGGCCGGACCTCCGTCAGCGGATCGTTCCCGGCGAGCACCGAGACCACGTTGCGGGCGGCCAGCACGGCCATCGCCGTGCGGGTCTCCACCGTCGCCGAACCCAGGTGCGGGGTCAGCACGACGTCGTCCCGCGCCAGCAGTCTTTCCTCCACCGACGGCTCCCGCTCGAACACGTCGAGCGCCGCGCCGGCGATCTCCCCCGCTTCGAGCGCGTCGGCCAGCGCGGACTCGTCGACGACCGGGCCGCGCGTGGTGTTCACCAGGTACGCGCCGGGTTTCATCGCGCGCAGCGCGGCGGCGTCGACGAGGTGCCGGGTCTCGGCGGTGAGCGGGCAGTGCAGCGACACGAGGTCGGCGCCGGCCAGCAGCTCGGGGAAGGGGACGAACTCCGCGGCGAGCGCGGATTCCACTTCGGACGGTGCCGGTTTCCTTCCGGTGTAGACGATCCGCATGCCGAACGCGGCCGCGCGCCGGGCGACCGCCCGGCCGATCTGGCCGAGCCCGACGATGCCCAGCGTCTTGCCCTGCAGACCGGACCCCAGCAGGAAACCGAGGTGGAACGACCACGGTTCACGGGCGCGGACGAGGCGTTCGCCCTCCCCGAGCCGCCGGGTGAGCGACAGGATGAGGCCGAAGGTGAGGTCCGCGGTGGCGTCGGTGAGCACGCCGGGCGTGTTGGTCACCACGACGCCGCGCCCGGCGAGCGCCGGGACGTCGATGTTGTCGTGGCCGACCGCGACGTTGGCGACGATCCGCAGCCCCGGCCCCGCCGCGTCGGCGAGTGCCCCGTCGACGCGGTCGTGGAGCATGCCGACGATCGCGGACGCGCCGGCGGTGAACTCGCGCAGTTCGCCGGGGCCGAGCGGGCGGTCGGCGGGGGAGACGCGGACCTCGCCCGCTTCGGCGAGGATTTTCACCGCTTCGTCCGGGATCCAGCGCGTCACGGCGATCAAAGGTCGGGAAGGCACCGGGACAGCCTAGTGCCAGGGGGAGACGGCGATCCCCATCGCGGGTGAGGCGGTTCCCCTCCGCGGTTGAGCCGTCGCACCCCGGTGTCCGGGGAGGGTGGGGACACGGCGGGCGGACCGCCGGAACGTGGGAGCGAAGGGGAGAACGCGATGAGGGGAACGAAACGGGCACTCGCGGCGGTGGCGCTGGCGGCCGCGGTCACCGTGGCGGGCGGGGCGGCGGCGAGCGCGGCGCCCACCCCGGCCGAACCGAGCCTGGTGGGCAGCGCGAAGCTGTATCGCGCCGACGGCCAGGACGTCCGGTTCGCCGTCGACGCGCACGGGCTCGGCCCGGAAGCGCGGGGGACGTTCCGGGTGAGTCACCGGTCCGGGAAGGACTTCGGCTGGTTCGCCGGGAGGGTGGACTGCCTGGTCGTCGGCGGGCCGGTCGCGGTGCTGACCGGGGTCGTCACGGACACGAACCTGCCCGCGCTGCGGGGACTGCGGCGCGGGATCACCGTGTACGACAACGGAAAGCACGACCGCGTCGGGTACAGCTGGGTGGTCGAGGACGGTAAGTCCGTGCCGAAGTGCCTGTCGAGCGCGCCGTTCGAAAAGGTCGAGAGCGGGGACTTCAAGGCCGTCGAGTGGTTCCCGCCCGCGGGGGCGTGACCTGGGGGAACAAGGGGGAGAAGGGGCCTCCGCGCGCGGCGGTGTCCGGGCGCGGAGGCCCCTTCACGTCTTTACGGTCCAATGTGGACGAACGAGGCCCAGAACGGCGTTGTCGCGTAACGGGATTCGGTGCGCAGTCTTCGCGTCGCCCGGTGCAGTGCGAGCGCGGTGTCGTCCGCGGTGGGGGACAGCAGGCGGTACAGTTCGCGGGTGAGCAGCCGCCTGACCTCGGTGCCGGTCGGCCACAGGCTCCCGACGACGTGCCGGTACCCGGCGAGCCGGCACGCGGCGGCGAGCGTGAGTGTCTCGTCACCGGGACCGCCGGGCAGGGTGTGCCCGGTGAGCAGGAACGCGAATTCCCCGTCCGGCTGTTCGGCGGCCAGTTCGCGCACCGTGAGCGGCCCGTCGTGCAGCGCCAGTCCGCTGCGCGAGGGGGCGGCCGGGTCGTGCTCGGTGTGGCAGGCGAAGTGTGCCCGGTGCCGGGACCGGATGGCCGCGAGCACGGCGTCGCGGGTGGCCCGGGTACCGACGAGCAGGGACGGATGCCGGGGCAGTGCCGCCAGCTCGGCGTCGACGGCGTGCCGAGGGCCCGCGCCGACGCCGAGGAACGGCCGGACCGTAGTTTCCCGCCGCGCCCGTGCGTCCAGGAGGGCGCCGAGCGTCGGGGTGTAGGAGGAGACGACGCGGTCGCAGGCATGACTCCCGTCGGCGGCGCAGCGCGCGGCGTGCAGGGGCAGCAGGGACAACGGACCGGTCGGGCACCACCAGAGCCGGGGTCCCTCCTCGCTGTGCTCGTCGAGGTCCAGCGCCTTCAGCACCGGGCCCGCGATGTGGTCCCACAGCCAGTCCAGGGTCGTCGTGACGGTCCGGTCGTGGCCTGCTCGCTCGGTTTGGCCGTCCACAAGGGACAGTGCGGTGGCCGCGGCGAGGAACGCCTCGGCCCGGTGGAAGACCTCCGGCCGGGTGACTCCCGGCAGCGGCACCACCTCGGGCGCGTCCGCGCCGGGGGCCACCAGCAGTGCCGCGCAGCCCAGCTCCGCGACGTTGACGACGACGACCGGTCCCTGCGCGGCGGCCTTGCGCAAGGACCAGAAGTCGCGGTGCCGCAGGAACCGGTCGAATCCGGGGAGGGCCCGGATCTCGCTCACCGTCTCGCGGAAATCGTCCTCGGCGCGGCGGCGGTCACGCGCGGACGCCGCGTCGTGGTTGAGCGTCGCGCAGGACTCGGCGAGCCGCCGGGCCGGTCCGGGATGACGCGCGGCGAGCTCGGCGTGCGGTCGCAGCCCGACGGCCGCGGCGAGCACCGCCGCCCGGCCCTGTTCGAGCCGGACGAGCGCTTCGGCAGGGCTGCCCCGTTCGAGCGCGACGGCGGCCGCGTCCCCGGCCGGGGACGGGATCCCGCGCGGGGAGCCGCTCAGCTTCGGCAGCAGGTCGTCGAGTGCGTGGCCGAAGGCGCGGCTCGCCTGGTCGGCGTGGCCGAGCAGGGCGCACCGCAGGCCACGGGAGTACGCGGCGCGCAGGCGGAAAGGGATGTCGTGCGCGGTGACCACCGGTTCCTCGCGGGCCGGTTCCGGCCGGTCCGGGAGCCGGGCGAGTTCGTGCCGTGCCCGCCGCCGATGTGGTTCACCGGCGGCGGGATCCGTGGTCACCTCGCTCAGGAGCGTCGTCGCGCGGTCGAGGTCGCCGGGCTGTCCGGCGTGCTTTCCGCGGTCCGCCAGCGCGAGGGCGAGCGCGATGCGGGCGGCCGGCTGGTCGTCCCGTGTCATCGGGGTGTGCGCGACGGCGGTTTCGAGGCAGCGGATGGCCTCGGCGAGGTCGCCGAGCGAGCCGAAGACCGCGAAGCGCCGATGCAACGCGGTACCCAGCGCGGTGAGGAGCCGTCCGTAGTCCGGGGAGTCCCTGCGGATCCCGGCCAAGGAATCTCGGGCCGACGCGGTGTCGCGCTCGACGTCGCCGGGGAGCGGCTCCGGAGGTTGTTGCGCCTTCTCGGCTTGCTCGCGCGTACGGGCGAGAGTGGTGAGCATCGTTTCGGGCGCTTCGCCCGGGAACATCGCGACGGCCTTTCGCATGAGCGCGACCGCCGCGCGGAGATGGTCGGGATCCCCGGTGAACTCGTGGAGGCCGGCGAACAGGACGCCGTGGTCGAACACCAGCTCCGGGGCGGGACCGCCGGTCACCGCGTCCCGCGCGTACCCGAGCAGCGCCACGGCCGTCCACAGCCCGCTTTCACGCCGGTGCCGCCCGCTCCCGGCCGCCAGGATCATCGCCGTCCCGTGCAGGATGTCCGCGACCGGCGCCGGCTCGTCCGGGTGACGGGCGAACTGGGCGCGACGGGGCTGTGGCACGCTTTCCGGCCGGATCGCGTGCACGACCGACAGCAGGGCGAGCGAAACCCGATGCTCCCATCGAGACTGTTCCTCGGACAGGAAACGGCAGCGGGCCCAGAAGTAGCAGGCGGCGAGGTAGACCGTCTCCAGATCGACGTCGGACGGGGGCACCCGGTCCGGGCCGAGCCGATGCCGCGCGGCACCGAGGAACCCGGCGATGGTTTCGAGGGTTTCCGGGGACAGCACGTCTTCGCGGCTGTCGGCGAAGAACGGGACGTGCTGGTCCGGCTCGGCCATCGCCGCTTGGACCATCCGTGCCAGCTCGGGACGCAGATGGCTGTCCATGGCGGGGCAGCGTATCCCGGTCCGGCCGGTTCCCGCGTCGGCCGAATTCAGTACAGCCGGGCGCTTTTCGTCCATTCACCGGAAGGAGGCTCGCCGGGTGTCCGGCGGCCGTGCTATGTTCAGATGCAGAACGGATGTGCGCTATCCGAACATTGCGGACGGCGGACGCCGGACCACAGACACCGGACAAGGAGCACGGGATGGCAGAGCTGCTGTCGCTGAGTGAGGCCGTGCGGCGCCTGGTGCGTGACGGGGACACCGTCGCGCTCGAGGGGTTCACGCACCTCATCCCGGTCGCGGCGGGCCACGAGATCATCCGGCAGCGCCGGCGCGATCTCACACTGGTCAGGATGACCCCGGACATCGTGTACGACCAGCTGATCGGCGCGGGCTGCGCGCGCAAGCTCGTGTTCTCCTGGGGCGGCAACCCCGGCGTCGGGTCCCTGCACCGCTTCCGCGACGCGGTCCAGCACTCCTGGCCGGTCCCGCTGGAGATCGAGGAACACAGCCACGCCGGCATGGCCAACCGGTACGTCGCGGGCGCCTCGGGGCTGCCGTTCGCGGTGCTGCGCGGATACCGCGGCACCGATCTCCCCGCCCAGACCGGCACCATCAAACCGATCACGTGTCCCTTCACCGGGGAGCAGCTGACCGCGGTGCCCGCGCTGAACCCCGACGTCTCGATCGTGCACGCCCAGCGCGCCGACCGCGCGGGCAACGTCCAGATCTGGGGCATCACCGGGGTGCAGAAGGAGGCGGTGCTGGCGGCGAAACGGTCGCTCGTCACCGTCGAGGAGGTCGTCGACGAGCTGGAACCCCGGCCGGGCGCGCTGGTGCTGCCCGCCTGGGTGGTCACCGCGGTGGCCGAGGTGCCGGGCGGGGCGAAGCCGTCCTACGCGGCCGGCTACTACGAGCGGGACAACGAGGCCTATCAGGCCTGGGACGCGATCGGCCGGGACAGGGACGCCTTCACCGGCTGGCTCACCGAGCTGACGGGGGTGACGGCATGAGCGACGCTTGCGAGCGAATCATGGACATCATGCGCCACAAGGGATTCGACACTGTGTCGCGAAGCGAGGCGATCGCATGAGCTACACGGCCGACGAGATGATGAGCGTCGCGGCGGCGCGGGCGCTCGGCAACGGCATGTCCTGCTTCGTCGGGATCGGGCTGCCGAGCACGGCGGCGAACCTGGCCCGCCGCACGCACGCCCCGAACCTGACGCTGATCTACGAATCCGGCTGTCTCGGCGCGAAACCGTCCCGGCTCCCGCTGTCGATCGGCGACGGCGAGCTGGCCGACACCGCCGACGCGGTGGTGGGCGTGCCCGAGGTGTTCAACTACTGGCTCCAGCCCGGCCGTATCGACGTCGGCTTCCTCGGCGCGGCACAGCTGGACAGGTTCGGCAACATCAACACCACGGTGATCGGTTCGGACTACCGTGATCCGAAGGTGCGGCTGCCGGGGGCCGGTGGCGCGCCGGAGATCGCCGCGTCCTGCAAGGAGGTGTTCGTCGTGCTGCGGCAGAACACCCGTGCCTTCGTCGACAAGGTCGACTTCGTCACCTCGTTCGGGCACGGCACCGGCAAGGGCGACCGCGAGCGGCTCGGCCTGCCCGGTGCGGGCCCGACGCTGGTCGTGACCGATCTCGGGCTGCTGCGGCCCGACCCGGAGACCGCCGAGCTGACCCTGACCGAGCTGCACCCCGGCGTGGAGCTCGAGCAGGCGGTGGCGGCCACCGGCTGGGCACTCAAGGTGGCGGACGACCTCGCCGTCACCCCCGCGCCCACCGATCAGGAGCTGACCCTGCTCCGCGAGCTTCGGAAGGCCGGCGCATGAGCGACGTTTTCATCCTGGACGCGGTCCGGACCCCGTTCGGCCGGTACGGCGGGGCGCTGTCCGGGGTACGCCCCGACGACCTCGCCGCCGGTGTGCTGCGCGCGCTCGCCGAGCGCACCGGCCTCGATCCGTCCACTGTGGACGAGGTGACCCTCGGTGACGCCAACGGCGCCGGCGAGGACAACCGCAACGTCGCGCGGATGGCGGCGCTGCTCGCGGGCTGGCCCACCTCGGTGCCGGGCAGCACGGTCAACCGGCTCTGCGGTTCGGGGCTGGAGGCGGTCGGCCAGGCGAGCAGGGCGATCCAGGTCGGCGACGCCTCGCTGGCGGTCGCGGGCGGCGTGGAGTCGATGAGCCGCTCGCCGCTGGTGATGCCGAAGCCGGAGAAGGCGTTCCCGAACGCCAACCAGACGCTCTACTCGACGGCGCTGGGCTGGCGGATGGTCAACCCGAAGATGCCCGAGCAGTGGACGATCTCCCTCGGGGAATCCACCGAGCGTCTCGCCGAACGGTACGGCATCGGCCGGGACGAGCAGGACGAGTTCGCCGCCCGCAGCCACCGCAACGCCGCCCGTGCCTGGGACGAGGGGTTCTACGACAACCACGTGGTCCCCGTCGAGGGTGTCGAGCTGAGCCGGGACGAGGGGATCCGGCCCGACTCCAGCGCCGGGAAGCTGGCCAAGCTCAAGCCGGTCTTCCGTCCACAAGGGACGGTCACGGCGGGCAACGCGTCCCCGCTCAACGACGGCGCCTCGGCGCTGCTGCTCGGTGACGAGGCCGCAGCCGGACGGCTCGACATCCGCCCGCTGGCCCGGATCGCGGGCCGGGGCGCGGCGGGCGTCGATCCGGACGTGTTCGGCATCGGCCCGGTCCGCGCGGCCGAGATCGCGCTGGAGCGCGCCGGGATCGGCTGGTCCGACCTGGCCGCGGTCGAGCTGAACGAGGCGTTCGCCGCGCAGTCGCTGGCCTGCCTGAAGGACTGGCCGGAGCTCGACCCGGGGATCGTGAACGTGCACGGCGGCGCGATCGCCATCGGCCACCCGCTCGGCGCCTCGGGCGGACGGATCCTCAGCACGCTCGCCCACGAGCTGCACCGCAGGGGCGGCGGCTGGGGCCTCGCCGCGATCTGCATCGGCGTCGGGCAGGGCCTCGCCGTCGTCATCGAAGGCCAGTGAACCGAATGCCCGTGAGAGGAGAGCAGGCAGTGGCCGCACCGACCGGACTCCGGCTGCCGCGTTACCGGCACGACCCGGAGGGCACCCACCCGCCGCTGGATTCCGCCGGCTATCGCTCGACGGCCCTGCGACACCCGAAACAGCCCCTCGTGGTGCTGCCGCAGCAGCTCACCGAGGTCACCGGTCCGCTGCTCGGCCCCGGCCGGATCGGCGAGTTCGACAACGACCTGACCCGTCAGCACGCCGAAGAGCCACAGGGACAGCGGATCATCGTCACCGGCAGGCTGCTCGACGGCGAGGGCCGCCCGGTGCGGAACTCACTGGTCGAGATCTGGCAGGCGAACGCCGGCGGCCGCTACCGGCACACCGGTGACCGCTGGCCCGCCCCGCTCGACCCGAACTTCGACGGCGCCGGCCGGACAGTGACCGACGGCGAGGGCCGCTACACCTTCACCACGATCAAGCCCGGCGCGTACCCCTGGAAGAACCACGACAACGCCTGGCGCCCCTCGCACATCCACTTCTCGGTGTTCGGCAGCGCGTTCACCCAGCGGCTGGTCACCCAGATGTACTTCCCGGACGATCCGCTGTTCGCCCAGGACCCGATCTTCAACTCCATCCCGGACGAGAAGGCGCGGCAGCGGATGATCGCCCGGTTCGACCTCGACCGCACCGAGGACCACTGGGCACTGGCTTTCCAGTTCGACATCGTGCTGCGGGGCCGTGAGGCCTCGGTGTTCGAGGACGAGGAGGACGAGCACTGATGGCCGAACTGCTGTCGACGCCCTCGCAGACCGTGGGTCCCTACCTGTCCATCGGGCTGCCGTGGGAGGACGGGCCCTATGTCGTGCCGGAGGGCACCCCGGGCGCGGTGTGGATCCGCGGCACCGTCTTCGACGGCGTGGGCGAGCCGATCCCGGACGCGATGATCGAGACCTGGCAGGCCGATCCCGAGGGCCGGTTCGACCACCCCGACGATCCGCGCGGGGCGGTGTCCTCCGGCTTCCGCGGCTTCGGCCGCTGCCCGACCGATCCCACCGGTGGCTACGGGATCCTCACCGTGCTCCCGGGCGCGGTGCCGGGGGCGGACGGTGCCGAGCAGGCACCGCATATCGACGTTTCGGTGTTCGCCCGCGGGCTGCTGCACCGGGTGACCACGCGGATCTACTTCGCGGACCGGGACAACACCGCCGACCCCGTACTCGCCACGGTCCCCGAGGACCGGCGGCACACCCTGATCGCGGCGAAGACGGCGGACGGCTACCGCTTCGACGTACGCCTGCAGGGTGACGACGAGACGGTGTTCTTCGCACTGTGATACTTGAGACCGCGACCTTGAGGAGGCCCAGGTGAGTGACCCGGTCCGGGTGCACAGCGTGGTGGACGGCCCCGCCGACGGCCCCGCCGTCGTACTCAGCGGTTCCCTCGGCAGTGACCACCGCATGTGGGCACCGCAGGTGGAACCGTTGGTACGGCAGGGTTTCCGGGTGATCCGGTACGACACCCGCGGGCACGGTGCCTCGCCGGTGCCGTCCGGTCCGTACACATTGGACGATCTCCTCGCCGACCTGCTCGCGCTCCTCGACGAGCAGGGCGTGGCGCGGGCGCACCTGGTCGGCCTCTCGCTGGGCGGCATGACCGGGATGTGGGCCGGGGTGCACGCCCCGGAGCGGATCGCGAGCCTGTCCCTGTGCTGCACCTCGGCCAGGCTCGGACCGCCGAGCATGTGGGCCGAGCGGGCCGGGCTGGTCCGCGCGGAGGGCACCGGCGTGGTCGCGGAAGGCGGAGTCAGCCGCTGGGTGACACCGGAGTACGCGCGGCGCAACCCCGGCGAGGCCGAGTTCCTGCGGGCGATGATCGCCGGGACCCCCGCCGAGGGCTACGCGGCGTGCTGCGAGCTGATCGAGCGGATGGACCAGGTGGACGCGCTGCCGGGGATCACCGCGCCCACGGTCGTCATCGCGGGCGCCGAGGACCCGGCGACCCCGCCCGAGCACGGCAGGCTGATCGCGGACGCCGTCCCGGGTGCCCGGCTCGAAGTCGTCGCGGGCGCGGCGCACCTGGGCAGCTACGAGCAGCCCGCCGAGTTCTCCCGGATCATCCTCGAACACCTGAAATCCGCGGAGAGCTGAAGCCGTGCGGGCCGAAACCATGAAGGGACAGCGGTGAGCGAACGTCACGAGACCGGGATGAAGGTCCGGCGCGAGGTGCTCGGCGACGAGCACGTCGATCGCGCGGTCGCGAACACCACCGAGTTCACCCGGCCGTTCCAGGACTACATCACCGAGGGCGCCTGGGGCACGGTGTGGTCCCGGGACGGGCTGGACCGGCGCACCCGCAGCGCCGTCACGCTGGCCACGCTCACCGCGCTGCACTGCCACGAGGAACTGGCCATGCACGTACGGGCCGCGGTGCGCAACGGGCTGACCGCGGCCGAGATCGGCGAGGTCCTCCTGCACACCGCGGTCTACACGGGCGCGCCCGCCGCGAACGCCGCGTTCGCCATCGCCCAGCGCACGCTCGCCGAACTCGGTGACCCCGCGGCCGGATAGGGTCACCGGCATGGACGAGGGTGAGACGGAGGTCGCCCGCGGCGCCCACCACGTGCAGTCGCTGGAGCGCGGGCTCGCCGTGATCAAGGCGTTCCATGCCGACGCGGTGGAGCTGACGCTGAGCGACGTGGCGCGCTCGACCGGCCTGACCCGTGCCGCCGCGCGCCGGTTCCTGCTCACCCTCGTGGACCTCGGTTACGTGCGCACCGACGGCAAGTACTTCTCGCTCACCGCGCGAGTACTCGAACTGGGATACGCGTACCTGTCCAGCATGTCGCTGCCGGAGGTCGCGCATCCGCACCTGGAGCGGCTTTCCGCCCAGGTGCACGAATCGAGCTCCGTGTCGGTGCTCGAAGGCACCGACATCGTGTACGTGGCCAGGGTCGCGGTGTCGCGGATCATGACCGTCAGCATCAACGTCGGCACCCGGTTCCCCGCGCACGCCACCTCGATGGGGCACGTGCTGCTGGCCGGGATGAGCGAGGCCGAGCTGGAGGCGTATCTCGCCGTCGTGCGGTTCGACAAGCTCACCGAGCGCACGGTGACCTCGGCCGGGCTGCTCCGCGCCGAACTGGCCAGGGTGCGCGCCCAGGGTTGGGCGATGGTCGACCAGGAACTGGAGGAGGGGCTCCGCTCGGTGGCCGCGCCCATCCACGACCGCCGGGGCGCGGTGATCGCGGCGGTGAACCTGTCCACCCACGCCAGCCGTACCGCCGCGGAGCGGGCCCGTACCGAGTTCGTGCCCCCGTTGCTCGACGCGGCCCGCGCGATCGAGGCCGATCTGGCCGTCGCGGCCCCCGTCCGGGCGGCCCGCGGTGGCTGAGGTCGCCGGGCTCCTGCTGGCGGCCGGGGCGGGCCGCCGGTTCGGCGGTCCGAAGGCCCTCGCGGAATTCGACGGCGAACCCTTCGTCCTGCGTTCCCTGCGCACGCTGGAAGCCGCCGGCTGCGCGCCGATCCGGGTCGTCCTCGGCGCCGCCGCCGAGCGCGTGCGCGACCTGCTGCCCGATCCGACGGTCGCGGTGCTCGCCGAGGGCTGGGAGCACGGGATGGGGGAGTCGCTGCGGGCCGGGCTCGACGTACTGGCCGAGTTGCCCGCGAACACCGTCGCCGCGCTCGTCCACCTCGTCGACCTGCCCTGGGTGAGTGCCGGGGCGGTGGCCAGGGTGGCCGCCGAAAGCGCTCCCGACGTCGTCGCCCGCGCCGCCTACGACGGCGTCCCCGGGCATCCGGTGCTGCTCGGCAGGCGGTGGTGGGCCGAGATCGCCGCCTCCGCGCGCGGCGACCGCGGCGCGCGGGACTGGCTCGCCGGGCGCGCCGAACTGCGCCTGGTGGAATGCGGTGACCTCGGCAGCGGCCGCGACGTCGACCGCCGCGACGATCTTCCCGGCGGATGACCGGCGCCGGCCGGAGCGCGCGCCTTACGATCGGGGACGTGACCGAGCCGTTCGCCGCCCCAGAAGACCTGACCGCCGCGCTGGACGCGACGGGCTACCTCGCCGACGACGGCATCGCCACCGCCGGGTTCCTGGCCCTGCGCATGCGTCGCCCGCTGTTCTGCGAGGGCGAACCCGGCACCGGAAAGACCTCCCTCGCGCTCGCGCTGGCCACCGCGCTGGACCGGCCGCTGGTCCGGCTCCAGTGCCACGAGGGCATCGACGCCGCGCAGGCACTGTACGAATGGGACTTTCCCCGTCAGCTGCTGCATCTGCGCGCGCTGGAGGCCGCGGGGGACGGCAAACTCGACGTCGAGGCGGCCGAGCGTTCGCTGTACACCGAGCGGTTCCTGCTCGCCCGGCCGTTGCTCCGGGCGCTCGGCGCACCGTGCGTGCTGCTGATCGACGAGATCGACCGCGCCGACGACGAGTTCGAGGCGTTCCTGCTGCAACTGCTCGACGAGTACGCGGTCACGATTCCCGAGTACGGCGAGGTCCGCGCCGAGCGGCCACCGCTGGTGGTGCTCACCTCCAACCGCACCCGCGAGGTGCACGACGCGCTCAAGCGCCGCTGCCTCTACCACTGGCTCGAACACCCCGAGCTGGCCCGTGAGGTGAGCATCCTGCGCCGCAGGCTCCCGGAGATCACCGAGGGGCTGGCGAAACAGGTCTCCGAGGCGGTCCATCGGCTGCGCGCCATGGAGTTGCTCAAGCCGCCCGGCGTCGCGGAATCGCTCGACTGGGCAAGGGCGTTGCTCGTGCTGGGCCGGGACGAACTGGACGTGGCGGTGGCCGCCCGCACCCTCGGCGCCGTGCTCAAGTACAGCGAGGACCTCGACCGCGTCCGCGCGAAACTCGACGCGCTGTTCGCCTGAGCACGGCCCGCTCAGCCGCCGGTGAGCATCGCGAAGTAGCCCCGCTCGTACTGGGCGAGCTCGGCGTGGTGCCCGACGCGCTGCGGCGTGCCGTCCGGAACGGTCACGGTGCGGCCCGCCGCAGCGCCGTCCTGGCGCACGGCGACCCGGTCCACCCGCTGGCGTACCGGGCTGACCCGGTCGAACACGACGGACGCGGCGAGCGTGTCCCACCAGTAGGCGCTGCCCGCCGCGATACCCGCCGCGGCGTCCGGCTGGGTGAGGATGGCGTGCACGAGCCGCGCCTCCGGTGTCCGTCCCGTGCCGAGTTTGTCCACAAAGGACTGAGTGACGGGGACGTCGTTCGTGGCGTCCAGCGGCGCGATGTCGACGCGGCCCGGCAGCCTCCCGAACACCCGCGCGGCGGACGCGGGATCCAGCCACATGTTGACCTCCTGGCTGCCGTCGAACCTCGCGGCGCCGGGGCCGTAGATGTTGCCGGGCACGGCGAACGCGCCACCCATCACCGAAAGCCGGGAGATCCGCGAGGCGACGCCGGGCACCGCGAGTGCCTTCGCGACGTTGGTGAGCGGGCCGGTGGCGATCACGACGACCGGCCGAGGTGCGGTGAGCACGGACTCGGCCAGCAGCAGCCAGGCCGGGATCGCCGACGGCCGGTCGGGCCGGTCACCGTCGCCGAGGGCCCCGGTCAGCACCCGCTCGGTCCACGCGCGCCCTTCCTGGGGCTGTGGGTTGACGCCGGCGGGGGAGCCGTCCGCGACCGGGATCCCGGGCAGCCCACAGCGTTCGAGCTCGGTCCGGACGTGGGTGAGCGCCCGGCCCGGCGTCCCCGAACCGTTGTTGGTCACGGTGACCGCGCGCAGGTCGATCCGGCCCTGTTTTTTCGCCTGGCACAGGTAAGCCAGCGTCGCGGCGTCGTCGAAGTCCATGTCGTGGTCGAAGACGACCGGCACGGCGCGACGCGCGTCGGACTCCGCGGACGCGACGGCGGGGACGGCGGTGCTCGCCGCGCACACGAGCGCGGCGGCGAGCGCCACTCGCGTGAGTCGAGGGAAGATCATGGGGGCCACCGTAGCGAGCGGGCGGCCGCGTGCGAACCCCGCTCGGTAATTGTTTTGACGCGGCGAAGGCCGGAACGTCATCCTTGTCTGGCACCGCGGAAAGCACCGCGAGAAACCGAAAGGAGGAAGCCATGCGGAAACTTCGAGCCGCCGAACGGAACACGGTTTCCTCCGTCGAATGCTGATTTCGGTTCTGGAGACCCTTTTCCGAGCTCTTCGCGCCCACCTTGCGCTACCGGGGTAGGCCGCGGCGAAGAGCGCGGTCTGCGCACCCGCCCTGGGGAGGAGCGGCGTGCGCAGACCGCACCTGATCTCCGTCCTGTGCCCGCACGCGATCGCGAGGCACAATGGACTCATGCACCCGAGTACGACGGTGGCGCCCGACCCGGTGCCCGGGTTGGCCGGTTTCGCCGCCGCGCTGCGCGAGGCGGGCGTGGCCTGCGACGCGCGCCGGGTGCAGGCGTACCTGAGCGCCGTCGCCGAGATCGACATCGCCGAGCCTGCCCGGCTGTACTGGGCGGGGCGGCTGACCCTGTGCTCGGATCCCGATGACCTTCCGCGCTACGAAGCGGCTTTCGCACGCTGGTTCGCCCTCGAACCGCCGCGTGCCGAACGCCCGAAGGCCGCGGCGCCGCCCCGGAGCACGATCGCGCCGCTGGTCACCGACCCGGGCGGGGACAGCGGAACCGGCGGTGGCCACGACGAACTGCGGGTCGCCGCCAGTTCCCAGGAGATCCTGCGGCACCGCGATCTCGCCGAGCTGACCGCGGCCGAACGCGAACACCTCCGCGCGCTGCTCGCGACGGTGCGCCCGGTGCTGCCCACCCGGCCGGCCGCCAGGAGGACGCCGTCGCGGCGCGGCGCGCTGGACGCGTCGCGAACCCTGCGTGCGATGCTCGCCACGGGCGGTGAACCCCTCCGGCTCCCGCGTGCCCGGCGCGGCACCCGGGCCCGGCGGGTCGTGCTCCTCATCGACGTTTCGGGATCGATGAGCCCGTACGCGGACGCGTTGCTGCGCTTCGCCCACGTGCTCACCCGGCACGATCCGATGGCGGTCGAAACGTTCACCCTCGGTACCCGGCTGACCCGGGTGTCGCGTCAGCTGCGTCAGCGCGACCCGGAACGCGCGATGCTCGCGGCGGGCACCGCGGTGCCCGACTTCGCCGGTGGCACCAGGCTCGGCGAGACGCTGCGGGCGTTCCTCGACCGCTGGGGGCAGCGGGGTGTCGCGCGACGCGCGGTGGTCACGGTGTTCTCCGATGGATGGGAACGGGGCGATCCGGCGTTGCTCAGGGAGCAGATGGCTCGGCTGCGCCGTCTCGCTCACGCCGTACTCTGGGTGAATCCGCACGCGGGGCGTGCGGGCTACGCCCCGGTCCAGAGCGGGATCGTGGCCGCGCTCCCGCACATCGACGGGCTGCTGGCCGGGCACAGCCTGGCCACCTTGGAACGACTGCTCGGGGAGATCGCCGATGCGTGACGTACTGGACGAGGTGTACCGCCGCTGGTCGGCGGGGGAGACGGTGGGACTCGGCACCGTCGTGGCGACGTTCTCCTCCGCCCCGCGCGCGCCGGGCGCGTCGATGGTGGTGGCACCGGACGGCACGGTCTCGGGCAGCGTGTCCGGCGGCTGTGTCGAGGGCGCGGTGTACGAACTGGCCAAGGAGGTCGTCGCCGGGCGGACCCCGGTGCTGCAGCGGTACGGCGTCACCGACGACGACGCCTTCGCGGTCGGGCTGACCTGCGGCGGGATCATCGACATCTACGTCGAGCACGTCGACCAGCGGTCCATGCCCGAACTCACCGAGGTGGTCGAGTCGGTCCGGGGCGGGGAGCCGGTCGCGGTGGTCACCGTGATCGAGCACGAGCGCGCCGGGCTCGTCGGCGAGCACATGGTGGTGTGGCCGGACCGGACGGCGGGCTCGCTCGGATCGTCCAGGATGGACGACGCGGTGGCCGACGACGCGCGTGGCCTGCTCGCCAGCGGGCGCACCGGCACCCTGCACTACGGGCCGGATGGCCAGCGCCGCGGCGAGGGCATGACCGTGTTCGTCAACTCCTTCGAGCCGCCGCCGCGGCTGCTCGTGTTCGGCGCGATCGACTTCGCCGCCGCGATGGCCAGCATGGGCGCCTACCTCGGTTACCAGGTGACGGTGTGCGACGCGCGGCCGGTGTTCGCGACCAGCAGCCGGTTCCCGCAGGCACACGAGGTGGTGGTCGACTGGCCGCACCGGTACCTGACCGCGGAGGCGGAGGCGGGCCGGGTCGACCGGCGCACCGCGATCGCGGTGCTGACCCACGATCCCAAGTTCGACGTGCCGCTGCTGGAGGTCGCGCTGCGCCTCGACGTCGGCTATGTCGGCGCGATGGGCTCGCGCAAGACCCACGACGACCGGTTCGCGCGGCTGCGGGAGGCCGGGATCACCGAAGCGGAGCTGGAACGGCTGTCCTCCCCGATCGGGCTCGACCTCGGCGCCCGCACCCCGGAGGAGACCGCGGTCTCGATCGCCGCCGAGATCATCGCGCTCCGCTGGGGCGGTGGCGGGCGGCGGCTCGCCGAGCTCACCGGCCGCATCCACGGCTGACGCGGCTCCGATTCCCCGGCGGTCATGCGCTCCAATGTGGCGTTCGGTGCGTTGGACGCACCCAATGTGGCGTTCGGTGCGTTGAGCGCACCCAATGCCACATTGGGGCGCTTGGGCCACCCACGACCGGGAGCGTCGGGCACTGACCCCATCCGGCGAAATCACCCGGGCCTCCAGTCGCGAATGCGGTTCGGTGGCTCGGGTTTTCGCTTATGTGCGGAAGAGGGCTCCCCAGTGAAGAGATCGGGGCTTGTCCACGCGCAGACGGCGTAGCACGCTCGGGTGTGAGCCCGATCACCAGTGTGTGTGGCCGGACTTGGCCGTTCCCGAACCGGCCCGCCAGCCTCCGTGCCCCGGCGGGCATCCGCTCTTGGAGGCCTGATGCGCATCACCGTCACCGTTGATGGCACGAGCTACACCGACGACGTCGAGCCACGCACCCTGCTCGTGCACCACCTACGCGAACGGCTCGGCAAGGTAGGGACCGTGGTCGGCTGCGACACCAGCAACTGCGGCGCCTGCACCGTCCATCTCGACGGGCACAGCGTGAAGTCCTGTTCGGTGCTCGCGGTCCAGGCCGACGGCTGCGAGGTCACCACCGTCGAAGGACTCGCCCGCGACGGGCAGCTACACCCGGTCCAGCAGGCGTTCCACGACAACCACGCCCTGCAGTGCGGGTTCTGCACCCCGGGCATGATCATGCAGTCGATCGACTTGCTCGCCGACAATCCCGATCCCGACGAGCGGGCCGTCCGGGAAGGGCTGGAAGGAAACCTCTGCCGCTGCACCGGTTACCAGAACATCGTCCGCGCGGTCCGCGACGCCGCCCACCACATGCGGCCCGGCGCCGGGCCCGAGGCCGAGCAGATCGCCGACGAGACCGCGCAGTCCGAAAAGTCCACTCCGCAGGTCGGCGTCGGTGGTGAATGATGACCGCCACCGTTGAGCCGGAAGTAGGAAAGTCCCGCCGCCGCAAAGAGGACGAGCGGCTCGTCACCGGCCGCACGCGCTGGACCGACAACCTCGCGCTGCCCGGCATGCTGCACCTCGCCGTGCTGCGCAGCCCGCTGGCGCACGCGAAGATCGTCTCGATCGACACCGCCGAGGCGAAGAGCGCCCCGGGCGTCATCGCCGTGTACACCGCGAAGGACCTCGATCCGGACGGTTCGATCGGCATGCCCTGCGCCTGGCCGATCACCCCGGACATGGCCGCGCCGCGCCGTCCGGTGCTGGCCGACGGCCAGGTGAACTTCGCCGGGGAAGGCGTCGCGGTCGTCGTCGCCCGCAGCGCCGCCGAAGCACGTGACGCGCTCGACAAGATCGACGTCGACTACGACGAACTGCCGGTCGTGCTCGACATGGAGGCCGCGCTCGCCGAAGGGGCCCCGCTCGTCCACGAAGAACTCGGCAGCAACCGCAACGCCGTCTGGGCCTTCGACTCGGCCGAGGCGGGCACCGGCGGCGAGGTGGACGCCGCACTGTCCACTTCGGACGTCGTGGTGAAGCGCCGGTTCCGCCAGCAGCGTCTCGTCCCGGCGTTCATGGAACCCCGCGCGTGCGTGGTCGATCCGACCGGTCCGCACCTGACCATGTGGTCGGCCACCCAGATCCCGCACATCCTCAAGACGATGGCGGCGCTGACCCTGGGCCTGCCCGAGCACAGGCTGCGGGTCATCGCGCCCGACGTCGGCGGCGGGTTCGGCGGCAAGATCGGCGTGCTGCCCGAGGAGATGATGTCCCTGCTCGTCGCGAACAAGCTCGGGAAACCGGTGAAGTGGAACGAAACCCGGTCCGAGACCATGCTCGCCGCGCACCACGGCCGGGACCAGATCCAGGACATCACCATCGGCGCGAACGCCGACGGCACGGTCACCGCGCTCAAGGTCGAGCTGCTCGCCGGTCTCGGCGCGTACAACGGGCTCGTCGGGCCCGGGGTGCCGATCCTCGGCGCGTTCATGTTCAACGCGATCTACAAGATCCCGGCCTACCACTTCGCCTGCACGAACGTGTACACGAACACCACGCTCACCGACGCCTACCGCGGCGCCGGACGGCCGGAGGCGACCTTCGCCATCGAGCGGATGATGGACGAGCTGGCCGCCGAGCTGCACGTGGATCCCTTGCGGATCCGGGAAAGGAACTGGATCGCGCACGAGGAGTTCCCGTACACCACCGTCGCCGGGCTCACCTACGACTCCGGCAACTACGAGGCCGCCACCGAAAAGGCGAAGGAGCTGTTCGACTACGACGGCCTGCGTGCCGAGCAGGAAAAACGCCGGGCCGCCGGGGAAACCGTGCAGCTCGGCATCGGGATCTCGACGTTCACCGAGATGTGCGGGCTCGCGCCGTCGCGGGTGCTCGGCTCGCTGTCCTACGGCGCGGGCGGCTGGGAGCACGCGGGCATCCGGATGCTGCCCACCGGCAAGGTCGAGGTCATCACCGGCGCGTCCGCGCACGGCCAGGGCCACGAGACGGCGTGGAGCCAGATCGTCGCCGACCAGCTGGGCGTGGCGTTCGAGGACGTCGAGGTCCTGCACGGGGACACGCAGTCCTCGCACAAGGGGCTCGACACCTACGGCTCGCGCTCGCTGGTGGTCGGCGGGATCGCGATCGTCAAGGCCGCGGAGAAGGTGATCGCGAAGGCCCGGCCGATCGCCGCGCACCTGCTCGAATGCGCCGAGGACGACCTGGAGTTCGCCGCCGGGAAGTTCACCGTGAAGGGCACCGGCACCGCGACGACCATCCAGGACGTCGCGCTCGCCGTGTTCGCCGCGCACAACCTGCCCGACGGTGTGGAACCCTCCCTCGACGCGGACGCGACGTTCGACCCGGAGAACTTCTCGTTCCCGCACGGGACCCATCTGTGCGCGGCCGAGGTGGACACCGAGACCGGGCGGATCCGGCTGCGGACCTACGTCTGCGTCGACGACGTCGGCGTCGCGGTCAACCCGCTGATCGTCGAGGGCCAGGTGCACGGCGGGCTCGCGCAGGGCATCGCCCAGGCGCTGTTCGAGGAGGCCGTGCACGACGAGGGCGGGACGCTCACCACCGGCACGTTCGCCGACTACCTGCTGCCCTCGGCGGCGGACCTGCCCTCCTTCACCACCGCGCGGACCGAGACGCCGTCGACGACGAACCCCTTGGGCGCCAAGGGAGTCGGCGAGGCGGGCACGATCGCCTCGACCCCGGCGGTGGTCAACGCCGTGGTGGACGCGCTGCGTCACCTCGGTGTCCGTGACGTCGAAATGCCGATGAGCCCGATGCGGGTGTGGCGTGCCATCCAGGGAGGTGCCCGGTGATCCCGGCCCCGTTCGACTACGTCGCTCCCTCCACAGTGGACGAAGCGATCAGTGCCCTGTCCGAAGCGGGCGAGGACGCCAAGGTGCTGGCGGGCGGGCAGAGCCTGCTCCCGGTGCTGCGGATGCGGCTGGCCGCACCGTCCACGGTGGTCGACCTCGGGAAGATCGCCGAGCTGCGCGGTGTCCGCGAGGACGGCGACACGCTCGTGGTCGGCGCCATGACCACGCACTACGACGTGCAGCGCGATCCGCTGATCGCCGAACACGCCGCGCTGGTCAGGGCCGCGACCGACACCGTCGCCGATCCGCAGATCCGCCACCGCGGCACCTTCGGCGGCGCGATCGCGCACGCCGATCCGGCCGGTGACCTGCTCGCGCCGGTGCTCGCGCTGGACTGCGAACTGGTCCTCGCCGGGCCGGGCGGGCGGCGGACGGTGCCCGCGGGCGAGTTCTTCCAGGACCTGTTCACCACCGCGCTGGCCCCGGACGAACTGCTCGTCGAGGTCCGCGTGCCCAAACACACCGGCTGGCACGCGCACTACGAGAAGTTCAACCGGGTCGCGCAGGCCTGGTCGATGGTCGCGGTGGCGGTCACCGTCCGCACCGACGGCGGCGGGATCGCCGAGGCCAGGGTCGCGCTGACGAACATGGGCGCGACGCCGGTGCGGGCCACCGCGGTCGAAGCGGCGCTCGTCGGGGCTCCGGCGAGCGCGGACACCGTCCGGGCCGCCGCCGAGCACGCGGCGGAGGGGACGAACCCGGCCGTGGACGGGAACGCCGACGCCGAGTTCCGGAAGCACCTCGCGCGTGTCCTCACCGGGCGGGCGCTGACCGCCGCGATCGGCTGACGCTCTCTCGGTCCGTGGGGGCCTCCTTGAGGGACCTGGCGTCCCTCAAGGAGGCCCCCACGGACTGGGGGCGGCATGCCACCGATGCCCGTAAGGTGGCCTTGACGGCACATCAGAAGCGGCAACACCGAGAAGGAGGTCGGCTCGTGCGGCTCGACCACGAGTTCACCGTCCCCGCGCCGATCGGGGAGGTCTGGCAGGCGGTCGTCGACCCCGAGCGGGTCGCCCCGTGCATGCCCGGCGCGACGCTCACGAAGGTCGAAGGAGACACCTTCAGCGGCACGGTGAAGGTCAAGCTCGGCCCGATCTCGCTGCTGTACAAGGGCACCGGCGAGTTCCTGGAGAAGGACGAAGCGGCCCGCAAGGTGGTCATCAAGGCGTCCGGCAAGGACTCCCGCGGCGCGGGCACCGCCGCCGCGACGGTCACCCTCACCCTCACCGAGGCCGAGGGCGGTACGCACGGCGCCGTCGCCACCGACCTGGCCATCACCGGGAAGCCCGCGCAGTTCGGCCGCGGCATGATCGCCGAGGTCGGCGGCAAGATCCTGGACACCTTCGCCGGGTGTCTCGCGAAGAAGCTGGCCCCGGCCGAGCCCGAGGCGGAGTCCGAGGCCAAGCCCGAGATCAAGGCCGTCCCCGACCCGGCGGGCGACCCCAAAGCCGACGGCGCCAAGGCGGAGAGCCCGAAACCCGAGGCTCCGAAATCCGAGAGTCCGCGAGGCGCTCCCACCGCCACGGCCACCGCCGAGAAGCCGAAGCTGCACAGTGTCCCGCCTTCGGTTCCGCCGTCCTCCGAGACGGAGGCGATCGACCTGCTCGACTACGCGGGCCAGTCGGTGGCGAAGCGGCTCGCGCCGGTGCTCGCGGCCGTGGCCGCGTTCGTCGTGGCGTTCGTGATCGTGCGGCGAACGCGGCGAAAGTCATCGCGTAAGTAGAGCCGGACCCGCGCCGATCTGGTTTACTCACCCGGACCGGCGACGCTCCTGACACCGACCGGCTACCCTGGGCAACCTCGCCGGTCTGTCTTGCGCAGGGGGAGCGTCGCGATGCAGGGAGCCGTCTCCCGGGGAACGCGGTCCAGGTGGCCGGGCTGGCCGGCCCGGTGGGTGATGTGGTCGGCCGCGCGGCCCCGCTGGATCGTCTACGCGGTCGCCTGCGAAACCGTGGCCGCGGGCGCGACGGTGGCCGCGCTGCTGACCGGGTTCGGCGGTGCCGTGCGGCCGGTGTGGTTCGCGGCGCTGGTGGCGCTGGGGATCGCGCAGGCGGAGATGTCCCGCCGGATCGAGCGGCTGCGCCGGTGGATGAGCGGCCAGACGCACATCAACGTCACCTCCGTGTGGTACCTCGCCGGGGCGGTGCTGCTCCCGCCCGGCTGGGTCGCGCTGCTGGCGGTGGTGCTCTACGTCCACCTCTGGCTGCGGGTGTGGCGGCATGTGCGCAGCCGCCCGGCGCATCGGTTCGCGGCCAGCACGGCATGGGCGATGCTGTCGTGCTTCGCCGCCTCCGCGTCGTTGACGATGGCCGGGCTCGGCAACGCCCCGCTGGAGACCTGGCGCGGTGTCGGCGCGCTCGTGCTCGCCGCCGCGGTGTTCGAGATCGTCAACATCGTGCTGGTGGCGGCGGGGATCTACCTCTACACCAGCAAGCCGTCGCTGGCCGATCTCGTCGGCACCCGCGAGGACAACGCCTTCGAGCTCGCCACGCTGTGCCTCGGCGGGCTCGTCGCGCTCGCGCTGGTCGTGCAGCCCGTGCTGATCCTGTGCGCGGTCGCCCCGCTGTTGCTGCTGCACCGGTACCTGCTGCTCAAGCAGCAGCTCCAGGTCGCCGCGGTCACCGACGAGAAGACCGGCCTGCTCAACACGGCGGGCTGGCACCGGCTGGCCCGCCGCGAGTTCGCCAGGGCCCGGCGGCGGGCGGCGGGCGGCGGCTTCGCGGTCCTCATGATCGACCTGGACCACTTCAAGCGGATCAACGACACCTACGGTCACCTCACCGGGGACGACGTCCTCGCCGAGGTGGCCGTCGCGATCACCGGGTCGGTGCGCGCGGGTGACACGGTCGCCCGCTTCGGCGGCGAGGAGTTCGTCGTGCTGCTGCCCGCGCTCGGCGGCGCCGACGTGCTCGGCATCGCCGAGCGGGTGCGCGCGGCCGTGCGCGCGCTGACCGTGGTGATCTCCAGCGGCACCGGAACGCTCCGGATCGGCGACCTCTCCGTTTCGATCGGCGTCGCCCGCTACCCGGAGACCGGGCCCGCGCTCGACGACGTCCTCCGCGTCGCCGACGAAGCGCTGTACCGGGCCAAAGACGCGGGCCGCGACCGCGTCGCCGTGTGACGGCCGACGCGAAATACCGCGCGGCCGGTGCCGTTGAATCCGATATGACCCCTCTTGAGGTGACGCGGCACGAGACGGACGTGGTGGTCATCGGGGCCGGGCAGGCCGGGCTTTCCGCGGCGTATCACCTGCGCCGCTCCGGGTTCCGTAACGACAGCGGGTTCGTGGTGCTCGACCACGGCGATCGCGCGGGCGGTGCCTGGCAGTACCGCTGGCCGTCGCTGGTGCTCGACAAGGTCCACGGGCTCCACGACCTGCCGGGCATGACGCTCGGGACCCCGGATCGTTCGCGGCCCGCGTCCGAGGTCGTGTCCGAGTACTTCCGGCGCTTCGAGGAGACCTTCGACCTACCCGTGCGCCGCCCGGTCGACGTCCGGTCGGTGACCCGCGACGGCGACCGGCTCGTCGTCGCCGGCGCCACCGAAAGCTGGGCCGCGCGCGCCGTCATCAACGCGACCGGCACCTGGGACAAGCCGTTCTGGCCGCACTACCCGGGGCAGGAGACCTTCGCCGGGCGGCAGCTGCACACCGCGGGCTACACCGGCGCCGGGGACTTCGCCGGCAAACGGGTGCTCGTCGTGGGCGGGGGCTCCTCGGCCGTCCAGCTGCTCATGGAGATCGCCCCGGTGGCCGCCGCGACGCGCTGGGTGACCCGGCGCCCGCCGGTGTGGCGGGACGAGCCCTTCAGCGAAGACTGGGGCCGCCACGCGGTCGCGAAGGTCGAGCGCCGGGTCAGGGCCGGGCTGGCGCCGGAGAGCGTGGTCAGCGTGACCGATCTGGCGCGCACACCCGAGGTCCGGCAGGCACAGGCGGCCGGGATCCTCGACCGGTACCCGATGTTCGACCACCTCACGCCCGGCGGCGCGGTGTGGGCGGACGGCTCGGCCTTCGACGCCGACATCATCCTCTGGGCCACCGGTTTCCGTGCCGCGCTCGATCACCTCGCCCCGCTGCGGCTGCGCGCGCCGGGCGGCGGGATCGAGGTCGAGGGCACCCGGGTGGTCGCGGAGCCGCGGCTGCACCTGGTCGGGTACGGGCCCTCGGCGAGCACGGTCGGGGCCAACCGCGCGGGCCGTGCCGCCGTCCGCGAGGTGCGGGCGCTGCTCGGCCGGACGGGGGCGTCTCTACTGACCCAGAGTGCGTGAAGGTGCGCGAAGGTCACCCGTAATGGTCTGGTTCACCCACTGCGATCGGTGTTAACTGGATCACACAACGTCGTCGATCGACGGACAGGGGGCCAGATGACGTCCTTCATATGGGTTACCAGACTCTTTCCGGTGACACTGCTCGCGGCCGCCGCGATGATCGTGCCCACCTCCGCGGGAGCGGCCGGAAACCCCGCCGCCCACCTGGCGAAGGTGTGGCCGACTCCCCAGCAGGTGTCCGCCCGCCCCGGCCAGGTCACCATCCCGCGCACCGTCGTCGAGGTCACCGGCCGCGACACCGATCCCGCCGCGCTGGCGGTCGTCGAGCAGGTGCTCCGCTCGGCGGGCGCGAGCACCTTCGTCAAGATCACCGACGAGGGCCAGGCCGAGAAGGCGGCACGGGACCGCAGCGGGCTCGTCGTGTTCGTCGGCGGTCCCACCGAGAGCAAGGCGACCGCGGCGGCGCTCGCCGCGCTCCGGGTCGACGGGCCCGAAGGCCTGCCGCGCGGCGGGTACGTGCTCGGCGCGGACCGCGGCCTCATCGCACTGTCCGGTGTGGACACCACGGGCACGTTCTACGCCGCGCAGTCGATGCGTCAGCTCTTCGCCAAGGGCAAGAGCGGCGCGTTCACCATGCGGGACTGGCCGACGGCGCCGCTGCGCGGGGTCATCGAGGGGTTCTACGGCGCGCCGTGGTCGCACAACGACCGCCTGGCGCAGCTGGACTTCTACGGCCGCACCAAGCAGAACATGTACGTCTACTCGCCGAAGGACGACCCGTACCTGCGGGCACAGTGGCGCGATCCCTACCCGCCCGACAAGCTCGCCCTGCTCTCCCAGCTGGTCTCGCGCGCCACGGCGAACCACGTCGAATTCACCTACGCGCTCTCGCCGGGCCTGTCGGTGTGCTACTCCTCCGACGCCGACAACGCCGCGCTCGTCGCGAAGTTCCAGTCCCTGTGGGACATCGGGGTGCGGTCGTTCTCGGTCCCGCTCGACGACATCTCCTACACGCGCTGGAACTGCGACGCCGACGCCGCGAAGTTCGGCAGTGGCGGCGCGGCCGCGGGCGCCGCGCAGGCGTTCCTGCTCAACCGCGTGCAGAAGGACTTCATCGCCACCCATCCCGGCGTGGAGCGGTTGCAGATGGTCCCGACCGAGTACTACGACATCGCCGATTCGCCGTACAAGAGCACGCTGCGCGCCCAGCTCGACCAGGCGGTGCTCGTCGAGTGGACCGGGGTCGGCGTGGTCGCCAGCCAGATCACCGAAAAGCAGGCGCGGGCCGCGAAGGCGGTGTTCGGGCACGACATCCTGATCTGGGACAACTACCCGGTCAACGACTACGTCACCGAGCGGCTGCTGCTCGGCCCGTACATCGGGCGCGAACCCGGTGTCGCGCAGTTCATGTCCGGCATCACCGCGAACCCGATGGTGCAGGCGGAGGCGTCGAAGATCGCCGAGTTCACCTCGGGCGACTTCCTGTGGAACCCGGCGAGCTACGACCCCGACGCCACCTGGGCGGCCGCCGTCGCCGATCTCGGCGGCCCGGCCACCCCGGCGCTGAAGGTGTTCGCGGAGAACAACTATTCGAGCCTGCTGGCCCGGCTCGACACCGGGAAGCCGGATCTGGACTCGCCCGTGCTGCGCCCGCTGCTGAGCGCGTTCTGGACGGCACTGGACCGGAAGAACCCGTGGGACGCGGCGGCGAAACTCGACGGCTATCTCGCCAGGATGACGGCGAACCCGGCCGAGCTGCGGGGCGGGCTGGTGAACCCGAAGTTCCTCGCCGAGGTCGGGCCGTGGCTCGACCAGGTCGGCTTCTTCGGCCAGGCCGGCCAGCACGCGGTGAAGATGCTGATGGCGCAGTACGTCGGGGACGGCGCGAAGGCGTGGGCCGAACGCGGCGAGCTGGTCGCCGCACTCGGGAAGGCGCGGGACATCCGGGTGCAGACCTCGCGCGGCCCGCGGAACCCGAGTTCCTGCACCGCGGTGTGCGTGCCGTTCCTGAACACCGCGCTGGCCACCGCGGACCGCTGGTTCGGGCTGCCCGGCGTCCGGCCGCTGCCGGTGACCTCGCTGGGCACCTACACCGACAACGGGCCCGAGCGGATGGTCGACGGCGATCCGGACACCTACTACTGGAGCGACGGCGCGCCGGGGGTGGGCGACGCGGTCGGCGTCGATCTCGGTGCCGCGCAGCCGGTGTCGCATGTGGACGTTCGGATGGGCAAGCCCACCAGCCCGGACGACTTCGTGCACAGCGGGGTGCTGGAGTACTCCGCCGACGGTGAGCACTGGTCGACGTTGCAGGTGGTGGCCCAGCCGACGCTCGCGGCGGACTTCCCGGCCGGGGCCAAGGCCCGGTTCGTGCGGGTGCGCTCCACCGGGACGCAGGTCAACTGGGTCGTCGTCCGGGAGTTCGCCGTCTCCGTGCCGGGCACACCGAAGTACACGGTGTCCGGGACCCCGGCGGGCACGAAGCTCGAAGCGGCCGCCGACAACAACGCGGATTCGGTGTACACGGCGGGTTCCGCGCCGGTCGCCGGTGACGCGCTGGTGGTCTCCGCCGAGTCGGCGAAGCCGCTCGTCAAGGTCGTCGTGCTGGCGGAGCAGGGCGCGGGGGCGGACGTCCAGATCGCCGACGCCGCGGCGCCGGGCGGCTGGCGGACGATCGGCAGGCTCGACGGCCGCTACGCCGAACTGCCCGCGCACGGCGCCGTGACCGGTCAGGTCCGTCTCCTGTGGACGCCGGGCTCGGCCGCGCCGAAGATCGCGGAGGTGGTCCCCGTCTTCGCGCGGTAGATCCGTCACGAACGCGACAGCTCGATATCCGGTCCACTCCCCGCTCATCGAACCCGGTGGGCGGGGAGTCGCCGCGTCCTCCTCAGCTGCTCTCCGCGCGCTTGCGTTGTCGATAGGCGGCCACCTTGGCCCGGCTGCCACAGGTCGCCATCCCGCACCAGCGACGGGTACCGGCCCGCGAGCGGTCCACGAACAGGCGAGTGCATCCGGTGCCGGGACAACCGCGTAGCCGGGTGTGGTCCTCACCGCCGAGCAGATCGATCGCGGAGCGGGAGATCGTGGAGAGCACGCTGCCGAGATCACCGGACCGGGCCTGGCTCCCCGCTCGGACCAGCCGGATCCTGACCGGGGGCGCCGTCGCGAACCGGTTCAGCACGCGGCGGTCGCCTTCGGTGCACTCACTACCGTTCACCACGGCCCGAGCGGCCCGGTAGATGGCCTCGCGCAGTTCGAGCGCGCTGGCGAATCCGCCCCTGTCCACCGGGGTCCCGCGGTCGACCAGTCGCGCGGCCCTGACCCATTCGGCGAGGCACTCGGGCTCGGTGAGCTGTTCGGCAGGCGCCGTCTCCCGGTACATCCTGGTGCCGGCGAAGTCCAGCGCGAGGTTGTCGCTGGTGAACTCGAACTTCATGGCACCAGGCTAAGGAGCGATACCGCTCCCGTCTAACGAAACCACAAAAGTGTTACCACCTTGACCGGTAACATGCGGGCGTGGAACGCTGGCCCCGGTCAGTACGAACGCCGGCTGCGTACGGGAGGCGAGCCCGATGGGCGACAACCTGCGGACGCTCGGGAAAACGAGCGCGGAAACGCCACGGGTCCCGGCCGTGGGGACTCCCGTGCTCTTCGTGCTCGCGTGGAGTTCGGCGTACGTCGTCGGTGATCTGGGGGTGCGCTCCACGCCACCGTTCACGCTGCTCTTCCTCCGGTTCGCGGTGGCGGCCGCCTGCATGACGGTCGTCGCCGTGGTGGTCCGGGCCAGCTGGCCGCGCACCCGCCGGGAGCTGGGCCACATCGCGGTGGCGGGTGTGCTCGTCCAGGGTGTGCAGTTCCTCGGTGTCTACGGAGGATTCAAGCTCGGGGTGCCCGCGGCGATCTCGTCGCTGGTGATGGGCGTCAATCCGGTGCTCACCGCACTGCTGGCCAGGCCGGTGCTGGGCGAGCGCATCACCGTCCGTCAGCGGTGGGGCTTCGCGCTCGGTGTGCTCGGAGTGGTGCTTGCCGTGCTCCAGGGACTGCGGCTGTCCGCCGACGCCCTCGGCGGAATCGGCCTCACGCTGCTCGGGTTGATCGCGATCAGCGGTGGCACCGTCTACCAGAAACGTTTCTGCCCGGACATGGACCTGCGCAGCGGTCAGGCGATCCAGCTGCTGGCGGCCACCGTCCTGGCGGGGCTGTGCGTGGCGGCCTTCGAGACCGTGCACACCGACGACCCCGCCGTGCTGGCCTTCAGTGTGGGCTGGTTGGCGTTGGTCAACTCGATCGGGGCGGTAAGCCTGCTGTACGTCATGATCCGGCGAGGTGAGGCAGGTCGCGCGAGCACGATGTTCTTTCTCGTGCCCTCGGCGACGGCCGTACTCGCCGCGATCACCCTTCATGAGCCACTGTCGGCCACCGCGCTGGCCGGGTTCGTCGTGGCGGCCGCGGGAGTCGTGCTCGCCACGTACCGCTCCTCCTCGCAGTAGGCGGCCCGAGCCGTCCGGTGTGGGGTCGAAGCGGTGACTTGATCGTTCCACCCCGTTTGCCGGTTGCCGATGTCCGGGATTGGCCGTTAAAGTGCCGTTTGGTTAAGAAAGTTTCCTAACTGATTACGAGCACCCGCAGTACGCAGTACCGAACACCGACGCCGCCGCAGTCCTATCCGCCCTGCTCGTCCGGTATTCCAGGAGCGCGACGTGCCCTCTTCCCGATCCCGAACCCTGCTCAGGCTGGCACCCGCGGTCGCCGCGGTCGTCCTCGTACCCGCCGCCCTGAGCGCCACCACCTCCTCCGCGGCCGCGGCCGACACCCTGCTTAGCAAGGGCAAACCGACGGCCACCTCCACCATCGAAAGTTCGGCCTACTCCGGCGAGAACGCCGTGGACGGCGACACCACCACCCGCTGGGCGAGCGTCGAAAGCAGCGATCAGCAGTGGCTGCGGATCGACCTCGGCCAACCGTCCACAGTGCACCGTGTGCGGTTGAACTGGGAAGCCGCGTACGCCAAGAAGTACCGCATCGAAATGTCCGACGACGGGACGACGTTCAAGCCCATCGCCACGATCGACAACGGTGACGGCAAGACCGACGATCTCCCCGGGCTCAATGGGCACGGCCGGTACCTGCGGTTCGTCGGCGTCCAGCGCGCGACCAGCTACGGCTACTCGCTCTGGGAGCTGGAGGCCTACGGCACCGCCGACTCCACCGGCGACACCCAGGCGCCGAGCGTCCCGGCCGGGCTCACCGCGGGCGAGGTCACCGGCACCAGCGCGGCGCTGAAGTGGACCCCCTCGACCGACAACATCGGCGTCGCGGGCTACGACATCCTCCGCGACGGCAAGGTCGTCGCCACCTCGGAGACGACGTCGTACACCGACACCGGCCTGACCCCGGACACGGCCTACACCTACTCCGTGCGGGCGCGCGACGCCGCGGGCAACGTCTCGGCGGCCAGTGCCGGCGTGCCGGTGCGGACGAAGACGGGCAGCGCCTCCGGGTTCGTCCTCGCCGCGGCCGGTGACATCGCCGAGCAGTGCACCGCGTCGAGTTCGAGCTGTGTGCACCCGAAGACCGCCAAGCTGGTCGAGCAGATGAACCCGGCCGCGGTCATCACGATGGGTGACAACCAGTACGACGACGCCCACCTGTCGGACTTCAAGAGCTACTTCGACAAGACCTGGGGCAGGTTCAAGGACAAGATCCACCCGATCCCGGGCAACCACGAGGGCTACGACAGCCCGCCGAACCAGGGCTACAAGGACTACTTCGGCAAGATCGCGACCCCGAACGGCAAGACGTACTACAGCTGGGAAATGGGGAACTGGCACTTCATCGCGCTGGACTCCAACGAGTTCGGCCCGCCGGACGACCTGGCGGCGAACGCGGAGTCCGCGCAGCTGACCTGGCTCAAGCAGGATCTGGCCAAGAACACCAAGGGCTGCGTCGCCGCCTACTTCCACCACCCCCGGTTCAGCTCCGGTGACCACGGCGACCAGAAGACCAGCGGCCAGCTGTGGAAGCTCCTGGTGGACAACAAGGCCGACCTCGTGCTCAACGGGCACGACCACCACTACGAGCGGTTCAACCCGCAGAACGCGGACGGCAAGGCGGACCCGGCGGGCCCGGTGGAGATCCTCGGCGGCATGGGCGGGGCGCACCTCTACCCGATCAAGTCCGCGCACCCGACCACCGCGAAGCTGATCGGCGGCACCTACGGCGTGCTGAAGCTTTCGATGACCGACACCAGTTTCCAGAGCCAGCTCCTCGGCGTGGACGGCAAGGTCCTCGACAGCAGCCCGACCTACACCTGCCACTGATCGGGGCCGCGGATGTACATCGCGACAAGCCGTAGTTCGGATCTCGCCGCCGAGGTCGACCGCAAGCCCGCGCTGCGCAGGGTGTCCGCCAACGTGGTGGCGCTCGGCATGGTCAGCCTGGTCACCGACATCTCCTCGGAGATGGTCACCGCGGTGCTCCCGCTGTACCTGGTGCTCGGGCTCGGGCTCAACCCCCTGCAGTTCGGTCTGCTCGACGGCCTCTACGCCGGGGCGACCGCGGTGGTCCGGCTGCTCGGCGGGCACGCAGCCGACCGGTGGGGGCGGCTCAAGGCGGTGGCCGGGTTCGGCTACGGCTTGTCCGCGGTGTGCAAGCTCGGCCTGCTGGCGGCCGGTTCGTCGGTGGCCGCGATCGGCGCGGTACTGGCCGCGGACCGCACCGGCAAGGGGCTGCGGACGGCACCGAGGGACGCGCTGATCTCGCTGAGCAGTGACCCGGCGACGCTGGGCCGGTCGTTCGGGGTACACCGGGCGATGGACACGGTCGGGGCGTTCCTCGGGCCGCTGGTCGCGATGGCGGTGCTGTGGTTGTCGCTGGGCAACTACCAGGCGGTGTTCTTCACCAGCTTCTGCGTCGCCGCCATCGCGGTGCTGTTGCTCGGGCTGTTCGTCCGGGACCGCAGGAGTGATCTCGAACAGCGGGCCCGCACCACGGTGCGGGCCGCGCTCGGACTGCTGCGGGACGCGCCGTTCCGCCGGATCTCGATCTGGGCGGCGCTGCTGGGCCTGGTCACGATCGGCGACTCGTTCGTGTACCTGGTCCTGCAGCGCCGGTGGTCGGTCGAACCGCAGCTGTTCCCGTTGCTGCCGCTGGGCACCGCCGGGGTGTTCCTGCTGCTGGCCGTCCCGCTCGGCAGGCTCGCCGACCGGGTCGGCCGGTGGGCGGTGTTCCTGGCCGGGCACGTCGCGCTGGGCGCGGCGCTGCTGATCCTCGCCGGGCCGACCGGCGGGATCTGGATCGCGGTGTGCGCGCTCGCCCTGCACGGCGCGTTCTACGCGGCGACGGACGGGGTGCTGATGGCCGCCGCCGGGCCGATGCTGCCGGCCGGGCTGCGCGCGACCGGCATGGCGGTGATCCAGACCGGGCAGGCGGTGGCGAGGATGGCCTCGTCCGTCCTTTTCGGACTGGCGTGGACGGTATGGGATCTGCGGCCTGCGGTGTTCGTCGCGGCCGGTGTGTTGCTCGTGGCGGTGCTCGCCGCCGCGGTGGTCAAGCCATGGGCGGTGCGCGCGTGAAGAAGGTCCTGCTCGCGGTGGTGGGTGTGCTGGCGCTGGCCGGTGCCGCCGTGGTTTTCGTGGTGAACGCCAGGGCCGGGGACACCGGCACCAACGCGGTGCCGGTGGTGACCGGGCAGCGGCTGACGCTGTCGCCGGGACGGCTGCTGTTCCGCAACACCGCGGCCGGTCCCGACTCCGGCAAGCTGGCGTCGGTGCCACTGGCGACGCCGGACGCGCCCCGTCAGGTCGGTGACCTGCGGTGCGATCGGTTCGCGGTGGCGGCGGGGACCGGGGTGTGCCTCGCCGTGCACCCCGACGTGCTCCCGGCGGTGAGCGACGTGATCGTGCTCGACGACAAACTCGGCGTCAAGTACAAGGAGTCGCTGCCGGGGACGCCGAGCCGGGCCCGGGTGTCCCCGGACGGCAAGTTCGTCTACTGGACCCTGTTCGTCACCGGGGATTCCTATGCCGCGCAAGGGTTTTCCACCCGTGCCGGGGTGTATGAGGTCCAGCCGGGCACGCTGGTGAAGACGATCGAGGAGCTCCCGGTCTTCGTCGACGGCGCGCGCTACCGCGCCGCGGACGTCAACTACTGGGGCATCACGTTCGCCCCGGACGGGAACCGGTTCTATACGACGCTCGGCTCGAAGGGCAAGACCTATCTGATCGAAGGCGACTACCAGCGCTTTTTCGGGAAGTCGTTGCGGGACAATGTCGAATGCCCTTCGCTCTCGCCGGACGGCAAGCGGATCGCGTTCAAGAAGAAGATCTCCGAGGGCGTGTGGCGGCTCTCGGTGCTCGACCTGGCGACCATGCGGGAGACACCGCTGGCCGAGACCCGCAGCGTCGACGACCAGGCGTTGTGGCAGGACTCGTCGACCATCCTCTACGGGCTCGCCAAGCCGGAGGGCGGGTCGGACATCTGGTCCGTGCCCGCCGACGGGTCGGGCGCGCCCCGGCTGCTGGTTCCGGACGGGGCCTCGCCCGCGGTGGTGAGCTGAGGCGAACTCGCGTACGTGGAGGGTCGACTCGTGTACCTGGGCGGTCGGTTTGTGTGATGGGGGGCGGGTTTCGTGTGATTGGGGGCGGAACTCGCGTGATTGGGGGGAGATCTCGCGTGATCAGGGGCGGAGGTAGCGGAGCTGGGCGGCTTTGCCGGTGTCCTGGGCGGGGCGGCCGCTGAGGTGCGGCGGGACGCCGACCTCCCACCAGGCACCTGCCTCGGTCCAGGACCGGGGCCGGGTTCGTACCACCACGACGGCGGGGCGTTGTTCGGCCACCGCGGCCTCGCGGGCTTTCGCGTAGGCCGTGCGGACCTCGTCGAGTGACACGGCGGGGTGAACGGCGCAGCCCAGCGCGGCGGCGTGCGCGGCGAAGTCCACCCGTGGCGGGCTGTCGGACGAGGAGCGGCAGTCGGCGTAGAAGTTGTTGAACGGCGCGCCGCCCTGGCCCTCCTGCAGGCGCGCGATCACCGCGTACCCGTCGTTGTCGCAGACGATCGCCACCAGCGGGTGCCCCGCGAACGCGGCGGAGAACAGCTCGGAGTTCAGCATCAGGTACGACCCGTCCCCGAGCAGGGTGGTCACCAGCCCGCCACGATGCGCGATCGCGGCGCCCCAGGCCCCGGACAGCTCGTAGCCCATGCAGGAAAACCCGTACTCCACGTCCATCCCGACCGCGCCGGAGCCGCGCCAGCCGCCGATCAGCTCACCCGGCAACCCGCCCGAGGCCGTCATCACGTAGTCGGACGGCGCGGACAGCTCGTTCACCACGCCGACGACCTGCGCGTAGCTCGGCGTTTCGTCGCCGTCGGGAGCGCGCAGCGTGTCGATGTGCGCGTCCCAGCGGGCGCGTTCCCCGCCCGCCCGCTGTGTCCACAGTGGATCCACACGCCAGCTTTCCAACTGGGCGGCCAGGTCGGTGAGCCCGGCGTCGGCGTCGCCGACCACCGGCAGTGCCCCGTGTTTGACCGCGTCGAACCGCGCCGCGTTCAGGGTGATCAGCCGGACGTCGGGGGAAAACAGCGTCCACGACGCCGTGGTGAAGTCCTGTAACCGGGTGCCGACGGCCAGCACGACGTCGGCCTCGGCGGCGAGTGCGTTCGCCGAGGCCGACCCGGTGACCCCCAGCGGCCCGGCGTGCAGCGGGTGCTCGTGCGGGACGAGCGTGCGCCCGGCCGTCGTCTCGGTGACGGGAACACCGTGCCGCTCGGCGAAGTCCAGCGCCCGCCGCCCGGCACCGGAGTACCGGACCCCGCCGCCCAGCACCAGCAGCGGCCGCCGGGCCGCGCGCAGCGCCGCCGCCGCGCTGGTGAGGGACCGCCGGTCCGGGCGGGGCCGCACCGGCCGGTGGGTGACCGGCTCGAACAGCGCGTCCGGGAAGTCCCAGGTCTCCACCTGGACGTCCTGGGGCAGCGCGAGCGTCACCGGCCCGCAGTCGGCGGGATCGGTGAGCACCCGCGCGACCTGCGGCAGGGTCGAGAGCAGCTGTTCGGGCCGGGTGATCCGGTCGAAGTACCGGCTCACCGCCCGGAACGCGTCGTTCACGCTCGCCCCGGGATCGCCGAAGTGCTCGACCTGTTGCAGCACCGGATCGGGCGCGCGGCTGACGAAGGTGTCGCCCGGCAGCAGCAGCACCGGAAGCCGGTTGGCGTGCGCGACCCCGGCGGCGGTGACCATGTTCAGCGCACCCGGCCCGATCGACGACGTCGCGACGCCGACCTGCCGCCGGTGCGTCGCCTTCGCGTACCCGATCGCGGCGAGCGCCATGCCCTGTTCGGTGTGCCCGCGCCACACCGGGATCTGTTCGCGGTGCTCTTCCAGCGCCGTCCCGAGCCCGAGCACGTTGCCGTGCCCGAAGATCGCGAACACCCCGCCGAACAACGGGACCTCGCGCCCGTCCAGGGTTTCCGAGCGCTGCGCGAGCATCCAGCGGACCAGTGCCTGCGCCGTGGTGAGCCTCATCGCACGATTCCTTCGTGGCTGGTCACCGGGCAGCGCGGATCGAGTTCCTGCGTCGCCCAGGTGTCGCGGACCCACCCGTGCGCCGGGTCGTCGCAGAAGGCCATCGATCGTTCCTCGGCGGGGCCGGCCAGCACGTTCAGGTAATACATCGGATAGCCCGGCGCGGCGACACAGGGCCCGTGATAACCGCGGGGGATGAGGAAGACGTCGCCGTCGCGCACCGCGACGTCCTCGTCCAGCGCGCCGTCCGAGGTGTAGGTCCGGTGCAGGCCGAAGCCCTCCCGCGACGGCGTGACCCCGTCCCGCCCCGCGATCCGGAAGTAGTAGATCTCCTCGTTCACGACCTCGCACGCGCTCGCCTCGTCGTGCTTGTGCGGCGGATAGGACGACCAGTTCCCGCCCGGCGTGATCAGCTCGCACGCGTTGAGTTTGTCCGCGTGCTCCCAGACGCCGGGTACCCCGAAGTTGGTGACCTGGCGGGTGGCCTGTCCCGCCCCGCGCACCTCGACCGGGACCCCTTCGGCCGGCCCGTATCGCGCGGTGAGGCGCCGGGCGCACCGCGCCATCGGCAGCGCGACTTCCCAGCCATCCACAGTGGACAGCTCGACCTCGGCGTCCCGTGGTACGTAGGCGAAGTCCGTGACGCGGGTGAACACCGACTCGCGCCCGGCCAGCGCGAACAGCTCGCCGTCGACCCGGACCGCGCCCGAACCCACCAGCGGCAGCACGAACGCCTCGAACTCCCCGGTGCGCACCACCCGTGACTCGCCGGGCGCGAGCGAGAGTACCCGCAGCCCGGCGTAGGTCCAGCCCGCCGAATCCGGGGTCAGCCGGACCGGGTCGGCGTCGTCCGAAAGTGTCCCCAACCGGCGGTGGAGCGTGCTCACTTCGCGGCCTCCAAGAGTTTCGCGGCGGCCGCGACGGCGGCGCCGACATCACCATCGGGCGGGTAGAGCAGGGAACGGCCCACGACCAGGCCGCGCACGACCTCGTGCCGCACCGTGCGGCCCCAGGAGGCGAGATCCGCCGCCGGATCGGGCGAGGGCGCGCCGCCGAGCACGACCACCGGCAGCGTCGTCGCGCCGAGCACCGCGGGGTCGTCGGTCGCGGGCAGCTTCAGCCAGGTGTAGGCCGAGGTCACCCCGATCCCGGACGCCACGGTCACCGCGCGGGCCAGCGACGCGGTGTCGGTCCGCAGCACCAGCCGCCCGGCGCTGTCCTGGCGGTAGGGGAGCGGCTCGACCATGGCCATCAGGCCGTAGGCGGCGAGCTCGGTCACCGCCTCGGCGCAGGCCTGGAGTGTCGGCACGGTGCCGCGGTCGGAGTCGACCAGGCGCAGCAGCATCTTGCCGCCGTCGAGCCGGGAGTCCATCAGCGACCGCGCGTCGTAGCCGGTGAACCGGTCGTCGATCTCCCACTCCGCGCCGGCCAGCCCGCCCCGGTTCATCGAGCCGATCACGATCTTGTCGTGCAGCGCGTCGAGCAGTAGCAGCTCCTCGACGATGTCCGGGGTGCCGAGGATCCCGTCCACCGCCGGATTCTCCAGCGCGACCAGCAGCCGCTCCAGCAGCGACCGCCGGTCGGCCATCGCCGTCGGGTCACCGCCGACACCGAGCGCGCCACGGGCCGGATGATCGGCCGCGAGCAGGAACACCGTGCCCCGCCCGGACAACAGGTTCGGCCGTCGCCGCCGGGCCCCGTACGCCCGCCGGACCGCCTCCGGATCGGTGGCCCGCGTCCGCAGCAGTGCCCGCCAGCGCTCGTCGCTCAACGCGGATTCGTTCATGCGATCGCCTCGCTCCGCGAGACAGTGTCGAATCCCTTGTGGCGCATGACATCCATGGTTCGCTCGCAGGCTTCGCTCATGCGATCCCTCACAGCAGCTCCTCGATCTCGCTCGCGCCGGGCATCGCGTCGGCACAGGCCAGCCGGGAGGCCACGAGCGCGCCCGCGGCGTTGGCGTAGGTGGCCAGGCGCACCGGGTCCCAGCCGGAGAGCAGCCCGTGGATCAGCGCCCCGCCGAACCCGTCCCCGGCACCGAGCCCGCACACCACCTCGACCGGCCGGGGCGGCACCGTCCACCGGCCCTCCGGCGTCGCGACCAGCACCCCGTCCGCGCCCTTCTTGATCACCGCCAGCGTGACACCCCTGGCCAGCATCCGCGAGGCCGCCTCGTCCGGATCGGCGCTCCCGACCGCGACCTCCGCCTCGGCGCGGTTGCCGACCGCGACGCTCACGTGGTCCAGCATCCAGCCGATCTCCGCCCGCGCGCTCTCGACGCCGGGCCAGAACATCGGCCGGTAGTCGAGATCGAGCACGGTGTGCTCCCGCCGACCGCGGCGCGCCAGCATCTTCCGCTGGGTCGTGCGGGCCGGTTCGGCCGAAACACCCGTTCCGGTGACCCACAACAGCGGGACCGACGCGACGACCTCCCACGGCACCTCGTCCTCGGTGATCGTGAGATCGGGCGCGGTCGGGGCGCGGTAGAACAGCAACGGCGGATCGGCGGGCGGGTCGAGCGCGCAGAACACCACCGGCGTCTGCAACCCGGGTGCGCATCCGACGAACTTGGGGGAGACCCCGAAACCGGACAGCGCCTGCCGGACGTAGCCGCCGAAACCGTCCGGCCCGACCTTGGTGAGCACCGCGGTGCGCCTGCCGAGCCGCGCGGCGGCGACCGCGACGTTGGTCGCCGTGCCACCGAGCGACTTGGCGAACGTGGCCACCTCCGCCAGCGGAACACCGCTCTGCTCGGGGTAGAGATCCACCCCGACCCTGCCGACCGTCAGCGCCTCCAGGCTCATGGGCCTTTCACCTCGCGCAACTCGTGTTCCAGCGCCTCCAGTTCCGCGCCGCCCGCCATCTGCCGCGTCAGCTCCGGCAGCGTGATGTCGGCCTTCTCGTACGAGCCCAGCGCGACGCCGCGCTTGAGCAGCAGGAACCGGTCGCCGACCGGATAGGCGTGGTGCGGGTTGTGCGTGATCAGCACGACGCCGAGCCCCCGGTCGGCCGCCTGCGCGACGTACCTGAGCACCACCCCGGCCTGCTTCACGCCGAGCGCGGCGGTCGGCTCGTCGAGGATCAGCACCTTCGCGCCGAAATACACCGCGCGGGCGATCGCGACGCACTGCCGCTCGCCACCGGAGAGCGTGCCGACCGGCTGCTCGACGTCCCGCAGGTCGATGCCCATGTCGGCCAGCGCCCGCTTTGTCGTCTCGCGGGCCTTCTTCCGGTCCAGCGCGCGGAACGGGCCGAAGCCGACGGTCGGTTCTGAGCCGAGGAAGAAGTTCCGCCAGACGCTCATCAGCGGGACGACCGCGAGATCCTGGTAGACCGTGGCGATGCCCCGGTCCAGCGCCTCGCGCGGAGACGTGAACCGGACCGGCTGACCGTCCACTGTGTACTCGCCGTGGTCGTGCCGGTGTACCCCGGCGAGGATCTTGATCAGCGTCGACTTGCCCGCGCCGTTGTCGCCGAGCACGCAGGTGACCTCGCCCGCGTTGACCACGGTGGACACCTCGCGCAGGGCGATGACGCTGCCGTAGGTCTTGCCGACGTCCTTCACCTCGAGGAGATTCACCGTCGTACCCTTTCCGCGCGGCGCCGGAAGGCGTTGTTGACCAGGACCGCGGCGAGCAGCATGACGCCGAGGAAGAGCATGAACCAGTCGCTGTCCCAGCGGGCGAACACGATGCCCTGCCGGGCCATGCCGAAGATCAGCGCGCCGATCGCGGCGCCGATCGCCGAACCGAAGCCGCCGGTGAGCAGGCAGCCGCCGATCACCGCGGCGATGATGTACTGGAACTCCAGCCCGATGCCCTGGTTCGCCTGGACGCTGGCGAAGCGCAGGATGTTGATCGAGCCGACCAGCCAGGCCGCGAGCGCGGTGGTCACGAACAGCAGGATCTTGGTGCGCGCCACCGGCACGCCGACCGCGCGCGCACCCGGCGCGGACCCGCCGACCGCGAAGACCCAGTTCCCGAACCGCGTGCGGACCAGCAGCCACGCGGCCACCAGCGCGAACCCGATCCACCACACGATGGAGATCTGGAACGGCGTGCCCCCGATGTCCACAGTGGACGCGAAGACGAACCCCGAGGACGCGTAGCCCTCGGCCGAGCGCATCCCGGACACCTGCACGGTGCCGGTGACCAGCCGGGTCACGCCGAGGTTCAGGCCCTGTAGCGCGAGAAAGGTGCCGAGCGTGACGATGAAGCTCGGCAGCCCGGTCTTCAGTACCAGCCAGCCGTTGAACGCGCCGACGCCGAGCGCGAACACCAGCGACACCCCCAGCGCGAGCCAGACGTTCCAGCCGGCCTGCGTCGCGAGGATCGCGGTGACCAGCGAGGTCGACGCCGTCAGCACCCCGGCGGAGAGATCGAACTCGCCGCCCACCATGAGCAGCGACACCGCGACGGCCATGATGCCGAGCGTCGAGGCGTCGTCGAGCCAGGTCGCCACGCCGCTCGCGCTGAAGAACTGGTCGGTGACCAGTGTGAAGAAGACGAACACCAGCACCGCGCCGAGCAGCGCGCCGATCTCCGGGCGCACCACCAGCCGGTCCAGCGGGCGCGGCCGGGCGACGCGTTCGTCCAGGGTTGTCGTGCTCATCGGGTGCCCCTTTGCACGTACCGGCCCACCTTGTCCACAGTGGATTTGTCGACCAGGTCGGGGCCGGTGAGCACCGGCTTGCCGCCGCCGACGACGTTGGCGTTGTCCCGGTGCAGCTTGAGGAACACCACCGGCAGGTAGCCCTGCTCGTACTGCTGCTGATCGACCGCGAACCGGACCTCGTCCGCCCTGATCGCGGCCACCACGTCGGAGTTGAGGTCGAACGTGCCGACCTGCGCCGGCGAGCCCACCGCCCTGATCGCGCTCACCGCGCGGGCCGCGACCTGGGAGTTCAGCGTGAGCACCGCGTCGAGCGAGGGATCGGTCCGCACCGCGCCGCGGATGCGGGACTCGGCGTCGGCCGGGTTGCTGATGTCCACCTGCAATGTCGTGACCTCGCCGCCGAAGCCGGACTTCGCGCCGTCACAGCGCTGCGCCTGTCCGATGTTGCCCGCCTCGTGGATCACGCACAGCAGCTTCTTCCTGCCGAGCGCCCGGAACTTCTTCCCGGCCTCCTGCCCGGCGATCGCCTCGTTCTGCCCGACATGGGTCAGCGCGCCGTAGGCCGCGCTCTTTTCCTCGCCGGAGTTGATGGTGACCACCGGGATGCCCGCGCGCACCGCGGCCTCGACCGAGGGTTTCAGCGCTTCCGGGTTCGCCATCGACACCACCAGCCCGCCGACGTGCTGGGCGACCGCGTTGTCGATCAGCTTGGCCTGGTTGCCGGGGTCGCCGTCGGAGGTGTACTCGACGCCGACGTTCAGCTCCTTGCCCGCCTGCTCGGCACCGTTTTTGACCACGTTCCAGAACGCGTCGCCCGCGGTGCCGTGCGTGATGACCGCGATGCGCAGCGGACCGGTGTCGGCGGGCGCGGGCGCGCCCGTGGCGGCCTTGGGCTCGGCCGCCGGGCCGGTGCAGGCCGACAGCAGCAGCAACCCCGCTGCCGCCACCAGTCCCGCGGTGAAGCGATGGGACCTCATCGTCTCTCCTCGCTGTGCTCGTCCCGCGCGGCGCTCGTCCTACCCGGCCGTCAGCCGGCCGAGCACGCCACGCAGGTAGGCCAGGCTCGTGGCCACATCCCGTTTCGGGCGCTCCACCGGGCTTTCCTCGCTCAATGCGGTGTCCTGTTCCAGGACGTACCACCCGTCGTAGCCCGCCTTGTGGACGGACCCGACCATCGCGTCGATGTCGACGTCTCCTTCACCGAGGGGAACATACAACCCGGCACCGACAGCTTCGGTGTACGCGACCCGCCCGGCACGCACGTCCTCGGCGAGCTTTCCGTTGACGTCCTTGAGATGCAGGTGTCCGATGCGGTCCGGATAGCGCTTCGCGAGCGCGACCGGATCGGTGCCGCCGACGATCAGGTGACCGGTGTCGAGGCACAGCGGAAGGTCCGAATCGGCGAGGAACCGTTCGACCTCCGCCCCGGTCTCCACGTGGGTGCCGACATGGGGATGCAGGACGGTCACCAGGCCGTGCTCCGCCGCCACGTCCCGGATCTTCGCCGCGGTCCCGACGAGCGTTGCCCACTCGGCGGCGGACAGCGCGGGCCGCTCGTCGTAGCCGTCGAGCCCGGTCGCGGCGGCGAGTACCAGTACCTCGGCACCGCACGCGGCGAACAGCGCGGCCGACTCCCCGGCCGCCGTCAGCGCGGCGCCGGGGTCCTCGTGCAGGACGACGGCGAGGAAGCCGCCGACGAGGTTCAGCCCGTACTCGCCGAGCAGCGCGCGGAGATCGGCCGGGTCGCGGGGAAGGTAGCCCGGCGGGCCGAGTTCGGTGGCGTGGACGCCCAGCCCGGCCATCTCGCCGAGCACGGTCGGCGCGTCGAGTACCCGGCCCCAGCCCGGCACCTCGCACACGCCCCAGGAAATAGGCGCGGCGGCGACCTTGAACCCGGACGGCCCGGCGGACGGCGTGGACGACGGTGTCATGGACTCTCCAGCCGGTGGTCGTGGTGGAGCGCTCTATTGATTAGAGCGCTCTAATCTTGTAGCGTCCGTCACAGCGAAGTCAAGGGGCCGATCCGGAAGGGGCGCCGATGACCCGGCCGACGATGGAGGACGTCGCCGAGCGGGCGGGTGTCTCCCGCGCGCTCGTCTCGCTGGTGATGCGGAATTCCCCCAAGGTCTCCGACCGGCGTCGCGCCGCCGTGCTCAAGGCGGCCGAGGAGCTGGGGTACCAGCCGCACGTGATGGCGCGGTCGCTGGCCAGCCGGACCTCGACCGTGCTGGGCGTGATGGTTTCCGATCTCCGCAACGCCTTCTTCGCCGACGTCGTCGAGGGGCTCGACGCCGCGGCGCGGGCGGCGGGGTTCGACCTGATCCTCAACACCGGTGGCCGTAGCCCCGCGCGGGAGCGCGACGCGCTGCGCAGTCTCCTTTCCTTCCGGCCGGCGGGCGTCGTCCTGCTGTCTCCGGTCGCGCCCGCGTCCGCGATCGACGCGGCGGCCGGGCAGTGCGCGGTCGTGCTGGTGTCGCGGACCTCCCGGGCGCCGGGTGTGGACACCGTGAACGACGACGGTGAGGCGGGCGCCGCGATGGCCGTGGAGCACCTCGTCGCACTGGGGCACCGGCGGATAGCCCACCTCGACGGCGGGGGCGCGGCGGGCGCCTCGGCCCGGCGCAGGGGATTCGGCCAGGCCATGCGCGCCAACGGGCTGGAGCCGGTCGTCGTGCGCAGCGAGCACACCGACACCGCGGGCGAGAAGGCGGTGCGGGAGCTGCTGTGCCGGTACGCGCCCGCTGAGCTGCCCACGGCGTTGCTGGCGGGCAACGACTTCAACGCCGTCGGCGCGATCTCGGCGCTGGAGGAGGCCGGGTTCCGGGTGCCGGAGGACTTCTCCGTCGTCGGCTACGACAACAGCTCCCTCGCCGCGCTGCGGCATGTCTCACTGACCACAGTGGACCAGCCGAGGACCGAGATGGGCAGGCTGGCCTGCGAGGCGCTGCTGGAGCGGATCCGCGGCGAGCGGGCCGAACCGGTCCGGCACCTGCTGCATCCCCGTCTGGTGGTCCGGTCGACCACCGCGAACCCGCGCCGCGGATCCCCCGCACACCGTTGAACGCCAAGGGAGGGCAGCCATGAAGCTGGGACTGGCCGGCACCGGCCGCATCGGCGCGTCGCACGCCGAAACGTTGAAGGGCTTCGACGAGGTCGGCGAGGTCGTCGTCGCCGACGTGGACGCGGAACGCGCGCGGGCGACCGCCGCGAAGCTCGGGGTCACCGCGGTGGAGAGCATCGACGCGCTGTTCGGGGCCGGGCTCGACGGCCTGGTCGTCACGGCGGCGACCGACGCGCATCCCGCGCTGATCACCCGGGCCGTCGACGCGGGCATCCCGGTGTTCTGCGAAAAGCCGGTGGCCGTGGACCTCACGGGCACACTGGCGGTGATCGAGCACCTCACCGGTTCCGACGTCCCGGTGCAGATCGGTTTCCAGCGGCGGTTCGACGCGGGGTACACCGCGGCGCGGGCCGCGGTGGCGTCGGGGGAGCTGGGCTGGCTGCACACGGTACGCGCGACGACGCTGGACGCCGGACCGCCGCCCGCGGAGTACGTTCCGCGTTCCGGTGGGCTGTTCCGCGACTGTGGCGTGCACGACTTCGACATCATCCGCTGGGTCACCGGCCGCGAGGTGACCGAGGTGTACGCGCGGGGAGGCAACCGGGGTGAGCGGTTCTTCGTGGACGCGGGCGACGTCGACACCGGGGCGGCGACGCTGACGCTGGACGACGGCACGCTCGTCACGGTGTCGCTGAGCCGGTACAACGGCGCGGGCCACGACGTGCGGCTCGAGGTGCTCGGCTCGCTCGCGAACATCGTGGTCGGCCTGGACGACCGGGTGCCGTTGCGCTCGGCCGAACCCGGCGTGCCCGCCCTGCCGGGGCCGGTCTATCCGGGGTTCATGGAGCGCTTCCGGCCCGCGTACACCAGCGAGCTGAAGACGTTCCTCGACGTCGCCGCCCGGCGTGCCGAAAGCCCGTGCGGGGTGCTCGACGCGCTGGAGGCGTTCTACCTCGCCGAAGCCTGCGAGCTTTCCCGCCGCGAACGCCGTCCGGTCGCGGTGGCCGAAGTTCGCCGCTAGCCTCCCGCGGCGGACGCCGGGCTGACAGACTCGGGTGCACCCCGAGAAGCCAAGGAGGACCCCGGTTTGACGTTCGCCGTGGGCATTTTCGACCTGTTCCTCTACGCGGTCCCCGGGGCGTGCCAGCTCGCGTTCCTGGTCTATCTGGGAGCGCGGCTGCACGCACTCGACGTCGCCCGCCTGACCTCGCTGCCCGCCGTGCTGCTGGTGGTCGTCGTCGTGGTGGTCAGTTACGTACTGGGCCACCTCACCAGCGCGTTGTGGGCGGTCGTGAGCCGGGTGCTCCCGCTGCGGGGCGGCCGTGAGGCGGCCAGGCAGTCCTTTCTCGCCCGGAACCCGCAGGCACGCGAGCGCGCCTACGTCCACGCCGACACGGCGCTGCTGCGGTTGGGCGTGGCCGTGCAGGACAAGGAGGCGGCCGCGCAGATCGACCGGGTGATGTCCCAGGGCCTGATGGTGCGGAACCTGACGTTGCCGCTGGCGTTCGGGTTCGTGGCCGCCGTGGTCGAGCTGATCGCCGGTGGTCATCGGATACTGGCCGCGTGCTGTGCGGTGTTGCTGGCCGCGTCGGTGGCCGGGGCGTACCGGGAAGGCCGCAAACTGTTGCGCTGGGCCGATCTGCGGACCTGGGAGACCTGCTTCTGGTTGCCGGACATCGAGACCGCTCTCGCTGCCGAAGACGACGCGGGCTAGGGCCGGAGCAGCTTGCGGACGGTGCGGGCCACGAGGTCGACCGCACGAGGCGGGGGAGTGCGGCCCGCCGACAGGTAGCGGTGGACCACGGCGCGGGGGATCTCCACCAGTGCGAGCACGACCTCCTCGTCGGTGCCGCCGGTGATCCCCGGCAGCTTCGCCGTCGCCCTCTTCAGCGCCGCCTTCAGTTCCCCGTCCGCACGGGCGGTCTCCGCGACGGCGGTCTCCGACCACTCCGCCGGGCCGAAGGCGTGTTTGCCCGCGTCCAGCACGCGCGCCGCGGCCGGGTTCGCGCGGCACCACAGCACGACACCCGAAGCGGCCTCGACCGCGTCGTCCACGGAATCCGCGTCGCCGAGCGCGGTGACGAACGCGGACTGGAAGTCGCGGAGCGTGCGGATCCAGAGCGCGGCCAGCAGGGCGGGACGGTCGGGGAACCGGTGGTAGACCGAGCCGCTGGGGGCACCGGTCGCCTTCGCGACCGCCGCCATGGTGACCGCGCGGACGCCGCCTTCGGCGAACAACGCCGTCGCGGCGTCGAGGAACTGCGCGCTGGTGTGCGTCGGGGGCCTGCCCATGTTGTAGAGACTATGCTCTAATACGTTCTAGAGGAAAATCTCCAGAACGGAGGCGTCGTCATGGCTGTCTTCAACGCGCATTCCCGGCGGTTCGGCGTGCCCGCGGCACGGGCGGGCGAGCTGCTGGACACCCTGGCCACCGCGGACGACCGGCTCTGGCCGGGCGCGGACTGGCCGCCGATCCGGTTCGACGGACCGCTCGCGCCCGGCGCGCGGGGCGGGCACGGCCCGGTCCGGTACTGCGTCGAATCGTCGGTGCCCGGTAAAAGTGTGCGGTTCCGCTTCACCGCGCCCCGGGGGCTCGACGGCTTTCACGAGTTCGTCGTCCTGCCCCGGGGCGCCGGGTCCTGCGAACTCCGGCACGTCCTCGCCGGGCGGTTGTCCGGCGCGGCGCGGGTGACCTGGCCGCTGTTCTGGCGCCCGATGCACGACGCGGTCCTCGAACAGTTGCTGGACAACGCCGAGCGTGTGCTGACGGGGAAGCTCGCGCGTCCGTCGGTGTGGTCGCCCTACGTCCGTTGCCTGCGGCTGCTCGGCCGAATCCGTTCGCGCCGCGTTTCGCGGGGTGCGAAGCTCGGCGTGTGACCGACGTACGTCTCACCCCGCTCGACGGGGGCTCGCTCGCGCGCCTGCTCGAAGCCGCCGTGGCCGACGCGGGTCCGCTGGAGGTGATGCCGCCGCTCGACGGCCCGCCCGGGTGGACCCCTGAACGGCGCGCCGCGTTCCTCGCCTTCCATCGGCGGCGTTCGCTGGACCCGGCCACCGCCGTTGAGACCACGTGGGTGATCGACGTCGACGGTCGTGCGGCCGGGGCCGCGCGGCTGGAAGCGGCGGGCGACGTGGTCGAGGCCGGGATCTGGCTCGGCCGCTCCGTCCGGGGCCGGGGTGTCGGGCGGCGTGCCATGGCGGAGTTGCTCGACGCCGCGCGCACGGGCGGCGCCGCCCGCTTCGTCGCCTCGACGACCGCGGGCAACGCCGCCGCGCGGCGGCTTCTCGTGGGGATGGGCGCCGAACTCGCCGTCCGGGGCGATGACGTCGACGCCACACTGGATCTCTAGAGCCGGGGGACGATCTCGGCGCGGACGTATTCGTCCGCGTCCCGATCGCCCAGTCGTGGCCCCTGGACGACGGTGATGTTCCCGGCGCGGGCGGCGGCCAGCATCTTCTCCCGGGACGGCGGTTCGACGCCGCCGCCGAGGACGAGCGCCGCGACGTCGCCCTCGGCGATGCGCGCCAGGGCCGCCTCATCGGTGGTCACGCCTTCTGCGGGGTGACCGGCGGCCGAGATCGCCGCCGCCACCCTGGTCGCGGTCGCCAGATCCCTGCCGAGCAGCAATACGGTCATGACTACCTCCCTGCGTCCAGCCTGGAACCTCGACTTATCTGGAGGTCAAGCGGACGCGTCCCCTGGCGAAGGTTGTGTGACCTGAATTACATCGTGCACGAGGTATTCCTCGGTTAGATTACCTCGTGCACGATGTAATCGTGAGCGATGTTCATCGGGGTGTACTGCCCCGCCGAGGGAAAGCGGGAGAACAATGCGGGTTCGCAAGGTGTTCGGTGTGCTCGGGGTGCTGCTGATGCTGGCCGCGATCACTCCGGCGAGCGCGGTGGCGAGCGGTCAGGAGGAGGCCGGGGCCGTCCGGCCGAAGCCGACGATCGTGCTGGTGCACGGCGCTTTCGCCGAGTCGGCCAGCTGGGACGGGGTGGTGCAGCGCCTGCAGCGGCGCGGCTATCCGGTCGTCGCGGTGGCGAACCCCCTGCGGTCGCTCGGCGGCGACGCCGGCTATCTGAAGAAGGTGCTGGCCACGATCGACGGGCCGATCGTGCTCGCCGGGCACTCCTACGGCGGCATGGTCCAGTCCGCGGCCGCCGCGGGGAATCCGAACGTGAAGGCGCTTGTCTACATCGCGGCGTTCGCGCCGGAGGCGGGGGAGAGCGCGTTGGAGCTGTCGAACAAGTTCCCCGGGAGCACGCTCGGTGACACCCTGCAGAGCATCGACCTCGGCGACGGCACGCACGACCTGGTGATCCGGCAGGACAGGTACCGTGCCCAGTTCGCCGCGGACGTGCCCGCCGCGCAGGCGGCGCTGGCCGCGGCCACCCAGCGGCCGGTGCGGGACGTCGCGCTGTCCGAAGGTGCCCCCACGCCGGCCTGGCGCACGATCCCCTCGTGGTTCCTGATCACCGGGCAGGACAAGAACATCCCGGTGGCCGCGCAGAAGTTCATGGCCGAGCGGGCGGACGCCCGTGAGGTCGTCGAACTGCCCTACGCCTCGCACGCGGTGGCGGTGTCGCGGCCGGACGTCGTGGCCGACCTGATCGTCCGCGCCTCCCGGTAGTCCCGGGAGCGCCGGGCGTGGCCCGGTTCGGGGTAACCTGCGAAAACCTCTCGCGGCGTGGCCGTCGACGGGCGCCGTGAAGAGCATCGAAGGCGAGGAGCCACACCGGTATGAACAGCGCGTCGCAGGCGGGTCCCCCCGCGGTCTCCGACCTGCTCTGCTTCGACCTGTACGCGACCTCGCGCGCGGTCACCGGCTTCTACCGGCCCCTCCTCGAACAGGCGGGGATCACCTATCCGCAGTTCCTGGTCCTGCTGCTGCTCTGGGAACGGGATTCGCGGCCGATCCGGGAACTCGTGCGGGAGCTCGGGCTCGAATACAACACCCTGTCGCCGTTGATCAAACGGCTGGAGAAGGCCGGGCTCCTCGCCCGCGTCACCCATCCCGACGACGACCGGTCGGTGCTGGTCCGGCTCACCGAGGCGGGCCGGGAGTTGCGGTGGCTCGGCACCGAGGTGACCTGCCGGCTCGGCGAGGCGCTCGAAATGGACGACGAGGAGATCGCCGTCCTGCGCCGGTTCCTGCACAAGGTCCGGCACGGCGTCCACTGAAGCTTTCCGGGAAACGGTCCGTGGGGGCCTCCTTGAGGGAGCCCAGCTCCCTCAAGGAGGCCCCCACGGACCGCGGCGGGCTCAGCCCTGGATCTCGGGGTGGTACATCTCGATCCAGTGGTAGAGGTCCAGCGCGCGGTCGATGCCCGCGCGCACGGTCGGGTCCATCGTCGCCGCGTCCTGTTCGGTCGCGCGGTGCAGCCAGCCGCGGTCGACCAGGTCGAACACCTGGTGCCCCTGCTCGGTGAGCACCTCCTTGGCCTGCAACTGCAACGCCGCCGCGTAGCCGGGGTCCTGTGTGGAGGGATAGGGGCTCTTCACCCTGTCCCGCACCGAGTCCGGCAGGACGTGCTTGGTCGCGTGCCGCAGCAGGCTCTTTTCCCTGCCGTCGAAGGTCTTGAGCGACCAGGGCGTGTTGTAGACGTACTCGACGAGCCGGTGGTCGCAGAACGGGACGCGGACCTCCAGCCCGACCGCCATCGACGCGCGGTCCTTGCGGTCGAGCAGGATCCGCACGAAGCGGGTCAGGTGCAGGTGGCAGATCGTGCGCATCCGGGCCTCCTGCTCGGATTCGCCGTCGAGGTGCTCGACGTTCGCGGCCGCGGTCGCGTACTGGTCGGCGATGTAGCCGGGCAGGTCCAGCTTCGCGGCGAGGCCGGGGTCGAGCATCTGCGTCCGCTCGCTCATCAGCGCGTTCCGGAAGGCCAGCCACGGGAAGGTCCCCGACCGCACCGCCGTCTCGTCGTGGAACCAGCGGTAGCCGCCGAACACCTCGTCCGCCGACTCGCCGGACAGCGCCACCGTCGACTCGCCGCGGATCGCCTTGAACAGCAGGTACAGCGAGGTGTCCATGTCGCCCATGCCGGACGGGATGTCCCGCGCGGTGAGCACGGCGCGCCGCACCGCCGGGTCGCTCAGCTCGGCCGGGTTGAGCATGACGTCCTGGTGCGCGGAGCCGACCAGCTGGGCCACGTCGCGGATGAACGGCGAGTCCGGGGTGTCCCGCATCTCGTCGGGCTGGAAGTTCTCCTCCTGGCCGAAGAAGTCGACCGAGAACGTGCGCACCTGCTCGCCCTGTTCGGCCAGCCGGGCCGCGGCGAGGCCGGTGACGGCGCTGGAGTCCAGGCCGCCGGAGAGCAGCACGCAGCGCGGGACGTCGGCGACCAGTTGCCGGGACACGATGTCGGTCATCAGCTCCCGCACGCGGGCGACCGTGGTCTCCTGGTCGTCGGTGTGCGGTTTCGCGTCGAGCTTCCAGTAGGTCCGCGTGCGGACGCCCTCGCGGGAGACGGTGACGATCGTGCCGGGCTCGACCTCGCTCATGCCCTTCCACAGCGACCAGCCGGGCCGCTTGGTGAACCCGATCATCTCCCGTATCCCGTCGAGGTCCACGACGCGCGAGGCGAGCGGGTTGGCGAGGATCGCCTTCGGTTCGGAGCCGAACAGCACCCCGTCGCGGGTGGGGAAGAAGTAGAACGGCTTGATGCCCATCCGGTCGCGGATCATTACGAGCTTGTCGTCGCGCTCGTCCCAGATCGCGAACGCGTACATGCCGTTGAGGTGTTCGGCCAGGCCCTCGCCCCACTGCAGGTACCCGTGCAGGACGACCTCGGTGTCACTGTCGGTTTCGAAGGTGTGCCCGAGCCCGCGCAGCTGCTCGCGCAGTTCGGTGAAGTTGTAGGCCTCACCGCTGTACACCATGGCCACCGTGCCGTTCGGCGTGGCGACGCTCATCGGCTGCTTCCCGCCGGGGAGGTCGATGATCGCCAGCCGCCGGTGACCCAGCGCGACGTGCCTGCGGACCCAGGTGCCGGAGTCGTCGGGGCCCCGGCAGGACATGGTCGCGGTCATGGCGTCGATGTCGGCCTGGCGCCGCGTCAGATCGGCGTCGTAGGCGACCCAGCCAGCGATACCGCACATGTGCTACCTCCTACAGTTGCTTAGCAAAGACAACTATTCGTAATCCCGTTGTAACACCCTCTCCGGCTCTTGTCTGCCCGATATGTCCACACCGCTGAGAGATCACTCGGTTGCGGACCGTTAGGGGGTCCGTGGTGGCCGTCACGGGCCGTCAAGGCGGCGTAAATGGCCACTTCCGGGGCGTCAAGGAGACGTCAGGCGGGGTCGATTACTCCCTGCGACGGCCGCAGAGTTGCGGCGTCCACTGGTCGCCCGCTGGGTGACCTGTTCTGAGAGGTGCCTCGTGGCCGACTTGCTCTACGCCCTTCTGCTGATCGGCGTTTTCGGAGTTCTCGCGCTGACCCTGCGCGGTTTGGAGAAGCTGTGAACGGCGTAGGAGTGGCCGCCAACGTGATCGGCGGGGTGCTCGCACTGGGGCTGATCGTCTACCTGTTCATCGCGCTCATCAAGCCGGAAAAGTTCTGATGCGCTTCGGCGCGCGCTGTCCCTCACAAGGAGCGGAATGAGTGACACAGCGGCCGGCTTCCTGCAAGTCGGCCTTCTTCTTGTCGCCTTGGCTGTGGTCTACAAACCACTCGGCGACTACATGGCCAAAGTGTTCTCCAGTGAGAAGCACCTGAAGGTCGAGAAAGGCCTTTACAAGGTCGCTCGCGTCGACCCGGACACCGAGCAGCACTGGAAGACCTACGCCTCGGGCGTACTCGGCTTCTCGTTCGTCGCGGTCATCCTGCTGTATCTGTTGCAGCGATTGCAGTCGATCCTGCCCTGGAACTTCGACCGGGGCGCGGTGTCGCCCGGCGTCGCGTTCAACACGGCCGTCAGCTTCGTGACCAACACGAACTGGCAGTCCTACACGCCCGAGTCGACCATGGGCCACTTCGTCCAGATGGCCGGGCTCACGGTGCAGAACTTCCTGTCCGCGGCGGTCGGCCTCGCCGTCGCGATCGCGGTGACTCGCGGGTTCGTCCGGTCCAGGACCGACCGGCTCGGCAACTTCTGGGTCGACCTGACCCGCGGCACGGTGCGGATCATGCTGCCGATCGCGTTCGTCTTCGCGATCGTGCTGATCGCGCTCGGCGTGGTGCAGAGCCTCAAGTCCGGCATCGACGTCGTCAACCCGGACGGCAGCCAGAGCCGGATCGCGCTCGCCCCGGCCGCGAGCCAGGAGGTCGTCAAGGAACTCGGCACCAACGGCGGCGGTATCTTCAACGGCAACTCCGCGCACCCGTTCGAAAACCCGAACGCGTGGACCAACCTGATCGAGATGTTCCTGATCCTGGTCATCCCGGTTTCGCTGACCCGCACCTTCGGCAAGCTCGTCGGCAACACCCGGCAGGGCTACGTGCTGCTGAGCGTCATGGGCGCGCTGTGGGGCCTGATGCTCGCCGTGATCTGGAGCTCCGAGGCTTTCACGAAGAGCCCGGCCGCGCTGGCCGCCGGAGCCAACCTGGAGGGCAAGGAACAGCGGTTCGGGATCGGCCTGACGTCGATCTTCGCCGACACCACGACCGGCACGTCCACCGGCGCGGTCAACGGCATGCACGACAGCCTTTCCGGCGCCGGTGGCGGGGGCACGATGCTGAACATGCTGCTCGGCGAGGTCTCGCCCGGCGGTGTCGGCACCGGTCTCTACGGCATCCTCGTGATGGCGGTCATCGCGATGTTCCTCGCCGGGCTGATGGTCGGCCGGACCCCGGAGTACCTGGGCAAGAAGCTCGGCAAGCGCGAGGTCACCTGCGCCGCGATCTCCATGCTCGCGATGCCGACCGTGGTCCTGCTCGGCGCCGGTGTCGCGCTGCTGCTGCCGGACACCGCGGGTGCGATGAGCAACAGCGGCCCGCACGGGCTTTCGGAGATCCTGTACGGCTACGCCTCGACCGGCAACAACAACGGCAGCGCGTTCGGCGGGCTCACCGCGACCAACGGCTGGTTCCAGTCCTCGTTCTCGGTCGCCATGCTGATCGGCCGCTTCGTGCCGATCATCGCCGTGCTGTGCCTCGCCGGATCCCTCGCGTCCCAGAGGAAGGTGCCCGAAACCGCGGGCACGCTGCCCACCACGGGCCCGCTCTTCGGTTCGATGCTGGCCGGCACCATCGTCCTCGTCGCGGCCCTCACCTTTATCCCGGCGCTCGCGCTCGGGCCCATCGCGGAGGCGTTGGCATGACCACCACCACGGAAACACCCCAGCGGACCCCGGAGGAGGAGACCCAGCACCACGTCGAGAACGCGGGCCGGGTCGGCGCCGGGATCTTCAACCCGCGCCAGCTCCTGACGTCCTTCCCGGACGCGCTGCGCAAGCTCAACCCGCGCCACCAGCTGCGCAATCCGGTGATGTTCGTGGTGTGGGTGGGCTCGGTGCTGGTCACCGTGTTCGCCATCACCGACCCGAGCGTGTTCACCATCCTCATCGCGATCTGGCTGTGGTTCACCGTCCTGTTCGCGAACCTGGCCGAGGCGGTGGCCGAGGGCCGGGGCAAGGCGCAGGCGGAAACCCTGCGCAAGGCCAAGAAGGAAACCGTCGCGCGGCGCCTGAACGAGGACGGCTCCGAGGAGTCGGTCCCCGGCGTGGACCTGCGCATCGGCGACCTGGTGGTGGTCGAGGCCGGACAGGTGATCCCCGGTGACGGCGACGTCGTCGAGGGCATCGCGACGGTCGACGAGTCGGCCATCACCGGCGAGTCGGCCCCGGTCATCCGCGAGTCCGGTGGCGACCGGTGCGCGGTCACCGGCGGCACCACGGTGCTGTCGGACCGGATCGTCGTGAAGATCACCACCAAGCCCGGTGAGTCCTTTGTGGACCGCATGATCGCGTTGGTGGAGGGTGCTTCCCGGCAGAAGACGCCGAACGAGATCGCGCTGACGATCCTGCTCTCCACGCTGACCATCATCTTCCTGCTCGCCGTCGTGGCGTTGCAGCCGATGGCGGCCTACTCGGGCAGCCAGCAGTCGGTGATCGTGCTGACCGCGCTGCTGGTCTGCCTGATCCCGACCACGATCGGCGCGCTGCTCTCGGCGATCGGCATCGCGGGCATGGACCGGCTGGTGCAGCGCAACGTGCTGGCCACCTCCGGGCGCGCGGTCGAGGCGGCGGGCGACGTCAGCACGCTGCTGCTGGACAAGACCGGCACGATCACCTTCGGCAACCGCCGCGCCACCGAGCTGATCCCGGTCGGCGGGTCCACTGTGGACGACCTGGCCGCTGCGGCCCGGCTGTCCTCCCTCGCCGACGGCACCCCGGAGGGCCGCAGCATCCTCGAACTCATCGAGGAACGGCACGGTCTCGCCCAGTCCGCCGACGAGGACGAGAAGCTCGGCGAGTTCGTCCCCTTCACCGCGCAGACCAGGATGAGCGGCATCGACCTCGGCGGGCGCCAGGTCCGCAAGGGCGCCACCGGCTCGGTCCGCGACTGGGTGCGCGAGCGCGGCGGCGACATGCCGGACGAGACCGAACGCGTCGTCGACGAGATCTCCCAGCAGGGCGGGACCCCGCTGGTGGTCGCGGAGACCGCGGGCGGGAAGGCGTTCGTGCGCGGCGTGATCCGGCTGTCCGATGTGGTCAAGCCGGGCATGAAGGAGCGCTTCGAAGAGCTGCGCTCGATGGGTATCAAGACGGTGATGATCACCGGGGACAACCCGCTCACCGCGAAGGCCATCGCCGAGGACGCGGGCGTCGACGACTACCTCGCCGAGGCCAAGCCCGAGGACAAGATGGCGCTCATCAAGAAGGAGCAGGAGGGTGGCCGCCTGGTCGCGATGACCGGTGACGGCACCAACGACGCCCCCGCGCTGGCGCAGTCCGACGTCGGTGTCGCGATGAACACCGGGACCTCCGCCGCCAAGGAGGCGGGGAACATGGTGGACCTCGACTCCGACCCGACGAAGCTGATCGAGATCGTGGAGATCGGCAAGCAGCTGCTGATCACCCGCGGCGCGCTGACGACGTTCAGTGTCGCCAACGACCTCGCGAAGTACTTCGCCATCCTGCCCGCGATGTTCACCGGCATCTTCGCGCAGCTGGGCGCGCTCAACATCATGCACCTGGCGACACCGAAGTCGGCGATCCTCTCGGCGGTCATCTTCAACGCGCTCGTCATCGTCGCGCTGATCCCGCTGGCGCTGCGCGGTGTCCGCTACCGCCCGTCCACCGCGTCCGCGCTGCTGCGGCGCAACCTGCTGATCTACGGCCTCGGCGGCATCGTCACCCCGTTCCTCGGGATCTGGGTGATCGACCTGCTGGTGCGGCTCATTCCCGGGATTGGTTGATAGTCATGAAGGCTCTTCTCAAGCAGACCGGTGCCGGGCTGCGCGTCCTGATCGTGATGACCGTGCTGCTCGGCGTCATCTACCCGCTCGCGGTGTGGGCGGTGTCTCGGATCCCCGGGCTGCAGGGCAACGCCGAGGGCTCGGTCGTCACCCAGGACGGCCAGGCGGTCGGCTCCTCGCTGATCGGGATCGACCCGGTGGCGAAGGACCCGGCGAACGACCCGTGGTTCCACACCCGGCCCTCGGCCACCGCGAAGGACGTGCTCGGCCCCGGCGACCCGTCGACCTCCGGCGCGTCCAACAAGGGCCCGTACAACCAGGACCTGGTGGACACGATCACCAAGCGGAAGGACCTCATCGCCCAGCGGGAGGGCGTCAAACCGGACCAGGTGCCCGCCGACGCGGTCACCGCGGACGCCGCCGGTGTCGACCCGACGATCAGCGCGGCCTACGCGGATCTCCAGATCGCCAGGGTGGTCCGGGTCACGAGGCTGCCCGAGGCGAAGGTTCGCGAGCTGGTCGGGCAGAACACGAGCGGCGCCGGGATCGGTGTCCCCGGCGTGAATGTGCTCAAGCTCAACCTTGCCGTGCGGTCCGCCGCCGGAGGGGCACACTGACAGTCGTGGAGAACGACGACACGCGCCCGAAGCCGCGCCGGGGAGAACTGCGAATCTACCTCGGCGCGGCGCCGGGCGTCGGCAAGACCTTCGCGATGCTCGGCGAGGCGCGGCGGCGGCTCGACCGTGGTACCGACGTCGTCATCGGACTGGTGGAGACGCACGGCCGCAAGAAGACCGCGGAGCTGACCGGCGGCCTGGAACTCGTGCCACGGCGCCGGTTCACCCATCGCGGGCACGAGTTCACCGAGATGGACATCGACGCGGTGCTGGCGCGCAAACCCGAGGTCGTCGTGGTCGACGAACTCGCGCACACCAACGTGCCCGGCTCGCGCAACGAGAAGCGCTGGCAGGACATCGAGGAGCTTCTCGACGCGGGGATCGACGTGCTGTCCACGGTCAACGTGCAGCACCTGCAGAGCCTCAACGACGTCGTCCAGCGCATCACCGGTGTCCCCCAGCAGGAAACCGTGCCGGACGAGGTGGTGCGCCGCGCCGAACAGCTGGAGCTGGTCGACATCACACCGGAGGCGCTGCGGCGGCGGCTCGCGCACGGGAACATCTACTCGGCCGAGCGGATCGACGCGGCGCTGGGCAACTACTTCCGGCCAGGCAACCTCACCGCGCTGCGCGAGCTGGCCCTGCTCTGGGTCGCCGACCAGGTCGACGTCGCGCTCCAGCGCTACCGCGCCGAGCAGCGGATCACCGACACCTGGGAGACCCGCGAACGGGTGGTCGTGTCGATCACCGGCGGCCCGGAGAGCGAGACGCTGATCCGCCGCGCCAGCCGGATCGCCACCCGCGCCGGCGCCGAGCTGCAGGTGGTGCACATCCTGCGCGGGGACGGGCTGCGTGGCATCAGCCCGACCGCGATGGCCCGCTGCCGCAAGCTGACCGAGGAGGTCGGCGCCACCTTCCACACCGTGGTCGGCGACGACGTGCCGGACGCGCTGCTCGACTTCGCGCGCGGGGTCAACGCCACCCAGCTCGTGGTCGGCACGTCGCGCCGCTCCCGGGTCGCGCGGCTGTTCGACGAGGGCATCGGCGCCGCGGTGGTCCGCGACTCCGGGCCGATCGACGTGCACATGGTCACGCACGAGGAGGCGGGCGGGAAACTGCCCGCGCGGCTGGGCAAAAGCCCGCTCAAGCCGAACCGCCGCGTCATGGGCTGGGTGCTTTCGGTGCTCCTGCCCGCGGTCGTGACGTTCGCCGGCGTCCAGTTCCAGCAGGCGCTGGAGTATCCCACCAACGTGATGGACTACGTGCTCGCCACGGTCGTCGTCGCGCTGGTGGGCGGCCTCGGCCCCGCGCTCGTCGCCGCGGTGCTCGGCGCCGGGCTGCTCAACTTCTTCTTCACCCCGCCGCTGTACACGCTCAACGTGCACACACCGGAAAACGTGGTGACGCTGATTTCGATGATGGTCGTCGCGGTGCTGGTGGCCATCGTCGTCGACTCCGCCGCCCGCCGCGCCACCCAGGCCGCGCGGGCCAGGACCGAGGCCTCGCTGCTCGCCTCGTACGCGCGGACCGTGATGACGCATCAGAACCCGATCGAGCGCCTGCTGGAGAAGGTGAAGGAGAACTTCGGGCTGACCTCGGTGACCCTGCTGGAAAAGCAGAAGGGGGAGTGGACGAAGGTCGCCTGCTCGGGCGGCGACCCGTGCAAGGACCCCGACGAGGCCGACATCGACATCGCGGTCACCGCGGACGTGCACCTGACGCTGGTCGGCCGGGTGCTGCCCGCCTCGGACCGGCGGGTGCTGGAGGCGGTGGCCGGCCAGTCGCTGCTCGCGCTGCGCCAGCAGCGGACCGCGGCCGCGGCGGCCAAGGCCGAGCGCAAGGCGGCCGCCACCGAGCTGCGCACGACGTTGCTGTCGGCGGTCGGGCACGATCTGCGCACCCCGCTCACCTCGATCAAGGCGTCCATCGGCAGCCTGCGCGCCCCGGATCTCGCACTGTCCGAAGAGGACGTTTCGGAGCTGATGGAGGCCATCGAGGAGTCGGCGGACCGGCTGGCCGGGCTGATCGACAACCTGCTCGACTCCTCGCGGCTGGCCACCGGCGCGGTGCGCCCGCACCTGCGGCCGGTCGGCTACGACGAGGTCGTCAGCCACGCGCTGACCAATGTGGACGGTTCGGGTTCGGTGGTGGTCGCGGTGGACTCGCGGCTGCCCTCGGTGCTGGCCGATCCGGGGCTGCTGGAACGGGTGGTGGCGAACGTGCTCGACAACGCGCTGCGGCACGGCGTGAACCCCGGCGGCGAACCGGTTTCGGCACGGGCCAGCGCGTACGCCGACCAGGTCGAGCTGCGCATCATCGACCACGGGCGTGGGCTGCGGAAGGGCACCGCCGAGTCCGCGTTCGCCCCGTTCCAGCGGCTCGGCGGCGACCGCGACTCCACCCCCGGTGTGGGGCTGGGCCTGTCCGTGGCCAAGGGGTTCACCGAGGCGATGGGCGGTTCGATCCGCGCCGAGGACACCCCGGGCGGCGGACTGACCGTGATCATTTCCCTGCCCGCCTATCGGGGGCAGGATCCGGAGAAGGACCTCCTCGCGCTCGAGGACGACGACAGGGAGACGGTGCGATGAGCCCGGACAACGCGACGGTGCTGGTTGTCGACGACGAGCCCCAGATCGTACGGGCACTGCGGATCAACCTGTCCGCGCGCGGCTACAAGGTGATCACCGCGCACGACGGCACGGCCGCGCTCAAGGCGGTCGCGGAGACGAAACCGGACGTCGTCGTGCTCGACCTCGGCCTGCCGGACCTGGACGGCACCGAGGTGATCGCCGGGCTGCGTGGCTGGACGACGGTGCCGATCATCGTGCTGTCCGCGCGCAGCGACTCCGCGGACAAGGTGCACGCGCTGGACGCGGGCGCCGACGACTACGTCACCAAGCCGTTCGGGATGGACGAGCTGCTGGCGCGGCTGCGCGCCGCCGTCCGCCGTTCCGCGGTGTCCGGTGTGGACGGTGCGGAAGCGGTGGTGGACACCGGTTCCTTCACCATCGACCTCGCGGCGAAGAAGGTGCGGCGCGAGGGCAGGGAGGTCCACCTCACCAAGACCGAGTGGGGTGTGCTGGAACTGCTGGTGCGCAACCGGGGCAGGCTGGTGGCGCAGAAGCAGCTGCTGCACGAGGTGTGGGGCCCCTCCTACGAAACGGAGTCGCACTACCTGCGGGTGTATCTGGCGCAGCTGCGGCGCAAGCTGGAACCGGAACCCTCGCGGCCGCGCCACCTGCTCACCGAACCCGGCATGGGCTACCGCTTCGAGGTCTGAATTCCTGGTGGTCCGTGAATGCCACATTGAGGGACTCTGATTCCCTCAATGTGGCATTCACGGACCTTCGGGGGTCAGTGGGCGCTGGGCGAAGTGTCCGATGTGGACGAACCGCTCGTGCCGCTCGTGCTCGTGCCGCCGCCGGGCGGCGGGTCGGTGCGCGAGGAGGTGCCGCCGGTCGGGGACGAGGACGACGGGGTGCTCGGCGTCGTCGGGGGCGTCGACGGGGTGCTGGTGTGCGTCGTGGTGACCGTGGTCGGCACCGTCGTCGGACCGCCCGGCTGGCCGGGGTTGGGGTTGCCCGGCTGGGGTTGTCCCGGCTGGGGCTGGCCGGGCTGCGGCGGCGCGGGCGGGGTGGTGATCGTGGTGGTCTCCCGGCCGTCCGCGCCGCGCGAGACCACGGTGGTGGGCGCGCTGGAGGAGGGCGAGTTGCCGGGGACCGGCTCACCGGTGACGGTCATCGGCGCGCCCGGCACGGGGGAACCGGACACGACCTGGACACCGGCGGGCGAGGTGCCCTGGCCGGGGCCCTCGGTGCCGCCCGCGCTGGTGGTGCCGGACCCGGCGAACTGCGCGACCGCGGCGAACGCGGTGGCGACGACCAGGCCGCTGACACCGAGGACGACGTAGCCGGTGCGGCCGGCGAGCCCGCTCGAGCCGGCCGGTGGGGCGACGGAGACGCGTGAGCTCGGATCAGACCCGTCGGGGCGGGACATACAGGCTCCTCGGGACTTCGGGGACGTACGGACTCGGGAAGAACGCTTCGGTATTCGACACAGCTACCCGGGTGTGGCGGCCCGGGGCGGGATCCGGCGGGGAGATTATCACCGCTGGTGCCCTGTTCGTGGAGAGCTGACCGGGGGTGCTCACCGTCCGCAGTCGCGGGGATGGGGAAAGATGGCCCTCGTGAGTGCGGATGTCAGGCTGACAGCATGGGTGCACGGGCACGTGCAGGGCGTCGGTTTCCGCTGGTGGACCCGGAGCCGGGCGTTGGAGCTCGGGCTCACCGGCAGTGCGCGGAACCTCCCCGATGGGCGTGTTGAGGTGGTAGCGGAGGGTGTTCGGGACCACTGTGAGCGGCTTTTGGCCGCGCTACGGTCCGGCGAATCACCCGGAAGTGTGGACAACGTCGTCGAGCGCTGGTCGCCCGCGAAAGGCGGCCTCGTCGGCTTCGTCGAGCGGTAGCAAAGGTCCCCCGCTCTCCCCGGCACACGCTCCCCGCCGGACAAGCGCCCCAATGTGGCATTGGGGCGCTCGACGTCGCCGGGTGGACGTGCTGAAGGACGCCTTCGGTGCGTTGGGTGCACTGAAGGCGTCCTTCAGCTCGCCCAGTGCACTGAAAGGGGCCTTCAGTGCGGGGGCCAGTTCCGAGGCCGGGTCCGGAGTCCGAGGCCGGGTCCGGAGTCCGAGGCGGAACGCACCGAGGGACGCCCTTGGTGCGTTCGGTGCGACGAGGGCGTCCCTCGGTGCGTCCACCGCACCGAAGGGGGCCCTCGGTGCGGCTCGCCCCGCGTGACACGGATGTGACGCGTGGGACGGAGGGAGTTGCTGTGGTGACCGGGTCTGTGCTAGGGCGCGCCGGAGGGGACCGCGTCCCACGGGGGCGGGGGACCGCCGGGTAACCTGGCCGGATCGAACAGCCAGTTTCCCGCGGCCGGAGGGTCGGCACCCAGTGCACCTGAAAAGCTTGACGCTCAAGGGCTTCAAGTCCTTCGCCTCGGCCACCACGCTGCGCTTCGAGCCGGGCATCACCTGCGTGGTGGGCCCCAACGGCTCAGGCAAGTCGAACGTGCTCGACGCGCTGCGCTGGGTGATGGGCACGCAGGGCGCCAAGGACCTGCGCGGCGGCAAGATGGAGGACGTCATCTTCGCCGGGACCGCGGGCCGTGCGCCGCTGGGCCGCGCCGAGGTCACGCTCACCATCGACAACACCGACGGCGCGCTGCCCATCGAGTACACCGAGGTCTCGATCACGCGCCGGATGTTCCGCGACGGCGCCAGCGAGTACGAGATCAACGGGAACCGCTGCCGCCTGATGGACGTGCAGGAGCTGCTGTCCGACTCCGGTATCGGCCGCGAGATGCACGTCATCGTCGGGCAGGGCCAGCTCTCGGCCATCCTGGAGTCCAAGCCCGAGGAGCGCCGCGCCTTCATCGAAGAGGCCGCCGGTGTCCTCAAGCACCGCAAGCGCAAGGAACAGACCCTGCGCAAGCTGAACAACATGCAGGGCAACCTCGACCGGCTCGGCGACCTCACCACCGAACTGCGCCGCCAGCTCAAGCCGCTGGGCAAGCAGGCCGAGATCGCCCGCCGCGCGCAGGCCGTGCAGTCCGAGCTGCGGGACGCGCGGCTGCGGCTGCTCGCGTACGACCTGGTTTCCCAGCGGGACGCCATCGCCAGGGAAGAGGCCGACGAGCGCGTCGCGCGGCAGCGCCGGGGCGAGGTCGAGCAGGCACTGGAGGTCGTCGCCGCCGAGGAGGCCGAGCTGGAGTCCTCGCTCGCCGAGGACGCGCCGAAGCTGACCGCCGCGCAGGAGACCTGGTACAAGCTGTCCGCGCTGGCCGAGCGGCTGCGTGGCACCGTCCGGCTCGCCGTCGAGCGGCAGCGGCACCTCTCGGCCGACGTCGAGGCGCAGACGGGCGGGCGCGACCCGGAGGAACTGCTCGAAGAGGCCGAACGGGTCGCCGAGCAGGAGCAGGAGCTGAACGAGGCCGTCATGGAGGCCCGTGAGCTGCTGGCGGAAACCGTGCTGCGCCGGGAAGACCTGGAACAACGCGTCCAGGCCGCCGAGCGCGCGCACTGGGCCGCGGTCCGCGCCATCGCCGACCGCCGCGAGGGGCTGGCCAAGCTCACCGGGCAGGTCGAGGCGCTGCGCAGCAAGAACGGCGCCACCTCCGACGAGATCGACCGGCTCACCGTGTCGCTCGACGAGGCCGCCGAGCGCGCCGAGATCGCGCGCGAGGAACTCGAAGAGGCCAAGGCCGAAGGCGGTGCGGAGGAGTCCGACGACGCCGAGCTGCGGCAGCGGCACGACCACGCGGTGGAGGCGAACAACGCCGCCAAGGCCCGTGTCGAGGAGCTGGTCAAGGCCGAACGCGCGACGGAGCGCGAGATCGCGTCCGAAAAGGCACGGGTCGACGCGCTGTCGATGGGGCTCAAGCGCAAGGACGGCGCGGGCGCGCTGCTCGGCGCCTCGCACGAACTGCCCGGCCTGCTCGGCTCGGTCGCGGCGCTGCTGACCGTCGAGGCGGGCCACGAGGTCGCGCTGGCCGCCGCGCTGGGCCCGGTCGCCGACGCGGTCGCCGTCGCCGGGGGAGAGGCCGCCCTCGCCGCGTTGAAGTACTTGAAGGACAACGACTCCGGCCGCGCCGGGCTGTTGTTCGGTGCTCCAGGGTCCACTGTGGACACCGCGGGCTGGCCGTACCTTCCCGAGGGCGCCCGCTGGGCACGTGAGGTCGTCACCGCTCCGGAACAGCTGCGGCCCGCGGTCGAACAGGCACTGGAGAAGGTCGCGCTGGTCGGCACGCTCGACGCCGCGCGTGGCCTGGTCGCCGCGCATCCGGACGTCCGCGCGGTGACCGCCGACGGCGACGTCTTCGGTGCGCGCTGGGCGGCCGGTGGCGGCTCGCGCAGCGAGAGCGTCATCGAGGTGCAGGCCGCCGTCGATGAAGCGGCGGAACGGCTGAAGGCCGCCGAGGAGACGCTGGAGCGCACCGCCGCCACGCTGGAGGGCGCCCGCGCCGAGCAGCAGGCGCGCCGCGAGGAGGTCGGCCAGGCCAAGGACGCGCTGGGCGAGGCCAAGGTGCGCAAGGCCCGCTCCTCGGAGCGGCTCAACCGGCTCCAGCAGGCCGCCCGTGTCACCGAGGCCGAGGTCGAGCGGCTGCGTGCCCAGCGGACGAAGGTCGAGCAGAGCCGCGAACAGGCGCTGGAGCAGCTGGCCGAGCTGGAGGAACGGCTCGCCGCCGTCGCCGAGCAGCCCGTGGTCGAGGACCCGGACACCGCCGAGCGGGACGAGGCCGCCGAGCAGCTGACCGTGATCCGGCAGGAGGAGATGGAGGCGCGGCTCGCGCTGCGCACCTCCGAGGAACGCGCCCGCGGCATCGCGGGCAAGGCGGAATCCCTGCGCCGCGCGGCTTTCGCCGAGCAGCAGGCCCGCGAACGGGCCGCGAAGGCCAAGGCCGCCCGGCAGCGCGGCGCCGAGATCGCGAACGCGGTCGTCAACGCCGGTGAGATCGCGCTGGAGCGCATCGAGCACTCGGTGCAGCGCGCGGCGGCCGAGCGCGACGAGACCCAGGCCCAGCGGCAGACCCGCGAGACCGCGCTGACCGCCGTCCGCGGCAGGGTCCGCGAGCTGTCCGGGGAACTGGAGAAGCTGACCGACGCCGTGCACCGCGACGAGGTCCTGCGTGCCGAGCAGCGGATGCGGCTCGAACAGCTGGAAGGCAAGATCGCCGACGACTTCGGGATCGGGCTGACCGATCTGGTCGCCGAGTACGGCCCGGACGTCCCGGTGCCGCCGAGCGCGGGCGAGGTCGCCGAGTACGAGGCGGCGAAGGAGCGCGGCGAGGACGTCACCCCGCCGCCCCCGATGCCCTTCGACCGCGACACCCAGGCCCGCCGCGCCAAGCGCGCGGAGAAGGACCTTTCCTTGCTGGGCAAGGTGAATCCCCTGGCGCTGGAGGAGTTCGCGGCGCTGGAGGAGCGCTACAAGTTCCTCTCCACGCAGCTGGAGGACCTCAAGGCCACCCGCAAGGATCTCGAAGAGGTCATCAAGCAGGTCGACGAGAAGATCCTTGAGGTGTTCACCTCGGCCTACGCGGACGTCGCGCGCGAGTTCGAGACGGTGTTCGGCGTGCTGTTCCCCGGCGGTGAGGGCCGGATGGTGCTCACCGAGCCGAACGACATGCTCGCCACCGGCGTCGACGTCGAGGCCCGCCCGCCCGGCAAGAAGGTCAAGCGGCTGTCGCTGCTGTCGGGTGGCGAGAAGTCGCTCGTCGCGGTCGGCATGCTGGTGGCGATCTTCCGCGCCCGGCCGTCGCCGTTCTACGTGATGGACGAGGTCGAGGCCGCGCTGGACGACACCAACATGCGGCGGCTGATCGGCCTGCTGGAGCAGCTGCGCGACTCCTCGCAGCTGATCATCATCACGCACCAGAAGCCGACCATGGAGATCGCCGACGCGCTCTACGGCGTCAGCATGCAGGGCGACGGCATCACCAAGGTCATCTCGCAGCGCCTACGCGTGTCCGAAGAGGACCCCGTCCCCGCGTCCTGAGCTGCGCCGCGGTCGATCCGTGAATGCCACATTGAGGGACTCAGAGTCTCTCAATGTGGCATTCACGGACCACGGGACTTACGAGACCGCGGCTTCTTCCTGGGGCGGCTCGGTTTCCAGGGTGTTCGGGTCGGGGGTGCGGTGCCGCAGCGCCATCAGCCCGCCGACGACCAGCGTGATCACCACGCCCAGCAGCGTGTACCAGAACGTGGCGAGCGCGACCAGCGACTTCGTGTTGGCGCCGAACTGGATGTGGATCGCCGCGGTGGCCTTGTCGAACTTGACGAACAGGATGATGAAGGCCATCCCGACCACGGAACAGGCGAACGCGACGATCGCGTCGGCCTGCCGGGCCCGCTTGATCATCAGGCCGAGGAAGAACGAGCCGAGCAGCGCGCCGTAGGTGTAGCCGACGATGCCGAGGCCCTGCTGGATCACCGGGTCCTTCGAGTCGGTGAACAGCGAGGCGAACGCGGCGAACACGACCGCCCAGATGAGTGTCCACATGCGACCGTGGCGGAGCAGCTTCGAGTCCTCGACGTTCTTCTTCGTGAAGCGCTGGTAGAGGTCGGCGATGGTGGACGTCGAGAGCGCGTTGAGCGCCGAGGCGAGCGCGCCCATGGTGGAGGCGAGGATGCCCGCGATGAGCAGCCCGGCCAGCCCGACCGGCAGTTCGTTGACGATGAAGTTCGGGAACACGTCGTCCGGGGCGCCCTTGCCCGCCGCGATGTCCATCGCGGTCTTCCCGGCCTTCCCGCCGGTGTAGACCCACAGCATCGCGCCGACCACCAGGAACAGCGCGAACTGCGCGAACACCACGATCGACGAGCCGATCAGCGCGCGCTGGCTGTCCCGCAGGTTCCGGCAGGACAGCAGCCTGCCCACGATGAGCTGGTCGGCGCCGTGCGAGGCCATGGACAGGAACGCGCCGCCGATCACCGCGCACAGGAACGCGTACGGCTGGGTGAGCAGGTTCGAGGTGAAGTCGGTGAGCTTGAACCGGCCCTGGTCCGCGGCGATGGTGGTCCAGCCGTCGGGCAGCTTCGTGGCCAGGAAGATGACCGCTCCGATCGCGCCGAGAACGTAGAGCGACCACTGGATGACGTCGACCCAGATCACCGACTTGATCCCGCCGACGAACGCGTAGACCACGGTCAGCGCGGTCAGCAGCACGACGATGTGCCAGTAGGCGGTGTGGATGCCGTAGTGGTCGAGGATCACCTTGATCGGGATGGCCCCGGCGAACAGCCGCAGGCCCTCCGCGAGCAGCCGGGTGACCACGAACGTCACCGACGCCGTGCCCTGCAGCCCCCGCCCGAACCGCTTGCCGAGGAACTCGTACGCGCTGACGTAGTTGCCCTTGAAGTACTTCGGCAGCAACACGAACGCGGCGATGGTGCGGCCGACGATGTAGCCGAACGCGACCTGCAGGAACAGGAACGCGCTGCCGAAGACGAGCCCCGGCGTGGAGATCACGGTCAGCGTGGACGTCTCGGTCGCCACGACCGACAGCGTCACCGCCCACCACGGCATGCTGCGCTCGCCGACGAAGTAGTCGTTGGCGGACTTCTGTCTCCGGCCCACCAGGACGCCGATGATCGGCATCGCGGCCAGATAGGCGACCACGATCGCCAGGTCGACGGGATTCATGGATTCTCCCTACCGTTGTGCGGCCTTCTCCGCCACCCGCATCCGGGTCACGGCGCCCCCCAGTGGGGCGGGAAGGGTCAGGGGGCCCGCGCCCGGCGTCAGCGCGCCGAGCAGCCGGGGGCCGCGCGCGCCGGTCGCGGACGGGACGCTGGCGGGCACCCCGCACCAGCCGAGCCAGCCCAGCAGCGCGGTCAGGTAGGCCTCCTTGCCCGCACCGGGCAGGCCGAGGTCGTCACTCGTCTTCAGGCCCGTCGCGGGCAGGTTCCTGGCCAGCGCGGCCATCAGCGCCGGGTTGGCCGCGCCGCCGCCGGACACGATCACCGTGCCGACGTGGTGGCGCCGGCACTCCGCGGCGACGGTGGCGGCGGTGAACTCGGTGAGGGTCGCGAGGAGGTCTTCGGCGGACAGCGGGGGCAGCCCGGCGGTCGCGGTGTCGAGGAAGCCGGCGTTGAAGTACTCCTTGCCGGTGGATTTCGGTGGGGGCGCGGTGAAGTACGGGTCGGCGAGCAGCCGGGTGAGCAGTTCGGCGCGCACCGAGCCGCGCAGCGCGAACCGGCCGTCGACGTCGCTGCTCTGCGCGCCGCCGGTGGCCCGCGTGGCCGCGAGGTCGAGCAGCGCGTTCGCCGGGCCGGTGTCGTAGGCCAGCGCCGGGCTGCCCGTGCGGACGACGGTGATGTTCGCGATCCCGCCGAGGTTGAGCGCGGCGACCGGACGCCCGGTGTCCTCGGCGAACGTGGCCAGCCACAGCGCGTCGAGCGTGCTGGCCAGCGGCGCGCCGTGCCCGCCCGCGGCGACGTCCCGCACCCGCAGGTCGGCGATCACCGGCAGTCCGGTGCGTTCGGCGATCCACGCGGGCTGCCCGAGCTGCAGGGTGCCGTGGACGGCACCGTTCTCCACCCAGTGGAAGACGGTCTGGCCGAGTGAGGCGATCAGGTCGGTGTGGCCACCGGCGAGCTCGCGCACGCCGCGGGCGGCCGCCTCGGCGAAGGCCTGGCCGACCTGGGTGTCCAGCCGGGTGAGCCGTTCGGCGCTGCACGGGTTCGGCGGCAGCGCGTCGAGCAGGCCCGCGCGGACGGGTTCGGGATAGGGGACGTCGAGTTCCCCGAGCGGGGTGAGCACCACGGTGCCGCCCTCGGCGTGGAGGTCGGCCGCCGCGACGTCGATGCCGTCGACCGAGGTGCCGGAGATCAGTCCGATCACGCGCAGTCCGTGGCTCGAGTGGGAGGTCATCCGAGTGGTCTAGTCCAGGTGAGCGAGGTGACGCAAGGCGTACGGTGAAGACTTCGCCGAATCGGAAAGCGCATCGTTATCCATTGGCACCCGCTGGGGTGTGTCCGGTGGCCGCCGGAGGTGGATGCGAGGATGACGCTCGTGGACACCCCCTGGTTCTGGATCGTCGTCGTAGCCGTCGTCGTCGCTGTCGCCATCCTGGTCACCGGCCTGCTCGTCGCGCGCAAGCGACGTATCAGCCTGGACGCCTCCCGCGACGCGGAACTCGAGCGGAAGCCGCGTGGTGGTGGGTACACCGCGAGCGGCGGGATCGCGCTCGCGCCGGGGGGAACCGCCGAGGCGGAGGAGGAAAAGCCCGCTGAGGAGAAGGCCGAACAGCCGGAACCCGAGGCCGCCGAGCACCCGGTCGAGGACCGGCCCGAGGTGGACGGCCAGCCCGGCGTCGGGGACGACGCCGCGGTGCCCCGCGACTCCGAGCAGCGCACGATGCGCGACGTCAAGCTCCCCGAACCGGAGACCGAGGAACCCGCCGAGGCCGCCGAGCCGGAGCCGCGGGAGGAGATCGCCCCGGCGTCCGGACGGCTGGAGCGCCTGCGCGGACGGCTGGCGAAGTCCCGCTCGATGTTCGGGCAGAGCCTGCTCGGCCTGCTCGGCGCCGGCGATCTGGACGAGGACTCCTGGCAGGACGTCGAGGACACGCTGCTGGTCGCCGACCTCGGCGCCGCCACCACGACCCACATCGTCGAGCGGCTGCGCGACGAGCTGGCCCGGCGCACGGTCCGGACCTCGGCCGAGGCGCGGGCGGTGCTGCACGAGGTGCTCACCGCCGAGCTGTCCACCGACGGGCACCGCGCGGTGCGGGCGCTCCCGCACACCGTCGACGGCGCCAAGCAGCCCGCCGTCGTACTGGTCGCGGGCGTGAACGGTACCGGGAAGACCACCACCACCGGCAAGCTCGCGCGGGTGCTCGTCGCGCAGGGCAGCAGCGTCGTGCTGGGCGCGGCGGACACGTTCCGCGCCGCGGCGGCCGACCAGCTCCAGACGTGGGCCGAGCGGGTCGGCGCGGAGGTCGTGCGTGGCAAGGAGGGCGCGGACCCGGCGGCGGTCGCGTTCGACGCGGTCAAGCGCGGGATCGACGCCGGGGTCGACGCGGTGCTCGTCGACACCGCCGGGCGGCTGCACACCAAGACCGGCCTGATGGACGAGCTGGGCAAGGTCAAGCGCGTCGTGGAGAAGCAGGCGAAGGTCGACGAGGTGCTGCTGGTGCTCGACGCGACCACCGGGCAGAACGGCCTCGCGCAGGCACGGGTGTTCTCCGAGGTCATCGACGTCACCGGCATCGTGCTGACGAAGCTCGACGGCACGGCCAAGGGCGGCATCGTCTTCCAGGTGCAGCGCGAGCTCGGGGTCCCGGTGAAGCTCGTCGGCCTCGGCGAGGGCCCGGACGACCTGGCCCCGTTCGAGCCCGGCGCCTTCGTGGACGCCCTGCTCGGCTGAGCACCCTGCCCAGTAGTGACCTGGTGCTACTGGTTCTCGTCCGTCAGCGGCCTCCCACCGTGGCCCTTGGTGTTCAGCTCATCGGCCTCGTGGGTGGTTCGGCGATATCCGAGTTCTGCCAGCCGTGCGCTGAGCGTTTCGACCAGCAGTTCGTCTGAGGCGGCCAGGTGACGGTGTCCGCACTGGTGGATGTGGATGCCGCCGTACACCGTGCCTGCCTGCACGATGTCCTTGCCGCGGCCGAACGCGACGTTGATGTTCACCGGTCGGCAGGCGTCGGCGGTCATGATGTCCTCACCGTTGGCTCCTTCTGCCCCGGCGTGGACGAAGGCGGCGCGGCCGGAGCCGCTTCAGGACAACGCACTCGGCTATGGGGCGGCCAGTGTTGTTGAGGACCGGGAAACCCCTGTTGCGCGCTCCGCAAACATCGTGGTCGACGCGGCTTCGCGCTCGATACGCTGACCTGTCCACCGAGCGCAGTGGACAGGGAGAAGCCCATGACCACGACCAGGGGCATCTGGCGGACCGAGGCCGTCGCCGACGCCGTAGTCGCGGGCGCGCCCGGCCCGATCGTGCGGGCACTGCGCGAGGCGAACCGGCTGACCTTGAAACGAATGGCCGAGCTATGCGGTTATTCGATTTCCGCATTGTCGCGAATGGAGACGGGGCGCCAGCCACTGCGTGATGTCGACACGCTGAGACGAATCGTGGATGTGCTCGGAGTGCCTCCTGCTCTACTCGGGCTCGCGGAGCGTCGGCTCGGCGAAACGCCGATCTCCACCGCGGTCACTAGAGTCGGGGATTCGACGGCGGCGGACAAGGGAGATGCCATGAGGCGACGTGCGTTCCTGGCGGCCGCCGGTCTGACCGTCGCCTGGCCGAGCCAGGCCGGCGCCGCGGTCACCTCGCCGGATCCCGCCGCCGTGCTCGCCGACCGGCTCGGCGATGTCCTCCTCGGGCCGGTCACACCTGGTGAACCCGCGTCTCCGGCCAGTCTGAGTACGGCGTTACGTGCGGCGCAGCAGGACTTTCTGGCCTGTCGCTACCTCGTACTGGCCCAGCGCCTCCCCGAAGTCATCAGCGCCGGCGAAGCGATCGTTCGCCGGCACGGTGGGCTCGCCGCGCACGCGATCCTGGCCCAGGCATACATCCTGGCCAGCCGGGTGCTGACCAAACTCGATGCTTCGGGACTGGAATGGGTTGCCGCGGACCGTGCGTCGCATGTCGCCGATGTCGCGGGGGATCCGTTGATCTCGGCCGAAGCCCAGCGCATGGTCGCCTCTTCCGCCCGTCGTGCCGGTCACCACGGGCGCGCCCAGGAACTGACGTTGGCCGCGGCCGAACGTCTCGCGATCGGCGCCGCCTCACCGCCGGCGCACTTGGCGATGTACGGACTGCTGCACTGCTCGGCGGCCTACGCTGCCGCGCGAGCGGGTGATCGTGAGCGGGCGGCCGATCTGCTCGACGATGCGTCCGCGACCGCTGAGCGGCTGGCCTCCGATCCGGCCCGGTACCGAGCCCTTGTCGCGAATGTCGTGAGCCATCGGGTGTCCACGAGCTACCTGCTCGGCGACGCGGGAACCGCGCTACACCACGCCGCGAGCCTGCCGCTGTCCTTCGTCCCCACCGTCGAACGCCAGGCCCGTCTACTGGTGGACACCGCGCTTGCCGCAGCGCAGTGGGATCAGCCCGCTCACGCCTACCGGGTCCTGCTCGAAGCCGAACGACGGGCGCCGGGGGAGGTGCACACCCGGAGTACTGTGCGGGCACTGGTCACCAATCTGATGGAGGCCCGGAACCAGGCCGCGATGCCGGGCCTGCCACGACTGGCACAGCGAGTGCATGCCACCAGGGTGAGTTGAGTGGCCCGAAAGTCGTGTGACTGGCCGGCTCCGGACGTCGGCCGGGCGGCGCGGCGATCGCGGTCTCGACGTCGGCGCCTTCGTGGACGCCCTGCTCGGCTGAGCTACGGCAGCACGATGCGTTCCCCGGTGCGGTAGTCCCGGATATCCGAACCGGCGCGTACCTGCTCGCGGTGGATCGTGCACAGCTCGTCGCGGATGGCGAGGAACGTGCACTGGTTGTTGCCGACGAAGGCGCGCGCCCGGCATGTGCGCGTGATGGGGAATTTCTTGATGGCGGGGAACTCCGCTCGCGGCTTGGCGGGCGGAGGGAAGGTGAACTGCGCGAACGACTTCGCCAGGGGCGACGTGAACGACTTCGCCGGAGGCGACACGGGAGGCACCGCGGCGGGTTTGACCGCCGCCACGGCCGGTGGCTCGGGCGGCAGGTGGAACACCGTGCCGCCGTCGGTCTTCTTCAGCCCCAGCTTCTTGACCAATTTCTCGGTCGGATGCTGGGTCGCGATGGTAAGTTTCGCGGTGTGGTTGTCGGCCACGTACGGCTGAGCCCACCCGACACCCCGCAGGGTCGGCATCTCCCCGCGCCGCGACGGGAGATCGACGATCAGCGCGGTCAGGAAGTAGTGGTCGCGGGGCAGCGTCAGGTGGGCGGTGTCGCCGAGCACCATCGGGAACGGGGTGCCGTTCGTGGTGTCGCTGAACTTCTGGATGGTCAGGATCACCGGCTTCCGGCCCTGCGCGGCGAGGTGATGCCGGACGGCGATGTCGACGTCGCTGGTGCCCTGCGCCCCGGCGACGGTGAGGTCGTGGCGCCGGACCGGCGGGGCGGTGAACCGCGTGGCGGCGAACGGCGACGGCGGGGGTGGGACGGCGAGCTGTTGCCCGTCCACGACACGGTCGAAGATCCGGTCGAATCCTTTTTCCGCGAGGCGCTTCGCCAGCCAGATCAGCGCGCCGATGAGAATGGGATCCATCACATGCCTCCCCTTGCCGTGCGGGAAGTCTAAGGCGGGTTTCCGGCGGGCAATAGCGCATTCGCCCGCACGGACGCTTTCGGAAACCGGATGACGAATTGCCCCGCGATCGGGCACAATTCCGTCATGCCCGGTTGAGCCCACCCCGCCCGCGCTCCTCCGCGCCGGTGTGCCGTCCGAAATCCCGCACACCGACCTGAGAGGACAGTCATGACCACAGTGCACGGTGACCTGGTGTGCCTGCGCCCGCTCACCACCGCCGACCGCTCCCGCGTCCGGGAAATCCTTGCCACGCCTGAGGTTTCCCGGTGGTGGGGCGATCCCGACCGGGAAACCGACTCGCTCCTCGCGGACCACGACGGGGACGAGGAGGTCACCGTCTCTGCCATCGAGTTCGACGGCGGGACGGTCGGCGTCGTGCAGAGCGCGCTCGGGTTCCGCCCGGTCGGCGTGCTGCGCCAGTACGAGCGCGGCGCCGACGGCACCTGGCACGACGGCCTGTTGATGGACCTGCTCGCCGACGAGCTGACCGGCACCGGGTAGCCGCCCCGGTGGGCAGTTCACCGGATCGCCGGTAGGTTCGGTGGGGTGTCCGCCCCGACCGCGCTCGCCGACGTCCCTGGCCCGGCGCTTGACCCGCCCAAAAGCTTTCGCCGCGCCTTCACCGATCTGAAGGCCGGCCTACGTGCCCGGGAGCTGTGGGCGAACCTGGCGTGGCAGGACATCAAGCAGCGTTACCGGCGCTCGACCATCGGGCCGCTCTGGATCAGCATCGGCATGGCGGTGACGGCCCTCGCGCTGGGACTCGTCAACGCGGCGTTGTTCGGCACGTCGATCTCCACCCTGCTGCCGAGCATCACCACCGGGTTGATCCTGTGGAGCTTCATCAACGGCTGCATCGTCGAGGGCTCCGAGACGTTCATCGCGAATGAGGGCCTGATCAAGCAGCTGCCCGCGCCGGTGTCGGTCTACGCGTTCCGCACGGTGTGGCGGCAGGCGCTCTACCTCGCGCACAACCTGGTCGTCTACGTGCTCGTGCTGCTGATCTTCCTCGGCAGCCTGAACCACCCGTACCACGTCATCGACCGGCCCGGCGCGTTGCTGCATCCCGGCCTCGGCTGGTCCATGCTGCTCGCCCTGCCCGCGCTGGCGCTGGTGGTGCTCAACGGGACCTGGGTGGTGCTGCTGTTCGGCGTGGTCGCGACCCGGTTCCGGGACATCCCGCCGGTGATCCAGAGCTTCATCACGATGCTCTTCTACGCGACGCCGATCATGTGGCCGATGGACCAGGTGCGCTCGATGCAGTCCGGCGGCAGCGGTTTCGGTGCGGTCGCGGTGCAGGTGTTGCAGCTCAACCCGGTCTATCACTTCGTGGAGATCGTCCGCGCGCCGCTGGTGGGGCAGGCGCAGAGCTGGACGCATTGGGCGGTGGCCGGGGGAGTGACGGTCGTGGGCTGGGCGCTCGCGCTGCTCGTGCTGCGCAACTACCGTTCGCGGGTCTCCTACTGGGTGTGACTAGTCCGCAGGGCGCTGGTCGATGGCGCTCTGGAGCAGGACGGTGATCTGGTTCATGCCCAGATTGACCTTGGTGAACCCCTCGTCCACCTTGCGCTCAAGATTTTCGAGCCGCTGGCCTTGTTCGAGCTGCGTTTCGCGCACGGCGTTCAACACGCTGATGTGACCGTTGAGAGTCTGCCGGAACTCGGATACGTCGCGATCGGCCGCCCCGGCGAGTACGCGTGCGGCTGCGGCGTCCTGCCGGATGTGGGCAACCTGCTGCTCCAGGGAGACGACGCGGGCTTCGAGGTCTTCGAGACTGGCCATGGCATACAGACTAACCGACGCGCCGAGCCCAACCGGCATCGGTGGGTACGCGAATGATCGCTCAGTGTTACGGAATAGGTGGTCAGAAGGGGCAGGATGACCGATCCCGACGGGCACGAAGCGGGACCCGGATCGGGCCGCGGGACTAGGTTCTGCCGCTAAACGGGGCGGCGCCGGACGATCCATTGTGGACAGCCGGTCGGCGTGGCCCCTTCGAGACGTGCCGAGTCAGGAAAGCGAAGCCGTGAGAGACATTACCGAGCTGGTCGACGTGCCCCATCCGTCGTGGCCAGTGCTGATCGACGCGTTCGCCGGCAGTTTCACCGCGCACACCGTGCTGCCGCCGGATCCGGAACGGTGCCGGGCGACACTGCACCAGCTCCAGGTGACCGCGCGGTCGCCACTGGGCGCGATCACGCTGAACAGTGGTGGCATCCTGGTGCACGACGGATGGCTGCGGATCTACGGCGGCTCCGGTGGCGGTCCGGCCGGACTGCCCGGTATGGCCGAGGTCAACGGCTTCCCCGCGACGGTCGAGCCGGGCTGGCAGCCGTCGGAGGGCCTGATCATCGCGCACGACGTGCTCGGCGGGGTGTTCGTGCTGAACGGGATGGAGCCCGAGCGGCACGGCAGGCCGGGTCCGCCGGGCGGCGTCGTGTACTTCTCGCCGGCCAGTCTGAGCTGGGAAGATCTGGAGATGGGCCACAGCCAGTGGCTGACCTGGCTGCTGGACGGCGGCTCCGCGGAGCACTACAGCGAGCTGCTGTGGCCGTCCTGGCGCGCCGAGGTGGCCGGGCTCGGCCCGCGGGACGGCATCACCGTGTACCCGTTCCTGTGGTCGCAGGAGGCACAGGAGGACCTGGCCGCCACCACGCGCAAACCCGCGCCGCTGAGCCAGATTCTCGACCTGCACGCCGGTTTCTGCGAGCAGCTCGGCCTGGCTCCGCCGGGCGAACTGGGCGTCGCCGGGGTGTGAGGCTTTCGGCCTGCGTCACGCTTCGGCGTGACGCAGGCGCGGAGTCACCGGGGGAGGTCGAAAACGCCGAGTTTGTGGCCCTGGGTATGGGAATCCCATTCGGCGTGGGTGAAGGAGACGGTGCCCGCGTCGGGGCGGAGTGAGTTGCGGACGAGGACTTCGTTCTCGGTGAGCAGGACCTCAACACAGCTGCTGCCGTTGGCGGAGTACTTGGTCCACAGGTTGGGCCGCAGGGACATGGGGGACTCCGTTCGGTGACTACGTGAGGTCGGCGGGGAGATCGAAGACGCCCAGCTTCTGTCCCTGGGTGTGGGAGTGCCATTCGGCGTGGGTGAAGGAGACGGTCCCCGCGTCGGGGCGGAGAGAGTTTCGCACCAGCACCTCGCTCTCCGTAAGCAGGACTTCGACACAGGTGCTGCCGTTGTCGGAGTACTTGGTCCATACGTTGGGCTGCAGCGGCATCGGGGGGACTCGATTCACTAGCGGGTGCTGAACTCCTCCAGCATATCGAGGCTTGTCAGCGGATCGAGAGCCTTGAGCCGGACGTCATCGAACTTCATGATCGCCTCGGAGACCGCCGAATCCCGATCGAAGAACTGGTCTCCCAGTGTCGTGTCCACGCTGGCGATCTCGTCGATCCGGTCGTCGAACTTGTAGATGGTCACCGTGGCGCCGACGAGGTAGTGCTCGCGCGTGTCGAGCGGGAGCACCTGCACGGTGACATTCGGAAGCTCGCGGCAAAGCCGGGCGACGTGTTGGAGCTGGTGGCGCCGAACCTCTTTGCCGCCAACGTTTTTGTGCAGCGCTGCCTCGCCGATCACGGCCCATATTTCAAGTGGCTGCTCGTCACGAGTCAGGGCGTCGGCTTGATCCAGCCTGAACCGCAGCCGGGTCTCCATTTCCTTGGTGAGATGACCGGTCGGGGCCATGATCGCGCGGGCATATTCCTCCGACTGCAACACGCCGTGGAACGCTTCGGGGCAGTAGTAGCGAATACTCCGGGCGGCCTTGATCAGATCGGCGGCGCGGCGCTGGTGCGGCTGGATGTCCCCGCCGCCGGTGACCCGCTCGACCTTCCGGTGTGCCTCGCGGTTGACCGCCAGGAGATCCGCGGTCTGGTCCTCGGGCATGCCGTAGAGCCGCAGCAGCGCGGTGAGATCGCCGTGGCTGACCTTGGTCCGGCCCTGCTCGATGTTGCCCACGGTGGTCGCGGTGCGGCCGAGCGCCTCGGCGGCGGCCTCCCGGCTGACCTTCGCCTCGGTCCGCATGCGCTTGAGCGTCGCGCCGATCTGGATGCGCTCGGCGGTGCGGAGCTGACCCTGTGCCATGACTTCACCCTTTCAGGTGCGAGACAAATTCTTGTGCGCACCCTAACCTGAACCTCGCAGGTAGGGAACCTGCACGGCAAAGTATCAGCAAGGTAATTACCCGAAAGAGGAGCACGACATGGCACGGTGCGGAGTGGAAATCGCCACCTGGGTCCGGATCGACGAATGCGGTATCGAGTACCGGCTGTGTGGCGACGTGGTCGAGTTCTCGCTCGGCGGGACGTCCGACGGATTCCAGTTCGACACCACCGAACGCGGCCTCGAACTGCTCCTCGAGTCCGGCACCCAGGCCCTGCACGCCCTCCGCACCGCCAGCTGAAGCGCGCATCGGTCCGTGGGGGCCTCCTTGAGGGACCTAGAGTCCCTCAAGGAGGCCCCCACGGACCGTTACGCACCCGTGTCGAGGTGGGCGCCCAGCGTCTGCGCGACGCGCTGGACCGCGGGCGCGATGTGGGCCACCGCCTCCGTGGTGAGCCGTCCGGACGGGCCGGACACCGAGAGCGCGGCGGGTACCGGCGCGCCGGGCACGGCGACCGCGACGCAGCGGACGCCCAGTTCCTGTTCGGCTTCGTCGAGCGCGTAACCCTGTTGGGCGATTTTCTCCAGCTCGCGCTGAAGTGCCTCGGGGTCGGTGAACGTGTGCTCGGTGTAGGCGGGCATGCCGGTGCGGGAGAGCAGCTCGGCGACGTCCTCGGCGGGCAGCTGGGCGAGCATCGCCTTGCCGACACCGGTGCCGTGCGGCAGCAGCCGCCTGCCGACCTCGGTGAACATCCGCATCGAGTGCTTCGACGGGACCTGCGAGACGTAGACGACTTCGTCGCGTTCGAGGACCGCGAGGTTCGCCGTCTCGCCGACCTCCTCGACCAGCTCGGCCAGCAGCGGCCGGGCCCAGGTGCCGAACTGCATGCTGGCGTTCTCGCCGAGCCGGATCAGGCGGGCGCCCAGCGCGTAGCGCCGGTTCGTGTTCTGGCGGACGTAGCCGAGGTCGACCAGGGTGCGGATGAGCCGGTGGATGGTCGGCATCGGCAGCCCGGACAGCGTCGCGAGCTCGGACAGGCTCGCTTCGCCGCCGGTGTCCGCGAGGTGTTCGAGCAGGTCGAACGCGCGTTGCAGGGACTGGACGCCGCCGTCTTTCGCTACCACGGGTGGCTCTCCTAACGTTCACGTTGAGCTTCCGCTATGCAGAAACTATAGTCCGAGATGTAAAAACCGTATGGACGTCTTTCTTCACGATCCGGGGTGTTTCGCATGTCTGAAGTCCAGGTGCTCGGTGATCCGGTCGAGCGTGGTGAGGAGATCCTGACGCCGGAGGCGCTGGCGTTCCTCGCCGGCCTGCACGACGCCTTCGCCGCCCGCCGCGACGAGCTGCTGGTGGCGCGGGGCAAGCGGCGCGAGGAGGCCAGGACCACCGGCAAGCTCGACTTCCTGCCCGAGACCAAGGAGATCCGCGAGGGTGACTGGCAGGTCGCCGGCGCGCCGCCCGCGTTGCGGGACCGGCGGGTCGAGATCACCGGCCCGACCGAGCGCAAGATGACGATCAACGCGCTGAACTCCGGCGCCAAGGTGTGGCTCGCCGACCTGGAGGACGCGAACACGCCGCACTGGGCCAACGTGGTGTCCGGCCAGGTCAACCTCGCCGACGCCGTCCGCGGCACGATCACCCTCGACGCGAACGGCAAGCACTACGAGCTGAAGCCGGACGTCGAGCACGCCACCATCGTCGTCCGCCCGCGTGGCTGGCACCTCGACGAACGGGGCCTGTCCTTCGGCGGACGTCAGGGTGTCGGCGCGCTCGTCGACTTCGGTCTCCACTTCTTCCACAACGCCGCTGAGCTTCTCAAACGCGGCAAGGGCCCGTACTTCTACCTCCCGAAGATGGAAAGCCACCTCGAAGCGCGGCTGTGGAACGACGTGTTCACCCACGCCGAGAAGGCGCTGGGCATCGAACACGGCACCGTCCGCGCGACCGTGCTGATCGAGACCATCCCGGCCGCGTTCGAGATGGAGGAGATCCTCTACGAACTGCGCGAGCACGCCTCCGGCCTCAACGCCGGCCGCTGGGACTACCTGTTCAGCGTGATCAAGTACTTCCGTGACGCGGGCGAGAAGTTCGTGCTGCCGGACCGCAACTCGGTCACCATGACCGCGCCGTTCATGCGTGCCTACACCGAGCTGCTGGTGCGCACCTGCCACAAGCGCGGCGCGTTCGCGATCGGCGGAATGGCCGCGTTCATTCCGAGCAAGGACCCGGCGGTCAACGAGGGCGCGTTCAAGAAGGTCCACGACGACAAGGCGCGCGAGGCCGGGGACGGTTTCGACGGCTCCTGGGTCGCGCACCCGGGCATGGTTTCGCTGTGCCGCGAGGAGTTCGACAACGTCCTCGGCGAGAAGCCGAACCAGCTCGACCGCACCCGCGACGAGGTCAGCGTCACCGCCGAACAGCTGCTGGACGTCGCCTCGACGCCCGGTGCCGCGACCGCCGGTGGCCTGCGTGCCGCGGTGGACGTCGGCATTCGCTACCTCGCCTCGTGGCTCGGCGGGAACGGCGCGGCGGCCATCCACAACCTGATGGAGGACGCCGCGACCGCGGAGATCTCGCGCTCGCAGGTGTGGCAGTGGGTCAAGAACGGGACCACTTTGGACAGTGGCGACGTGGTGACCCGTGAGCTGGTCCGCGGCGTGGTGGCCGAGGTCCGCGGCGAGCTGACCGCCGAGCTCAAGCCCGAGCTGCTCGACCCGGCGGTGGAGCTGTTCGAGCAGGTCGCGCTGGCCGACGAGTTCCCGGACTTCCTCACCCTGCCCGCCTACGAGCGGATCAAGTAGTGCCCGGACGTCTTCCCGAAGACGTCTACGCCGCCGCCGACGCGCGCTTGGCCACGGCCGACGCGCGCGTCGCGGCGGAGTACCCCGGTGCGGCTCCGGGACGTCAGCCGGTCCACACGGTGTACGTCCCGGCGTCGGCCTACCGTGCCCGGCTGGTCGCCGACTGGGGCAAGCGGGCCATGCGGGTGTTCGTCGAACAGGGCGAACTGCTCGGCCTGGCCCCGGACATCGCCGACCGGGTGCGGGAGAAGCTGCTCACCGAGCCGATCGAGGACCTGCGGATCGACTTCGAGGACGGCTACGGCCGGGTGCCCGACGACGTCGAGGACGCGGCTGCGCTCGCGGCCGGACAGACGCTGGCCACCACCGGCGGGACACCGTTCGTCGGCATCCGCTTCAAGAGCTTCGAGGCCGCGACGCGACGGCGCGGGATCCGGACGCTGGACCTGTTCCTGGCCGGCCTGCTGGAGCACGGGCCGCTGCCGCCCGGTTTCGTGGTCACGCTGCCGAAGGTGACCGCGGTCGACCAGGTCTCGGTCGCCGCGGACGTCATGGCGAGCCTGGAATCCGCGTACGGCCTCGCCGAGGGCACGCTGCGTTTCGAGGTCCAGATCGAGACGTCGCAGTCCATTGTGGACTTCGATGGCTCGGTGTCGGTGGCGCGGATCATCCGCGCGGCGTCGGGCCGGTGTAGCGGGCTGCACTACGGGACCTACGACTACAGCGCCGGGCTCGGGATCAGCGCCGCGTACCAGAGCATGGACCATCCGGCGGCGGACTTCGCCAAGCAGGTCATGCAGGTCTCGGCCGCCGGGACCGGGGTGCGCCTGTCCGACGGCTCGACCAACCGCCTGCCGGTCGGCGACGCGCTGCCCGCCGCGTGGGCGGAACACCTGAGGTTGGTGCGGCGGTCCCTGGAACGCGGGTTCTACCAGGGCTGGGACCTGCATCCGCATCAGCTGCCGACGCGCTACGCGGCGACGTACGCGTTCTTCCGCGAGGGCTTTCCTGAAGCGGTGAAACGGCTTCAGGACTACACGGCGAAGGCCGACAGCGGGGTGCTCGACGAGCCCGCGACCGCGCAGGCACTGGCGTCGTATCTCCTGCGTGGCCTGGACTGTGGCGCGCTGGGGGAGCCGGAGCTGCCGTTCGGCCGCGCCGAACTGGATCGCCACGCCCGCCGCCTCACCTGAGCGTCGGGCTGCGTCGGACGTGGCGGTCTCTGAAGGCCACCTTGAGGGACTCTCATGCCCTGAAGGTGGCCTTCAGAGACCGTGACCGTCCCCGGGTTGGAGGAAAGCACAAGAAAGCCGCCCAGCTCGGGCCGGGTTTTGTGGGTTCGGCCCGTTGGCGCCGGGCTCGCTCCTGTCGTCTACTGGATCGATGACGTGGCGCGGCTCACGGTGAAGGGGAGTGTCGCATGAGGACGGTCATCGAGAACGCCGCGATCGCCACGGTCTCCGGGCCCGAGTACGACCGTGGCCACGTCGTACTCGACGACGAGCGGATCACCGCGGTCGGGGCGGGCGCGGGCCCGCCCGGGGCCGACCGGCGCGTCGACGCCACCGGCTGCCTGGTCACGCCCGGCCTGGTCAACACCCATCACCACCTCTACCAGTGGGCCACGCGCGGGATGGCCGCCGACCACACGCTGTACGAGTGGCTTGTCGCGCTCTACCCGGTGTGGAGCCGGCTCGACGCCGGGATCACGCACGCCGCGGCCACCGCCGGGCTCGCGCGGCTGGCCACCACCGGCTGCACCACCGTCGCCGACCACCACTACGTCTTCCCGCGCGACGCGGGCGACCAGGTCGAAGCGCTGGTCTCCGCGCGCGAGCGGATCGGCGTCCGGCTGCACGTCGTGCGTGGGTCGATGGATCGCGGCGAGTCTCAGGGCGGGCTGCCGCCGGACAACCTCGTCGAGGACACCGAGGCCGCGCTGCTCGGCACCGAGGAGGCCATCGACCGCTTCCACGACACCTCGCCGAACGCGCACGTCCGGATCGCCGCGGGCCCGTGCTCCCCGTTCACCGTCACCGAAGCGCTGATGACCGGCGCCGCGGAGCTGGCCCGCCGCAAGGGAGTCCGGCTGCACACACACCTCGCGGAAACCGTCGACGAGGAACGGCAGTGCCTCGCCGAGACCGGTCACACGCCCGCCGAGTACGTCGACAAGCTCGGCTGGCTCGGCGAGGACGTCTGGTTCGCGCACACCATCCACCTCGCGCCGGAGGCCGTCCGGCGGCTCGGCGCGACCGGCACCGGCGCGGGGCACTGCCCGACCTCGAACGGGCGCATCGGCGCCGGGATCGCGCCGGTCCGCGAACTGCTCGATGCCGGGGTGGCGGTCGGGCTCGGCGCCGACGGCGCGGCGTCCAACGAGTCCGGGGGCCTGGGGGAGGAACTGCACCAGGCGCTTCTGCAGGCACGGCAACGTGGTGGCCCTCGTGCGCTGAGTACGCGTGAAGCGCTGTGGATGGGCACGATGGGCGGCGCCCGCTGTCTCGGCCGGGAGAGCGAACTCGGCTCGATCGAACCGGGCAAGCTCGCCGACCTCGCGGTGTGGGACCTGAACGGGCTGCACTACGCGGGCATCGAGGACCCGGTCGCCGCGCTGGTGCTGGGCACGACGCCGCCGGTGCGGCTGCTGTACGTCGGCGGGCGCCCGGTGGTGACCGACGGCCTGCTCGACCACGCCGAGGAACCGGCGATCGCCCGCGACCTCGCCGCGGCGGGCGCGCGGCTGCGGGATCGACGATGACGAGCACGGAGACCGCGGCCGGGACCACGACCGGCGTCGGCGCCAGCCCGCGGCGGCCGGACGGTGTCGGCAAGGTCCGTGGCGAGTTCGCCTACGCGTCCGACCTGTGGCACGAGGACATGCTGTGGGGCGCGACCCTGCGCAGCCCGCACCCGTACGCGCGCGTCACCGGCATCGACATCGCGGAAGCCCTTGCCGTACCTGGGGTTTACGCCGTGCTGACGCACGAGGACGTCCCCGGCCTCAACCGCTACGGCCTCGAACACGCCGATCAGCCGGTACTCGCCGACGAGGTGGTGCGTTATCAGGGCGAACCGGTCGCGCTCGTCGCCGCCGATCACCCGGAGACCGCGCGCCGCGCGCTCGGGCGGATCACCGTGACCTACGCCGAGCTGGAGCCGGTGACCGACGCCGAATCCGCCGCCGCCGGCGAGGGCGCGTGGCTGCACGACGGCGGGAACGTGGTGCGGCACATGAAGATCCGGCGCGGGGACGCGGAGGCGCGGGCCGAGGTCGTGGTGTCCGGTGTGTACGAGGTCGGCATGCAGGACCAGGCGTTCCTCGGCCCGGAATCGGGGCTCGCCGTGCCGGACATCGAAGGCGGCGTCGACCTTTACGTGGCGACGCAGTGGCTGCACGTGGACCAGCAGCAGATCGTCGCGGCGCTGGGCCTGCCGGTGGAGAAGGTGCGGCTGACGCTCGGCGGCGTCGGCGGCGCGTTCGGGGGCAGGGAAGACCTGTCGATGCAGGTGCACGCCTGCCTGCTGGCACTGCACACCGGCAAGCCGGTCAAGATGGTCTACAACCGTGAGGAATCCTTCTACGGTCACGTGCACCGCCATCCGGCGAAGCTGTACTACGAGCACGGCGCGGATCGCGACGGGCGCCTGGTGTACGTCAAGGCGCGGTTCTACCTCGACGGCGGCGCGTACGCGTCCTCGACCGGCGCGGTGGTGGCGAACGCGGCGACGCTCGGCATCGGACCGTACACAGTGGACAATGTCGCGGTCGACTGCTGGGGCGTGTACACGAACAACCCGCCGTGTGGCGCGATGCGCGGGTTCGGCGCGGTGCAGGCGGCGTTCGGCTACGAGTCCCAAATGGACAGACTGGCCGCGGCCTGCGGGCTGGACCCGGTCGAACTCCGCCTCCGCAATGCGATGACCGAGGGTTCGGTCATGCCGACCGGGCAGGTCGTCGACTCGGCCGCGCCGGTCGCCGAACTGCTGGAACGCGTGCGCGCCATGCCGATGCCCGCCGCGCCGGGTGACTTCGATCTGCGGCGGATGCCCGGCGGCGTCTCGAACACGACCCACGGTGAGGGTGTCGTGCGCGGGGTCGGTTACGCGGTGGGCATCAAGAACGTCTGCTTCTCCGAGGGATTCGACGACTACTCGACCGCGCGGGTGCGGCTGGAGCTCGTCGGCGGGGAACCGGCCGCGACCGTGCACACCGCCGCGGCCGAGGTCGGCCAGGGGCTCGTCACGGTCATGCAGCAGATCGTGCGGACCGAACTCGGCGTCGAGCGGGTGACGATCCTGCCGATGGACACCTCGATCGGCAGCGGCGGCTCGACCTCGGCGTCCCGGCAGACCTACGTCACCGGCGGCGCGGTGCGGGCCGCGTGCCTGACCGTGCTCGGCGCGGTGGCCGAAACCCTGGGGGCGGCGGGAAAACTCCGGATCGTGGGCGGGAAGGTGGTGGCCGCGGGCGGACGCGTGGTGGCGGATCTGCCCGACGTGCTTTCCGGAGTGGCCTTCGACGAGACCGTGGAGTGGCGGCACCGTCCCACCACCGCGGTCGACCCGGAAACCGGACAGGGCGACGCACACGTCCAGTACGCGTTCGCCGCGCACCGCGCGGTCGTCGACGTCGACACCGAACTCGGGCTGATCAAGGTCGTCGCGCTGGACTGCGCGCAGGACGTGGGGAAGGCGCTGAATCCGCAGGCCGTGCTCGGCCAGATCCAGGGCGGCTCCGCGCAGGGGCTCGGGCTCGCGGTGATGGAGGAGATCCAGATCGCGCACGGGCGGATCCGCAATCCGTCGTTCACCGACTACCTGATCCCGACCGTGCTGGACATGCCGCCGATGACGATCGACGTGCTGGAGCGCGCCGACCCGCACGCGCCCTACGGCTTGCGGGGGGTCGGGGAACCGCCGACGATCTCTTCGACCCCGGCCATCGTCGCCGCCATCCGGCAGGCGACCGGGCTCGCGCTGACCCGGGTCCCGGTCCGGCCGGAGCACCTCACCGGCACGTAGTTTGCGCGGTGCTGAACGCTTTAGGTCAGCATCGGCGAATTCGACGGAAAATGTCGCTCTCGGTTCATGATTCACTGCGACGATTCAGCCATTTGTCGAAATATTGTCACTCGATCGGATCGGTCGAAGAGGTGGTTTCGATTAGTCGCGTGCGAGTATCCTCGTAGGTTCATGATTATGTTGGGAGGGCTGATCGTGAATCATGCGGTATGGGAGCCGGATCCTTCCGCTTCGTTCGCCCGTCGGCTGGGGATCTCGCCGAGGGAGCCGGGCAGTGGTGGCGGAGGGGGTGATACGGCGAGCGGTGAATTCGGCCAGTGCCCGGACATCTGGGAGCTGACCAACGGCGATGTCGCGGTTGTCGGACGGGATCTGACACAGGCCTATCGGTCCCGGTTGCCCGACGGGGTGAGCGTCGGCGAGGGTGAACGGCTGGTTATCCTGCCTCGCGGCATGATCATCGCGGCGAAGGCGGACATACCAGATGCGTGATCTTCTCGACAGAGATTCCGGCGAGCGGATGGTAGGCGATATCTACCACGAGGAGTTCGGAAAGGATCTTTGGCGGACCGGTGCGCCCGGCCTGTGGAAGCTGGAACGCCGCCAGACGTTTCAGGAACCCTATAGTGAGAGCTGGACGGCATTCCGCAACGGAGACTGGGAGGAAGCGCTCCGGCTGCACGAAGCCCGGCGCGCCAGTTTGCAGGACACCTACCGGAAGATCGTCGAACACGGTTTCAGTACCTGGTGGGTCCGGGTGGTGGAAAAGCCGATCACACCCTATTTGCAGTGGGAACTGCACCTGCTCCGGTTGCGGAACCAATGCGGCGACCACGTTCGGGCCGTCCGGCCGGAGCAGGTCGAGTGGTTCGAGCGGGACGGGCCGCTCCCCGAGGTCGTCACACTCGGCACCGACGTCATGTACGAGATCGTGTACGACGAGAACGGTCTCCCCCAAGGGGGAGTCCGGTTCACCGACCAGGCGCGGGTCGTGCGCACCCAGGAACGCATCCAGGAGCTGTTCACTGCGGGCGAAGACATGGAGACCTTTTTCGAACGTGAGGTCGCGGGCCTGGCACCGCCGTCCGGCGGGTAGCCGATGAGAGCGGGCGACGCGGCGGAACGGGACGACGACCGCGGGCGGGGACAGCGCGCCGAGATGTCGGGCTCGGCGTCCGACGTCGTGCAGGCGAGGGATGTCCACGGTGGTGTGCATTTCCACGGTGGCGGGCACTCGGCGGAACCGGTGCCACGGCAACTGCCCGGGGATGTGCGCGGATTCGTCAATCGCCGAGCCGAACTGGAACGGCTCGACGAGGCCCTCGGGGCCGACCGTGGCGAACTCCCCGCCGTCGGTGTGTACGTCATCGTGGGGACCGCGGGAGTCGGCAAGACCTCGCTGGCTCTGCACTGGGCGCACAGCGCCCGGTGGCGATTTCCCCACGGGCAGCTGTTCGCGAGCCTGCGCGGCTACGACCCGGGGCCGCCGGTGTCGCCCGAGCAGGTGCTCGACCGCTTCCTGCGTGCGCTGGGAGTGCGGCCGGAAGCTGTTCCCGCCGAGCTCGAAGACCGGGCGGCGTTGTACCGGTCGCTACTGGCGGACCGGCGCGTGCTGGTGCTGCTGGACAATGCCGCGACCGTGGGGCAGATCCGGCCGCTGCTGCCGGGTAACGCGGAGTGCCTGGTCCTGGTCACCAGCAGGAGCCGGTTGTCCGGGCTGGTCGCCAGGGACGGCGCGCGCAGGTTGGCCCTGGACACGCTGTCCGAGGAGGAAGCGGTCACGTTGCTGCGGACCGTGACGGCGGGCTATCGAGGACAGGACAGCCACGCGGAGCTGACGGAGCTGGCCGGGCTGTGTGCCCGGCTTCCGCTCGCCCTGCGGATCGCGGCGGAACGCGCGTCCAGCCGTCCGCTCATGCTGCTGGCCGAACTCATCACGGATCTCCGTGACGAGTCGGCGTTGTGGGACGCGCTCACCGCTGAAGACGACGAAGAGGCAGACGCCGTCCGCACGGTGTTCGCGTGGTCCTATCGGGCACTTCCCGAAGCCGCGGCCCGATTGTTCAGGAAGCTGGGGTGGCATCCCGGCCCGGAGTTCGGCATACCGGCCGCCGCCGCGCTGGCCGACGGCCAGGACGGCGAGACACGACATCTGCTGGACGTGCTCGTGGGGGCGCACATGCTCGAACAGCGTGCGCCGGGGCGCTACCAGTTCCACGATCTGCTCCGGGCGTATGCGAATGACCAGGCGGTGCACCAGGAAACACCGGAAACACGCCGTGCGGCCCTGGAACGAGTGGTTTCCTGGTACCTGCGGGCGGCGAGTGCCGCGGTGCGGATCCTGGCTCCGCTCAACCGGCACCTCGACGTCGGGCCGGAGGTGGCGGTCACCCCGCTGACCTTCGCCGACCTCGACGCCGCGTTCCGGTGGTACGAAGAGGAACAGGTGAACCTGGTGGCCGCCGTGCGCGCGGCCGCCGAGGCGGGGCTCCACGGTCATGCCTGGAAGCTCGCGGCCGTGCTGCGGAGCGTCTACGCCCGCCGGAGCCTGTTCGAGGACTGGATCGCCACGGCGCGGATCGGGCTCGACTCGGCTCGCCGGGTCCACGACCGCGCAGGGGAGGCCGAACTGCTGGAAAGCCTCGGAATGGCCTACTCGCAGACGGTGCGGTTGTCCGAGGCCGAGGAGTGTCACACGGGGGCTCTCATCATCCGGCGGGCGACCGGTGACCGTCTGGGCGCGGCGCTGTCGGTCACCGCGCTCGGCCTGCTCGCCTGGCGGAAACGGCGGCTGGCGGAGGCACGGAACCACTTCGGGACGGCTCTCGCCGCCTGCCAGGAACTCGGCGAGCGCCGATGGTCGGCATTGGCGCAGGTCAATCTCGGGATGGTGCTCGGCGAGCTCGGTGAGCACGCGGCGGCCGTGCGGCTGCTCGACGAGGCCGTGGTCACCTTGCGTGAACTCGGTGATCGCGCCTACGAAGGCAGCGCGTTGTTCGAACTCGCCGCGGTGCAACGGGAACTGGGAGAGGTGGACGACGCGCTGACCTCGATCCAGGACGCCCTCGGCATCGCGCGGGCCGAACACAATCTCGCGTGGGAGGCGTTCTGGTTGCTGGAGGCCGCCAGGGTGCACCGCGCGGCCGGGCAGCCGGCCGAGGCGTTGATCGACGGACAGCGGTCCGCCGCGATCCAGCGCGGGCTCGGCGATCGCAACCGGGAAGCCATGGCGCTGGACGGGACCGGGGAGAGCTACCGGGCGCTGGGACGTCCCGACGAGGCGGCGAAGTTCCATCGGCTCGCTGTCGCGACGCATCGTGAACTCGGCGACCGGTGGCGGCTGGCGGGCGCGTTGGCGAATCTCGCCATGGCACTGCAGGAGGCGGAAGAGCCCGAGGACGCGCACACGCACTGGGCGGAGGCATCGGCCGTTCTCGCGGAGTTCGACGATCCTCGGGCGGTCCGCTTGCGTGAGCGCGTCGAGGAGAACCTGGCGGCCGGAGCGTCATGAGGACGTCCGCCTCCGGAGGCGGCGAACACGCGGTGAACACATGGTCAATTACTTGTGCAAGTATTTGACTGTCCGCTGAGGACTGCGGTCTACTGGGCGCGCTGTCACCGAACGTGGTGGCAGTGCTACTCCCGAGATCGAAGGCCGGACTGCATGACCACTGCGGAAATGGTGCTGCGCCTGGGCACCGGGGTGGGCCTCGGCATCGTCATCGGCGTCGAACGCCAGTACCGCGCGCGGATGGCGGGCCTGCGCACCAACGCGCTGGTCGCGGCGGGTGCCACGCTGTTCGTGCTGCTGTCGGCCCACGGATTCGGCGGGCTCACCGGCGCGGATCCGACGCGGGTGGCCGCGCAGATCGTGTCCGGCATCGGTTTCCTCGGCGCCGGCGTGATCCTGCGGGACGGGCTGTCGATCCGCGGCCTGAACACCGCCGCGACGCTGTGGTGCTCGGCGGCGGTCGGGTCGCTGGCCGGGGCCGGGCTGTACTCGGTCGCGGTCGCCGGGACGGTCGTGGTCGTCGTGGTCAACCTGGCGCTGCGGCCGCTGGGCCGGATCATCGACCGCAGGCCGGAATCCGGGGACGAGACGCCCTCGGTCTACGACTTCCGCGCGGTGACCCGGGACGAGTCCGAGGCACACGTGCGGGCGCTGCTGGTGCAGGCCCTCGGGCGGACCGACTTCCGGCTCGCCTCGGTGCAGAGCAGCAACACCGGGACCGAAGGGCTCGTCGAGGTGCGTGCCGAGCTGTCGGCGGAGCAGCGGGACGACAAGCAGATGGAGTCGGCGGTCAGCAGGCTTTCGCTGGAGCCGTCGGTCACCAGCGTCCGCTGGGAAGTGCGCAGCGAGGCCCCGGAACCCAAGAACGGCGAATAGCGCGTTTCCAGGTCCGTGAATGCCACATTGAGGGACTCTGAGTCCCTCAATGTGGCATTCACGGACCGCTACGGGGGAATACGTCGACGATCATGGCGGTTCGCCGGGGTATGTGCAGGAATGGTGAGCGGTGAAGGCGGTCGTGCGGACCGCCGCCGGTGGTCCCGGAGTCCTTCGGCTGGTCGAACGTCCGGTGCCCGAGCCCGGTCCGGGTGAGGTGCGGGTCCGGGTGCGCGTCTCCGGCGTCAACCCCACGGACTGGCGGAGCAGGCAGCGCACGCTGCCCGACGGGATCGCCGAACAGGTGCCGCACCAGGACGGTGCCGGGGTGATCGACGCCGTCGGCGCACACGTCGACCCGGCCCGGATCGGGCAGCGGGTGTGGATCTGGGAGGCCGCGTGGCAGCGGGCCTGGGGCACGGCCCAGCAGTACACGCTCGTCCCGGACCGCCAGGCCGTCGTCCTGCCCGATGCGGTTTCGTTCGAGCTCGGCGCGTCCGTGGGCATCCCGGCGCTGACCGCGCACCGCGCGCTGACGGTCGCCGACGGCGGCACGGGGCGGATCGCGCCCGGCGGTCTGGGCGGCACCACGGTGTTGGTCGCGGGCGGCGCGGGCGCGGTCGGGAACGCCGCGATCCAGCTCGCCCGCTGGGCCGGCGCGCGGGTGCTCACCACCGTCAGCGGGCCCGCCAAGGCGGCGCTGGCCCGCGCGGCGGGCGCGGACCACGTGATCGACTACCGCGCGGGGGACGCCGCCACGGAGATCCGGGCCGCCGCGCCGGACGGCGTGGACATCATCGTGGAGGTCGCGCCCGCCACCAACGCCGCGCTCGACGTCGCGGTGGCCGCTCCCGGCGCCGTCATCGCCTTCTACGCGGGCAACGCGGGGGAGCCGTTGTCGGTGCCGGTGCTCGAAACGCTGCCGTCGAACCTGCGCTGGCAGGGCGTCTACGTCTACACCGTCCCGGCGGCGGCGAAGGACCACGCGGTCGCCGACGTCGCCGCGGCCATGGCCGCGGGCGCCCTGCGCGTCGGCGAGGAGGCCGGACTGCCGCTGCACCACTTCCCACTCGACCGGGTCGCCGAGGCGCACACCGCCCTCGAACAGGGCGTTGTCGGGAAAGTCCTCGTCACAATCCCCTGAGGTCTCTGAAGGCCACCTTGAGGGACTCCAGGTCCCTCAAGGTGGCCTTCAGAGACCTTTACGCCTCGGCGAGCAGGCGGCGGGCGACGTCGACCACGGCGGAGCCCGCGACCGCGATGGGCTCGGTGCTGCGCAGGGAGCGGCTCAGCACGAACGCGCCCTCCAGGCTGGTGACGAACGTCAGCGTCAGCGTCCGCGCGGCGTCCTCGCCCAGCCCGAACCGGCGGAACCGTTCGGTGCCCGCTGCGGTCCACGCCTCGAACACGTCCGCGGTGGCGATCCGCAGCTGCTCGTTGGTGCTGGCCACCTCCAGCGCGACGGTCGCGATCGGGCAGGCGTCGGCGTAGTCCGTCTCGCGCAGTGTGGCCGCGGCACCGGCGAAGCAGGCTTCGAGGCCGCTGATCAGGTCGGTCGCCGGTTCCAGGAAGACGTCGATCACCTGGATGTACATCATCCCCGAGGTGCGGATGACCTCCTCGCCCAGCTGCTCCTTCCCGCCGGGGAAGAAGTGGTACAGCGAGCCGAACGGGGCGTTCGCGGTCTCGACGATCTGCTTCACCCCGGTGCCGGTGTACCCGTTGCGCCGGAACAACTCGGCTCCGGCCGCCATGATGCGTTCCTTGGTCCCTGCCACCCGGTCAGGATACGCGCGCGTTAGAGCGGTCTATCAACTTTCGCGGGCGGGTCAGTTCGCGCCGGGACGGTTGAGAACGGCCGAGGCGATGGAGAGGACGAAGGCGACACCGACGATCGCGCTGACCCACCACGGGCCGCCGATCGCGAGGTTCCACACGAACGCCGCCGCCATCAGCACGGCCGCGAGAATGTTCCGGACCTGCAGCCCGCTCGGTTTCGCCATGTCAACGACCCTACCCATAGGGGGCGGGACGGCCGGTCACCCCACGGCGCGTTCGTACTCGACCTGGTCGATCAGGTTTCCCTCGCCGTAGTCGAACCGGCGCGTGGCGCCCGTTTCGGCGAAGCCGCACTTGGCGTAGAACCGGCGGGACTGGGGTGTGTCGCGCCAGGTCCACAGATGCACCCGGGTGAAACCGCCGCCGGACATCCGCCGCAGCGTCTCGGTCATCAACGCGGCGGCGATGCCGCTGCCCCAGCTGTCCGGGTGACCGTAGAAGCTGGAGATCTCCGCGAGCCCCGGCCGCTCGGTGGACGGGAGCGAGAACGACAGCCCCTGCGGGCGGCCGTCAAGCTCGGCCAGCAGCAATGTTCCCGCGCCGTCGGCGATCCGCTGGTGCCACCGCCCGAGCCGGGCACTGAGCGCCCGCTCGGCGAACTCCGGCGCGAAGGACGGCGCGTACGCCACCCGCCACGCCGCGACGTGGATCTCGCCGAGCACATCGCCGTCGGCGGGCCCGGCCTCCCTGATCTTGATCATCCTGGCCAACCTTACGGCTCCGATCGACGTCGTGAGCTGATCACCCCGGTGTTGAACCCGGCCAGGTGCAGCCCACCGGCGAAGCGCGCGTGCTCGATCTTCACGCACCGGTTCATCACCACGTCCAGTCCGGCCGCCCGGCCGCGCGCGGCGACCTCTTCGTGCCACAGGCCCAGTTGCAGCCACAACGTCCGCGCGCCGACGTCGATGACCTCTTCGGCCACCTGTGGCAGGTCGTCGTGCCTGCGGAACACGCTGACCAGGTCGAGCCCGCCCGGCACGTCCTTCAACGTCGGGTACACCGGCTGTCCGAGCAGGGTGTCCAGCCGCGGGTTCACGAAGTGGACCTCGTAGCGCGTCGAGGAGAGCAGGTAGGTCGCGACGAAGAAGCTCGGCCGCGCCGGATTCGCCGACGCGCCGACCAGCGTCACCGACCGCGTCCGGCCCAGCAGTCGCCGTCGTTCGGCGGCCGAGACGTCTTCGGTCATCCCGACACCGCCTTGTCCAGTGCCTGGTCGAGGTCCCACAGGATGTCCTCGGCGTCCTCCAGCCCGACCGAGAGCCGGATCAGGTCCGGGCTCACGCCCGCCGCCCGCAGCCGCTCGTCCGACAGCTGCGCGTGCGTGGTCGAGGCCGGATGGATCACCAGCGTCCGCGCGTCGCCGACGTTGGCCAGGTGCGAAAGCAGCTCGACCGAGTCGACGAACTTCTCGCCCGCCGCGCGCCCGCCCCTGATCCCGAAGGAGAACACCGCGCCGGGCCCCTGCGGCAGGTACCGCTGGGCGCGGGCGTAGTGCGGATGTCCCGGCAGCCCGGCGTACCCGACCCACTCGACGCGGTCGTCGAGGGCGAGGTACTCGGCGACGGCGTGGGCGTTGGCGAGGTGCGCGTCCATCCGTTGTGGCAACGTCTCGACGCCTTGCAGCAACAGGAAGGCCGAGTGCGGCGAGAGCACCGCCCCGATGTCCCGCAGCTGCTCGGCCCGCAGCCGCGTGCAGAAAGCGTATTCGCCGAAGTTCTCCCAGTACTTCAGGCCGCCGTAGCTCTCCACGGTCTCGGTCATCCGGGGGAACTTTCCGTTGCCCCAGTCGAACTTCCCGGATTCCACGACGACTCCGCCGAGCGTGGTGCCGTGCCCGCCGAGGAACTTCGTCGCCGAGTGCAGCACGATGTCGGCGCCTTGCTCGATCGGGCGGCACAGGTACGGCGTCGCGAGCGTCGCGTCCACCACGAGCGGGATGTCGTGGGAGTGCGCGAGATCCGCCAGCCCGGCGAGGTCGGCGATCGCGCCGCTCGGGTTGCCGACGACCTCGGTGTAGAGCAGCCGTGTCCGGTCGGTGATCGCCGCCGCGTAGTCCTCGACGCGGTCGCCGCCGACGAACGTCGTCTCCACGCCGAAGCGCGCCAGTGTCCCGGTGAGCTGCGTGACCGTCCCGCCGTAGAGCCCGCTCGCGGACACGATGTGCTCGCCCGCCTCGGCGAGCGCGGAGAACGTCAGGAACTCCGCGGCCTGCCCGCTGGCGGTCGCGACGCCGCCGATCGCGCCTTCGAGACTGGCGATGCGCTCCTCGAACGCGGCGACGGTCGGATTGCCGATCCGGCTGTAGACGTTGCCGTACTTCTGCAACGCGAACAGGTTCGCCGCGTCGGTGGCGTCTTCGAACACGAAGCTGGTGGTCTGGTAGATCGGCACGGCGCGGGCACCGGTCGCCGGATCGGGGGTACCGCCCGCGTGCAGCGCGCGCGTGCGAAAACCCCAGGTACGTTCACTCATCGACCGCCACGGTACTCAGCGTTCCAGCCCGTGGCCATCGATTCCCAGCCGATGGGCAGGATGGTGACCATGGTGGAGATCAGCTTCCTGACCGAATCCGACCGTGCCCGCTGGGAGGAACTGGCCCGGGCCAAGGACGCGTACTTCGGGGTCGAACGCGACGACGACGCCTACGAGCGGACCTGGCGGCGCCTGCTCGACGACGACCGGATCCGCGGGATCGCCGCCCGGCTGGACGGCCGGATGGTCGGCATCGCGCACTACCTGTTCCACGTCAGCGTCTGGTACGCCGGAAAGTGCTATCTGGCGGACCTGTTCGTGGACGGGGAAATCCGGCGACGGGGTGTCGCGACCGCGATGATCGAGTGGGTGGCGCGTGACGCCGAGAAGCACGGCTTTCCCGGCCTCTACTGGAACACGCTGGAGGACGCCCCGGCCAGGGCGCTGTACGACAGGCTGGGCAGGTACCACGAGGGGTTCATCCACTACAGCTACCGGCGTGACGCGGACCGGAGCCCTGCCGGACACCAGGCCGCGTCCCGGTGATCGCGGGCCGGACGGCCGACAGGGGGAACCCGGCCTAGGAGAGGCTGCATCCATACGGCACGCCGTCCAGCCAGCCCTGGTCGACGAAGCGGATCTTCGACCAGTCGAAGTGGTATCTGTCGAAGGCGGCCGGGCTGGTACCACTGGTTCAGCCGTCGACGTCCCAGGTCTGCTGCTGGCCCTTCGCCGCGTCACAGGGCTCGGCGGTGACCTTCCGGAAGTCGTAGGACAGGCAGGTGTGCGAAGCCGTGTTCTCCAGGGTGCCCTTCGACCGGCCGGGGCCGCGCAGCGCCCAGCGTTGCACCGGGGCCCCGTCGCACGCGCTGGTGGACACCTGTCTGCCGTTGCGGGCCACTTCGAGACAGCGCTTGGACGCGATGTCCTCGAACACCATCCCGCCCGGGTCGCCGGAGACGTGCCACTCGTGTTTCGGATCGCAGCGGTAGGTGTCGACCAGGCCGCCGTCCTCGCCGAGACAGTAGCCGGTGTGGACGTGCCTGAGCTGGTACGGCGGATCCGCGGCGGCGGTGGCCGCGACGGCCGGGAGTGACGTCAGGGCAAGGGCGATTGCCGGGGCCAGTACACGCGCACGCATCGACGAGCACACTCCTCACGGTCGTGACAGGTCACTTTCTGCCTACCGTGCGGTGCCTGGCGTGGGAAGTCGCCCGACCGTGGCACCGGCCCTGGAAGGACGAGGTCAAGCGCCCCAATGTGGCGTTCGGTGCGTCCAACGCACCGAACGCCACATTGGGTGCGTCCAGTGCACCCAATGCCACATTGGGGCGCGCTACCCCAGGGCGGCGCGGAGGCGGCGGTCGCGCTCGGCGGGGGGCTGGCGCGGGCAGCTGGTGCACTTCGGGTTCCCGGCTTCGTAGATCAGGCAACAGGAAGACCGGCGCACGACCGGCGTGCGGCCCACCCGGACGAAGCGTGGCCGGGGCATCCCGAGCCCGATCGCCGACACCAGCGGGGCGGCCAAATCCATCGCGCGCTCCGGATCGGACGTCCACAGTAGACGGTTGCCGATCGAGTCGGTGGCGATCGCGCCCAGCGCTCGCGGATTCGCGCCGGACACCGAGGCGATGGTGCGGATCGCCGTCTCCAGCGCGACCGAGAACGCGGCCCCCAGTACGTCCGGATCCGAGGACAACGGCCGGGAGGACCGCGCGCCGAGGAAACGGCCGTCGGCCACCATGTCCAGCGAAACCGCGTCCAGGGAAGGATCCACCGCGACACCGGTGGCGATCAGTGACTCCAGCGACGGCGCCACCAGCACCGACGACAGCGAGTACCACCAGATCGTCCCGAGCACCTCCGGCCTCGCACAGCCGTAGAGCTTCGCCGCACCGCCGATCCGCGCGCGGACCCACGCCGGATCGGCGAGCAGGGTGGCGGGCTCGGTCAGGTCCGGGGTCATGCCGTCACCGCGCGGTAGACCGACACCGCGAAGGACGTCGTGACGTCGAGAGGGGAAGAGAGCGCTTCGAGGCGGGCACGCCGGTCGTCGGTGAGGTGATGCGCCGTCGGGCCCATGTCGACGACCTCGCGCACGAGCTCTGGCGAGAACTCCACCCGGTTGGTGACCTCGACGCGGCTCGTCCGGGTGAAGTACTCGCTGAGCGAGCGTGCCAGCCGTTCGTCCTTCCGCTCGTCCACGTCGAGCACGAGGTCGCCCAGCTCACGCAGGTGTCCCGCGGTCGGCGTCGCGACCACGAGCAGGCCGCCGGGCGCCAGCACCCGATGGAACTGCTCGGCGTTGCGCGGCGCGAACACGTTGAACACCATCGAGGCCACGTCATCGCCCATCGGCCACGGCTCCCACAGGTTCCACACCGCCGCCCCGGCGCGTTCGTGCGCGCGGGCGGCGCGGCGCAGGGCGAGCGCGGAGACGTCGAGTGCGAGGCCGGCGGCCTTCGGCGCGGCGTCGAGCGCCCGCGCGAGGTAGTAGCCGGTGCCCGCGCCCGCGTCGACGATCAGGCCGTCCCCGGCGTGGGTCGCGGCGAGGCGCGCGAGGACGTCGGCGAGCGGCCGGTAGACGCCGGAGCCGAGGAACGCCGCGCGGGCGGCCACCATCGGCGCGGTGTCCGCCGTCCCGGCCGGGATCCGCGCGTGCAGCAGGTTCACGTATCCCTGTTTCGCGATATCGAACGAGTGACCCTGGTGGCACCGCACCGTCGTGTCGGCCCGCTTGACCTGGGCACCGCACACCGAGCAGCGCAGGGCGTGGACCACACGATGGGGCAGTCGGTCACGAGGGTGCTCGGCGGAGTTCATGGGGATATTCGACCACGACGTTTCGCAACCGGACAGCGCACCACGGGTGACCGGAAACCTGGCCGTAACAAGCGGGCACGGACAGTTCACGCACGCGAAACCTGAATCGGCGCCCGGTGAAACACCGCGCACCAAAACTCTCCCGGCAGATACCCAGTGCAGGTGGAGGAAGATTGTGCTGAACGCGGGAGACACGGCATGGGTACTGGTCAGCGCCGCGCTGGTCATGCTCATGACCCCGGGATTGGCGTTCTTCTACGGCGGCATGGTCCGCGCGAAGAGCGTACTGAACATGTTGATGATGAACTTCATCGCGCTGGCCGTGGTGGGAGTGCTGTGGACGCTGTACGGCTTCTCGATGGCCTTCGGCAACGACGCGTTCGGCGGTCTGCTCGGTAACTTCGACCTGGCGGGTCTGTCCGGCACGGTCGGCAAGCTCGCCGGGTTCGCGGTCGCCGCGAGCGACACCGCGCCCGCCGTCGCCTGGCCGGGGCCGGACGCGCTGCCGGTGCTCGCGTTCGTGATGTTCCAGTTGATGTTCGCGGTCATCACCCCGGCGCTGATCTCCGGCGCCATCGCCGACCGCGCCAAGTTCTGGGGCTGGACGCTGTTCGTCGCGATCTGGGTGACCATCGTGTACTTCCCGGTCGCGCACTGGGTGTTCTCTTTCGACGGCTTCCTCGGCGCGCAGAACGTGGGCGGCTGGATCGCCAACAAGCTCAAGGCGCTCGACTTCGCCGGCGGCACCGCGGTGCACATCAACGCCGGTGCCGCGGGCCTCGCGCTGGCCATCGTGCTCGGCCGCCGCAAGGGCTGGCCGAAGGACACCGGGCGCCCGCACAACGTCCCGTTCGTCCTGCTCGGCGCGAGCCTGCTGTGGTTCGGCTGGTACGGCTTCAACGCCGGTTCGTCGCTGGCCGCCAACGACATCGCCGCCGTCGCCTTCACCAACACCACCGTCGCCACCGCGGCCGCCGTCCTCGGCTGGCTGCTGGTCGAGCAGCTCAAGTTCGGCAAGCCGACCACGCTGGGCGCCGCGTCCGGCGCCGTCGGCGGGCTCGTCGCGATCACCCCGGCCGCCGGGTTCGTCAGCCCGGTGGGCGCGATCGCGATCGGCGTCGTCGCCGGCGCCCTGTGCGCGCTGGCCGTCGGCCTCAAGTACCGCTTCGGTTTCGACGACTCGCTCGACGTCGTCGGCGTTCACCTGGTCGGCGGGCTCGTCGGCACGTTGCTGATCGGTTTCTTCGGCACCAAGAGCGTCAACGCGGCGGGCGCCGACGGCCTGTTCTACGGTGGTGGGCTCGGGCAGCTGGGGAAGCAGGCGCTGGCCGCGGGCGTGGTGCTGGGTTACTCGTTCGTGCTGTCCTTCCTCATCGGCTGGGTGATCAAGAAGGCCGGTGGCTTCCGCGTCAGCGTGGAGGACGAGGTCGGTGGTATCGATGAGGCCCAGCACGCGGAGAGCGCGTACGACTTCACGGGCATGGGCGGCGGCCTCGGCCACCCCACCACCTTCCCGGTGAAGTCCGCGACCGCCACGAAACTCGAGGAGACCAAGGCATGAAGCTGATCACCGCGATCGTCAAGCCGTTCACGCTCGACGACGTCCGCTCCGCGCTGGAACAGCTGGGCGTGCTCGGCATGACGGTCAGCGAGGTGCAGGGCTACGGCCGCCAGAAGGGACATACCGAGGTCTATCGCGGCGCGGAGTACTCGGTGGACTTCGTGGCCAAGCTGAAGATCGAGGTCGTCACCGACGATTCCAACGTCGAGAAGGTGCTGAGCGCGATCACCACCGCCGCGCACACCGGCAAGATCGGCGACGGGAAGGTGTGGGTCACCCCGGTCGACACGGTGATCCGGGTACGGACGGGCGAACGCGGCTCGGACGCCCTATAGGCGCCACGGATGACCGACGGGGGTGAGCTGGCCAGGGCCGCCGAGCGGCTGCTCGAAGGCAGGCACGGACGGCTGGGTGCGGCGGCGTTGCGCGCCGCGCTGGTCGATCTCTACGAGTTCTGGCTGGGCAGGGCCGCCACGGCGGCCGGTGTCGACACCGCCGATCCCGGTGTCGCGCTGGTCGCCGTCGGCGGCCTCGGCCGTCGCGAGCTGGTGCCGTGCTCCGATCTCGACCTGGTGCTGGTGCACAACGGGAATCCCGGCGTCGCGGAGATCGCGGACGCGCTGTGGTACCCGCTGTGGGACGCGAAGGTGGGGCTCGACCATTCGGTGCGCACGCCGGGCGAGGCGGTCAAGGTCGCGGCGGAGGATCTGCGCACCGCGATGGGGCTGCTGGACGCCCGGCACCTCGCCGGGGACGCCGCGCTCACCGGGCGGCTCGCCGCCGCGGCGCGGGAGCAGTGGCGGCGGACCGCGCGCAAACGCCTCGGCGAACTGGCCGACGCGGTGCGGCTGCGCTGGCGGCGCAGCGGCGAGATCGCGCAGTCCGCGGAGCCGGACCTCAAGCACGGCAGGGGCGGGCTGCGGGACTTCGCGGTGCTCGAAGCGCTCGCGGCGGCCCAGCTGACGGCGCGTCCCGGCGAGGAACTGCTGGCGGCGCGGGCACTGCTGCTGGACGTCCGCACCGAACTGCGCCGGGAACTGCGGCGCGAGCGAGACGTGCTGGCCGCGCCGGAAGCCGAGCGGGTCGCCGCCGAACTCGGGTTCGGTGACCGGTTCTCCTTGGCGCGCAAGCTTTCCGGGGCGGGCCGGGCGATCGCGTACGCGGTGGACGTGGCTCTCAGGTCCACTGTGGAGCAACCGAAGCCGCGTTTCGGGCGACGTCCGGCGCGGACCCCGCTCGCGGAAGGCGTGGTGCTGCACGGGAACGAGGTCTCGCTCGCCCGCGACGTCGTGCCCGCGCGTGACCCGGCGTTGCTGCTGCGGGTCGCCGCGGCCTCCGCGCGGGCCGGGAAACCGATTGCCCACGGGACGCTGAAGACGCTCGCGGAATCGGCGCCGGAGCTGCGCGCGCCGTGGCCACCGGACGCGCTGGACGCCCTCGTGGACCTGCTCGGCGCGGGGGAGGGGCTGGTCGACGCCGTCGAGACGCTGGACCGCACCGGGCTGTGGGCACGGCTGTTCCCGGAATGGGGCGCGGTGCGCGACCTGCCACCGCGGTCGCCGGTGCACGCCTGGACCGTCGACCGGCACCTGGTGCGCGCCTGTGTCGAGGCGGCGAAACTGACCACCACCGTGGCGCGGCCGGATCTGCTGCTCATCGGCGCCCTGCTGCACGACATCGGGAAGGGCCGTGACGCGGACCACTCCGAGCTGGGCGCGGCGATCTCGGCCCAGGTCGCCGCCAGGCTCGGACTGTCCGAAAAGGACGCCGCGACGGTGTCGGCGATGGTGCGGCACCACCTGCTCCTGCCGCACACCGCGACTCGGCGCGACATCGGCGACCCCGCGACGGTCTCTCGGGTGGTCAAGACGTTGGAAAACGACGGCCTGTTGATCGAGTTGCTGCACGCGCTGACCAAGGCCGATTCGCTCGCGACCGGTCCGGGCGTGTGGACCGACTGGAAAGCCCGGCTGCTCGCCGAGCTCGTCTCGGGCTGCGAAGAAGCCTTGCGGGGCAAGGGGTTCCCCGATCCCGGTCCGATGGACGAGCACCAGCGCGAGCTGGTCGCCGAGGCGGTCACGTCGGGCCGGGGCGAGGTGCGGATCAGCGCGCACGGCAAGGTGGTCACGGTCCTGCTCGCCGTCCCGGCACGGGCCGAGCTGCTCGCGCCCGCGGCAGGAGTGCTCGCGCTGAACTCCCTGGAGGTGCACTCGGCGTCGCTGCGGGCGCACAACGGCGGCCGGGCGGGCCTGTTCACCGCGTCGCCGAAGTTCGGCTCGCTGCCCGACGTCACCCTGCTGCGGGAGCAGTTCGCGCGCGCGGTCGCCGGGACACTGCCGCTCACCCAGCGGCTCGCGGCGAAGGAACGCGACTACGGCGGGACGGCGCCGGTCGCCGAGCCGAAGGTGCTGTGGTTCGACGACGAGACGAGCGGGTCGGACACCGTGGTGCTGGAACTGCGGGCCACCGACCGGATCGGGCTGCTGTTCCGGATCGCCGGGGCGCTGCGCCGGTGCGAGGCCGAGGTCCGCTGGGCCAAGGTCGCGACACTGGGCGGCGCGGTGGTCGACTCGTTCGCGATCACCCCGCGCGCCGGGCGGATCGATCCGGAGTGGCGGGCCGAGGTGGCGCGGGCGGTGCTGGCGGCGTCTTCGTGACAGGTGTCTTGCGCGGGGCGCGCCGAGGTACTAGGCACGTCGCCATGAGCCTCAAGCACCTCGCGCGCGACGAGCGGCTGGACCTCGCGGCGTTCCTCGAAACACTCGAACCGTCGCAATGGGACACCCCGACGTTGTGCGAAGGCTGGCGCGTCCGCGACGTCGTCGCGCACATGATCAGCTACGACGAGCTCGACACCCGAGGGGTGCTCAGGCGCTTCGCCAAGGGGAAGTTCCTGCTGGGCCGGATCAACGACATCGGCGTGGCCGAATACGTCGCGCGTTCGCCGGAGGACCTGATCGCGCTGCTGCGGAAGTACGCCGAACCACGCGGTTTCACCACCGGGTTCGGCTGCCGGCTCGCGCTGACCGACGCGATGATCCACCAGCAGGACATCCGGCGCCCGCTCGGCCTGCCCCGGCAGATCCCCGGCGAACGCCTGCTGCCCGTGCTGTCCTTCGCGCGGTTCGCCCCGCCGATCCGGGGTTTCGTGCACGCCAGGGGTGTCCGGCTGATCGCGACGGACCTCGACTGGTCGTTCGGATCCGGCCCGGACGTGCGCGGCACCGCCGAAGCGCTGCTCATGGCGATGGCCGGACGACGGGGCGTCGTGGGCGCTCTTTCCGGTCCGGGACAGCACATCATGGCCCGGCGCCTCGGCTGAGTGCGGTTCAGGCGGTCAGCGTCACACCCGCGGCCTCCGCGGCCCGGCGCTGCTGGCGGTCGAACGAGCCGAGAACCACCTGGGTACCGGGTTCTCGTGCGGCCAGGACGGCTACGGCGAGGTAGAGCGCGTCGGCGCCGCGCAGCGGCCCATGATCCTGGATGAGGCTCACGGCCGTGTCGGCCACGGAACGGTCGACCACGTGGAGCACGATGGCGTCCAGCATCGAGGCCCAGGTGACCGACGCGAGCTTGCGCCGCGTTTCGCCGAAGACCTGGGGATGATTGCGGTGATGGACCGCGATGGCCGCTTCGACCTCGGGGGCGACGATCGTCGGCGCGAGCCAGGTGACTGCGTCGTCGGCCCACCAGCGTTGCGCTGTTTCGGTTCCGTCTTCTCGGAGCAGCACCTTGACGGCGAACGACGCGTCGGCGACGAAGATCATCCGCGCGCCTTCCCGATGACTTCGGTGGAGTCGTCCCCGCCCGCGTCGATGGGCTCGATCGTCTGCCGCCGCGCCGAGGGCAGCACGATGGCGCCCGCTTCGCGCAGCCGGTGCAGCACGTCTTCTTCCAGGGCGGGCACGATCTTGACGTAGGGTTTGCCGTCCTTGGTCACGATCGTGGGTTTTCCGGTCCGCACCACTTCTTCGTGGATCGCGGCCATGTCCTGCCGGTACTCCTTGGTGCCGTGGCTCGTCATGGCCGCTCCTCTTCGCCGGTGCGGATGTGTACGCTCATCTTGGTTTGAGTGTACACACCCTGGCCCGGCGCCTCGGCTGACGCTCGCGCTAGGCGAGGTCGACGACCTCGTGCAGGCCCAGCTTGCGGTTGAGTGCTCCGGCCGTCCGCGTGACGAGGGCGCGCGGGACCAGCCGTGGCAGCCAGGTCAAGGTCCGGTTCAGCGCCCGGTTCACGAACCGGCCGGGGTAGGAGACCGCGCGCCGCCGGGCGTAGTCGTCGAGCGTGCGGGCGGCGACGGCCTCCGGTTTGTCGGCGACGGCCGGGTTGATCGTGGCCGAGGTGCCGTCGAAGAAACCGGTCGCGACCGGGCCGGGGTGCGCGGCCATCACGTGGACACCGGTGCCGCGCAGCTCCTCGGCAAGCGCCTCGGTGAAGGAGAGCACGAACGCCTTGGTCGCGGCGTAGCTGGCCTGATACGGCAGCGGCTGGAAGGCCGCGGTGGAAGACACGTTGACGACGCCGCCGTGGCCGCGTGCGACCATCTCGGCCCCGAGCGCGTGGGTCAGCGCGAGCAGGCCGCCGACGTTGAGCCCGACCGAGCGCAGCTGCGGCGCGAGCGGGCGGTCGAGGAACGGGCCCGCGCTGCCCATGCCCGCGTTGTTGAGCAACAGGTCGACGGCCAGGCCGCGGTCGCGCAGCTTCGCGAGGACCCGCTCCGGACCGTCGGGCGCGGTGAGGTCGGCCGCGATCACCTCGGCCTTCGGACCGTCGTACCGCTCGCTCAGGTCCGTGGCGAGTTCCCGCAGGTCCCGTTCCGAGCGCGCCAGCAGGATCACCCGCGCTCCCCGGCGGGTCAGCTCCTCCGCGTACGCCCGCCCCAGTCCCTTGGACGCACCGGTGACGAGCGCGGTGACGCCGCGATAGCCGTCTTTCATGGGATCCTCCAATAGTTCGAGCCTTGAAGTACTGACGGTAGCAGAATTATTCGAGACTCGAAGCAAAGGTAGGATGACGGCATGTCCGCGCCCGATCTCGTCACCGCGATCGTCGCGACCTACGACGTCTGGATGCGGACCGTCGACGAGATCGGGCCGGTGCTGGCGGAGCACCGCCTGACCCCGGCGACGTTCCAGGCGCTGTGGGCGATCGACCCGGACGAGCAGCCGCCCTCGATGAAGGCGCTGGCCGGGCGGCTGCACTGCAACGCCCCGAACCTGACCTTCGTGAGCAACCAGCTCGCCGACCGGGGCCTGGTGGAGCGCGCCGTGGACCCGGCCGACCGCCGCTCCCGCGTGCTGGTCCTGACCGCCAAGGGGCGTCAGGTCCGCGCCGAGGTGATCCGCGCCGCCCTGGAGAAGACGCCGCTGGCCGCGCTGGACGACGGCGAACTACGGCAGCTGCTCACCCTGCTGAACCGCGTCCTCCTGCCCGGCTGACCGCGCGCTTCGGGGTGTCGGCAGGGCCGCCGGGCACGTCGGTGGCAGGATGACGGACCGATCGGCTCGGACGGAATGCGCGGAAGGGGCGGTGAACGCGGTGCTGGAACACAATCCCCCGCGGCTTTCCCTGCCCCCGACCGTCGTCGCCGGCCATTTGCGCGGCTGCGCCGAGGAACTCGCCGAATCCCTGCGCGCCGGCGGGGTCACCGCCACGGCCGCCGAACTCGCCGAGGTCGTCGCCCAACTGGTCGCCGGGCAGCGGGCCCTCGCCGGGGCGCTGGCCGGGCTGGGGGATCGGCTGGGCGAGAACGCGGACGCGCTCGTGGCGGCGCCCCCGGTGGACGTCGAGGTCGTCACCGAGGTGCTCCACGCGGCGGCCACCGCCGTGGGCTGTTCGGCCGACGCGCTCGGCGAAGCGGTCCCGTCCTTCGAATGTGTGAGCGAATCCGTCGGCCCTGACACCCGTTTGTAGCTGTCCGGCCCCAGGCCCGCGTGACTAGCCTGGACCAGCGGAGGTGGGCGCATGCGGGCAGTGTGGAAGGGCACGATCGGGTTCGGCAGTTACGCCATTCCGGTGAAGGCGTACGGCGCCACCGAGGAGCGCGGCGTCACGCTGCACCAGGTGCACGAGCCGGATGGCGGCCGGATCCGGGTGCGACGGGTCTGCGAGGTCGACGGCGCCGAGGTCCCGGCGGCGGAACTGGTCAAGGGCGTCCCGGTCCCCGGCGGCGACGTCGTCGTGCTGACCGAGGCGGAGCTCGCCGGGCTGCCGCTGCCGACGGCGCGGTCGATCGACGTGCTCGGGTTCGCGCGGCTGGACGCGATCGACCCGGTGCACTTCGCGAAGAGCTACTACCTGGAGCCGGAACCGGCGGGCACCAAACCGTACGTGCTGTTCGGCGAGGCACTGCAACGGTCCGGCCGGGTCGCGGTGGTCAAGGTGGCGTTGCGGCAGCGCGAGACGCTCGGCGCGCTGCGGGTACGGGATCAGGTGATCCTGCTCGAAACCATGCTCTGGCCTGACGAGATCCGCACCCCGGACTTCCCGTTCCTGCACGAGGACGTCGAACTGGGCGAAGGGGAGCTGCAGCGCGCGGTGAACCTGATCGAAGAGCTGACCGGAGATTTCGACCCCGGTCGCTACGCCGACCGCTACCGCGCGGCGCTCGAAGCCCTGATCCGGGCGAAGATCGACGGCGCCGACGTCGTCCAGCCGACCGCCGCCGAGCAGGCCGAGGGCGTCACGCGGTTGCTCGCGGCGTTGCAGCAGAACGTCGCCGAGTCGGCACGGGAGCCGCAGGCCGCCGTCGGACGGGCCAAGGTCGCCGCCGAGAAAGCCGCGAAGGCGAAGGGGCGCGCGAAGAAGGCGTCGGCGAAGGTGCGGAGCCGGGCGAAGTCCGCGCGCTGAGGTTCTGCGTAGGACTACTCAGGCCGGAATAGGGGACTTCACGCTGCCGCGGGCACCGGTCCGCCCGGCAGACTCCTTCTCGCGCGGACGGCTCCCGGGGAGGTGAGCCTCCGCCTCAGGGCTCCGGGGCCCGGTCCGTGGGGAGCGGTCCGCCCCGGATCCCGCGTCGCCTGCGGGGGAGGTGCCGAGGGACGCCTTCGGTGCGGTAGGCGCACCGAGGGACGCCCTCGTCGCACTCAACGCACCCGGAGCGTCCCTCGGCACACCCGTCCTCAGACCAGCGCGACGGCCTTTTCGAGGATCTCGGCCGGGCTCGGCTGGGTCGCCATCTCGTCCCTGACCGCCGCGGCCGCCTCGGCGAACGCCGGTTCGGTGAGCAGCCTTTCCAGCAGCGAACGCATCGTCGCGACGTCGGTCTCGGCGGCGTCGCAGCGCAGCCCGACACCGCGTTCGGCGACCCGGTCGGCGGAAAGGAAGTTGTCCGCGAACGCCGGGAGCACGAGCTGCGGGACGCCGTAGTACAGCGGCGCGGCCGTGGTGCCGGAGCCGCCGTGGTGCACGATCAGCGCGCACGAGGGCAGGAACATCGACAGCGGGACGAACCCGGCCGGCCGCACGTTGGCGGGCAGGGTGCCCAGCGCGGACAGGTCCGCCGCCCCGGCGGCGAGGATGACTTCGACGTCCAGCTGCCCGAGCGCCTCGATCACGATGGTGAGGTTGCTGGTACCGGACAGGAACGGGACGACGGTGCCCAGCGTGACACACACCCTCGGCCGCTCGGGCCGCTCGAAGACCCACGGCGGGGCGACGGCACCGCCGTTGAACGGCACGTACCGCATCGGCCACCACGGGGCCCCGTCGCGCGGATCGGTCTCCTCCCCGGCCGTCATCCCGCCCATGCTCGGGGCACGCGGGTCGATCCGCGCGAGCACCTTCGCCGGTCCCGCCGTGAAGGACAGCTTCTCGGCGAGGTGCCGTGACAACGGGTCGTCGGTGGCGAAGTTCGAGTGCTCCCGCCGCCAGTCCTCGTCCCGCATGGACCACGAGACGCGGTTGCCCACTTCGAGGACGGGGATGTCGAGCGCGATGGCGGCCAGCGCACCCGCGGCGTGGTCGGACGTGGTGACGATCAGCTCGGCGCCGAACGCCCTCGCCGCGGCGAGCGTGCCTTCGGTCATCGTCAGCGTGAAGACCCCGAACGGGTTCCCCGAGCCGGCGACGAGTTTCTCTTCTTCGGACAGGTCTTCGTCGGCGGGTGGCGTGTTCCCCGGCCCGACCTTCCCCATCAGTTCGGCCCAGACGTCGCGGGCCGGGAAGACGTCGATGACCGGGAGCCCGGCGCGGGCCCCCACCTCGGCCATCTCCGAGGTCGTCGCGAGCAGGATTTCGTGACCGGCCGCGCGGGCGGCCCAGACGAGCGGGACGAGCGGCAGCATGAGGCCGTAGCCCGGCGCCGCGCAGAACATGATCTTCATTTCGGCTGATACCCCCTTGATCCGGGGCAGCCTAGCCAGTGGCCACCACGGCGACGACCCGGATAATTCGGGCGAAGGGGCGCGGTACCTCCGAGGCCGTCTCCCCGGAACGACTACCCTCGGAAGATGCCGGGCCAGGTCCGGCGCGCAACGACGACTCAGCTGGAGCGTGCACCCCCGTGTTCGACACCCTCTCCGACCGCCTCACCGCGGCCCTGCAGACCCTGTCGCGCAAGGGCAGGCTGTCCGACGCCGACATCGACGCCACCGCGCGCGAGATCCGCATCGCCCTGCTCGAGGCCGACGTCGCGCTGCCCGTCGTCAAGGCGTTCATCGCGAAGGTCAAGGAGCGGGCCAAGGGCGCCGAGGTCCACGGCGCGCTGAACCCCGCGCAGCAGGTCATCAAGATCGTCAACGAGGAGCTCGTCGGGATCCTCGGCGGCGAGACCCGGCGGCTGAACCTCGCGAAGAACCCGCCGTCGGTGATCATGCTCGCGGGTCTGCAGGGCGCCGGTAAGACCACGCTCGCCGGGAAGCTCGCGCTGTGGCTGAAGAAGCAGGGCCACGCGCCGATGCTGGTGGCCTGTGACCTCCAGCGCCCCAACGCCGTGACCCAGCTCCAGGTCGTCGGCGAGCGGGCCGGGGTGGTCACGTTCGCGCCCGAGCCCGGCAACGGCGTCGGCGACCCGGTCGACGTCGCCCGCCGCGCGATCGCCGAGGCCCGCCACGCCCAGCACGACATCGTCGTGGTCGACACCGCCGGCCGTCTCGGTGTCGACGAAGAGCTGATGAAGCAGGCCGCGGACATCCGTGACGCGGTCGAGCCGGACGAGGTCCTGTTCGTCGTCGACGCGATGATCGGCCAGGACGCGGTCACCACCGCCGAGGCGTTCCGCGACGGTGTCGGCTTCACCGGCGTCGTGCTCACCAAGCTCGACGGCGACGCCCGCGGTGGCGCGGCGTTGTCGGTCCGCGAGGTCACCGGCCAGCCGATCCTGTTCGCCTCCAACGGCGAGAAGCTCGAGGACTTCGACACCTTCCACCCGGACAGGATGGCGTCGCGGATCCTCGGCATGGGCGACATGCTCACCCTGATCGAGCAGGCCGAGCAGGCCTTCGACCAGGAGCAGGCCGAGCAGGCGGCGCAGAAGCTGACCACCGGCCAGCTCACGCTGGAGGACTTCCTGGAGCAGATGCTCGCGGTCCGCAAGATGGGCCCGATCGGCAACCTGCTCGGCATGCTGCCCGGCGCCGGGCAGATGAAAGACCAGCTCGCCCAGGTCGACGACAAGCACCTGGACAAGCTCCAGGCGATCATCCGCGGCATGACCCCGGCCGAGCGGGACGATCCGAAGATGATCAACGGTTCCCGGCGGCTGCGCATCGCCAACGGCTCCGGCGTCTCCGTGCGCGAGGTCAACGACCTGGTCAACCGGTTCTTCGAGGCCCGCAAGATGATGGCGCAGATGGCCGGGAAGTTCGGCTTCGGCGGCGGGGGCGGCAGCAAGTCGCGCAAGGGCAAGAAGGGGAAGAAGGGCAAGGGGCGCGGCCCGACGCAGCCCAAGGTGCGGGGCGGTTTCCCCGGCGGCATGCCGATGCTGCCGCCCGGTGGCGGGATGCCCGGTGGCGGGCCCGACCTCTCCCAGCTCGGCGGCGGGCTCAACGACGTGCCGGGCTTCGACCCGACGAAGTTCAAGCTCCCCAAGCAGAAGTAGGTGACCGCGCTGCACCTGGCCGGGGTGATCCTGCCCGGCGGCGAACCCGGCGAGCTGTGGATCGACGGCGGGCGGATCACCTTCACCCGCGTGCCGGGCGCGGAAACCCTGACGCGGGACGGGTTTCTCGTACCGGGACTGGTCGACGCGCACTGTCATCCCGGGCTCGCCGCGCACGGTCCGGCGACGCTGGAGGAGGCCGCCGAGCAGGCGGCCGCGGACCGGGACGCGGGCACGCTGCTGATCCGCGACTGCGGGCTCCCGCTGGATGTCCGGCCGTTGCAGGCCCGCGCCGACCTGCCGACGATCATCCGCGCCGGGCAGCACCTCGCGCTGCGCAAGCGGTACATCCCCGGGTTCGGGCTCGAACTGGACGATCCCTCGCAACTGCCCGCCGCGGTCGTCGAGCAGGCCCGCGACGGCGACGGCTGGGTCAAGCTGGTCGGCGACTGGATCGACCGCGGTGCCGGCGACCTCGCCCCGCTGTGGCCGGACGACGTGCTGGCCGAGGCGATCGCGGCGGCACACGCCGAGGGCGCCAGGGTCACCGCGCACGTGTTCGGCCAGGACGCGCTGCCGGGACTGCTCGCGGCCGGGATCGACTGCCTCGAACACGGCACCGAGCTGAGCCCGGCGCAGCTGGACGAGCTGGCGCGCCGCGACATCGCGCTCGTGCCCACGCTCATCCAGATCGAGAACTTCCCCGGCATCGCGGACCAGGCGGGCAGGTACCCGGTGTACGCGGCGCACATGCGCGCGCTGCACGCCGGTGTCGGCGCGATGGTGTCCTCGGCGGTCGAGGCCGGGGTGCGCGTGTTCGCGGGCAGCGACGCGGGCGGCATGGTCGAGCACGGCAGGCTCGTCGACGAGATCGAGGCGCTGCACAAGGCGGGGATGTCCGCCGAGCAGGCGCTGGGCCAGGCGTCCTGGGCCGCGCGAGACTGGCTCGGGCACCCGGGCATCGCCGAGGGCGCCCCGGCCGATCTGCTCGTCTACCCGGTCGATCCGCGCGAGGACCTCGCCGCGCTGCGGCATCCCACCCACATCGTGCTGGGCGGCACGGTCTTCGCCTGACCCCTGTTTTCCTTGGCGGGCAAGGGACCTTACCGTGGCACCCGTGGATGATCGGGAGGACGGCGGAGCCCGGCGGCGGGTGGGCCTCGTCCTCGGCGCCCACTGGGGACTCCTCGCGTTCTTCGCGGGCATCGCCGGGTACTACCTGGTCAACCTCACGATCACCGTGCTGATGAACCGCCACCTCGGCGAGTTCGACCCGTTGGAACTGCACGACATCGGCCCGTTGCTGCTGCTGGCCTTCCTGCCCAACCTGCTGCTCGGCCTCGGTCCCGTGCTCGGCTCGCGGCGCTGGGGCGCGGGGCTGCGCGCGGACTTCGGGCTGCTGCCCACCTGGCGCGACGTCCGGATCGGCCTCGCCTGCGGTCTGCTCGCGCTCGTCGCCGGGTTCGCGCTGAACCTGCTGTCGATCGCGGTGTACGGCACGGATGACGTCACCGACAGCCCGCTCACCGATCTCGCCGACACCTACCGCGGCGACACCGGGTGGCTCGTGCTGGCCGCGGTGATCGTGGTCCTCGGCGCCCCGGTCACCGAGGAGCTGCTGGTGCGCGGCACGTTGTGGAACGGGCTGTCCTGGTATCGGATCCCGCCGTGGGCGGTGCTGGCGCTGACCGCGCTGGTGTTCGCCCAGCTGCACGGCGAGCCGACCCGCGTGCTCGCGCTGTTCGGGCAGGGGCTGGCCATCGGGCTGGCCCGGCACCTCAGCGGCCGGGTGGGCGCCGCGGTCGTCGCGCACGCGGCGAACAACCTGCCTCCCGCGGTGTTCCTGTTCGTCGGCACGGGCGACTTCTCGCTGGCGGCGCACTGACCGGACGCCGCGGCTCATTTGGAACACTCATGCTTCCGGGCGTGACGTAGCGTGCACACATGGCCTGACTGATCAGCTGTCGGTAACGTGATGGGCACTGTACGGGATCACGGAGACGGTTAGGCTCGTTGCGGCAGCCGAGCAGAACACCGGAGGACCGGCGTGACGACTTCCCAGTCCGGGGAATCCCTTCCGGGTACCGCGCCGCTATCGGAGGACATGTCCAGCGCTGCTCCGCCCCCGTCCCACCGCTGGGGCTTCGGCGCCTTCCTGCTCGTGGAAGCCGTGCTGATCGCCTCGGCGGCGTTCATCAGCGCCATCGTCGGCGAGACACCGGGCCAGCCGGTGCCGATGCGGGTGGTGCTGCTCGGCACGATGCTGCCCACCATGATCGCGGCGTCGGTGGCCGTCCTGATCACCTGCCTGCGGGGCAACGGGCCGCGGGTGGACCTGCGGCTGGCCTGGCACTGGCCGGACGTGCGCCTCGGGCTCAAGTTCGGTTGTGTCGGCCTGCTCTGCACCACGCTCGGCGCCTACGTCTGGACGCAGATCGTCGGCAACACGAACGCGACGTCGGCGATCAGCGCGCTGGTCGAGAACCGGAAGATGTCGGTGTCCGCCGCCGTCGTGATGTTCGTCTACCTGTGGCTGGTCGGCCCGATCTGCGAGGAGCTCATCTACCGCGGCCTGCTCTGGGGCGCGGTCGAGCGGTTGCAGTGGCGCAGCGAGCGCTGGGGGAGGATCGCGGCGTTCCTGCTGTCCACGGCGGTGTTCGCGGCCAGTCACCTCGAACCGCTCCGCACGACGTTGCTGCTGCTCATCTCGGTGCCGATCGGCCTGGCGAGGTTCTGCACCGGGCGGCTGCTCGGCAGCGTCGTGGCGCACCAGATGAACAACTTCCTGCCCGCGGTGGCGATCCTGGTCTCCGCGCTCGGGCTGACCTCGTTCTGAGCCCGGCTGCGCGGGCCGCGCGGCCGATCTGGCAGAATGTTCGCTTGCCCGCTCTCGCCGGACCCTCTCACCGCGCGGGAGCTGCCCACCTTCGGGTGCCCGCGTCCGTGTCCCCACTCGGCTCGTGTGTGCCCACCCTTGCATCGAGAGAACTGAGGAGTACCCACACCCGTGGCCGTCAAGATCAAGCTGCAGCGTCTCGGCAAGATCCGTGCGCCGTACTACCGCATCATCGTCGCCGACGCGCGTACCCGCCGGGACGGCAAGGCCATCGAGACGATCGGCAAGTACCACCCGAAGGAAGAGCCCAGCTTCATCGAGGTCGACACCGAGCGCGCCCAGTACTGGCTGGGTGTCGGCGCGCAGCCGACCGAGCCGGTGCAGCGCCTCCTGGAGATCACCGGCGACTGGCAGAAGTTCAAGGGCCTGCCGGGCGCCGAGGGCACCCTGAAGGTCAAGGAGCCGAAGCCGTCCAAGCAGGAACTGTTCAACGCGGCGCTGGCCGCGGCCGGTGAGGAGCCCTCCACCGAGGCCATCACCGCGAAGAAGAAGTCGCCGAAGAAGGCCGACGCCGACAAGGCCGAGGCCGAGGGTGAGAAGAGCGAGGCGTGAGCTTCCTGGCCGACTCCCTCGAGCACCTCGTCCGGGGCATCGTCGATAACCCGGACGAGGTCCGGGTCGAGCTGCTGACCACGCGTCGTGGCCGCACGCTCGAGGTGCACGTGCACCCCGACGACCTGGGCAAGGTGATTGGCCGGGGTGGTCGCACCGCGACCGCTCTGCGCACCGTGATGGGCGGCATCGGTGGCCGGGGCGTCCGCGTGGACGTCGTCGACACCGACCGCTGACCAGCACGGGAAGATCGACATGGACGTCGTGGTCGGCCGCGTCGCCAAGGCGCACGGTATCCGGGGCGAACTCGCCGTGGACGTGCGCACCGATTCGCCGGAACGGCGTTTCGCGATCGGCGCGGTCGTGACGGCGAAGCTGCGCGACGGCAGCAGCAGAGCACTCACCATGGCAGCCGCCCGCGAACACAGCGGGCGGCTGCTGGTGCGTTTCGAGGAGGTCCTCACCCGCGACGTCGCCGAGACGCTGCGGGGCGCGATGCTGCTCGCCGACACCGCCGAGCTGCCGCCGATCGAGGATCCCGACGAGTTCTACGACCACGAGCTGGCCGGCCTGCGCGCCGAGCTGACCGACGGCTCGGTGGCGGGCAAGGTCGTCGAGATCGTGCACTCGCCCGCCGGGGAGCTCCTGGAGCTCGACCGGGACGGGCGGAAGGTGCTGATCCCGTTCGTCAAGGCCATCGTGCCGGTGGTCGACGTTCCGGGTGGGCGGGTCGTGCTCGATCCCCCCGAAGGCCTGCTGGACGAGTAGCGATGCGCATCGACGTCGTCACCATTTTCCCGGAGTACCTCGACCCGCTGCGGGCCGCGCTGCTCGGCCGCGCGATCGACCGGGGGCTCATCGAGATCGGCGTCCACGACCTGCGGGACTGGACGCACGACGTGCACCGCGCCGTCGACGACGCGCCGTACGGCGGTGGTCCCGGCATGGTGATGAAACCGCAGATCTGGGGTCCCGCGCTGGACGAGGTCTGCGGGGAGCGCAGCAGGCTCGTCGTGCCGACCCCGGCGGGCCGCCCGTTCACCCAGGAACTCGCGCACGCGTACGCGGCCGAGGAGCACCTGGTCTTCGCGTGCGGGCGTTATGAAGGCATCGATCAGCGGGTCGTCGACGACGCGGCCCGGCGCATGCCGGTGGACGAGGTGTCCATCGGCGACTACGTGCTCGTCGGCGGCGAGGCCGCGGTGCTGGTCATCGTCGAGGCCGTCGTCCGCCTGCTGCCGGGCGTGCTCGGCAACGCGCGCTCGGCCGAGGAGGACTCCTTCTCCGACGGCCTGCTGGAAGGGCCCAGCTACACCCGGCCGGAGGTGTGGCGCGAGCTCGCCGTCCCGGAGGTCCTGCGCTCGGGAAACCACGCGCTGATCGACCGCTGGCGGCGGGACCAGGCACTGGAACGGACCGCCCGGCGTCGTCCCGACCTGCTCGCGCGGCTCCCGGAGAACGGCCTCGACCAGCGCGATCGCACCGTGCTCGACGGGCTGGCGCCGGAGTAGGTCGGCCCCCTGGGGAACGCGGCCCGACGCCTCTGTCATACTTGACCGGTTGGTGTGAGTGGACCTGTCCGTCCACGAGCCCGCCGACAGCTCCCGGGAACGGCCGCAGTGGCGTAGTGCCGCGTGTGTACGCAGGCCCGGGCCGTGAACACCTGCCATACGAATCGACGAGGACGGACCACCGATGAACACCCTGGACGCGCTGGACGCGCAGTCACTGCGTTCCGACATCCCGGCTTTCCGCCCGGGCGACACGCTGAAGGTTCACGTCCGCGTCATCGAGGGCAACCGCGAGCGGAACCAGGTCTTCCAGGGTGTCGTCATCCGCCGTCAGGGCGGGGGCATCCGCGAGACCTTCACCGTCCGCAAGGTCTCCTTCGGCGTCGGCGTCGAGCGCACCTTCCCGGTGCACTCGCCGAACGTCGCCAAGGTCGAGGTCTTCAAGCGCGGTGACGTCCGCCGGGCGAAGCTCTACTACCTGCGTGACCTCCGCGGCAAGGCCGCGAAGATCAAGGAGCGCCGCGAGAACCGCGAGACCACTTCGGCTTCCTGAGCCCTCGCCTGGTTACCGGTAGCCTGGCTGCGTGGTCGAACCCGTGTCCCAGAACGCGCCCGAGGATGAGCCCGAACGTCCGGAGGAGGAGCGTCCGTGGCGCTCCCGCTCCGAGGGGCGCCACGGGGCACACCGGAAGGACAAGCCGAAGAAGAAGCGGTCCTTCTGGAAGGAACTGCCGATCCTGCTCGTGATCGCCCTGGTGCTCACGATCCTGATCCAGACGTTCCTCGCGAAGGTGTTCATGATCCCGTCGGGATCGATGGAGGCCACGCTGCACGGCTGCACCGGATGCACGGGCGACCGCATCCTGGTCGACCGGGTCACCTACGACTTCACCGACCCCTCCCCGGGCGATGTGGTCGTCTTCAAGGGCCCGCCCGCCTGGACGCAGAACGAGATCCCCACACAGGAGCCGAGCAACTTCGTGGTCCGCGCGCTGCGCGGGCTCGGCTCGCTGGTCGGGTTCGCCCCGCCGGACGAACGCGACTTCGTGAAGCGGGTGATCGCGACCGGCGGCCAGACCGTGCAGTGCTGCGACACCCAGAACCGGGTCGTCGTGGACGGCAAGGCACTCGACGAGCCGTACATCCACTGGAGCGACCCGAGCCAGCAGACGCAGTCGTCGTTCCCGCCGGTGAAGGTGCCGGACGGCAGCCTGTGGGTGATGGGCGACAACCGGAACGACTCCAGCGACTCGCGGTTCCAGGGCGGCGGCGGTCCCGCCGGCGCGGTCCCGGTGGACCATGTCATCGGCAAGGCGCGGATCATCGTGCTCCCGCCGAACCGCTGGGGCGGCATCACCGACCACAATCCGCAGGAGAACGCCCAGCCGGTGGCGCTGAGCGCCCCGGCGTGGCAGAGCGGGCTCCCGCTCGGCGTCGGTGTCGCGGCCGCGTGGCCCACGCTGCTCGTCGGCCGGAAGCTGTCCGCGGGCGTCCGCAGGGCGGCCACCGGGCGGAAACGCCGGACCTGACTCCCGGACGGGGTAATCCAGCCTTGACAGTTCCCGTTCCCCGTGCCGCGGCCGAGCCGCCGCGGCCACCCCGCGCCGTGGTGCGCGGCGAGCTCTTCTGGGGCCTCCAGGGCGCCCTCGAACGCCGAGGTCTGGGCCCGGTCGCCGGAGTCGACGAGGCGGGCGCGGGTGCCTGCGCGGGCCCGCTGGTCGTCGCGTCCTGCGTGCTGAAGCCGGGCGACGCGGCCCGCCTGCCCGAGCTGACCGACTCGAAGATGCTCACCGCCAAGGCCAGGGACCGGGTCTACGACCGGGTGCTGGCCAGGGCACTGGACTACACGGTCGTGGTCGTGCCCTCCACCGAAGTCGACCTGTTCGGGATCCGGGTGATGAACCTCGAGGCCATGCGGCGCGCGGTCGCGGGGCTGCGGCAGACTCCCGGCTATGTCCTGATCGACGGCTTCCCGGTGCCGGGTATGCCCGCGCCGAGCGTGGCGGTGATCAAGGGCGACCGGTCCGTGGCCAGCATCGCCGCGGCGTCCGTGCTGGCGAAGGTGACCAGGGACCGGATCATGGCCGGGCTGCACGAGGACCTGCCGGACTACGGTTTCGACGTGCACAAGGGCTACAGCACCGCCGATCACATCGCCGCGCTGACCAAGCACGGGCCGAGCGCCGCGCACCGCTGGTCGTACACGAATGTCGCCACCGCGGCCGCCGCGCACGGCCTCACCCCGCCGCATCGGGTCGTGCTCACCTACGCCGCGCTGGAAAACCCGAGCGTGCCGGTCCGTGCCCTGGCCCGCCGGGTGGGTAACAATGAACGCTCTGCCGCACCGGCGGCCGGACGATCGCGAGGAGGGGCGCGGGTTTCATGAGCGCTGAGGATCTCGAGAAGTACGAGACCGAGATGGAGCTCTCGCTGTATCGCGAGTACCGCGACATCGTTGGCCAGTTCTCGTACGTGGTGGAGACCGAGCGGCGGTTCTACCTGGCCAACGCGGTCGACGTGCAGGTCCGGGACGGCGGCGGCGAGGTGTACTTCGAGGTCCGGATGTCGGACGCCTGGGTCTGGGACATGTACCGTCCGGCCCGGTTCGTCAAGCATGTCCGGGTCATCACCTTCAAGGACGTCAACGTCGAGGAACTCGACAAGCCCGACCTGAGGCTGCCCGAGGACGGCCCCTTCTCCGGCTGACCCCGCCGCCGTCAGCACCCGTCCGAGGGCGGCTGCCGGGGCGGTGTCCAGTTCAGCTCCCCGGCCGCGCCCGGGTCGGTGAACGCCAGGACCGATTCGTCGAGCCGGTGGTACCGGAGCGTGTCTCCCGCGGTCTCGTACAGCTCACCGGCCAGCAGGAGCAGCGGCCGCCCGTCGATGTGCAGCAGCACCTCGGCGACGACCTGCTCGTCGGTGACGAGGGCGACCTGGTCGACGCGGCCGGTGGGCAGCTCGGCCAGCGGCCGGGCACGGTAGATCCCGTGCCAGTCGTTCCGCTCGGCGTCCTGCCGCTGGGCGTCGGTGGGCGACGGGAGCCACAGGCCCCAGACGTCGTCGTCCTGATGTGTGGCGAAGTATGTGGTGGTGCTGTCCAGCTCCGCGTGGAGCGACAACAGTTGCAGGCACGGCACGTCCGGGTCCTCGAACTGCGGGCCGTCGGGCGTTTCCTCGCGTAAGGCCATTTCCACGCCGGTCCAGGAGCGGACATGGGTTCCCCGCAACGCGGTGAAGGCACGAACCGTGTCGGCCAGCCAGCTGCTCCGTGTCACCTCGGCAGTATCCCGGTCGCGGGACGTACGCATAGCACCTCACGCCGACAGTTTCCGTGGCTCGGGCCGCGCGACGGGCCGGTTGTCCACAGCACCCCGGTTATCCACAGGATGACGAATCGGGCCTGGTGCCCGTTCCGCTCACCCTGGCACCGTTGATCACACACGCACCGTGACGACCGGCCACCGCCGGTCGCCGGTGATCACGGGATGCCGAGGGGGCACGATGACGGGTTTGGCGCACCGTCCCGCGCAGGGGGCCACGACGCACTGGCGTCGCGAGTTCGGCCGCTGGGGCGAACAGCTGGCGGCGGGCTACCTGCAGCGCGCGGGGCTGGTCCTGCTCAGCCGGAACTGGAGTTGCCGCGAGGGGGAGCTCGACCTCGTGCTCACCGACCGGGCGAGAGTGGTGTTCTGCGAGGTCAAGACCCGCTCGGGGACCGAGTACGGCCTGCCTTCGGAGACCGTGACCCCGGAGAAGGCCGAGCGGGTCCGGCGGGCGGCGCACCAGTGGCTGCGCACGTTCCGCGTCGGCTGGTGCCGGACGCGCTACGACGTCGTCACCGTGCTCGCGTGCCCGGGCGAGCGTCCGCGTGTCCGGCACATCGAGGCGGCGTTCTAGATGCCGATCGCGAAGGCGTGGTCGGTCGCCGTTCTCGGCATCGACGGCAGGATGATCGAGATCGAAGCGGATCTCGGCGGCGGGCTGAGCCGTGTCACCCTCGTCGGGCTGCCCGACGCGGGGTTGCGCGAAGCCAAGGACAGGGTGCGGTCCGCGGTTCGCAACTCCGGCCAGCCATGGCCGGACGGGAAGGTGACGCTGGGGCTTTCCCCGGCGAACCTGCCCAAGGTCGGCTCCGGGTACGACCTCGGCATCGCGGCCGCGGTGCTGGCCGCGATGGGCACGGTCCCGGCGACGCGGCTGATCCGCACGGCGCTGCTCGGCGAACTGGCCCTCGACGGCCGGATCCGTCCGGTGCGCGGCGTGCTCCCCGGGCTGCTGGCCGCGCGTGCGGCGGGGTTCGTCCGCGCGGTCGTCCCGGTGGAGTCGCTGTTCGAGGCGGCGCTCGTCGACGGGGTCGAGGTCGCGGGCGCGGCGCGGCTGGCCGATCTGGTCGGCTGGCTGAAGGGCGAGACAGAACTCCAGCCGCCCGGGCCACCCGAGCCCGCGTCGGCACCGCCGTCCGTCCCCGACCTGGCCGACGTCGTGGGCCAGCCGGAAGCGCGGTGGGCACTGGAGGTCGCGGCGGCGGGCGGGCATCATCTGTTGCTCACCGGGCCGCCCGGGGTCGGCAAGACCCTGCTCGCGAAGCGGCTGCCGGGACTGCTTCCCCGGCTGTCACCCGAGGAGTCGCTCCAGGTGACGGCGGTGCATTCGGTCGACGGCTCGCTGTCCCGGACGGCACCGCTGGTCACCGTGCCGCCGTTCGTGGCACCGCACCACTCGATCACGGTCGCCGCGCTCATCGGCGGTGGCAGCGGCCTGGCCTCGCCGGGCGCGATCAGCCGCGCGCATCGCGGGGTGTTGTTCCTCGACGAGGTCTGCGAGTTCGGCGGCCAGCGGCTGGAGTCCCTGCGCACGGTGCTGGAGGAGGGCGAGGTGCGGATCGCGCGGGTGAAGGGCGCGGTCTCCTATCCGGCGCGGTTCCAGCTCGTCCTGGCGACGAATCCCTGTCCGTGCGCGCCACCGAAGGAAACCGACTGCACGTGTTCCGCCACCGCCCGGCGCCGGTATCTCGGCAGGCTCTCCGGCCCGCTGCTGGACCGGGTCGATCTCCGGGTGCGACTGCGCCCGCTGACGGCGATCAGCGCGCACGAGGTCGACACCCCGGAAGGGTCCGAGAGGGTGCGGGAGCGGGTCCTCTCCGCGAGGGAGCGGGCGGAGCGGCGGTGGCGGGAGCACGGCTGGCGGGTGAACTCCGAGGTGCCGGGCCCGGTCCTGCGCCGGGAGTTCAGCCTCCCCAGGGGGACCACCACGGTCCTCGACCGCGCGCTCGACCGGGGCGTCATCACCGCGCGCGGCGCCGACAGATGTCTGCGGATCGCCTGGACGCTCGCGGATCTGGACGGCGCGGCGCGGCCCGGCGGCGAGCACGTGTCCGCGGCGCTCGGTTTCCGGGAACGGAGCGCGGCATGAGGAGGTTCCGGGGCCGCCGCCGTCTTCCGGCGCGGCGCGGACGGGCGGGCATGGCGTTTCGGCTGGAGGCGTGCTGCCGGCCGGAGCCCGGGTACGACGCGCGGGATCGGCCCCACACCGGGTCGCGTGCTCCCGGTCCGGTCCTGCAGAAGCCGCCGGCGCCGAGTCCCCCGGCACGTCCCACGGTGGCGGCCGAGCCGGGTGGACTGTCCCTTGAGGACAGATCGAGGTTGACCTTTTCTTTGCGGGACAAGTCGTTCCATTGCTCCGATGCTGTGGATCGGGAGGAAACATGAGTACCGTCGAGTCCGAGCGGAAGGCGCGGGCGTACCTGCTCCGTGTCGCCGAACCCCCGGCGCCCGGTCTGGTCGGGTTCGTCGGCGCGCACGGGCCGGTGGTGGCGGCCGAGCGTGTCCGCCGTGGCGACTGCCCGCCCAAGGTCCGGGAGGAGACCAGTGCCCGGCGCGAGTACGACCGTGCCGATCACGATCTGGCGCGGGCCGCGGCGGCGGGCGCGCGGCTGGTCGTTCCCGAGGACGAGGAGTGGCCCGCGTGGCCGTTGCACTCGTTGACGCTGGCGGCGGCCCGCGGAGTCCAGGGCAGCTCACCGCCACTGGCGTTGTGGGTGCGGGGTGAGCTGTCACTGGCCGAAGTCGTGGACGGCGCCGTCGCCATCGTGGGCGCGCGTGCGGCGACCGCGTACGGAGAACACCAGGCGACGGAGCTGGCGTATGGCCTGGCCGACCGCGGTATGGCGGTGTTTTCCGGTTCTGCCTACGGAGTCGACGGCGCCGCGCATCGCGGAGCGCTCGCCGCGGGCGGGCCGACCGTGGCGGTACTGGGCTGCGCGCTGGACGCCGGATATCCGGCCGGTCACGTCAGCCTGCAGGACCGGATCGCCGCCAACGGCGGCGCCGTGGTGAGCGAGTACCCGCCTGGCACCCCACCCGCCCGGCACCGGTTCCTCGTGCGGAACAGGCTGATCGCGGCGCTCACCGAGGGCACGGTGGTGGTGGAGGCGGGGCGCCGCAGCGGCGCCAGGAACACGGCGGGGACCGCGGGCGCGCTCGGGAAGGCCGTGATGGCACTGCCGGGGCCGGTCACCTCGGCGACGTCGGTGGGCTGTCACACCCTGATCCGCGAATCGCAGGCGACCCTCGTCGCCTCGGTGGAGGAGGTGGTCGAAACGGTCGGCAGGCTCGGGAGCGGCGGGGCCGAACCGGAACGGCCACGGCGCGCCACCGACGGGCTCGCGCCGGAGGCGTTGCGGGTGTACGAGGCGCTCCCGTCACGCGCGGGGCGCTCGGCGGACCGCGTCGCGGCCGATTCCGGCGTTCCCGTCCACACGGTGCGCGCGCTGCTGCCGGCGCTGGAGATCGACGGCTTCGCGAGCCGAGGGGAGGCGGGGTGGCGGCGATGTCCGCGACGTTCCTAGGGCGGCCGGGTGTGGCGATGCTTGACCAGCCGCGGCCGATCGCGCAGCGTGATCACCATGCCGTCCGCGAATCCCGCCGGGAACCGCCGCCGTGCCCGCAGACCGGATCTGCGCGCGCTGCGCGCCGCGCTGCCCGGGCCGGTCCAGGAGGTCGTCACCGGCTACGAGCGGCACCTGAACCTCGAGCGGGGCCTGTCCGCGCACACGGTGCGCGCGTACGTCGGCGACGCGGTGTCGTTGCTCGGGTTCCTCACCGGCACGGGCGAGGAGAAGGCACCGCTCCGGGAGCTCGCGGCGCTGGACATCGGCGTGCTGCGGGCGTGGCTGGCCCGGCAGCGGGCCGACGGCGCGAGCCGGACGACACTGGCCCGCCGCGCGGCCTCCGCGCGGACGTTCACCGCCTGGGCGCACCGGCGGGGCGATCTGGGCGCCGACCCCGGCGGGCGGCTCGCCGCCCCGCGTGCGCACCGGACCCTGCCCGGCGTGCTCCGCGCCGAGCAGGCCGGGGAGGTGATGCGGGCCTCGGAGGTGGGCGCGGCCGAACGGGATCCGGTGGCGCTGCGGGACCTGGCGGTACTGGAGCTGCTCTACGCCACCGGGATCCGGGTCTCCGAGCTGTGCGGTCTCGACGTCGCTTCGGCCGATTTCTCCCGGCGTGTCGTGATCGTGCTCGGCAAGGGGGGAAAGGAGCGGGTGGTGCCGTTCGGGGTCCCCGCGGCGGAGGCGGTCCGCGCCTGGCTGGAGGAGGGGCGGCCCGAGCTGGTCGCCGCGGCGGGGGAGCAGGCGCTCTTCCTGGGCGTGCGGGGCAGGCGGCTGGACCCGCGCACGGCGCGGCGGGTGGTGCACGACGCCGTCGGTTCGGTGCCGGGAGCCCTCGATATGGGGCCGCACGGCCTGCGGCATTCGGCGGCCACCCATCTGCTGGAAGGGGGTGCCGATCTCAGAAGCGTTCAGGAACTGCTCGGTCACGCTACGCTTGCTACGACGCAGCTCTACACTCATGTGACCGTCGACCGGTTGAAGGCGATCCATGATCGAGCACATCCGCGGGCCTGAGAAGGCCGGTGGTGGTTCGGTCGGAACGTCGGCGCCGGAACCGGCGGCGCACGCGCATCCGCACGAGCACGGAGACCATACTGAGCCGCATGCCGAGAACGACGGTGCAATGACCGCGGGATCTCATGTCACCGAAGCCACCGGGGTGACCGCCCGCGGCGCCGGGGACGGCGTCGCCGACGGCCGTCCCGGTCATGACGTGGACGCCGGCATCCAGGCTCTGTGGCGCCAGTTCGCCGACAATCCGGACCAGGCCTCCCGCGATCGGCTGGTGCTGCACTACGCGCCGCTGGTCAAGTACGTCGCGGGCCGGGTCGGCACCGGCCTGCCCACCCACGTCGACGTCGGTGATCTGGTGCAGTCGGGCATCTTCGGCCTCGTCGACGCGATCGAGAAGTTCGACCCCGATCGTGGCCTGCGCTTCGAGACGTACGCGATGCAGCGGATCCGGGGTGCGATCTTGGACGACCTGCGGTCCCAGGACTGGGTGCCGCGCGCGGTGCGCAGCAAGGCGAAGGAGGCCGAGCGTGCCCTCGAACGGCTCGGCGCGCGGCTGCACCGCACCCCGACCGACGCCGAACTCGCCACGGAACTCGACATCACCGTCGACGAGCTGCGCGACTTCTACGGGCAGCTCCAGCTCACCAGCGTCGTCGCGCTCGAAGATCTCGTCGCGGCGGGCAAGGACAGCGGTTCGCTCGTCGACTCGCTGCCCGACGACGACGCGGTCGATCCGGTCGCGGTCCTCGTCGACCAGGACAACCGGCGGCAGCTCGCGCAGGCGATCGCGCAGCTGACCGAGCGGGACAAGATCGTCGTGAGCCTCTACTACTTCGAGAGCCTGACGCTCGCGGAGATCGGCAAGGTGCTGGGGGTGACCGAGTCGCGGGTCAGCCAGCTGCACACCCGCGCCGTCATGCGCCTGCGGGCCAAGCTCGTCGAGCAGTCCTCACCCTGAGCTGCTCCGCGACTGGGTCTGCCGTCCTTTTCGGACGGTGCGATGGGTAGCCTGGTCATCGCCGGACCGAGGTGGGGGAGTGTCGTGAAACATCAGCAGGTGCTGGACAAGCTGGCGGCGAGGGGACACGTCCAGGCACTGGACGAGGAGCTGGCGCGCTGGGTACACCGGCAGATGTGCCGCCCGGCCGACGCCTACGAGGACCTCGCCCGCGAGGTGATCACTCCGGTGCGCGCCCGGTGGCGCTGCGTTCTCGAGGCGGACGACGTGCCTTCGCTGACGAAGAACGTCGTCCGGGTGGCCCTCGCCACGGTCCTGCACAAGTACGGTTTTCAGGACGCGGCGGTCACCGCGGAGGCGGTCGAAGCGGTGGACGAGCTCAACCGCGAGGTGGTGTTGTCCGATGCCTTCGAGAGGCAATCGGCGGATATCAAGGCTTTCCTCCGTTCCACGCCCGAACCGTTGACCCACAAGCCGCGGCGCCCCCGCTCCCTGACGTTCCTCCGTCCCGGTGACGTCCTCTCCATCGAGCTGGGCGGGCGATTCCACGCCGCGTACGTGTGGAAGGTGACCGGGGTCAACGAGATCCCGGTGATCGAGTTCTACACCGGTACCTTCGCCGGGCCGCCCGTGCTCACCGACCTGGTGGGCCGTGAGGCGGCGAGGCCGGGCGGTCGTGCCCGGTTCGGCGTGGAGGGCCTGACCTATCTCCCCGACCCCGCCCACCAGGTACGGGCCGTCGCGGCGGCACACCCGGAAGGACCGCGCGGCGGCGAGCCCGGCCCCGGGCAGGGCCTATACGCGGGGACGGATGTGATGACGCTGCAGCGGGACATCGTGGACCTGTTCGGGGCGATCGCGGTCTGAGGTCAGGCCGGCGGAGCGTTCGGCAGGAAGAAGGGCTTCAGGCGGATTTCGCCGCGCTCGCCGGTGAGGGTCAGCGGGTCCAGGTACTCCGGCCCCCGGCGTACGCCCCAGTGCAGGCAGGCCGCGACGGCGCAGCCGGGATGCCCCGGGACGACGGCGCCGAGCGGCTGGCCGCGGTAGACCTGTGCACCCGCCGGCACCGCCGGGGTGACCGGCTCGTAGGTGGTGCGCAGGCCGCCGTCGTGGTCGACGGAGACGACGCCTCGCCCGGCGAGTACGCCCGCGAAGACGACGACGCCTTCCGCCGCGGCGAGCACCTGCTGGCCGGGCTCGGCGCCGAGGTCGACGCCGCGGTGCCCGGGGCCGAACGGCGTTTCGGGCGCGTCGAAGTACCTGGTCACCTTCGGTACCGGGGACAACGGCCAGGACAGCCGTGGCTCGGCCTTCGCCGCCGTGGGCGAGGCCGCGGCCGGGGCGGCCGTCACCAGCGTGACGAACCCGAGAAAGAGGGCTGTGAGCAGGGCGGGCATCGGCCATGGCCGACTGGGGTGGTGGGTGGGCGTGGTCATGGTTTCCAGGGTGTCGGGCGCGGGGCGGGCGGGGTGGCGGGGACGGGAATCTGTGGACAACCGGGCAGGTTGTGGACAAGCGGGCGAAGTCGGGGCCGCCGGTGGGGATAGGGCTGGTGGCAGGGGGTAGAATCTTTTCAGCGGTCCGCGTGAGCGGGCTGACTTCGCGTGCACGTGCGCGTCCACCAGCCGGTCTCTTCAGCCGGGGTGAATCAGGACGTACGGCGCCCGGCGGTCCCTGGGGTTTCGCACCACGGGGTCCGGGTTCCGGCACTGCACCAGGGCGAGCGGCCACCCGGCCGGTCGCGACAAAACCGAGCAGCGTGCCGGTCCGAGCACCGGCGCGCACGACACAGAAGAGGTGTGATTCCGGCAATGGCCGTCGTCACCATGAAGCAGCTGCTCGACAGCGGCGTGCACTTCGGGCACCAGACCCGCCGGTGGAACCCGAAGATGAAGCGCTACATCTTCACCGAGCGCAACGGCATCTACATCATCGACCTGCAGCAGACGCTGAGCTACATCGACCGTGCCTTCGAGTTCATCAAGGAAACCGTCGCGCACGGTGGCACGATCATGTTCGTCGGCACGAAGAAGCAGGCGCAGGAGGCCATCGCCAGCGAGGCCACCCGCGTCGGCATGCCGTACGTGAACCAGCGTTGGCTCGGCGGCATGCTGACCAACTTCCAGACCGTGCACAAGCGTCTCCTGCGCCTCAAGGAGCTCGAGGCCCAGGAGCAGACCGGCGGCTTCGCCGGGCTCACCAAGCGCGAGATCCTGACGCTGACCCGCGAGAAGGAAAAGCTGGAGAAGACCCTCGGCGGTATCCGCGACATGGCGAAGGTGCCGAGCGCGGTGTGGATCGTCGACACCAAGAAGGAGCACATCGCCGTCGGCGAGGCTCGCAAGCTCAACATCCCGGTCGTCGCGATCCTCGACACCAACTGCGACCCGGACGAGGTCGACTACCCGATCCCGGGCAACGACGACGCGATCCGGTCCGCCGCGCTGCTGACCAAGGTCGTCGCCGAGGCCGCGGCCGCCGGCCTGATGGCCCGGTCCAGCCGCAACGGCGCCTCGGCCGACGCGAAGCCGGAGCCGGGTGTCGCTTCGGACGAGCCGCTGGCCGAGTGGGAGAAGGAGCTGCTCGCCGGCGCCGAGAACGCCGGTGCCGCCGCGGCCGACAACACCGAGGCCGCCAAGGCCGAGGCCGAGCAGGCCACCGCCTCCTCCTGATCCACGGTGCCCGTGCGGCCGGTCGCCCCCGGCCGCACGGGTTTCGATCCCCGCACAAGATTTCACGTACCTGAAAAAGGACGGATTAAGCACGATGGCGAACTACACCGCCGCTGACGTGAAGCGCCTGCGCGAGCTGACCGGCGCCGGCATGATGGACTGCAAGAAGGCGCTCGAGGAGAACGCGGGCGACTTCGACAAGGCCGTCGAGTTCCTGCGCATCAAGGGCGCGAAGGACGTCGGCAAGCGCGCCGAGCGCGCCACCGCCGAGGGCCTGGTCACCGGCGACGGCGGCGTCCTGATCGAGCTGGACTCCGAGACCGACTTCGTCGCGAAGAACGCCGACTTCCAGGCGCTCGCCGCGAAGGTCGTCGAGGTCGCGAAGACCCTCAAGACCAGCGACGTCGAGGCGCTCAAGGGTGCCGAGCTCGACGGCAAGACCGTCAACGAGGTCGTGCAGGAGCTTTCGGCCCGCATCGGCGAGAAGCTGGAGCTGCGCCGGGTCGTGTCCTTCGAGGGCAAGACCGCGACGTACCTGCACCGCCGTGGTTCGGACCTGCCGCCCGCCGTCGGCGTGCTGGTCGAGTTCACCGGTGACGACGTCGACGCCGCCCGCGGCGCCGCCATGCAGGTCGCCGCGCTGCGCGCGAAGTACCTGACCCGCGAAGAGGTCCCGGCCGAGATCGTCGAGAACGAGCGCCGCATCGCCGAGCAGACCGCTCGCGAGGAGGGCAAGCCGGAGCAGGCGCTGGTCAAGATCGTCGAGGGCAAGGTCAACGCCTACTACAAGGACAACGTCCTGCTCGAGCAGCCGTCGGTCAAGGACAACAAGAAGACCGTGAAGGCCCTGCTGGACGAGGCGGGCGTGACCCTGACCCGGTTCGCCCGGTTCGAGGTCGGCCAGGCCTGACCGAAGCCGTACGGCTAAGTTCCACTGTGCCCCGTCTCCGCTCATCGGGGACGGGGCACAGCCGGGTCTGGCGGGGCTCGCGGGACGAGTCCATGAGACACACAACAGGAGGCGCGTGAGAATGGGTGACCGGGTCGAAGGCGGCTATCGGCGGGTGCTGCTGAAGCTGGGTGGCGAGATGTTCGGTGGGGGTTCCATCGGTGTCGACCCGGACGTGGTGCACTCGGTCGCCCGGCAGATCGCCGCGGTCGCGCGGACCGGCGTCCAGATCGCCGTGGTCATCGGTGGTGGCAACTACTTCCGCGGCGCCGAGCTGTCCCAGCGCGGCATGGACCGCGACCGCGCCGACTACATGGCGATGCTGGGCACCGTGATGAACTGCCTGGCGCTGCAGGACTTCCTGGAGAAGGAGGGGCTGCCCACCCGCGTGCAGACCGCGATCACGATGGGCCAGGTCGCCGAGCCCTACATCCCGCGCCGCGCCGAGCGGCACCTGGAGAAGGGCCGCGTCGTCATCTTCGGCGCCGGGGTCGGCATGCCCTACTTCTCCACCGACACCGCGGCCGCCCAGCGCGCGCTCGAACTCGGGTGCGAGGCGGTCCTGATGGCCAAGGCCGTGGACGGGGTCTACACCGCCGACCCGAAGAGCGACCCGGGCGCCGAGATGTTCCACGAGATCAGCCACCGCGAGGTGCTCGAGCGGGATCTCAAGGTCGCCGACGCCACCGCGTTCAGCCTCTGCATGGACAACAACATGCCGATCATCGTGTTCAACCTGCTCACCGAGGGGAACATCGCCCGTGCGGTCAGTGGTGAGAGGATCGGCACCCTGGTCAGTACCCCCGCCGACGGGGTATCGGCCTAGACCTGCTGGGATCTATCGCAGCGCCCACCATCACAACCACCGGGAGTAGCCGTGATCGACGAGACCCTCCTCGACGCCGAGGAGAAGATGGAAAAAGCGGTGTCCGTCGCGAAGGAGGACCTGACGTCGGTGCGCACCGGCCGGGCCACCCCGTCGATGTTCTCGCGCATCGTCGTCGAGTACTACGGTGCGCCGACGCCGCTGAACCAGCTGGCCAGCGTGAACGTCCCCGAGGCCCGGATGGCGCTGATCAAGCCCTACGACACGACCCAGCTGGTCGCGATCGAGAAGGCGATCCGCGAGTCCGACCTCGGTGTCAACCCGAGCAACGACGGAAACGTGATCCGCATCGTCATCCCGCAGCTCACCGAGGAGCGCCGCAAGGAGATGGTGAAGGTCGCGAAGGGCAAGGGCGAGGACGCCCGCGTCTCCATCCGCAGCATCCGGCGCAAGGCGAAGGAAGAGCTGGACCGCATCAAGAAGGACGGCGAGGCGGGTGAGGACGAGGTCGTGCACGCGGAGAAGGAGCTGCAGAACCTCACCGACACCTACGTGCACCAGGTCGACGACCTGGTGAAACACAAGGAAGCCGAGCTACTCGAGGTCTGATGAGCCAGGTGAGCGAGGACCGCGAGGACCGGGTGGACACCCCGGCACCCGAGCCGGAGCCGGTCGAGCAGCCGGAACCGGCGAAGAAGGTCTCCAAAGCAGGCCGCAACCTCCCCGCGGCCATCGCCGTCGGCCTCGTGCTGGGCGCGGCGATCGTCGTCTCCTTGCTCACCGTCCGTCATCTGTTCATCGGCATCGTGGCCATCGCGATCGCGGTCGGCACGATCGAGCTCGCCGGGGCGCTGCGCCGGGCCGCGGACATCCGGGTCGCGCTCGTCCCGGTGCTGGTCGGCGGGCAGGCGATGATCTGGCTCGCCTGGCCGTTCGGCCGCGAGGGCCTGGTCACCGCGTTCGTGCTGACCGTGCTGGCCTGCCTGCTCTGGCGGCTGCCCGGGGGCGCACAGGGTTACCTGCGCGACGTCGGGGCCTCGGTGTTCGCCGCCGCGTACCTCCCGCTGTTCGGCGCGTTCGCGGCGATGCTCGTGGATCCGGACGACGGCGTCGGCCGGGTCCTCACCTTCATGATCTGCGTCGTCGCCTCGGACACCGGCGGCTACATCGCCGGTGTCCTCGGCGGGAAGCACCCGATGGCGCCGTCCATCAGCCCCAAGAAGACCTGGGAGGGCTTCGCGGGCTCGATGGTCGCCGGCCTGGTCGCCGGCGCGCTGTCGCTCAGCCTGCTGCTGCACGGACACGCCTGGCAGGGCATGCTGTTCGGCGTCGCCGTGGTGCTCACCGCGACGCTCGGCGACCTCGTCGAGTCGCTCATCAAACGCGACCTCGGGATCAAGGACATGGGCACGATGCTGCCCGGTCACGGCGGGTTGATGGACCGCCTGGACTCGCTGCTGCCCTCGGCGGTCGTTTCCTGGCTCCTGCTCTCGGCCTTCGTGCCGATTCCCTGAGTTCGCCCGGCCAGGCGTCCCGGCGGCCGTCCGGGTGACAGTTCGCCTGGCACCGAAGTGTCGCTCCCGCCGGGCCTGTTCAGTCGTCGTAGGGGTCGTCGACCTCGGCGGTGCCCCAGTTCTCGGTCACCCGCGAGTGGTCGATCACCGCGAACACCGAACCGTCCGGATCGGCGAGGATCGCCATCCGGCCGTACGGGGTGTCGTAGGGATCGACGACGACGGCGCCACCGAGCGATCGCGCGTCGGCGGCGGCGCCGTCGGCACCGCGGGCCGGTTCGATGTCGAAGTAGACGAGCCAGTGCGGGGGAGTGTCGCGGCGGTACTCCGGGCCCATGACGTAGCGGTAGAGGACGGGCTCGTGCCCGACCATCCACTCCACGTAGTCCATCGAGTCGCCGTCGCCGATCTGATGGCTCGCGTAGGTGAACAGCTTGCAGTAGAAGTGATCGGTGACCGCGCCGTCGTGGGTGTTGAGGTCGGCGCCGCTGAAGGTGCCGGGACGGCCGGTGGCGAACTCCCAGTTCGGCGGGACCTCCCAGAACACCACTGGCGCGCCGCAGGCGTCGAGCACGTGCAGGATCGCGCCGCGGTGGGGGATGGGCAGCGGCCCGAGCGTCACGCGGCCACCGAGATAGGTGACCCATTCGGCGGCGCTCGCGGTGTGCGGCACCGCCAGATGCGGGACCCAGCCGTGCATGCCCTGTCTCGCGCGGTACAGCCCGCTGGCCTGGACCCCGTCGGAGGTCGCGATGGAGTAGCGCCGTTCCGGCGTCGCGGGATCGCGTTTCGTCGTGTATTCCCAGCCGAAGAGCGAGCCGTAGAACCGTTGTGCCGCGGCCTCGTCCTGGCAGCCGAGTTCGATCCAGCAGGGGAGCCCCGTCGCGACCGGGGATGGTGAGCTGGGTGCGCCTGACGGCATACTGGGTCTCCCTCCGGGCTTCGGTGGAGTCTATGGGGGCCAAGTAAGTTTTTCGCCAAGATTCGATGCCGGAAGATCGTGGATCCTCCTGCCGAGCACGCCGGGAAAGGGAGATCCGAAGTGCGGTGGCTGCCCCGGTCCGTGACGCCGTCCCGGCGGTCCGAGGTCGTGCCGAGCCCGAACATCTGGTACTACCAGCGGGCCTACGAGGTGGAGAACCGCGCGCAGGACGTCGACGGCGAGATCTGGCGGGTGCTGCGCGAGGAGCACGACTGGACCGGCCGGGACGTGCTCGACGTGGGCTGCGGCGACGGTTTCCACCTGCCGTACTTCGCCCGCGACGCCCGTTCCGTCCTCGGTGTCGAGCCCCATGAGCCCCTTGCCCGCGACGCCGCCGAACGGGTGCGGGACCTGGCGAACGCGGAGGTCCGTCACGGCAGGGCACAACGGCTTCCGGTCGACAAGGCCAGCGTGGACGTCGTGCACGCGCGCACCGCGTACTTCTTCGGGCCGGGTTGCGAGCCCGGGCTTCGCGAAGCCGAGCGGGTGCTGAGGCCGGGCGGCGCGATCCTGATCGTGGACCTCGATGTCACCAGCGATCCGTACGGGAGCTGGATGCGGGAGGACCTGCCGGACTACGACCCGGCCGCCGTCGAGCGGTTCTTCGACCGGGCGGGATTCCGGTGCCGCCGGGTGGTGACGCGCTGGCGGTTCGAGGACGCCGCCGCGATGGAGTCAGTGCTGAAGATCGAGTTCAGTGCGAAGGTCGCGGCGCGCGCGATCGCCGAAGTGCGCCGCCGCAACGAAACGGGGCTCCGCGCCGGGAACGCGGAGGTGACGCTGCCGGTGGGCTATCGCGTGCACACGCGTGTCAAGCCCACCGGCCTCGTCCTGCCCGGTCACTCGGCCGCCGCCGGTGACCCCGGTGCTTCGTCCTCGACCTCGCCGAGGATGGCGTAGATCGACCGCCGTGCCTCGTTGAGCACGTCCGCCACGCGGGACTGCTGGCTCTCCGAGCCCGCGTGCATCACCTGCGCGACCGCGGCGGCCAGTCCGGCGCCCGCCTTGCGCAGCCCGGCCTCGTTCGGGTCGACGTCGTGGGCGATCTGCTCCCACGGCGGGGTGGCGTCCTGCCGCTCGGCGGCGGCGCGGCCCTCGTCGGTCAGCTCGAACAGTTTCTTGCCCTGCTCGTCCTTGCTGAGCACGAGTCCTTCGTCGGCCAGCATCTGCAGTGTCGGGTAGACCGAACCGGGGCTCGGCTTCCAGAAGCCGCCGCTGCGTTCGCCGATCTCACGGATGATCTCGTAGCCGTGCCGGGGCTGCTCCGCGAGCAGCGCCAGGATCGCGGTGCGGACGTCGCCGCGCCTGCTGCGCCTGCCGCCGCCCCGTCGTCCACGCGGGCCGTGCCCGCGCCCCGGGGGGAATTCGCCGAAGCCGCCACGGGCCCACGGCCCGAAGTCCGCCCGGCCACGTTCGCGGGGGAAGTGTTGGTGTCGCCTCATGGGCTGAAGTCCTTTCGTCAGGAGAATCGTTGTCGAAGTATTCCGACACGTTCACGATATATCGGAAACGGTCGTTTGGCAACAACGATGGTGTGATGTGGCTCGCAACGCCCGGCATGGGACACTTGACCTGCTATGACTGCCCTCCCCCTCGTCTTCGACGCGCCCAAGCGCGGCCTCCCGCCGCGCCACCTCGCCGACCTCTCGGCCGCCGAGCGCGCCGAGGCCGTGGCCGCGCTCGGTGAGAAACCGTTCCGCGCCAAGCAGTTGTCCAACCACTACTTCGCCCGCCTCACCGTCGATCCCGAGGCGATGACCGACATCCCGGCCACCTCGCGCCAGCGGCTCGTCGACGAGCTGATGCCGCCGCTGCTGACCGAGGTCCGGGCGCTCACCACCGACGAGGGCACCACGCGCAAGAACCTCTGGCGCGCGCACGACGGCACGCTGCTGGAGAGCGTGCTGATGCGCTACCCGGACCGCGCGACCCTGTGCATTTCGAGCCAGGCGGGCTGCGGCATGGCCTGCCCCTTCTGCGCGACCGGTCAGGGCGGCCTCGACCGCAACCTGTCGACCGCGGAGATCGTCGACCAGGTCCGCTCCGCCGCCGCGGTCATGCGGGACGGCCTCATGCCCGGCGGTCCCGGCCGCCTGTCGAACATCGTCTTCATGGGCATGGGCGAGCCGTTGGCCAACTACAAGCGGGTGGTGGCGGCGGTGCGGCGGATCACCGATCCGGCGCCGGACGGTCTGGGGATTTCGCAGCGTTCGGTGACGGTGTCGACGGTGGGGTTGGCGCCGGCCATTCGCAAGCTGGCCGACGAGAAGATGCAGGTGCGGTTGGCGGTTTCGCTGCACACGCCGGATGACGAGCTGCGGGACACGCTGGTGCCGGTGAATAACCGGTGGTCGGTGGACGAGGTGCTTTCCGCCGCCCGGTACTACGCGGACACCTCAGGCCGCCGGGTGTCGATCGAGTACGCGTTGATCCGGGACATCAACGATCAGCCGTGGCGTGCCGAGTTGCTGGCGAAGCGGCTGCGCAAGCACCTGGGACAGCTGGTGCATGTCAACGTGATTCCGTTGAACCCGACGCCTGGCAGCAAGTGGGACGCGTCGCCGAAGCCGGTGGAGCGGGAGTTCGTGCGGCTGGTCAACGCCGGGGGAGTGGCCTGCACGGTGCGGGACACCCGTGGTCAGGAGATCGCCGCCGCCTGCGGCCAGCTCGCCGCCGAAGGCTGAGTTTCTGTTTCAGTGATGGAGATCGTGTCGTGATGTATGCCCCCAGCCTGTTGGATCCGGCCGCGGACGAGCTGAGGCTCGCCGACGTCGTCGGCCGTGGCGCGACGGAGGTCGCGCGTGAGGCCAGGACGTTGCTGGGTGAGCGATTCAGCTCGGTGACGTTCATGTACGTGCTGATGCGCGCGTTCGAGGTCGAGTACACCGCCGCGCGGGACGCGTCGCGGTGGCACGAGTTCCACGGCGGGCCGCGGGCCCTAACGGACGCTGACCTGGAGATGCTGCTCGCTCCCTGGCTTAGCCGCTGAACGGCCGCCTGAGGTGGGTGCCCGCGACCTCGTCGGCTCGAACCCATAACAGCTGGACACCGCCCGGCACGAGCGTGTCTAGCTGCCACTTGTTCGACCCGGCTTCGAGAGCAGACTTGACCCGGCGGCTGGCGGCAATACTGCTTCCGGTAATGGTGACAGTACGTATCGTGGCGACAATCCAGGTTCAGCGCGGTGCATGGTTGTCGCGAGATGCGGCTGGATGGTGGCGGCTACGCCGTAGGCGGCGGCGAGTGCGCTAAGCCCTGGTCTCAAAACTCGGCGGGTCGCTAGGTGAACCAACGGCCCGCCCCTGGCTCCGCACCGCCCGCCTGTGGGCCCGGCCCGACGGACCGGAGGTCTGTCAGAGAGACTGGGGGCCAGTGCCCGCCCTCTCGACCTGGAGCCTTTGATGCCGCAAGGAACCGTCCGTTGGTTCGACGCCGAACGTGGTTTCGGCTTCCTCGCGCCCGAGGACGGCTCGCCGGACGTGTTCGTGCACGCCTCCGAGATCGTCGGGGACGGCGGCGCGAAAGTGCTCCGCGAGGGGCAGGCCGTCGTGTTCGAGGTCGGCGAGAACGACCGCGGGCCCCAGGCGCTGCGCGTTCGCGTCACCGCCGATGCGGCCACCGGCAGCGCCGTGGGCCTGCTCGGCACCGTCAACTGGTACGAGCCGGGCAAGGGGTACGGCTTCGCGTCGCCGGACGGCGGCGGCGCCGACATCTTCGTGCACAGCTCCGCCATCGTGACCGGTGGTGTGGTCACCGAGGGCCAGCGGGTGGCCTTCCTGATCGTCGAAGGCGAGCGCGGCCCGCAGGCCGGGCACGTGATCCCGCTAGGAGCAGGGGCCGGCTCACCCGCTGCGGCTGGTATCGCGGACGGTGCCGACGGCACGGTGGCCTGGTACGACGAGGACAAGGGCTTCGGCTTCATCAACCCCGATTCCGGCGCCGGGGACGTCTTCGTTCACGCCCGGGCCTTGGCCGAGGGGCTGACGTGGCTCGCGGAGGGCGACCGCGTCGCCTACGAGGTGGCTAGTGGAGACAAGGGCCCGCAGGCCCGCGACGTGCAGCTGGTCCGGGGTGCTGAGCCCCAGACGGCGCCGCAGCGGTCGGCACCTGCCGCGGCCGCAGGGCCGGCGGCGCGGGACGCGCCCGTACGAGGCGGCGAGGGCGTCGTCGCGCGCTACGACGACGACCGCGGCTTCGGCTTCATCACCCCGGACGCAGGCGGCGACGATCTCTTCGCCCACGCGTCCGTGATCATGGGGTCGGAGCCGCTGCAGAAGGGCGACCGGGTCCGGTACGCGGTGCGTCAGAGCGACCGGGGCCCGCAGGCCGACCGCATCGAACGCCTCTGAAGAGGCGGCCCCACCGATGGCTGATCACTTCCCGACGAGAGTGCTCGTTCATCCCCGTCGATGATGCCGTCAGCAACGCGGCTGCAGCCTCCTCCAGGAGATCGATCTCCCTAAGTGGGACGCGTCGCCGAAGCCGGTGGAGCGGGAGTTCGTGCGGCTGGTCAACGCCGGGGGAGTGGCCTGCACGGTGCGGGACACCCGGGGCCAGGAGATCGCCGCCGCCTGCGGTCAGCTCGCCGCCGAAGGCTGGTCACTGCGGTGGTCAAGGCGCTGGATCCACGCAGCCGGGACGCCTGAGGCGTTTCGCGCTCGGGCGTCCCGGCCCTGCCGGACAGCGGTCGCTTGCCACTCAGCGGCTGTGGGCGGCGATGTCGCCGTGCGCCGTGGTCGCGTGGATGTCGAGGTCGGCGGTCCCGGTGTTCTTGAGGGTGTTGCTGACGCGGCCGTAGGAGGTGCCGGCGTCCAGGGAGGCCGAGACCCCGTGGGCGGCGCCGACCGAGATCCCGCCCTGCTGGGTGGTCAGCCGGACGGTGCCGCGTACGGCCTCGGTGATGCGGATGTCGCCCTGCTGGGTGCTGATCTCCGCGGGCCCGCCCAGGCGGCCGATCACGACGTCTCCCTCGTGGGCGGTGAGACGGACGCTTTCGGTTTCGTCGAGCTCGATCGTGCCGTACGCGCCGTCGAAGGTGACATCTCCGAGTCGCCCGGTGGTGCGGAGTTCGGCGGCGGCCGCCTTCGCCTCGACCCGGGATCCGGCCGGAAGGTGGACCGTCACCTCAAGCGACCCCGAAGGGCCGAAGTACTGGTTCTTCGCCGGGGCCTCGATCCGCAGGACGCCGTCGCCGTACTCGACCTTGGTCTGTTCCGCCGCCTTCACGTCGCGGCTCTTCGTGGCGTCCGCGGGACGGACCTCGACGACGGTGTCGGCCCGGTCCTCGGCGAGGAACCGCACGCTCCCGGCGGGAACCTCCAGGACGGCGGAGATCGGGGCGGGGGTGTCGAACTTCTGCATGATGCTCTCCTGAGGTGCGTTCGCGCGGGGCGCGGCTGGTGGTTCCGACGTGATCGCTGTGCTGATCACGGAAACCACCATCGCCGCCCGCACTGACACCGGACGGCCACCGCGCTGACGCGGCCGCTGACACGGCGCCGCCGGTCAGGCCGCGGCCGTCCGCATCGACTCGGAGAGCGTGACGAGCTCGCGGACGTCGTCGTCCAGGCTGTTGCCCTCGGGCAGGGCGACGGGCATGCCCTCCTCCGGCACCGGTTCGCCGCGGGCGTGGGCGCGCAGCGCCTCGGTGAGCTGGTCGGCCAGCGAGCCGTCCTGGCCCAGGTGCGCGAGGTACGGGCTGATCCGGACCAGGCCGTCGCGGCATTCGACGGCCCGCCGGTAGTAGCGGCGGTGCACGCCGCGCAGGCTCAGCGCGTCCCGCCACGGATTGAGCGGCTTCCGGCTCAGCGCGTCCTCCGGGAACGCCTCGTGCAGTCGTGTCCACAGTGGACCGAGTCGGTGGTACATCCGCAGGTGCTGCCACCACACGCGCGCCGCGGCCGCCCGGGTGGCGACGCCGGGGTAGGACAGCCCGATCACGAGCAGGATCGCGCTCGGGAACACCAGGAAGACCGTGGCCTGCACCAGCAGCCAGGGGATGATCGCCCCCGCCCAGTGCACGAGCACCACCGCGATCAGCGTCGCCCCGCCCACCGCGCCGATGGCGAATCCGAACGACGCCACCGTCAGCCCGCGGGCCAGCCGGGGTGAGGCGCCCCGCGCGTAGCGTCGCGCGAAGAAGCACGCGCTCGCGATCCCGTAGGTCAGGTACAGATCGGCGGTGAGGTAGAAGATCGACATCCCGGCGAGCGGGTACCGCGCGGGCGGGACGTCCGGCATGAGCACCGTGACGACCGCCATCACCAGGATCGCGGCGCCCAGCGGCACCGCCTCCAGCCAGGCACGCCGTCGCGCCCGCGCGGCCGGAAGCGCCGAGAACAGGAAGAAACAGGCCAGGGTGTAGACGAGCCCGCAGAGGAAGACGTGCTGGAACAGCAGCGGCACGATCGGCCCGGGGTCCGGCTGGTCCACCTTTCCCGCCAGCAGACCGAACGGGTAGGACGCGGCGAAGCAGGCGAGGCAGGCGGTGACCATCCAGCGCGCCACGTCCTTCGGCGCCCGCATGAGCTGGTAGCTCTTCCACAGCAGGGCGGGGTAGAGGATCACCCCTTGGATCACGGTCAGCGCGACCTTGCTGTTCACAGCCAGCCCAGCCGTTCGCTCAGCGCGGTCTCGATCCGTTGCGCGGTGGCCTCGTCCGACGACTCCGGCGCGATCCGGTCGAGCACGGACGCCCATTCCAGGATGATCGTCGCGACGGTCTCGGCTTCCCGCTCGTGGTCGGTGTCGTAGGAGGTGCGCCGCAGGGCGCGCCGGACCGAACCCGGTTCCAGGTCGGGGTAGCGTTCGCGCAGGTCACCGGGTGGGGCGGGGTCCGGGGTCAGTTCGGCGACCAGGATGTCGTCCTCCGTGGTGGTGCTGTGGCCCGCCAGCATGTGGCCCAGTTCGTGCAGGATGATGTGGCACTGGTGGGCCTTGCTGGTGTCCTGCTGGTACACGATGTAGTCGGCCTTGCCGGTGGCGATCCAGGCGCCGAACGGGCCGGGCACCGGGATCCGGTGCGCGATCAGCCGGATCGGGCGACCCCGTTGTTCTCCCACCTTCTGACACAGTTCGAGGACGTCGAGTGGCGGCTGGATGTCCAGTTCGTTCAGCAGCCGCCTGCAGCGGCGTCGCAACTCGCGTTCCCTCACCGATCACCCTGCTATCAGCGTGCGTGTGTCCGTTTCTCGAAGCATCACCGACGGTAGTGAATCACCCACTGTCCGGCCGTTTCCGACTCCCGTTCGACGTAAGGCCTGCCCCGGGCCGTTCCTTACGGTAGACGACACCGGGACGGTCCAGCAGGGCCCGTCGGCGCAACCGCGATCCGCGATCAGTTCGCCACCGAGGAGTACCGGGCCGGACGGGGCGCGTCGGCACTGGCGACGGGTTCGCGCGGGGTGCCGGGGGCGAACCGGCTCCAGCCGAACACCGCCAGCAGGTTGACGCCGAGAGCGACCAGCCCGGGGTTCACGCCGCCGAAGGACACGTCGGTGACGTACAGGACGATGGAGGCCAGTACGCCGAGGACCATGCCGGCGATGACGGCCGAGGTCCGCACCCGCCGCGCGAACAGGATCGCCAGCCAGCCGGGCACGACCTGGGCGAGCAGGGTGTAGGTCAGGTTCAGCACGGTCAGCATGAGCGTCGAGGCGACGAGGGTGAGCACGGCGGCCAGCACGAGGAAACCGGCCACGGCGATCACCGTCCACCGGCGCTGGGTGCCGGGGCTCACGTTCGGCGCCAGGTTGCGGCAGACCATCCCGCCGATGCTGAGCGCGGTCGCCGCGAGCACCAGCACCCCCGACAGCGCGGCCCCCGCGGCGACCAGCCCGAGCAGCCATTCCGGCAGCAGGCCCCGCGCGGTCACCATGAACACCGTGTTCGGGTTCGCCAGGCCGGGATGCGCGCGGACGCCGTAGTAGGCGGCGAGCACCAGGAACGGGTAGATCAGCATGTACAGCGGCATCCACACGGTGGAGCTCTTCACCGCTCGCTCGGACCGGGCGGGGAACACGTACGAGCCGCCGAAACCGAGATAGAACACGACACTCTGGAACGCGATCGTGGTCATCGCGAACACCAGCCCCTGGCCGCCCATGGTGGTCTGCGCGCTCGTGAGCACCTCGGGCCCGCTGATCTTCGCCGTGCCACCGGCGGCGAGCACCGCGGCGACCCCGACGAGTACCACGCCGAGCAGCATGAAGATGTCCTTGAGCACGGACACGAACGCCGGGGAGCGCACGCCGGAGACCGAGATGTAGACGAACGCGATGATCCCGGCGAGCAGGACACAGTGCACCGGGCTCAGCCGCAGCCCGAGGTTGCCGAGCACCACCTGCAGGCCGATGAACTGGTACTGGCCCCACGGCACCAGCGCGATCAGCATCGTCACGGACGTCACGAGTTCCAGCGAACGGCTGCCGTAGTGGCGGCCGAAGACGTCGGGCACAGTCATGGCGTCGTGCCGTTTCGCGGCCCGCCACACCAGCGGGGCCAGGAAGTAGCCCAGCGAGTAGGCGAGGAGGATGTAGCCGAGGAACCAGATCCCGTAGCTCGCGCCGTGCGCGTAGATCCCGCTCGGGAAGCCGATCATCGTCCCGATGCTGTAGACCTCGCCGACGGCGAGGAAGTACACCAGCCAGGCGGGGAAGGACCGGCCGCCGACGAGGAACTCGGAGATCCCGCCGCCGCGCCTGCCACGACCGGCCCACACCGCGAGCGCGATCGACGCCGCCATCACCACCGCCACCGTCGCGATGAGCATCAGTCGTCCTCGGGGTAGTGCGGGCGGTCGAAGAAACGCCAGCTGATCCACAGGCACGCCGTGGTCAGCGGGCAGCAGCAGAAAACCCAGAAGAACACCAGCGGGATGCCGAAGACCGAGGCCGTGCTGCCTGCCACCAGGGGAATCCCGATCAGCAGCGCGGCGGCCGGGACGCCGAGTCCGATGAGGACGCTGGGCCAGCTGCGGATCATCGCGGACGCGCCGGGGCAGGGGGAAGGGACCAGACGACTTCGCCGCCGCTCACCGTCGCCTCGACGCGCAGGGAACGGATCCGGTCCGGGTCCACCGCGGTCGGATCCTCCGACAGCACCGCGAGGTCGGCGAGCTTCCCGATTTCGAGGCTGCCCTTGAGGTTTTCCTCGCCCGCCAGGTAGGCCGCGTCGATGGTGTAGCCGCGCAGCGCGGCCTCCACGTCCACCGCCTGTTCCGGGCCGAGGACCGCGCCCTCGCGCGTGACACGCCGGACCGCGCACCAGATCCCCTCCAGCGGCGGGACCGGGGTGACCGGCGTGTCGGAGTGCAGTCCGAAGTGGATTCCGCGGGACTTCGCCGAGACCAGCGGGCTGATCCGGCGCGCGCGGTCCGGGCCGAGGAACGTGTCGCGGTGCCGATCGCCCCAGTAGTACACGTGCTTGATGAAGAACGAGGCGAGCACGTCGTGCGCGGCCATCCGGTCGAGCTGGTCCTCCCGCACCGTCTGGCAGTGTTCGATGCGGTGACGGCGCCCGGTTCCGTCCGGCGCGCCGAGGCGGGCGTAGCCGTCGATGACGGCGTCGATCGCGGCGTCCCCGTTGCCGTGCACCGCCACCTGCCAGCCCGCGGCGTCCAGCGCGGCGATCCGGCGGCCGAGGACGGCGGGCTCGATCAGCATCATCCCGTGCTCGCCGGGGGCGCAGGTGTAGCCCTCGGCGAGGCAGCCGGTCCGGCCCTGGATCGAGCCGTCGGCGATGATCTTGACGCCGGTCAGCGCGAACCGCTCGTCCGCGTTCTCGCCATCGGGACGTTCGGGGCGGCCTTCGGCGAGGCCCGGCACGAGCCCGTCGATCAGGTAACCCCGGATCCTGGTGCGCAGTTCGCCGCCGCGCCGCAGTGCGCGGTAGGCGTCGAGTTCGGCGGCACCACCGATGAGGCCGATCCCGGTGTCGTGCACCGAGGTGATGCCGTTGGCCAGGTATTCGGCGTCGGCGAGCCGCAGCGCGGCGGCCAGTTCGCCGGCGCTCTGGCCGGGCAGCCGTGAGGTGACGAGGAACGCGGCGGTCTCCGCGAGCAGGCCGGTCGGCTCCCCGCGCTCGTCACGGGCGATGTGCCCGCCGGGCGGGTCGGGGGTGGCCGCGTCGACGCCGACCGCGCGCAGGGCCGCCGAGTTGACCACGCAGAAATGCCCCGACACATGGGTGAGCACGACCGGGTTGCGCGGGGAGACGGCGTCCAGATCGGACCGCGCCGGATGGCGGCGGTCGGCGAGCAACGTGTCGTCGTAGCGGAATCCCCGGATCCACTCCCCGGGACCGCGATCGGCCACGGCTTGGGCAACGCGGTCCACGATGTCGCCGATGGTGTCGTTGGGCGGGCTCCCGGCGTCCACGGGCGCGGCCAGCGTCATGCCGAAGAACGCGGGGTGGTTGTGGGATTCGACGAACCCGGGGATCGCGGTGCGGCCGCCGAGGTCGAGCACCTTCGTGTCCGGGCCGATCAGTTCCGCGACGGCGCGGTCCGTGCCGATCGCGGTGATCCGCCCGGCGCGCGCCGCGATCGCGTTCGCCCGCCTGCCCGCGCCGTCCAGGGTGAGCACGGTGCCGCCCAGCGCGACGAAGTCGGCGGCCCGGTCTGCTTCGGCCCTGCGCGCGAAATCCTCCACCGAACCTCCTCGCGGACGTGCTCTGGCTCACGACACTGCGGGAGATCGGGGCCCGCCGAAAGGTCCAGAAGGCGACAGGTCCGTGGTACCAGTCAGAGCCAGTCGTGTTCGCGGGCGTAGCGCGCCGCGTGGTGCCGGGTCCGGGTCTGGGTCTTCTGCATCGCGTTCGACAGGTAGTTGCGCACGGTGCCCTGCGCGAGGTGCAGCCGGCCCGCCATGTCGGCGACCGAGAACCCTTCGGCGGTCGCCCGCAGCACGTCGATCTCGCGGTCGGTGAGCGGACAGTCGTCGACGACGGCGAGCGCGGAGACGTCCGGGTCGATCCAGCGCCTGCCCTCGTGCAGGGCCTTGATGACCGTGGTGATGTGCGCCGGTTCCGCCGATTTGCTGACGAAGCCCTGGACGCCGAGTTTCAGCGCCTTGCGGAGCACACCGGGCCGGGCGTGCCGGGTCAGCATGAGGATCACCTGCTCCGGCCGCGCGCGGCGGATCCGCTCGACGGCGCCGAGCCCGTCCACCCCGGGCATTTCCAGGTCGATGACGAGCACGTCGGGCTCGTGCCGCAGGGTGGCGGCCACGGCGTCCTCCCCGTCCTTGGCCTCGGCGAGCACGGTGATCTCGCCTTCGAGCGGCAGCAGTGCCGCCAGTGCCTTGCGCAGGAGTGCCTCGTCGTCGGCGAGCACCACGGTGGTCACGATCGTTCTCCCGCGGTCCGGGGCACGGGGCCGGCGGGCGGGAACGTCGCGGCGGTCAGGAAGTACCCGTTCTGCAGTGTCACCTTCAACTCGCCTCCGTTGTCCGACAGTCGTTGCCCGAGGGTGGAGAGCCCGTTGAGCTCCGGCAGCACGGATTCCCGCGCGCCGTCGTTGACGATGGTGATCCCCGACCTCGTGAGCGTGATCCGCACCTGCCTGGCCTGCGCGTGCCGCAGGATGTTGGTCGTCGTCTCCCGCAGGACCTGGCCGAGCAGCTCGCCCGCGCGGTCGTCGATCTCGGCCTCGCGGTCGACACGCACGTGGATACCCGCGGCCTCGAAGAGGTTCTTCGCGTTCTCCAGCTCCGTCGACAGGTTGAGCCGCCGCTGCGCGTAGGCGAGTTCCTTGGTCTGGGTGATGGTGTCGCCGACCAGGGCGTGCACCTCGCGCAGTTCCGCGCGCGCTTGGTCGACGTCGTGTTCGAGCAGCTTTTCGGCCAGCGTGACCTTTAGCTTCACCACGTGCAGGGTATGGCCCTGGATGTCGTGCAGGTCGCTGGCGAACCGCATCCGTTCCCGCATGACGGCCAGCTCGGCTTCCCGGTCCCGCGACTGCTCCAGCTCTCTCATGAGGTCGAAGATCCGCTGGCTGGCGAACATCAGCCCGGTGGCCACCACGACGGTGAAGGCGGAGAAGACGACGTACTGGAGCACCACGGCGAGGCCGGGCTCCCGCACCACCACCAGCCGCGTCGCGCCCGCCGCGGCGACGAAGGCGGCCAGCGCCAGCGTCGCGCGGCCCCGGTAGCGGGGCAGCGACGGGATGGCGGTGGGGCCGACGACGGAGATGCCGTAGAACGCCGTCGGGCAGCCGGCCAGCGCGCCGAAGAGCCACACCCCCGCGGCGACGGCGAGGCAGGGCACCGCGACGCGGGGGAAGTCGTCCGCCGTCCAGCGTTCGGTGCCCACGACGGCGGCCACCACGCCCAGGCTGAGGACGACGGCCTGCCACCAGGTCCTGCTGTCGATCACCACCACCAGCGCCCCGACACAGACGAGTGGCGGGAGCGTGGAGACGAGGTTGATCCGGCGCAACCGGGCCTTGGCCGGGCCGGTGCGCTTGAAGATCACCGGGCGGAACGACCTCACCGGTCGTCGTCCGGGTGCCGGTTGAGCAGGGCGAGTGGCGGGATCGCCAGTGCGCTGCCGACGGTGAGGGCCGCGGCCGTCCACATCAGCCACGAGTTGCCGTCGAGCCAGGACTCCATGCGGTCAGGGTAGAGGCCGAGTCCGGCGTGGTGGAGCAGGAACACCACGCAGACCAGGAGAGAGACGATCATGACGATCGTGAGCACGACGCGCGGAGGTCTGGTGTTCATCGTGGCTTTCCATTTCGGACAGTGGAGTCGCCGTCCAGCATTCCGCGCCGGGCGCGCGGTCACCAGTGACACCGTGTCATGACTTCACTCGCAGGAATGTCACGGTGAAGTGGTGACACAGGCGCACTGGTAGCCGGGCGCGGGGACCGCTGGAATCGTCGGCATGTCCTCGACACCGGTCATCGACGTTGAACGTCTGAATCTCACCTACGGCGACTTCCACGCCGTGAAGGATCTGTCCTTTCAGGTGGCGCGCGGGGAGTTGTACGCGCTGCTCGGCACGAACGGGGCGGGAAAGACCTCGACCCTGGAGACCGTCGAAGGTCATCGCGCCGCCACCTCGGGCACCGTGCGGGTCTTCGGGCAGAGTCCGCGCGACCGCCGCGCCGTGCGGCCTCGGATGGGCATCATGTTGCAGGAGAGCGGTTTCTCCCCGGACCTGACGGTGCGGGAGTCCGTCCGGCTGATCGGCGGGCTCACCGAGCGGACCGACCGGGTCGACCGCGTGCTCGGCGTCGTCGACCTCACCCGCAAGGCGAGTACGAAGGTGGCCCAGCTCTCCGGCGGTGAGAAGCGGCGGCTCGACTTCGCCACCGCCGTGTACGGGTCGCCGGAGCTGATCTTCCTGGACGAGCCCACCACCGGGCTGGACATCCGGTCCAGGGACGCGCTCTGGGACGCGGTGGACAGGCTGCGCGAGGACGGGACCACCATCGTGCTCACCACGCACTACCTCGAAGAGGCCCAGCAGCGCGCCGACCGCGTCGGGCTCATGCACCGGGGCACTTTTCACCGGGAGGGCACCGTTTCCGAGCTGACGCGGACCCTGCCCTCCACCATCGGGTTCGTCCTGCCCGCCCACGCGCCCGCGCCGCCGTTGCCCGCCACGCGCGAAGGTGACGGGCGCTTCCTCGTCGAGACCTTCGGGCTGCAGAAGGATCTGCACACCCTGCTCGGGTGGGCACAGGACAACGCGCTGGAACTGCGGGACCTGCGGGCCGGGCCGACCCGGCTCGACGACGTCTTCCGCGCCATCGGCGCCGAATAGCACATTCCCTTTCCAGAACAGGAAATTTCCCATGTTCTCCATCGCTCGCGGCGAGCTGGTCCAGATCTTCCGGAACCGGCTGGTCCTGCTCACCACCCTCGTTCTCCCCGTGGCCTTCAGCGCGATGTTCATCTATCTGCGCGAAACCTTCGAAAAGGTGGCGAGCCTCGGGTACATCGCCGCGCTGGTGCTGTTCTTCGTGGTCGCGATCGGGCTCTACACCACCGCGGTGACCACGTTGGCCTCGCGCAGGCAGAACCTTTTCCTCAAACGGCTGCGGTCCACCGCGGTCAGCGATCGCGGCATCCTTTCCGGGCTGCTGCTGCCGATCACCGTCATCACCGTGGTCCAGGTCGCGGTGATCCTGATCGTGCTGGCCTCGGCCGCCGGCGCGCCGAGCAACGCGCTCCTGCTGGTGGTGGCGGTTCTCGCGGCGGTGCTCATGATGCTCGGCCTCGCACTGGCCACGGCGGGCGTGACGAACTCGCCGGAACACGCACAGGTGACCACGCTGCCGGTCACCATTGGCGTGCTCGGCGTGGCCGGTTGGGTCGGTATCAGCGGCACCGAAAAGCTCGCCGTGCTCAAGCGGATGCTGCCCGGCGGGTCGGCCACCGAACTGGTCCTCAACGCCTGGAACGGCGGTGTCCGCGTCTCGGACTCCCTGACCCTGCTGGGCCCGACGCTGGCCTGGGTGGTCGTGGCGGGAGTACTGGCCCGGCGGTTCTTCCGCTGGGAGCCGCGTCGTTGACGGACGCGTGCCGAGGGACGCCTTCGGTGCGTTGGACGCGCCGAGGGACGCCCTTGTCGCGGCCAACGCACCCAGGGCCTCCCTCGGTGCTCAGGCGGGCGGCGTGTCGGTGATGACGTCGGCCAGCCGGTGCAGCTGGGCGGCGAGCTCCCGGCGTTCCTCCGCGGTGAACCTGCTCAGCGCCCGGTTCTGCCGTGCACGGAGGTCGGCGCGCACCGCGTCGAGGCGGCGGACGCCGTCGCCGGTGAGGCTGATCAGCACCTGGCGTTCGTCGTCGGGGGAGCGGCGCCGGGTCACCACGCCCTTGGTTTCGAGCTGTTTGAGCATGCGGGTGGCGGTCGAGACGCTGACCTCGGCGGCGGTGGCGAGCCTGCCGACCGGCAGGCCCGGCTCGTCCGGTGTCTCGGCCAGCGGCCCGAGCAGGGCCAGCTGGGCCAGGGACAGTCCGCCGTCGGCCTGGCCGACGGTTGCGGCCCTGGACCGGCGCATGGCGTAGAACAGCCGGTCCGCGGCCCGCGCCAGTTCCTCGGTGCTCGTCTTCCGCATGAGCGCGAGCCTAGCCTGTGCAATATTTGGCAAGCTAACTTTTGGGCAGGCAACGACATGGAACGGATCGACGGCCACCAGCACCTCGGTCCCCGGAGTGGGCACGGCTCCTGGACCCTCGCGGCGAGGCCCAGCGCCGGCCCCGCCGACCGGTGTGTTCACCGAAGGCGCCGGGCGCGGGCTTCCCCGACCATGACCGGGTCGAGGTCCGGGTATGTCTCGTCGGCGCGGGCCCAGAAGACCGCCGCCACCTCGGGCTCCCCTCGGGTGGCGGCGACGTTGCCGAGCCCGGTGTAGGCGCGGGCCGTCTCGTAGGCGCTCCCGCAGGCCAGCGCGCGGGTGGCGGCGTCGTGGTAGGCGGCGGTCGCCCGGTCGTGCCGGTCGGTGTGGAACCACGCCCAGCCGAGACAGTTCTGCGTCATGGCGGCGTCGAGGGCCAGCCCGAGCTCGTCGAACACCGGCAGCACCTGCTCGGCGAGGGCGGCCGCGTCGGTGGCTCGTTCGAGTGCCGTCAGCGTGAGCGCGATGCCCCTGGTGGTGATCGCCGCGTTGCGGCGGTTGCCGGTCCGCTCGTAGTGATCCCTGGCGATCCGCAGATCGCGTAACGCGTTCTCGTGCTCGCCCTGGTAGTGCAGGGCCCACGCGTGGTGGGCCAGCACGGTGTGTTCGCCGTGCTCGTCCCCGAGTTCGCGGTACACCCCGAGTGCTTCGCGGTAGCGGGCGGACGCCTCGTCGAGTTCGCCGCGGTCGACGAGTGCCACGCCGAGGTTGGCCGTCATCGTCGCGAACGCCCACCGGTTTCCGAGCGTCGTGGCGGACGCACGTGCCCAGCGGTGCGTCGCGATCCAGGGATCCCACAGTTTGCTGGTGAAGAAGAACCCGCGCAGGAAGAACGCCAGCTGCCAGCACCGTTCGTGCTCACCGCGCTCGGCGGCCGCCCGGCACAGGGCGACGAGGCCCGGCCACTCGGCGCGGTACCAGGCCAGCGCCATCTCGTCGTCGTCGAGCCGGACGGGCGCCGGGACGTCCTCGCCGAAGGCGATCTCGGGCCGGAAACGCTGGGGAGTGGTCAGGCAATCCGCTTGGGCGGCGCTTCGCACGGCGAAGGCGGCGAGCCTGCGGAAGGCCGCGGCGCGGTCGGGCTCGGGCACGTCGGCGAGCACGGCTTCGCCGGAGAACTCCCGGAGCAGGTCGTGAAAGCCGTACCGCTCCGCCTCGGGCTGCGTGAGGAGGTACATGTCGTGCAGCCGTTCGAGCGCCCGGTCGGTCTCGCGCAGGGAAAGCCCGCTCAGCGCGCTCGCGGCGTGGACGTCGAAGTCGTCGCCAGGGTGCAGGGCCAGTAAGCCGAAGAGCCGGGATTCGACGTCGCCGAGCCGTCGCGCGGAGAGCTGGAACGCGGCGGACATCGCGCGCTCGCCGTCGTCCAGCTCGCCCAGCCGGTCGGCCTCGGCACCGAGCCGCCTCTCCAGCGTTTCGAGCTGCCAAGTGGGATGGGCCCGCAGCCGGGCCGCGGCGATCCGGATCGCCAGCGGGAGCCTGCCGCACCGATCGACCACCCTGGCGACCGGATCGCCCGGCGGGTTCCCGGTGAGCGCCCCGAACAGCTCGGCGGCGGCGGGCGCGGACAGCACGTCGAGGGAGACGTGCCTGGCCTCGTCGAGCGTGGTCAGCCGGGACCGGCTGGTGATCAGGACCCGGCACTTCGGCTCGGCGGGCAGCAATGGCCGGACCTGGGCGGCGTTCGCCGCGTTGTCCAGTACCAGCAGCAGGCTCCGGCCGCGGAGACAGGAGCGGTACAGCGCGGCGCGGTCGTCCGGATCGGCCGGGATCCGTTCGGCCGGGACGCCGAGCACCCGCAGGAGACGGTCGTGCACGACGGCGGGCGCGGCCGCGGCTTCTCCCGCGTCGTAGCCGTGGAGGTTCACGAAGAGACAGCCGTCGGCGAATCCGGTTTCGAGGCGGTGGGCGCAGCGGACGGCCAGTGCGGTCTTACCGACGCCACCCATGCCCGAGACCACGCAGATCCCGCCGTCGGCCTCGAGGGCGTCCCGGACCAGCCGCAGTTCGGTGGCGCGTCCGACGAAGTCGGGGGTGGCCGGAGGCAGGCCGGACGGGCGGACGTCCGGCCGGGTGCGCCGGCGCACCGGTTCACGGGGCAGGAGCGGGACGAGCGTGCCGGGGACGCCGAGCTCCGACTCGCACAGGGCGGCCAGTGCCGGGTTCGGCGTGGCCGCCCCGGTCTCCACTTTGCTCAGGTAGCCCTTGCTGTAGTGCGTGCGCTCCGCCAGTTCGGTCAGGGAGAGCCCGGCGGCGCGGCGGCGGCGCCGGAGTTCGGCGCCGAAGGTCGCTCGTTCGCTCATCAGCTCCCATCCTCGTCGCACGTTCAGTATGGCCGCGCGGAGCGGGCCGCGGTACCGGCTGATGACGGCCCGCGGGCCGGTCGGATCCTCGGAGCCGACCGGCCCGCGAGAACGCGGGGTGTGGTTTCGCCACATATCCGGCCTCAGCCGAAGGAGCGGGTCAGCAGGGTCAGGATCAGTCCGAACACGTCGTGGGTCTGCATGTCACAACACCTCCTTTCCGGTGGCGCCGACCACGGCGGAGGCGCGGTTCCCCAGCACCCTCCCGGCCTGGCCGCCGAGCGCCGTTCCCCCCACGAGAACGGCGATCACCAGCCAAAAGGGCAGCCGGATGAGCATGGAAAACGAGCGCATGATCTTCATCGCGACTCCTTCGACGAGAGCGTGCCGGTACGGCACTGCGAAAACGGGATGTCCACCGTGGTCTTCGGTGTTTCGCCGCGAATCGTTGCGGCCCACCAAGAATGCGGTTGGTGGTAAGTGGCTGACAACGGGTTTCCTGTTTCCTCTCCCGGCGGGAAAGGAAACCGCGACATAACGATCGCGAATGTGCCCCGGCGCCCGGCTGGACACCGCGATCGGTGTTGACGAGGATTGGCAGCCGTGCTGAGCTGCTCGGGGAGGGAACGGTGAACGTGAGCGCGAAGGACGTGGTGGAGGAACTGAAGCTGGTGCGCAAGGGACGGGGCGTTTTCGCCGATGACCTCGGTGATCGGGTGGGACCCGCGTTGCGAGCGCTCTGCGGTATTGCCGACGGCGAGGACGTCGCGGAGATCCGGCGGAAGCTTTCCACGTGGTTGCGTGGTCCTATCGCACAGTTGCCGACCGACCTGCGCATCACATTGCTCGCGGCTTACGGGCTGCACAGCCAGGCACAGCGTCAGTTTCTGCGGGACCGGGTGCTCTGGGTCGCCGAAGAACTGGAGCGGGACGAGCGGACGATCAACCGGCGGATCAAAGAGGGCACGCAGCGGGTCGCGGAGCTGGCCGTCCAGTCCGAACCCGCCGTGGAACCGCCTTCCCCGGGACGTGGCTGGCACACCGAGTGGCTGGGCACCACGCTGGCGCTCGATCAGCCGGTGCCGGAGGTGGTCGAGACCCGCCGGATCGTGGCCGACGTCGACGGCGTCAGTGATATCGACCTGGCGTTCACCCTGACCACGCCAGACCCGCGCGGGCCCGCGGTCGAGGAGCCGGATCTGCGGGCTCATGTCTTCCGGGGAGCCCGGCTCGTCCGTCGGGAGATGGAGTCCAGCGACCGGGCCAAGCTGTCGCTCCGGCTGCCCGCGCCGCTGCGCCGAGGGGATCGGCACGAGATCACGCTACGGTTCCTGGCCGTGTTTCGGTTCCCGCACTACGTGTGCGTGCCGCGGCATCCGATCGAGTCCTTCGAACTGCACGTCCGGTTCGCCCGGCCGATGCCCGAGGAGATCGTCCGGCTGGACCGGGTGTTCCAGAACGACGCGCTGAACCGGTCGGTCCGGGGGACGGCACTGGAACCGGACGACGCCGGGGAGGTGCACCTGCGGTTTCGGCAGCTGACCCCCGGCTTCGCCTACGGGGTGCGCTGGAACGTGCCGGAAGCGGTGTGAGGCGCTACCGGCTGCTCAGCGCGACGGCTTCGTCCGCGGCGAACCGGATCTCGGACCGGCTCCTGGCGAGGGTGACAGCGATCGCCGGGTGTCAGGTCGGCTTCGCGCCGGGGCCCGACCGCGGTGGCAGGTGGGGAAGCGGTCCCAGCGGCGGGGCGATGTGGCCCGGCTGTCCGGTGAGGACACGCAGCAGCGGTTCGGCTCCCGCCACGGTGAACGAGGTGACCTCGTACCGGTCGGCGGCGTGGGGCTGGAGGAACCGCGGGATACCGTCGATGCCGTGGCCGGGCAGGATCACCGGGAGGATCTTCTCCGTCCATTTCGGACGGTTCTCCTGGAGGGCGTCACGCAGCAGGGCGACCTCCCACTGCCCGCCACGGTTCCGGTCGTAGGTGCTGTCGCCGTCGCCGACCCGCCGGTAGACCTCCGAGGCCACGACGATGATGTAGTCGGCACCGGGGATGTTCCGCTGTGACCACAGCTGCCAGTCGCGGCGCGACACACCGGCCCACCGGTCGATCAGCACGGTGATCCCGTTGCCCTTGAGGAACCCGGCGAACTCCAGGACGGCCTGGCAGTGCTCTTCGGTGTCGTGGGTATAGGAGAGGAAAACCGTCGGATGTGTGGTGACCCGGCCTGCCTGCTGACTTTCCTGGAACTGCATCGAAAGGTCCTCGTCGTCCGGGCCGCCACCGCGGCGATCGTCCCGGCGAAAACGATAGCAACGCGGGTGTCCATTCGGTCGGCTGGGGATCCCGGCCGGCCGATTTGTGTGATGCCGGACAAAACCGGGCCGGTTTGGTGATTCGCCTGCGGCTGCGGTACGACTCATGACATGGTGCGTGCGTTTGTCGATCATGGCCGCGCACGGAAGGGATCGATGATCGTGGCAGAGCCGGACGAGACTTCCCGTTCACCCAAGGTTTACGTCTCCTATGCCCGGGATTCGGCGCGGCACGTCGAGCAGGTTGTGAGGTTCGCGGGCTTCCTCCGGGAGCGTGCGGGGATCGAGACGCTGGTCGACGAGTGGGAAACCGCTGCCCGGCGTGATCGGGTGGCCTGGATCAGCGAGGAATACACCGGTGCCGAGTTCGTCCTCGTGATCGTGTCGCCCGAGTACGGACGGCTCGCCGGTAGCGGCCTGACGCAGCTGGAAAACGCGTTGATCAACAACGATCTCGGCCGGGACGTGCGCGAGGCGACGCGGCGAATTCTGCCGGTGGTGCTGCCGGATCAGTCGGTCGACGACATTCCTCCGACTCTGCTTCCCTATTCCGCTACGAAATACGTAGTAGATGACCTGACTCTTGATGGAATCCGTGACCTGGTGCGCGTCATTTACGGTGCGCCGGAACACGTGAAACCGCCGCTCGGGCCCTTTCTGCCCCCGGTGCCAGGCGTCGATCCCATCGTCGTCGCCGAGCGGAAGACCACTCCAGGGCGGAGCCCGATCCTGGTACCGGGCACCGAAGCCCTCGTCGGGGACGAGCACTACCTGGTGCACGGCGACACCTTCGAGGAACGGATCACCGCGGACGGGGCGGCGGTGACCCGGTCGGCGCGGGCGCTGCGCATCGGCGCGTCGCGTGGCTACGTCTGGCTTCGTCAGGCCGAACTACGACAGCGGACCCCACTGGCCAACGCCGTCGCCGCGGCACTGGTACGCGAACATCGCCTGCTCACCGCGCCGACCGGCCGGACACCGGGGATGCCGGAGTCCGCGCGGCTGGCCGAAGAGGACGGTGTCGTGACGCTGGCGACCGGATGGCCGCCGACCCGGACCGGCGCTCCCTGCGACACGCTCGCGGTGTTCCTCCCGGAACCCGGTGAGCACCCCGATCTCCTGCGCACGCGTGGATTCCTCCGGGAACTCGCCGGGGTATGCCGGATTCTCGCGGTGATGCACGGCAAGGACACACCGCATCGGTGCCTGACGCCGGCGGGCCTGATCCGGCTCGACGACGGGCGGCTGGTGCTCCGCGATCTCGGGCTCGCCGCGGTGGCCTACGAGCCGGGGGAGGGCCCCGATCTCTACCGGGCCCCGGAACAGCGCCGGAGCCGACAAGGGCGGGCAGGCCCGTGGACCGACGTCTACCAGCTCGCCGCGGTGGCCTATCACCTCGCGACCGGGCACGTGCCCGTCCCGCCGAACCCGGTGCCGATCCACGGGCTGGTACCGGATTTACCGCGCCCGGTGGGCGAAGCGCTCGATCGCGCCCTCGCCGCCGACCCCGGCGCGCGTCCCGACGTCTCCGCGCTGGCGAGCGCCCTGCGGAACGCGTGAGGACGGTGCCGACGAACTCCCCTGCGGACAAGGAGAAACCCGCGTTGTATCCCCCAGTCGCCCTGCCCGCCCCGGTCGCACTGGTGCCGGGGCGGCCGTTGGCCGCGCGGCTCGTCCAGCACGCGGAGCGCTATCCGGGACTGCTGCCGAGCGGGGTGACCCAGCTCGTCAGCGAACTGAACGGGTATCCGCAGGGTGTCGCCGCCACAGTTGACGAGCCGCGGAACGGCGGCGACCACAGCCTGCTGCTGCACACCCGCACCTATGTCGTGCGGCTGTTCGTGACCAGGTCGGGGGACGCCTACACGGTGGCCGGGATCAACCCGATGCAGCTGGCCGACCAGCATCGGCTGGCCAGCGGGGCCCTGATGCTGCGGGCGGAATGGCACGCGAAGCTCGAGCCGCGTGAGGTCCCGCCCGGCTTTCGTGCCCAGTGGGACGTCGTGCACAACGGCTGGACGGCGCTGCGGAACCGGCCGGCGGACCGGCGCGCGGTCACCGAGCCCGGCCCGGCGCACACTCGCTACCTCGATCGGCTCGACCGGCTGATCGACGCCACGCAGCGGATCGCCGGGGAGCGGCAGAACGCGCCGGCGTCCTACCCGTACGGGAAAGTCGAGTCGGTGGCCGAACGGCGATACAGCGCCGAGGGGGTCTACGCCTTCCACATCGTAGGTAAACGCTTTCCCGTCCGGAACAAGTACGTCGGGATACGCGGTGCCCGTGACTACCGCGGCCAGGTGCGGCGAGTCGAGGGCGACCGCGTGCTCGTCCGCTTCGACCGCCTGATCGACCGGAAAGAGCTGCCCGAGCAGGGTGAACTGGAGGAGACCGCCGGCGACGTCGTGCACACCAAGCGACGTGAGGCCGTGCGCCTGCTCCGGACCCAGCGGGAACGGAACCGGTCGTTGCTGCCGGTGCTCGTGGATCATCGGCTGAAGCCGGTTCAAGACGTTTCCGACCGGCCAGGCGAGGAACTGGACGAGGATCAGCTCGCCGCCTTCCGGATGGCGCTCGGCGTCCAGGACCTCGCACTGGTGCTCGGGCCGCCGGGAACCGGGAAGACACGCACCATCAGCGAGATCGCGCGGGCCTGCGCGCTGGCACCGGACCGCGGCCCGGTCCTGGTCACCTCGCACACGAACCGGGCCGTGGACAACGTGCTGGTCAAGCTGCCGAAGGACGTCGTCGTGATCCGGGTGGGCAGCGAGGGCAAGGTCGACCCCGACGGACGGCAGTTTCTGCTGGAACAGCTGGCCGCCGATCTGCGGCGTGAGGCCATCGGCCGCGCCGAAACCGCCCTGCGCGGCTATGCCACGCTGCCCCAGGCCAGACAGTGGCTGCCGGTGCTCGCCCAGCGCACCGAGGCGATGGCGGCGGCGTTCGGCGCCCTGGTACAGGAACGGCACGAGCTGGAGCGGATCCGGTACGCGGCGGGCGGCCCGGTCCGGGACCGGATCACCGAGTTACGGGCAGGGCTCGCCGGGCAGGACCAGCTGCTGGCCCGGCGACACGGCGAACTCGGACTCCTGGTGTCGCGGGACGAGCGCGCGCGGGCGCGTCGCTGGTGGCCGCCGTTCGCCGCACTGGCCAGGGCCGCGGCCCGACGTCGTGAACGGCGGATCACGGCGTGCCGGGCCCAGTTCGACACGGCGGCCGCCGAGGCGGGCAGGCTGCGCACGGAGATCGCCACGGCCGAACACCACCTCAACGTCGTGATCCACGACGTGCCGCCGGTGCGGGCGGCGCGCCAGGCCGCCGCGCTGGCCGAACAGCGGTTCGTCGCGAGCCGGGACGAGGTCGAGCAGGCCCTGCGGGCGATCCGTTCGCTGGTGGCCGCGGTGGACGCCCTGCCCGCGGTCGCGATCGAGGGCGACCCCGCGCAGGTGCTGGACATCCTGCGGCGGCTGAACGCGTGGCTGCCGGGACGCCTCGACGTGCTCGCGGCCAGGGAGAAACTGCTCGCGGAATGGCGGGTCGGCATTTCCGGCGCGGTGGACCAGTTGTATCCCGAACTGATCCGCTACGCCGACGTCATCGGCGCGACCTGTATCGGCTCGGCGTCCCGGACCGAACTCGCCGACGTCGAATTCGACCTCGCGATCGTCGACGAGGCGGGGCAGATCGGCACCGCCGACGTGCTGATCCCGCTGGTCCGGGCGCGACGTGCGGTGCTGGTCGGGGACCACCGGCAGCTGCCGCCCTTCGTCGGGGACGGCGTCGCGGACTGGGCGGACGGGACCGGCGACGCCGAGACGACCGCACTGGTCACCAAGAGCACGCTCGAAATGCTGGTGGACGAGGTGCCCGGCAGCCACGTCGTGCGGCTCACCCGGCAACGGCGGATGCCGAGGGTGATCGCGGATTTCATCTCCGACATGTTCTACGACGGGACCCTGCGGACGATGGTCGAACGGACCCCGGACACCTCGTTGTTCGCCAAGCCGCTCGCGTTCGTCGACACCTCCGGGCTGCCCGAGCGCGAGCGCGCCGAGTCGGCCGCGCCGGGCGGCCGGAAGGGCACGGTCAACCACGCCGAAGCGCGCGTGCTCGGGGCACTCGCGGAGTACTACCACCGGCGCGGCGTGGAGTGGGCCCTGATCGTTCCGTACGCCGCCCAGGTCAAGCTGATCGCCGAGCTCCTCGGCCGGAGCATCCGCGATTCCGACGCGATCGACGGGAACATCGGGACGGTCGACTCGTTCCAGGGCGGGGAACGGGACGTGATCCTCTACGGCTTCACCCGGAGCAACCGGCGGGGAAGTGTCGGGTTCCTCGACGAACTGCGACGCGCGAACGTGGCGTTCACCAGGGCCAAACAGCAACTCGTGCTGGTCGGAGACATGGACATGCTGCTGCGCGCGACCGACACCCGGTTCCGGGAGCTGGCCACCTCGTTGCGCGATCACGTCCGCGACACCGGCGATGTCCGTAAGTACGCCGAATTCATGACCGACCTGGAAGGACTGCGGTAATGGCAGACAGGAAGCGGGTGATGCCTTATCCGAAGGAGCGGATCCTGGAGGACGCGGCGTTTTCGCGAGAGCTTGCGCCGACCCGGCTCCTCGCGCTGCTGCTGCCGGTCTGGCAGGTCGAGGTCAGGGCCACGGTCACCGACGGCAGGCCCTACGAGCTGATCGAGCGCTACATCGAGCGCGGGATCGCCGAAGGCGCGCTGGGCACGAAGGAGGAACTGGCCGCGTTCCTCGCGCTGGACGAACCGATCGTCGACCGGGCGCTGCGCTTTCTCCACGCCGTCGGCCATGTCGTGGAGCGCGAGGGCAGGTTGACGCTGACCGAACTCGGCAGGCGCTCGCAACGGGACGACAGGTACTACTTCGTCAAGCGGGAGGACCGCCGGAAACTGTACTTCGACGCGTTCGCCTCGCGTCCGCTCACCAGGTCCTATTACGACGCCGGGGCCGTGACGCTGCCGCCGGCGGACGAGGTGATGTCCCTGGTGGCGGACAGCGGGCAGCCGCCGTTCCAGATGCTCTGCAATCCGGGCGGGTTCCGCCGGGAAGCGTTGCGGGAACTGGCGAATCACACCGACCGGGAGCGCTACAACCTGCCAGTCCGGATCGAGCAGCCGGAAAGTCTCCAGGAGGATCTCGTCTATCTTCCGCTCTACGTGGTGCGTGCCGTCGATCGGCGCGGCGCCGTCCGGTATCTCGCCTACAGCCAGGCCGGCGCGGAGGCCGACCCGGAATTCACCGAACTGTGCGAGAAAACGCCCGGTATCCGCGAGGTCCTCGACATCGCGGACCTGGCGGTCGATCCGGAGCGACAGGAAAGCCAGGTCACCGAATGGTGCCGGCGGCGAGGGTTCGAACAGGTCGAACCGGTCCGGCTCGACGAGGGTGGCTGGCAGGTCACTCTTCCGGCCGAAGCGTTCGGGCCCAAACGGATACCGCACTACCGGATCGGTTCCTTCGCTGTACTGAGCACCTGTCTGCTGCGCATTCGGTGCGAGGACAAGGAGCTTCGGGAACGCGCGTTGCTGGAACGGGTCGGTTCCTACGTTACGCGCCGCTCCGGGGTCACGGCCGCCGACCTCGACGGCCGGGTCGACCGGGTCGCCCGCCAGCTGGAGCTGACCGCGGATGTGCCGGAGGTGCGGCGGATGGCGGCCGACGCCGGGGAAACCAAGCTGGCGGGTCGGCTCGACGAGTTGCTGGCCGGGCCCGTCGAGTGACAGTTTACGGACCGGGAACTGTACCGGAAATGTCAACCGGACAGTTCCCGGACAATATCCGCGCTTCCGCCGTTCAGCCTGGCGAACGCCGTTTCGCGCGGCTAGCTTCCCTGAGTCATGACGACCGAAAGCGCGAGTCCCCCGCTCCAGAAACTGTGCCTCACCGATCTGAAACCCTACATGTCCGTCGTGCTGCTGGAATGCACCTCCGATGATCCCGCGCAGGCGTTCGAAACCCTGCGCCGGTTCCTGCGCAAGAGCGCGGCCGATCCCGGCCGCGCCGATGACGCCCGGATCCGCGGCGAGGTCGCGGTGCGGGCCGGGGAACTGGTCGACGACCTCGGCATCGTGGGTGACCTCGGCGTCGAAGAAGTCCTTGGTATCGCTCGCGAAGTGCTGCGCGCGCCGGGCTGGGCGGAGCGGGACTCGGGCTTCGTCGACGTGCTCAACCAGCTGTCGGTGGCCGTTCGCCGGGACAAGCTCGTGGCGATCTATTCGAGTATCACCACCGACACCGTCATCGGCAGGTGGATCCGCCGGGGCGGGGCGCCGTTCCGGTTCGTGCCCGCGGATCTGCTGTCCGGTGTGTTCCGCGGTGACGGCCGGATGGTGTGGCTGCGCGGTGTGCATCGGCCCCGCACCACCAAACCGGACAGCAAGGCGCTGGGTGGCCTGCGGATCCAGGACGCGCTCAACGCCATCGAGGACAGCACCTTCGCGCTGACCGCGGCCAAGGTCGCCTACCTGCCGGACGACGAAAACGCGCTGCTGCGCGACCTGGTCACCATCACGCCGGGCAATTCGCGGGTCTCGTGGAAACGGACCTCGCACTTCCTGATGTTCCTCCAGGCTGTGGGAGAAGTGCTCGACACCGTCAAAAAGGCGCTGGGGGAGGGGGAGAATCCGGTGCCGCCGTTCGCCGAACTCGCGGTGCCGGAAAAGGACCTCAACCGGGTGCGGAACGCCTTCGACGTCCTGGTGCCCGATCCGGACCAGGTCCGCGGCGAGCCCGACGCGACCGAAGAGCGGGTCGAACGGGCCGAGTTCCTGCGCTCGGTCGTCCTCGACGTCCGCGGCGATTCCGCGTCCGCGCGCGCGTTCGTCGACGTCGGGCACGACGGTGTCCGCGCGGCCACGCTGGTGCTCAAACCGGTCGAGAGCCCCGAAGGCGTCCATCTCGACGTCCGGTACGACGGGGTGCCGATGGTGGAACCCGTCGCCCGCGAGATCAGGGAGGCGCTCGAGGGCGGCGATCTGGTCACCGTCCACTACCAGTCGGGGCACCTGTTCGACGGCAGGCAGGTGGTCCGCCAGAACCTCGTGTCCACCCCGTTCCCCAACCTGGTGTTCCAGGACTTCTCCGGTTTCGTGGTCACGAAGGAGAAGCCTGCCGTCAAGGAGGACGAGTCGCTCCACGACGCGATCGCGGTGAACGGCGACGACTCGCTGTTCGCCTGGGTGGTCAAGCAGTTCGGCCAGGACTGGCTGTTGTGCGACGACGGCGCCGGCGAGGTCGCGGACTTCCTGCACCTCACCGACGACGGCACGTTGACCGCGATCCACGTGAAAGCCGCCGGTAGCGCCAGTATCGGCCGTCGCGTCGCCGTCGCGCCCTTCGAGCAGGTCGTCACCCAGGCCGAGAAGAACGTCCGCCTGCTGGACACGGACATCCTGGAGGACGAGCTGCTGAAACCACGTGTCCGTGCCAGGGCGGCATGGCACGCGGGCGGCCGGATCACCAGTGCCGAGTTCATCGAGCAACTCCGTACCCGCGTGACCACCGACCGGACGAAGGTGGTCATCATCCAGCCGCACCTGCAGCGCGCGGCGCACGACAGGGCGCGGGAGGACGCGGCGGCGAATCGGGTCACCAGGGACACCTGCGGGCTCGCCCTGCTCGACAACGTGTTGCACAGCACCAGAAGGACGGTCACCGCGCTCTGGGACGACCTGATCGTCGTCGGCAGCGCGTAACCACCGGCCCGGGGAGGGGCGCGGCGGGCGGGGGCGACGCTCCCGCCCGCCGTCGCGTGCTCAGCCGAACAGCGCCGGGTTGCCCCAGGCCAGCTCCGGCAACCGACCGGGCCGGCGATCCCGGCGCGGGCTCGCGCCGACACGCGGACGGTACATCTCCAGCCGGAGTTTCAGCGCCCCGGTGACGTCCACCTCGACCGGCTCCGGCATACCAAGGGCCACCCGGTACTCGGCGAGCGTTGTGCCGTCGGCAGACACCACGAAATGCCCTACCTGAAAGGATTCCTCGGCGTCATCGAGCACTCCGGCGATCGCGGTCAGTCGCCGGTAGGTCAAGCCGAGGTCCACCTCGACGAAGCCCAGTGTCTCGATCGCGCTCGCCGACGGCCGCAACACGATGCTGTCCACGTAGCGCACGCCGTCGATCAGCGCGCTGTCCGAACGGACACCGGCGCCGCTGGCCAGCCAGGGCAGCCCGTTCGCCAGCGACACGTACTCGGGCACCGTTGTGCCGCTGGCTGTCCCGCCCAGCCACTGGCCGCGTTCGGGCGGCTGGTGCCGGCCCTTCCCGGTGATCGCGGCGATCAGTTCCGCCACACCCTCCCTGGTGAAGGTGCTGACGTGGAATCTGGTGGTGGAGTAGGGGTTGAGGAACGTCGGGATGTCCTCCGCTGTCTGCCCCGGCAGGACGACGGGAAGTATCCGCTCGGTCGCGCGACGGAGATCCTTGGTCAGGTTGTTCCGGAGCATCGCGGCTTCGAACTGCGAACCTCGCCCTTCGTCGGCGGGTGCGGCGCCGTCGGCCCGGCGCTTGTACTCCGGCGAGGCGATGACCACGACGAAGTCCGCCGCCGCCAGGTGCTCGATCGCCCACGACGACCAGTCCTGGCGCTTGTTGTCGTACCACTGGTCCAGGTGCACGTCGAGGCCGATCTTCTCGTGCAGGAAAGCCGCGAATCGTCTGACCCGTTCTTTGTGCGCCTCCGAGTCGTGGGCATAGGTGATGAACAGTCGGGGGACCTCGCCGTCGGACATCAGGGCTCCTGGAACGATCGGGAATCTTGGCTGTGGATGCCCCGAATTCTGCGCGATATTCGGTGGCCGGTGGGTGGCGGTCGGAGACTGTCCAGCTTTTGTCATGTTTCTTGTCTGTTTCTGTCCAGCCTCGGCGACTTACGATCGCCCCGCCCGAAGGCAGGGGACGAAGGAGCGGGGTACCGGGTGTACGAGTATGACGTCTTCATCAGCTATCCACGCGAAGTCGCATTGGCGGCCGCCTGGGTGCGTACGCACTTCTATCCGCGGTTGCTGGAGCATCTGGACGCCTACCTCGATCGTGAGGTGACTGTCTTCTTCGACGAGAACATTCCCGCCGGAGCCAAGTGGCCACCCACGTTGCAACATGCCCTGCGGCGGACTCGCATCCTCGTCGCGGTGTGCGCTCCCAAGTACTTTCGCAGCGAGTGGTGCATGGCCGAGTGGCAATCGATGGCGCGGCGAGAGGAACTCGTCGGCAGGACGTCGCCGGAGGGAACACAGAGCCTGATCTACCCGGTGATCTTTTGCGATTCGGACAGCTTTCCGGACTACGCGCACCAGCGTCGCATGCGAGATTTCAATGACTTGAACCATCCCGAAGAGCACTTTCAGATGAGTCCGCGGTATCTCGACTTCCGCAGCGAGGTGGGGCGGATCGCCGAAGAACTGGAGAAACTCATCGAGCGCGCGCCCGCCTGGCAGCCGGACTGGCCGTTGGACACTCCTCTACCCGAAAAGCCCCCGACCGCAAAGCTGCCGAGGTTCTGACCGATGCCGGGCACCGTGATCACCTTCTACTCGTACAAGGGTGGCGTCGGCCGCAGCTTCGCACTGGCCAATATCGCCGTGCTGCTGGCACGCTGGGGGAACCGGGTCCTGTGCGTGGACTGGGATCTCGAAGCGCCCGGCCTGCACGACTACTTCCGGCCGATGTTGCAGGCGGATCCCACGAGCGGTGTGGCGGACCTGGTCGAGGACTTCGTCGCGGGCGAGTGCCGCCCGGCCGCGCACATCACCAGGCTGGCGCACACGGACACCCTCGATCTCATCACCGCGGGCCGTCCGGGCGCCGACTACCGCGGCTGGGTGCAGTCGGTGGACTGGGCGTCCCTGTACGACGACGGCTTCGGCGAGTACCTCGAAAAGTGCCGGGAGAAGTGGACCGCGGATTACGACTACGTCCTGCTCGACAGCCGCACCGGCATCTCCGATATCGCGAGCATCTGCAGCGCGCACCTGCCCGACCGTCTCGTCGTCCTGTTCACCGCCAACATGCAGAGCATCCGGGGCGCCGTCGAGATCGCCGAACGCGCCAACGCCGCCCGCCGAGGGCTGCCGTTCGACCGGCCGCGGCTGACCATCCTGCCGGTGCTGTCCCGGTTCGACACCCGCGAGGAGTACGACCGGTCGGAGGAGTGGCGCCGCATCTGTGTGCGGGAGACCGAAAGCCTCTTCGGCAACTGGGTGCATCACACGGTGTCCGCCGATGTCATGCTCCGCCATCTGACGCTGCCCTACGTCTCCTACTGGAGCTTCGGGGAGCAGTTGGCGGTCCAGTCCGAGTCCAGCCCCGGCGCCGACCAGATCGGTTTCGCGCTGGAAACCGTGGCCGCCGTGATCGCGCACGAGTTCGACCGCACGGACCTGCTGGAGGAGAACCGCGACGCCTACGTGGCGGCGGTGCGGGAAACCAACCGCAGCTTCGCCTATGACATCAGGGTCAGCACCCAGCGGTCCACAATGGACTTCGCCGACGAGCTGATCGCGGAGCTGGAGAGTCTCGGCACGCGGGTCGGGAAGTCACTGTCCGGGGACCGCTCACTGCTCGGCAAGGCCGAGGACAACGCGCAGCACCTGTGCCTGATCGTCGACGGCAAGGTGAGCCGCTGGCAGTCCGCCGAGGTCGAGCTGTTCCTGCACCGCACGCTGGGCCAGGATCGACGGGTCATCCCGGTGCTGACCGAGAACACCGAGCCGAACGCGCTGACCGGCTATGTCGGCAACCTTCGCTACCTGCGGTCGAAGGGCTCGCGTGGGCTGGCCGGGGTCGCGCGTGACCTGATGGATCAGCTCAACGGCGATATCGCGCTCGTCGACACCGGGGACGTCGATCTCGTCGACCTGCTCCGGCAGGCCGCGCACGCGCTGTTGCGCCCGGCGTCGTGGCACCTCGTCGGCGAGATCGCCCGCGACCTGGTCAACGCGGTCGGTGCGGGCGACTCCCAGCGGGCGCAGGCACTCGGTGAGGAACTCGCCGTGATGACCCGTTCTCGCCTGGGCGAGAACGGCGGCCGGGTACCGGTCCCCTCCGGGACCAAGGAGGCGCTCGAATGGGCGGAAAGCGTGCTCGGCGCGCGGGCGAAGGGCACAAGCGGCGGTTTCACCGGATACCTACCCGAATGAACCTTGGTGTGAAAGGAAAACGAATGGCTGATCGGCTGGGACACAAACAGACCGCGGCGATGTTCGCGCTGCTGGTACTCGCCCGCGAGGTACCCAACTCCGAGTTGGCGACCCTGGTGGGCTTCACGCTCACCGGCGATGAGCGCCGGGAGCTCAACGCCCTCGGGTACGTCGACAGTGAGCAATCGGGACCCCGTCGGATGTTCGTGCATCAGCTGACCGACAGCGGGTGGAACTGGTGCGAAGAGGAGCTTGCGAGGAAGGAGCCGCCACCGAACTCGCGGAGCACCCTCCTCGCCGGGATTTACGTCCTGCTCAACGGCTTCGACGAGTTCATGCGGCGCCAGAACCTGCGCCTGGCCGACGTGTTCGCCCCGGGCGTGACACCGGAAATCGACCTGACCCCGGACGAGATCGAGCGCCGCATCAGGACCGCCTACCGCGAGCTGGCACGGGAACCTCGCGACTGGGTTGGCCTGGTCGACCTCCGACCGAAGCTCGGCGCGGTTCCCGCCAAGGACGTGGATGCGGTACTCAAAGCTTTGAGTCGCAAGGGGAAGGTGCACCTGGTTCCGGAGGACAACCGCAAGACACTCACCGCCGTCGACCACCAGGCGGCGATTCGTGTCGGCGGCCAGGACAACCATCTCCTGTCTCTTGAGGTGTCGTGATGGAACCGCTGGAGGCGTTGGAAGCACTGCGGTTTGACTGGGCCGATACCCCGGATCACGTCTGGCGGGACTCGCCGTACCACGTTGACGGTCTTCACACGGATGCCATTGCCGAAGTCGACAAAGGGATTCGGAACGCCGTCGCCAGCGACGGACCCAGTCCGGTCGGGGTCGTGCTCCAAGGGCTGAAGGGGGTTGGCAAGACTCACCTGCTCGGGCTCGTGCGGCGGCAGACACATCAGGCTCGCGGATACTTCTTCCTCAACGATCTCACTGCGGGTGACGCGTTCTGGGGGGACACTGTCGAAGCGCTGCGTCAGGGACTTCTCCGGCCCGACGAATCCGGGTTAATGCAGCTCACGAACTTCCTGCGCCGGGTGTGCCTACGAGCTGGTGTCTCCGGGAATGTCACCTCGCGGATTCTCAAGGGACGCAATCTTACGAGGAAGGACGTCGACGCGTTCATCGAGGCGTTGCGCGGGATCGACCGGCAGACCGCGGTCGAATGCGCGGACACCGCGCGGGCGTTGGTGCTCTACGCGAACGAGAACGTGAAGATCAGCGATATCGGTGACTACTACCTCGGTGGCTTCGACGAGTCCGAGCGTGGGGAGCGGCGCAAGTGGGGGATTCGATCGCCGTCGAAGAGCGCGCTGGCCCGGGTGAAGGAGATCACCAGGCTGCTGGCGCTGACCGGGCCGATCCTGATCGCTGTCGATCAGCTCGACACCCTCATCGCGCAGTCCGTGCAGCAGACCCAGCACATCGGGACTGGCAGGGAAGAAGACCTGCTCGTCGCCCAGATCGCCGACGGGCTGATGCGGCTGCGTGAGGTGACCCGCCGCACAGTGACCGTGCTGGCCTGCCTGCCCAGCACCTGGACGCAGATCAGCGCCAAGGCGGCTGGCACGGTCACTGACCGTTTCGATGAAACGAAGATCCTGGGCCGGATACTCGATGCCGAGGTCGGCCGTGACCTGGTCGCGAAGAGGCTAGGCGTCGCCTACGAAAAGATGGGTTTCGCTCCACCACATCCGACATGGCCGGTAGCCTCTTCGGCCTTCGACAGCACCTGGGAGCTATGGACCCCGCGTGAGCTGCTGAAGCGTGTTTGCGCGCATATCGACATGTGCCTGCGCACCGGGCAGGTCAGCGAGTTGACCACTTTGGACGAGGACGCGTCTGTCCCGGCCGCACAGCCACGTCCGGTTCTTGAGCCAGATCGCTTCGCCGAGTTGGATGCCCGGTTCGAGAAGTTGCGGTCGGAGGCCGATGCCTCGGCACTGCTCGATCAACGGACCGAGGACGAGGTGATGCCCGGACTGCTCTCCTCCGCTTTGCGGGGATGGATCACCGAGGTCGGGGACGACGAAATGGCATGGGAGTGCAAGGCGTGGACGGAAGGGAACGAGCTGCACGCGTGGCTTACTCGCACGGTCGACGAGGCATCCGATCTCAAAGAGCACTGGGCGTTTCGGGCGATAGCGGCGCGGCACCATTTTGCCGTGCTGAGCCGTTTCCGCAAGGCGCTGTCCGCTGCGGGCGTGCATAAGGGCTTGGACAACCGGCATCTGATCCTTCTCCGTAACCTGTCATGGGCAAAGGGTCCCAAGACGCAGGAGGAGCTTCAGGCGTTCAAGGCGGCCGGCGGAAAGAGCCTCGCGCTGTCCACAGAGGACGTTCGGACGTTCTGGGCGCTGGACAGGATGCTCGCCGCGCACGGCGCCGGGCTGCACGAATGGCTGGTCGCCCGGCGGCCCGCCGGGCAGTCGCAGTTGCTCTCGGCGGTGCTTCCGGAGGTGCCGGTGGGAAAAGGCGTGAACGGGACGCATCCGCCACCGGCCGAGGGCGAGATCACCTTGGGCGCCGCCGTCGGCGACGGTGAGCCGGTCCGGCTCGAAGTCGCCGCGTTGCGCAAGCACGCCGCGGTGTTCGCCGGGTCCGGGTCGGGGAAGACCGTGCTGCTGCGGCGGATCGTGGAGGAATGCGCGCTGCAGGGGGTTTCCGCGATCGTGCTGGATCCGAACAACGACCTCGCGCGGCTCGGGGACGCCTGGCCGGAGCCGCCGGAGTCGTGGGGCCCGGACGACGCCGGGCTCGCCGCGCGGTATCTGGCCGAGACGGACGTGGTCGTGTGGACGCCCGGCCGTGCCACCGGCAGGCCGCTGGCCTTCCAGCCGCTGCCCGACTTCGCCGGGGTGCTCGACGACGAGGACGAGTTCGCCGCGGCCGTGGAGGTGGCCGTCGCGACACTGGCGCCGCAGGCCCGGCTCACCGGCAGCACGGCCAAGGCCGGCATCGGTCTCGCGGTCCTGCGCCAGGCCGTCAGCCACCACGCCCGCACCGGGTCGCGGAGCCTGCCCGGCCTCATCGAGGTGCTGGCCGACCTGCCCGAGGACGTGAGCAACCTCAACGACGGCAGGCGGATCGCCGCGGACCTCGCCGAGGTGCTCAAGGCGGCCATGGTCAACGATCCGCTGTTCGCGGGCGGCGGCGAGCCCGTCGATCCGGGGGTACTGCTGACACCGTCGGCGGGCAGGCGGGCGAGGGTGTCGGTCATCAGTTTCGTCGGCCTGCCCGCGGAGGGGCAGCGGCAGAACTTCGTCAACCAGCTCCAGATGGAGCTGTTCGCCTGGATCAAGCGTAATCCGGCGGAGGATCGGCCGCTGGGCGCGCTCTTCGTGATGGACGAGGCGCAGATGCTCGCCGCCTCGGGCATGCTCACCGCGAGTACGCGCAGCACGATCGTGCTCGCCTCCCAGGCCCGCAAGTACGGCCTCGGCCTGTTGTTCGCGACCCAGGCGCCGAAGGGCCTGCACAACCAGGTCGTGGGCAACGCCATGACCCAGTTCTTCGGCAGGCTCAACAGCCCGGCGCAGATCGACGCGGCCAACGAGCTGGCCAGGGCCAAGGGCAGCCCGGTCGAGGACATCTCCCGGCTGGAACGCGCCCAGTTCTACGTGGCCGGCGAGTCCTTCGGCTTCCGGCAGCTCGCGACGCCGTTGTGCCTGACCCACCATCCGGCCAGCCCGCTGCGCATCGAGGAGGTGCTCGCCCGCGCGCGGCGGTCAGCCTCCTGAAAGGGGCAGGACGTCGTCGAACAGCCGGAAGAGCCGGGTCGTGGACCCGGCGAGTTCGTCCAGGAGCGACCAGCATTCCGCGACCAGCGCGCGGGCTTCGATGCCGGGCCACGGCGAGGGGAGGAGTTCGGGCGGGAGCAGGGGATCCGGTTCCATGGCGCGGGTGAACTCGGCGGCCAGTTCGACCGCGATGGTCAGCAGCGTGGTGTCGTCCGGCTGTGCACGGAGCCGGTCGAGGCGGGGCCGCGCGACGGCGGTCAAGCGATGGTAGCGCTCGGCGATCTCGGGCAGCGGCCAGAACGCGCGGGCGAGTGCTGGTGGGGAGTCGTGTGCGCCGTGGCGCAGATCCCGGGTGGTCAGGAAGGTGAGGCGGTCCAGGACACCGAGGTCCCGCGCATGATCCTCCACAGAGGACTCCCAGGCGCCGGCGCTGACGTAGAGTCCACCCTGGACGGGAGCGCCGCCGAGGTAGGTGAGCGCCGAACGCAGCGTGTCGCGTGCCGCCCGCGCGGATTCGGGGACGGCGAACGCGACGAGGTGCCAGACACCGTCCCACGGCGCCAGCCCGGCGTCCTGGCGGAAGGCGTGCGCGACGAACTCCGGTTCGGGGCCCAGCGTTTTCGACGTCGATTCGGTGGCGCGCAACAGCGCCTTCCGGCCGCGGCCTTCGTGGGTGAACCGCTCCTCGGCCACCAGGCGCTTGATGCACAGCCGCACCTGCTGGTCGGTCATGCCGAGCAGGTTCGCGGTGGCGTAGAGCTCACCGGCGTCGACGGTGTGGTCCGCGCGGACCAGCGCCTCGACGAGCATCCGGGTCGGGACCTGCACGGCCGGTCCGGGCGGGTCGTGGGCGTCGCTCATGAGTACCGGAGCCTACCGGCCCCGCGCACCCGCACGGCGAGATCGCCGTCTGATCACGCGAGATCGCCGCCGGATCACGCGAGTTGCGTCCCTGATCACGCGAGATCGCCGCATCGTGCCCAGCGCCCCAATGTGGCATTGGGTGCTCCGCCCTTGCCCCCGCCACCACCCTCAACGGAGACGCTCCGCGTCCAGCCTCGATTCCACGCACCCAATGTGGCGTTCGGTGCGTTGGACGCACCGAACGCCACATTGGGGCGCATGACCACCGCGAGTTGCTAGGCGCCGGGGGTGTGGGACCTGAGGGTGTCGAGGAGGGCGCGGTGGGCGGGGGCGGGGATGCTCAGCCGGCCGTACTCGGGGGCTTTGCTGTCGCGGATGCCGACCTGGTCAGTGCTGATCAGCAGCTCGACGCATTCGCTGTTTCCGGTACCACCGCTGTAACTGCTTTTTCGCCACGTGGGTTCTTTGGTCATACTGACTCGAGCCTCCCTATCTGCCGGCGGAGAGCCTCCGCCGACTCCTCTTCCGACCAAGCGGCTTCGGTGGCTACGTCACCGAAGGTCTCTTCGTACCGCTTGACGTCACTCCCATTGTCTATCCATTCGCCTCCGGCCGCGTGGTCGAGGTACACGCAGGGCACGTCCTCCGGGCGCGGGAAGCTCAGGACGCTGAAGCTCCCGGTCATGGTTCCGTAGGCGCCCGCGCTCTGCGGAACGATCTGCACCGTCACGTTGTCCCGCTCGCTCACGGTGAGCAGGTGCTGAAGCTGCTCGATCATCGTCGCCGGGCCGCCGATGACGCGGTGGATGACCCCGTCGTCCAGCAGGACATGCAGCTTCAGCGGATCCTCGCCCTCCAAACGCTTCTGCCGCTTCATCCGCGCGGCGACGTACTGCGTGATCCGGGCGTCCGGGTCCTGGAACCGGCGTCCGGCCTTCATGACTGCTTCCGCGTACGCGGGCGTCTGCAACAGGCCCGGCACAGCCAGCGGCTGGACGGTGCGAAGGGTCACCGCCTCACTCTCCGCACGCAGCAGCGCGCGGTACTCCTTGGTGGCCGCGCCGGGAAGCCGGATGCGGGTCAGGCGTTCTCCGGCGTCTTCCCAGAGCGCCAGGCCTTCGGCCGCGACCTCCCGCGACAGGCCGAAGAACGGGGTCAGGACCTGGAGTGCGAGGCGCTGAGGCCGGGAGGCGCCGGACTCGTACCGGCTCACCGAGACCGAGGTGACGGCCAGCGCTTCGGCGACGTCATCCATCGACTTCCCGGCGCGTTCCCGTTGCGTGGCAAGCCATTTACCGAACTGAACCTTACGTTGTGTCGTCGCCATGGCGGGAGCCTAGCGGCAACCAGGCGCGTCACGCCTCACTCGAAGGTGGGATTTTATCTGTGTAGTTACAGCTCTATATTACAGGTGTCGGCGGTGGAGCTACGACCTCGCCGACAGGGAGGGCGGGGACGCGCGGCCGTACGGAGCCACGTGGGTAGGCGCGTTCCCGCCCGTGACAGCTTGCGCAGAGGATGTGAAATGCCACTTTCGTCCATCGACCGGCGAACCGTGACCGCGTTCATCGAAACCGTCATCACCCGGAACTGGCAGCTTACCGACGGCTGGGAGACCTTCGGAGCCGGCCTCGACGTACTCCAGATGACGAAATTCGAGTTCGCGGGCGAGACGTTCACGGTGCTTCGTGATCACGAATGCACCACGCTCGTCTTCGATCAGCGGGAGTTCGCCGCGTTCGCCGAAGGGGTGCGGAACGGCGAATTCGACTTCGCGGGCGCCGTCCGCGAAAAAACAGAGGGAGAGGAAGTACTGTCATGAGTCAACACGCCACCGTGACGAACTGGCACCAGGCGGCCCAGTGCACCCGGGACGACCACGACAACTGCGTGGAGGTCGGCACGGCCGGCGGCGTCACCGTGCTGCGCGACAGCAAGCACGCCGACCTGCCCTCGGCCACTCGCCCCACGCTCGCGGTCCTGCCGGGCACGTTCGCGGCGTTCGCGGCAGCCATTTCCGCGTAACGCCACCGTGAGCGGGACGGTGGGGGAGCCGTACCTGTCCGCCACGGCCAAGGACGTCGTCGGCGCGGTCCGGCTCGGGCGGTGGGCCGTCTACCTGCACGAATGGGCGGACAGGGAAGGGATCGATCCGCCGCGCTGGCGGGAAATCGTCCACGCCGCGTGCGAAGAGGACGGCATTTCCTGCGAATTCGTCGTCCTCGGCAAGGACAAGGATCTCACGGTCGTCTACAACGCGGATTCGCCGCCCTCGTTCGACGCGGTCCGATCGTCGGTGGACGCCATGCTCGAGAAACGCTGGAAAAACACCCGCATCCCCACCGAACTGGAATACCGCACGAGATCCCCAGGTCCGTGAATGCCACATTGAGGGAATCAGAGTCCCTCAATGTGGCATTCACGGACCAGGCGACTACAGGTCCCAGGAAGCCAGCGGCTGATCCATCGCGGACATCCAGAGCATCTGGGCGCCGGGTTCCAGCGTGGCGTCGACCAGCGTCTTCCCGCTCGCCTGCTCGCCGGGGCCGAGGTCCTTCAACGGCAGTTCCGGGTCGGCGCCGGTCCCCGGTGCCGACCCGTCGGTCGCCTTCACCGTCTTGCCCGCCGCCGTCTTCATCCACACGTACAGCGAGTTGGTGCTGAACTTCCCGGTCCTGCCCTCGATCTTGAGGTCGAACACGACGAAGGTGCCGCTCCTCGGCTTGATGCCGGGAGTGGTGCCCTGCTTGAGCGTGCCGACGGAGACGAGCGTGACGGCCGCGCTGTCCTCGTCATCGGTGACCGTGATCGTCTTGCCGATCTTCTTTTCCGGCGCCGGAGCCGTCGTCGCCTCCACCGCGGAGGCCGACGCGCCGGTGGCCGGGGTCCCGCCGGGAGCGGTGGTGGAGGTGGCGCACGCGCCGGAGAGGAACAGGACGGCGAGCAGGCCGGGGAGGAGGACGCGACGCATGGAGAACCGACAACCTTTCACGCGGTGGGAACCAGAGGTGCGTCATCTTCACGGGCGACGCCACACGGAGCCCACACGGAACGCGCACCGCACCCGGAGAGCGGGCGCGGTGCGCGTTCGGTCAGGTCGGGAAGATCCCGGTTACGCCGCTTGCCACAGCGAGGGGGCCGTCGGCGGTTCCCAGCCGGGCTGGGCCGTGTGACCCTGCAGGCACACGTAGGTCTTTCCGTTGTAGGTGACCCGGGTCCCCGCTGTGTACGAGGTGCCCGCCGCCCACGTGGTCCCGCCCGGCGGGGTGGTGGGCGTGGTCGGCTGCGTGGGCCGCGTCGTCGGCCCACCGCCCGGCACGTTCAGCACGAAGTCGAACGAGGCTTCGCGGCCGCCGGACCCGTCGCGCACCGTCATCAGCAGCCGCGGGTCGAAGATCGTGTCGGTGTTGTTGCGCGGCTCGCCGGGGAAGTAGAGCTGCGTGGTGAGGATGCGGCGTCCCGGCGCCTGCACCTTGACGTGGATGTGCCGCGTGCGTCCGGGGTAGAGGCCGGGCACTATCGTGGTCAGCTTGAACTGGCCCTGGGCGTTGGTGAACTGGTGGCCGCGGAAACGGTACGTGTAGTTGTCGTACGCGCCGTCGTCGTCCGCCTGCCAGAAGTCCAGCAGGACCCGGTCCAGTGGCTGACAGGCCAGCCCGAACACGTAACCGGACACGGTCAGGTTGGTGCCGGGGTAGCCCGGTTCCCGGATCGAGCTCCGCTCCGGTGAGTTCGGCTTGAAGTACGGACCCTCGGTCTGCTCGATGGTCGGCTCGTCGCCGTCGTGGCAGGAGGGCGTCGGTTCGAGCGGGGCACCGGACGCGGTGGCGGTGCGCGCCAGTGCGGGCGCGCCGATCACGGCGGCGGGGACCGCGACTCCCGCGGCGAGTGCCGCGCGCAACACCGTCTTGCGGCTGTACTGCCGCTGGGCATCGTCACCGGGTGTTTCGGTGGGGTGTCCCTCGGCCTGGCTGTGCTCGCCGTCCATGGCTGCTCCTTGTGGGGGCGTGGGAGATTCTCCATGAACGTACGTGCGCGGTTCGGCGTGGACGATGGACTGGCTCCGCTGGTCGTGGTGATTTCGCAGGGTCACGATGAAGGCACGGGGAGCAAGCGGACGTCACCGTCGCGGCGGAAATCGCCCGGGCTCATCCCGGTTTCCCTGCGGAAGAAGCGGCAAAAGTACGCCGGGTCCACGAAACCGACCCTGCCCGCCACCTGCCGCACCGTCAGGTCCGTTCTGGCCAGAAGTCGTTTCGCTTCCCGGGCACGGGTTTCCCGGATCAGCTGCGAGGGCGTGCGTCCGGTCGCCGCCTTCACCGCCTCGGTGAGATAGCCGGGAGTGACACCGACGCGTTCGGCGTACGCGCGAACGGACCAGAGCGCGAGATCCGTCCGTCCGGTGAGCCGGACGAACTCCTCCACCACCGCGCCCGCCCTGGCCGGGGTCGCGGTGCCGGTGGTCTCGGGCAGCCGGGCCGCGCGCACCACGAGGATGTGCAGCAGGGACCGCAGCACCGATTCGGCGCCCGGCGCGGCGTGCCGGTACTCCTCCTGGATCTCGGTGAGCAGCCGGGAGGTGGCGGCGTTCGTGGCGTCGTCGAGCGTCAGCCACGGCCGTTCGCTCAGCTGCCGCAGCACATCCCGGTCGCCGGGGTGATCCAGCAGGAAGTCGTCGGTGAACAGCACGACGATCCCGGTCAGCCCGCGCGCGTTCTCCCAGTGGTGCACCTGGCCGGGGCCGAGCACACACAGGTGCGGCGGCCGCAGCTCCCAGCGCGCGAGGTCGACGACGTGTGTCCCGGTGCCACCGGTCACGTGGACGATCTCGTGGAAGGTGTGCCGGTGCGGGAAGGACGCGCGGGAGTTCGGGCCCATGGTCTCGAAGGTGCCGATGGCGAAAGGAAGCGCATTCGGCGTCGGCACTTCGAGCCGGTGCATCGGCAGTTCCCCTTCGTTCACCGTGTGACAGGGCGCCCCCGGCAACACCGTGGTACCGCGCATTGTCCGGCTCCTCTCGTCATCGGTCCGAAGGTCCAGACCAATCATGGGTGATCTCCCACGATCGCACGAGAGGACGCTCAGTTGAAGTGGGTGACGGTTTCTTCCGCCAGACCGGCGGTCCCGAAGAAGTCGCCGGTGGCGAACTCGGCGCCCGCCTCGCGCCACCAGCGGGCCCGCGCCTCGTCTTCGATCCCGTCGACGACGACGGTGACGCCGGCCTGCCGGACCAGCGGCAGGAGCGCGTTCGCGAGCGGGGAATCCGGTGTGAGACGGGCGGTGAGCGCGGGCCGTACCCGCACCGCCGTCACCGGGAGGTCCGCCGCCGCGGCCAGGCCCGCCGGCCCGAGGTCGAAGTCGTCGAGCATCGTCCGCACACCCATGTCGGCCAGCACGGTGAGGTTGTCGGCCGCTTCGTCGACCGGCAGCGTCCCGGCCGGAACGCCGAGCATCAGCTGCTCGGGGCGCAGGCCGACATCGGCGAGCACGCGGTGCACCCGGGAGGTCAGCTCCCCGTCGCAGGCCTGGTGCGCGGTGAGCCCGAGCAGCAGCGGGTGCTCGAACCCGTTCCGCTGCCGCCACCACGCGATCTGCCCGCCCGCGGTCCGCAGCAGCCATTCGCCCAGCGGCAGGCTCAGCCCGGTCTGCTCGGCCAGCTGGACGCAGTGCTTGTGCGGCAACGGGTCCAGCCCTTCCGGCGCCCAACGGAGCAGTGCCTCCACACCCGCCGTGCCGCCGTCGGCGAGCCGGGCGACCGGCCGGTAACGCACGTCGATCTCGCCGTGTTCCCACGCGCCCGGCATGCTTACCGCGAGCGTCCGCTCGCTCCGTTCGGCCGTGTCCCGCGCCGGATCGTAGAGCTCCCACTGGCCACGACGTCCGGCCGCCGCGCGGCGCAGGGTCAGATCGGCGGTGCGCAGCAGCTCGGCCGGGTCGACGGTGGGTGGCGGGCGGTGCACCACGCCGATGCTCGCCGACACGGCGAGCCCTCGACCGTCCACATAGGTCGGTTCGGTGAGCTCGTCCCTGATCGCGGCGACCAGCTCGGCGACACCGGGTGTGGCCTCGGTGTTCTCGACGAGGATGGCGAACTCGTCGCCGTCGAACCGGGCGATCATCGCCTTTTCGCGGGCCAGCACCGCCTTGAGCCGCTGGGCGATGTGGACGAGCACGCGCTCACCGGCGCGGCGGCCGAGGCTGTTGCACAGCATGTCGAACGCGTCGATGCCCAGGTGGTACATCGTGGTGCCGTGGGCGGGATCGGCCCGCCGCAGCGCGTTCTCCAGATTGGAGGTGAAGTACTGCCGGTTGGGCAGCCCGGTCAGCACGTCGTGCAGGGCCTGACGGCTCAGCTCGCTCTGCAGCAACATGAGCTCGGTGCCGTCCTCGACCACGGTGACGAAGTGGCCGGACTCGTCGTCGGCGCCGCGCAGCAGCGACAAGGTCAGCGAGATGCGGGCGAGGTCGCCGTCCTTGCGCAGCAGGCGCTGTGACTGCCGGACCCGGTCCCGCCCGCCTTCGCGCAGCGCCCGCATCGCGTCGCGCAGGACCGGCGCGGAGTCCGGGTGCACGAGGTCGAGCAGTGCGGCGCCGGTCAGCTCCGCCTGGGTGTAGCCGAGCATCTCGCCGATCGCGGCGTTGGCACGGGCCACCTGCCCGTCGAGGTCGACGATCATGACACCGCTGGAGGACGACGTCACGACCTCGTCGAAACGCGCTTCACTCTCCCGGAGGTTCCATTTGGCGTCGCGCACCGCCTTGAGCAGCGTCAGGTGCATGGTCTCCTGTTGTTCGAGCACGACCCGCTGGCTGCCGGCGAGGAATCCGCAGGCGAGCGCGCCCAGTCCGAGCACCACCCGCTCGGCGAACCGGTGCGCGCTCGCGAACTCGGGCAGTGCCAGGAAGCCCTTTCCGAGCACGTCCACTGTGCAGCGCAGTCCCGGCTCGCCCAGGTAGCCCAGCGCGACCAGCTGCTCGCCCGCCCGCTCGAACGGTTCGGTGGTGAACGGTTCGGCCGTCAGCGCCGAGCACAACCGGTCGAGCCTGCCGCCGAGTTCGCGGCCGAGATCCTCGGCGCTCAACGGTACGACGACGACACCGCTGAGCAGATACGCCCACTTCCGCGCGAGGACGGCACGGGCCCGGCGGTGATCGGGCGGCGTGGGCGGGAGGTGGTGACCGCGGCTTGGTTCCGACATCATCGTTCACCCTGTGGTGGTTTCCGGCCGAGCGGAAGTTTAGCTACTCGAAGTGCGGGTGCCCAGACTTTCCGGTGGGATAATCGAGCACGTTCGGGGGAATTGATTTCTTGGCAAGTCACATTCCGTGCCTATTCACGGTTTGCCGCCGACACCGGCGTGGACGAGCGTATTCATCGCGGACGCCCGGCACGGTGAGATCGACGCCTTGCGGGAACCAACCCTGTTCGGTCACGGAGAAACACCTCGGCTTTTTGTGGATGTTCGAGCTTAGCGATACGCCCGTACGGTGGTCGTTGCGCCATCCGAGTGACCGGATGTCACTCGGATGGACCTCCTGGGCGGCCGTTGAACGTCCATAATGGACAGTGGAGGCGCGGGCTGTGGAAGCCCACGGTCCCGGCCACCGCCCGTTGTGCGTTCCGGTGGCAGCCGCTAACGTCCCTTCAGCCCTGCGTCCATCGTGGTCCACGACCGGTTCCGAGGTGTCCGGGCGGTGAGACGGTGACGCCCGGACAGGGGACGGACTTCAGATGTGCCTGCCGGAGCTGGACTGCGACACGGCGCCGAGGCTGCTCTTCCGGCCCGACGCGCATCCGGTGGCGACCGCGCACGGCGTCTACGTGCTCGTTCCCGGCGGGGGCGTCCGGCTCGACGGCGGGGAGGCGGGGCCGTGGCTTGCCTGGCTCGTGCCCCTGCTCGACGGCAGCCGTACCTTCGCCCAGCTGGCCGGCCCGCTGACGCCGCCGCGCCGCGAGTACCTGACCGCGCTGGTGGGCACGCTGGTCGAGGCGGGCGCGGTGCTTCAGGTGCGGCGCGAGCCGATGTGCGAGCGGATCGTGTCGCAGCTCGGCCACTACCTGAGCATCCCGGCCAGGGTGCCCGCCCGCTACCAGGACGGACCGTTGACCGTGGCCGGTGGCGGCCCGCTGTGCGCGGCGATCGTGCGCGCGGCGCGGCGGTCCGGGCTGCGCGCGGTGCGTCCGGTCGGCACGGCGGACCCGGTGGCGCTCGCGGCGGCGCTGCGCGGGACGGAGTTCGCGATCCACGTCCCCGAGCAGCCGCGGGCGGGGGAGACCGCGCGGCTGGAACGGATGTGCGCCGCGGTGGGCGTACCGCTGGTACAGGTCGCGGTGCACCGGGACGAGGCGTGGCTGGCCCTGCCCGGCGCGGCGCCGGAATCGCCGCCGGTTTCGCTGGCCAGCGCCTGGCGGCGACACGTCGGCGGCCTGCCGGAGGGGCCGGCCGGGGAACTGGACGAGGCGACCACCGCCCTGCTGACCAGCCGGGCGATGCTGGCCGCGCTCCGGCACCGCACCGGCGGCGCTGGCGCGGCGCCGGACGGCGGGCTCGTCCGCGTCCGGCTGGACACCCTGGACGAGACGCGGCACGTCGTGCTCGGGCACCCGTTCACCCAGCCCGTCACCGCCGAGACCGCGGACGAGTTCCTGGCACGGGTCAAGCGGCTCGCGTCGGCGGAACCGACGCCGGACGAGGAGTTCGCGCGCCGCGCCGCGGTGCTCGCGGATCCCCGCTTCGGCCTGCCCGGCGCTTCGGGCGGGGACACCCGCGCCACGCTGGTGCGGTACGGGACGGCGATGGTCGACCCGCGGCGGCTGCTGGACCGTACCGGCGCGCCCCTGCTGACCGCGCGCGCCGATCCGGACGCCGCGCTGCGGGACCTTCCGGGCGGTGAGGCGTACATCTGGGGCTATGCCTGGGAAAGCGGCGAGGCCGTGCTGGTCCGCGCCGACCGTGTCTTCCCCGCTTCTCCCGGGCTTGACGACCTGCTGGGCGTGGCCGCCGGGCCCGACTGGACCGCGGCGGTGACCGAGGGCCTGCGCGCGCACTGCCGGGCGCTGCGGCTCGACGGCGTCCACGCCGAGCCCTCGACCCTCGTCGCCGAGCTGACCTCTCGCGGCTATCGCCCGGTCGTCGTCCCGCTCGACCACGATCCGGCCGTGCACGAACTGGTTCCCGCCGTCCTCCGCGTCCTGCTGGATCGTTAGTACGATGGCCGCCAGCCGGGTGTGAGGGGGACGTCACGCTTACCGAATCGTTGCTCAAGGTCGGTCAGGCCGTGGCCAAGCAGGTCGCGCTGAAATGGCTGGCGGACAAGAAAGCCGAGAGCAGGCGAGGCCGCGATCTGACCAGGCTCGTCCGCGCGCGGTTTCCGCTACGACGCGACGAGCGGGACATCCTCGACGCGCTGGTCAAGATCGAAGACGACGTCGCGAAGCAGCTCACGCCCGGGCTCGCCGAGACGGCGTACGGCTTGCCGGACAACGAAAGGGAAGCGGCGTTCGACGCGGTTTCCGACGCGCTGGAGGAAGCCGATCTCTCCGACCACGCGTTGTTCGCGGTCGATCTCGACCCTGGTGCGCTGGCCGCCGCGGTGCGCGGACAGCGGCCGGTGGAGCGGGCCGCGCTCTCGGAACAAGGCACGCGGCTCTACGAGGTGGCGCTCGACCGCGCTTGCGTCGTCCTGACGCACCTGGTCAAAGAGCTGCCGGAGTTCAACGCGGCGGTCGCGGTGGAAACGCTCGGGCGGCTCCGGCGGCTGCTGGACGATGTCGACCGGCTCTTCGAGCGACTGCCGGACCGTGAGCTGGCGGCGCCGTCCGGGAGGGATTTCGACGAGCAGTTCCGCCGCCGCTATCTGGGCCTGGTCGCCCGCTCGTACAACCATCTCGACGTCATCGGCCTGACCACGCACACCTACGAGCCGAGGACCACGCTCAGCGTCGCCTACCTCAGCCTGACGGTCACGACGGATTCGGAACGGCCGCAGCGGCGGACGCGGGACCGGGCGATCGCCGACTGGCTGCACCAGGACATGCGGAGGTCGCGGGGGGCCGAAAACGTTCGGGTCGAACTGGCGCTGGGCGGCAGCAAACTGACCGTGATCCGCGGTGAGGCGGGCGCGGGCAAGTCGACGTTGCTGCGCTGGCTCGCGGTGAACGCGGCGCGGACGGCGTTCACGGACCAGCTCGAAGAGTGGAACGAATGCGTGCCGTTCCTGGTGAAGCTGCGTGACTTCCCGCAGGGACCGTTGCCGAGGGGCGACGAACTGCTCACCCAGCCGAGCTCGCCGCAGTGCGGGCCGGTGCCGGAGGGCTGGGTGCATCGCCAGTGCGAATCGGGCCGCGCCCTGTTGCTCGTGGACGGCGTGGATGAGCTGGCCGCCCGGCGCCGCAACGCCGTCAAACTGTGGCTGCGGGAAATGCTGAACAGCTATCCGGACTTGCGGGTGGTGGTGACCTCGCGGCCGACGGCGGTGACGTCGAAATGGCTGGTACGCGACGGTTTCCGCTCGGTCGTGCTGGAACCGATGACCTCCGACGACGTCAAGGTGTTCTTACGCCGGTGGCATGCCGCACTGCTGGACTCCACCCCGGAACCGGACCTGTTGCCCTGCCACCCGGACGAGGTCCCCGAACACGAGCGCGCGCTGCTCGCCCAGTTGCAGGCCAGGGCGCACCTGCGCGCGCTGGCGCGAAGTCCGCTGCTGTGCGCGATGTTGTGCGCACTCAACCTCGACCGTCGTGCCAAGCTGCCGCGCGATCGGCTCGCCCTGTACTCCGCCGCGCTGGACATGCTGCTGGAGCGCCGCGACGCCGACCGGAACGTGACCGCCGGCGAGGAAATCCAGGTCTCGGCGAACGAAAAGCTCGTCCTGCTGCGGGTGCTGGCGTGGTGGCTGAACGAGAACGGCCGCACGGAGATGAGCCGTGACCAGGCCATCGCCCGGCTGGCCGACCGTCTTCGCGGCATGCCCAATGTTCGTGAGGATGCCGAGACCCTGCTCAGTCACCTCATCGAACGCAGCGGTGTCATCCGTCAGCCCGTACAGGGCCGGGTCGACTTCATTCACCGGACGTTCCAGGAGTTCCTCGCCGCGCGGGAGGCGATCGACCGGGACAGCATCGATCTGCTCATCGGCCACGCCCGTTCGGATCTCTGGCGGGAAACCGTGCTGATGGCCTGTGCGCAGGGGAGTGAGGAACAGCGGGGTCGCCTCCTTACCGGCATTCTCGACAAGGCGGACCGATCTCCGGCGAAAACCGCCCGGCAGCTGAACCTGCTGGCTGCGGCTTGCAAGGAGACCGCGATCCTTGCGCCGCCCGAGGCGCTCGACCGTGTGGACGCCCGGATCGCTGGTCTGGTGCCGCCGCGCAGCGTCCGGGAAAGCCGCTCCCTGGCAACTGTGGGTGAATCGTTCCTGGACCACCTGCCGGAAACCTTGACGGAGCTTTCTGAGGCACAGGCCGCCGCGTGTGTCCGCACCGCCTCACTAGTGAACGGACCTCAGGCCTTGGACGTGCTGACTCGCTACGCACACGACCCGCGGGTAAAAGTGCAGCGGGAGTTGGTTCAGGCCTGGAAGTACTTCGACCCGGAAGCCTACGCGCGCCGAGTCCTCGCGGACGCTCCTCTCACACTCGAACAGTACAAACTAGTTGAGGTGGATTTTCCCGCCGCTGTCCCGTTTCTTCACCTGCTTCGTAATCTTCGCAGATGCCGGATCAACCTCTGGGGGTGCGGGCCAGTGGCTGAGGAAGTGGGGACGCTCGGCGGGGCCCGTGGTCTGGTCGACCTGGTGTTGCTGGGAGATCGGGTACCGCCGACGCTCCGGGTGCTGGGTGAATTGCGGGAGCTGGATTTCCTTTTTCTCGATTTCGCCGCTGGCTGCCTGGATTCCGTGGATTTTCTGGCCTCCTTGGTTGGGCTACGCACTCTTTTTCTGGCGAATTCAGCTAGTGTGGCCGAATTCTCGTTCCTTGATTCCTTGACTTCGTTGGAGGCCGTTCACTTTGTCAGAAACTCGGTGATGGACTGGATGGATAAGATCGCGTATCCCGAGAAAATCACCTCCCTTACCTGTGCAAAGATTTCGGATGGTGATGCGCTTGTGCGGGTCACTGAGCGGTTTCGCAACGCGAAAAATATAAGATTTTACCGCTGTCAAACACTTGACAACCTGCGCTCGATGCGCAATCTGTCGCTGACATCCATGCATTTCAGCGACTGTGATTTCGTTGATTTTGGCGGAATTTCCAATCTGTCGACGTTGCGAAATATAGTTATCGACGGGCGCAGTCGGAAAGTGGACGTGACTCCGTTGGCTGACATGCCTCTTAGGATCACTGTAGGTAGGGGAGTCGAGTTGGTCGGAGTGGACAAGCTTGGTCCCGGTGTCGTACTTCGTCGGGTATGACAGGCTTGCGGAAGGCGGGCGGCCGGTCCGCTTTTGCGGCTAGCGGCGCCAGTGGATTGGGAGGCTTTTCAGGCCGTTCTGGAAGTTCGACCGCAGCCGCGCCGGCTCCCCCGCGAGTTCCACCTCGCCGAGCAGATCCAGCACCGCGGAGAACATCGCCCGCATCTGCACCCGCGCCAGCTGCGCGCCAAGGCAGAAATGCGGCCCGTGCCCGAAGGTCAGGTGATCACCGGCAGCACGGGTGATGTCGAACCGATCAGGATCCGGAAACACCGTCTCGTCCCGATTGGCCGAGGAGAACCACACCACCACTTTCTCCCCGGCTCGAATATCCACATCGGACAGCCGGACGTCCCGAGTAGCCGTGCGGCGAAAGTGCATAACCGGAGTCCACCAGCGCAACATCTCCTCGACCGCGCCGGGCAGCAACGAACGGTCGGCCAGCAGCGCGCGGTACTGCGTGCGGTCGGACAGCAGGGCGAACAGCCCACCGGGCAGCCCGTTGCGCAGGGTTTCGTTGCCCGCCACGGAAAACAGCCAGAACAGGTTCTCGAACTCCGCGATCGAGACCTGGCCGCCCTCGTCATCGACGTGCTGCATCAGGTTGCTCATCACGTCGTCACCGGGATACTCGCGTTTGTACTCGCCGAGCGCGGTGGCGTAGGCGTAGAGGTCCGGCATGCCCTCGCGGGTGCGCGGGTCGGGCATCGTGCCGCCGGGGCCCGGCACCGGTCGCACGGCCAGCGCCGCCCGCGCCAGCTCCGTGACCTCGTCCGCGTGCACGGTCGCGCTCACCGCGTACTCGGCGTCCTGGTAGCCGATGACGCGGTTGCTCCAGTCGTACATCAGCCGCCGGTCCCGTTCGGGCACGCCGAACACCTCGGCGAGGGTGAGCAGCGGCAGATCGGCGGCGACCTTGGCGAAGTCGCATTCGCCGTCGTCGGCCACCGCGCCGACGAGGGCGCGCGCCCACCCGTGGATCCGGTCGGTCAGCCTGGCCACGGCCCGCGGCGTGAACGCCTTCGTCAGCAGCCCGCGCAGCCGCGCGTGCTCCGGCGGGTCCATGTTGAGCATCATCCGGCGCACGTACCGCAGATCCCGCGCAGTCGCCGGGTCGCGGATCTGTGTGCCGCCCAGCTGCGACGAGAACACCGCCGGATCGCGCAGCACCCGCCGCACGTCGGCGTGCCCGAGCACCGCCCAGAACCCGTCCAGCCGCACCACCGGCGACTCGCGGCGCAACCGGGCGAGCAGCTCGTGGGGGACGCCGGTGACATAGGTGTCCGGATCGGTGATCGCCGCGGTGCGCACCTTCCGACACTAGCCCGCGGACCCCGGCCTGCGGAAAGATCCAACCGGTGGACACGACGACACGGCCGGACGTACTGCTGCTGCACGGACTGGGCGCCACCGGCGCGGTCTGGGACGGCTTCACCCAGCTGCTCGACCGCCCCGCGCACGCCCCCGACCTGCCGGGACACGGCGGCGCGCCGCGCCTGCCGCGGTACTCGTTCGGCGGAATGGCGGCCGCCGTGGCCGATCGGCTGCCCGGCGCCGGGCCGGTGCTCGTCGTCGGCCATTCCCTGGGCGGGGTGCTCGCGCTGACGCTGGCGACCGGCTGGTTCGGGATCGAAGTCGCCGGGGTGGTCGCGGTCGGCGTCAAGGTCGAGTGGAGTGACGACGAGCTGGCGAAGGCCGCTGCCATGGCCGCGCGCCCGCCCCGGGTGTTCGAGACCAGGGAGGACGCCGAGCGGGGATATCTGAAGGTGTCCGGGCTGCTGGGCCTGACCGGCGCGGACCCGGCCGGGCTCGCCGAGTCGGCGGACGGCTGGCGCCTCGCGCTGGACCCGGCCGCGTTCGCCGTCGGGAGGCCGGACATGCGCGGACTGCTCGCCGCCGCGCGCTGCCCGGTGCTGCTGGCCGCCGGCGAGCACGACCCGATGAGCGGGATCGGCCAGTTGCGCGAGCTGAGCGCGAACGCCGTCGAACTGCCCGGTCTCGGGCACAACGCGCACGTCGAGGACCCGGCGTCGCTGCTTCCGCTGCTCGACCGGGTCGCCGCTGGGCCATCCGGCGCGGCGACCTAGGACCCGCCGCGCGCCAAGGGTTTCTCTTTTCCAAATAGTCCATAAAGGACTATTTGCGATTGTGACTGTTCTCTCCGATGTCGATCACGGCTTGTTGGTTGCGTCACGCAATTAACTTGCTTAGCCTTACTAAGGGAATCGAACGGAGGTCCGTCAAGGTGCGGCGCAAGACGTATTCGACCGCGGAACTGGGGCCGCGGTACAAGTGGATCGCGCTGTCCAACACGACGTTGGGCATGCTGATCGCCACCATCAACTCGTCCATCGTGCTGATCGCCCTCCCGGACATCTTCAAGGGCATCGGCATCAACCCCCTCGAACCGTCGAACACCAGCTACCTGCTGTGGATGATCATGGGATTCCTCGTGGTCACCGCGGTACTGGTGGTGAGCTTCGGCAGGCTGGGGGACATGTACGGCAGGGCCCGGATGTACAACATGGGCTTCGCCGTGTTCACGGTTTCGTCGGTCATGCTGGCGATCACCTGGTTCGACGGCGACGCGGCCGCGCTGTGGCTGATCGGCTGGCGGATCGTGCAGGGCGTCGGCGGCGCGTTCCTGATGGCGAACTCGTCGGCGATCCTGACCGACGCGTTCCCGACCAACCAGCGCGGCCTGGCGCTGGGCATCAACGGCGTCGCGGCGATCGCGGGCTCGTTCATCGGCCTGGTCGTCGGCGGGGTGCTCGCGCCGATCGACTGGAACCTGATCTTCCTGGTGTCCGTGCCGTTCGGCGTGATCGGCACGATCTGGGCCTACCTCAAACTGCACGACACCGGCGTCAGCAAGCACGGCCGGATGGACTGGTGGGGCAACATCACCTTCGCCGTCGGCCTGATCGCGGTGCTGGTCGGCATCACCTACGGCATCCAGCCCTACGGCAGTTCGCCGACCGGCTGGGGGAGCCCGTTCGTGCTGAGCTGCCTGATCGGCGGAGTCGTGGTGCTGATCGGGTTCGTGGTCATCGAGACCAAGGTGGAGAACCCGCTGTTCCGGCTTTCGCTGTTCCGCATCCGCTCGTTCAGCCTCGGCAACCTGGCGAACTTCACCGCGTCGCTGGGCCGCGGCGGGCTACAGTTCGTGCTGATCATCTGGCTGCAGGGGATCTGGCTGCCGCAGCACGGGTACACCTTCGAACAGACGCCGCTGTGGGCCGGGATCTACATGCTGCCCATGACGGTCGGCTTCCTGCTCTCCGCCCCGGTCTCCGGCGCGCTGTCGGACCGGATGGGCAGCAGGCTGCTGGCCTTCGGCGGCCTGGCGCTGACCGCGGTCACCTTCGGCCTGCTGATCGTGCTGCCGGTGGACTTCGACTACTGGGCGTTCGCGGGAATCCTGCTGCTCAACGGCATCGGCATGGGCATGTTCGCCTCACCGAACCGCGTCGAGGTGATGAACAGCCTGCCCGCCGACGCGCGCGGGTCCGGCGCCGGCATGATGACGACGTTCCAGAACGCGGCGATGGTGCTGTCCATCGGGTTCTTCTTCAGCCTGATCATCGCCGGGCTGTCGAGCAGCCTGCCCACCGCGATGAGCCAGGGCCTGACCGCGCACGGCGTCCCCGCCGCGTCGGCCGACCAGCTGGCGCACCTGCCCGCGGTCGCGGTGCTGTTCGCGGCGTTCCTCGGCTACAACCCGATCCAGCAGCTGCTGGGCGATCAACTGCACAACCTGCCCGCGGACCAGGCGAGCTTCCTCACCGGCCGCAGCTTCTTCCCGAACCTGATCTCCGAACCGTTCTCGCAGGGCCTCGCGGTCGCCTTCGGCTTCGCCATCGTCGTCTGCGTCATCGGCGCCGTGGCCTCGCTGTTCACCAAGGGCAAGCCGCCCGCCGAGGCCGACCGCGAACCGGTCGGCGAGGAACTGGCCGCGGTGGCCGGGGAAGCGAGTGGCGGCCCGAGCGAACTCGTCGCCCCGGTCACCGGCGAACGACGATAAACGACGGTGCGGCCGGGCCGCGCTCCTGGAACACTGCGGATCATGAGCAGCCAGGAGCCCGGTCCCGCGCCGTTCGACCGCATCGGTGCCCGCTACGACGAGTCCTGGTCGGACCGGGGCCCGCAGCGCGAGGCTGTCGCCTGGCTCGCCACCCGCCTCCCGGCGGGTGGCCGGGTGCTCGACCTCGGCTGCGGCAGTGGTGACCCGACTGCCCGTGATCTGAGCGAAGCCGGGGCCGAGGTCGTCGGCGTCGACGAATCCGCCGTCATGCTCGACCTGGCGCGGGCCAACGTCCCCCGGGCGACCTTCCACCAGCGCGATCTTCGGGCGCTGGACGACCTCGGCGAGTTCGACGCCGTGACCGCGTTCTTCTCCCTGCTCATGCTGCCGAAGGCGTCGATCGCCGAGGTGCTCGCCGACCTCCGGACGCGCCTGCGCGGTCCGCGGCTGCTGGTGCTCGGCATGGTGCGGGGCGACTTCGACGCGTACCCGCTGGAGTTCCTCGACGTCCCGGTGGCGGTGACCGCCTACCCGGACGACGAACTGTCGGCCGTCGTGTACGCCGCCGGTTTCCGCGTGCTCGAACTGCGCGAGGTCGAAGCGGAGGCGGGAGAACGGCCCGAGGTTCATCAGTATCTCTACGCGACGGCTGGATAAACCCAGGCGCAGTTACGGTTTTCGGCCTCGTTCAGAATGGTGAATGTAGGCCGAACGGAGCAATGTCAAAAAAGCTTGTAACGGATTTCTCGGGCGCTCGATAGCAAGAGCGTGGTCTTTCATGAAACATGAGGTGAGGATTGGCCAGCTGGTTTCTTCGTGTTGAATGGCGTCACGACTTTGAGGTCGAACCTGTCGAGACGTTCGGCGAGATAGGCGAAGACGGGTACGAGATTCGCAGGGTCGAGGTGTATCGCGATGGCCGGATGGACTGGGCGGATGCCGTCCGGGAAACCGATCGCGTGTTCCTCGCTGAGGCTCCGATGCCTCCACTCGAGGAAATCAACGCGCAAGCGGAATTTTCGGCCGCGACCATGGAAAGAGCAGACTTCGAGGCTATGTGGGAGCGGGCTCGAACGGAAGGGTGGCTGTGACGGGACACCGATTTGTCGACTGGAGTGAAAGTCTCGAAAATTCCTTGTTTTCGATCGGTGAACTTGACTGCGGTCGCTTCTTTCTGGGGATCTCCGAATGCTGATCGAGAATCCTGGTTCCGCGCCGGAAGTCGTGCGTCCGGCGATTCGTGCCCTGCGCAAGGCGCGTTGGTCACCGAGTCGCCGGGTGCCCATCGACGCGGATCTGCGGGCGCTGGAGGAGGACGGGTACCGGGTGTTTCCGGCCGCCGTCGACTTCCTGCGTAACTTCTCCGGTCTGTTCGTGGATGTCCGGAGGCCGTATGGGCACGATGAGATCATATTCTCGGCCGCGGAGGCCTGTGCCGGGATCAGCTGGGGACTGGCGGCCGAGTACACCGAGCAGGCCGGGGTCGCCGTGGTTCCCGTCGGCGAGGCGTTCTCCCGGCACATGACTGTGTTTCTCGGCGAGGACGGCCGCTGGTTCGGTGGGTATGACCAGGTCCTCGTCGAGTTCGGTACGGACGTGTTCGAGTTCATCGAGAACGCCACGGGAGACAAGGGCATGTCCGTTCCCTACAAGGGATCGGGTGTCAGGTCGTCGCGCAGGGCATGGGTGAAGAAGCTGGTCACGGTGATCGACGCCGGCAGGGGTGACGCCGCCTTCGTTTCCTGCCCGACTTGTAGTAAATACCGGCTGGAGATTCGTTACGTGGGCTTTCCTGAAACGCGGAAGGCCTATCTGCTGTTCTGGTGCGACGCGTGTCTGAGGGGAATTCAACTATCGCGAGTGTGGGCACCGGAAGGATTTCGGGTCTGGCCGATCGGCGATCCGGCGTCGGTCGCCGATGTTCCCGACTTCAAGCACGCTGTGCGGTGAGGATCGAACGGAAGAGTGGCTGTGACGGGAAACATCGGTGCGGTGGCTGTCTTGGCCCGAGAAGAAATTCGGAGAACGGACTGGGAATCGCTCCCGGTCATGGGTGACCGATCGAAGAGGGTGCCGGGCAGTATCGCGGGGTTGCTGCTGGCGACGTCGAACGCTGAAGCCGAGCGATACTACTGGGAACTCGAGAACTGCGTGGTCGTGCAGGGGCAGCTCTTCGAAGCGGCGCCCGCGGTGGTGCCCGTCCTTCTCGCCGCTCTCGTCGAAGGGGTTTCTCCTGCGGCGAAGCCGCACGTGCTGGAACTTCTCTTCCAGCTGGTTGCCGGTGAGGCCGACGAAGAAGCAGCAGCGCGCGGCAACCCGAAGCTGGGCGACGAGTGCCGGGCCCGCGCGCGGGAGGGCTTATGGATCCTCTACGGCGAGCTAGGCGGGAAGTTCGACTACGCCGCCCGGGACATCCTCGACCGGGTCGAGGTGGACCGAGACCGGTTTTCGCGTTTGACTGGAGCTTTTCCTCAGGGCGAGTATGTGATGGGAGCTCTTCCAGAGGACGAATAGCTGACCGGCTTGGGTAAGAGCGCCCAGGTGCTCAGAAGCTGAAGGTGGCTCGGTCGATCTTGACCGGCTTGGCCGGTGCTCCGTCGAGCGGGCCGCGTTCGCTGGGGATGATCCCCGCCGCCACGATCCGGTCCAGCACGTCCATGCCCCGGACAACCCGCCCCAGCACCGAATACTGAGCGGGAATATGAGCGAACGAGTGCACGATGAAGAACTCGCTCCCGTTCGTGCCCGCGCCCTGGTTGCCCATCGCGATCGTCCCGCGCGGGTAGGTCTCGGCACCGGTGACCTCGTCGGGGAACTTGTACCCTGGCCCGCCCTTTTCGACCTCGTAGATGTCCCCGCACTGGAGCACGCCGAGCCGCGCCGAGTTCGTCAGGCGCCAACACTGCGAGTGGTCGTAGAACCGCTGGAGCACCAGGCTCGCCATGTTGTGCACCGCGCACGGCGCCGCGCCCGCGCGGTCGAGCCGCACGGTCACCGGGCCGTAGTTGAAGCGGAACGTCACGTCGACGCTGCCGTGCGTCAGCGCGAAGGGCAGCGGACGCAGCACCGGTCGTGCCGCCGGGTTCTCGGGTGTCGGCGTGAAGGAACACCGCACAACGGGAAACCCGGAGGCGGGTGCCGCCGAGGCTACGGCGGGGGCCACCAGGGTGGCCAGCAGTGAAACGACGACAGCGAGACCCCAGCGCAGCTTCATGACCCGCGAGTTTAGCGGTCGTAGGCTGGCCTGTCTGTCTTGCGCAATAACTGTCGTACCTGCCGTATACGGTCCTGGCATGAAGGCGAACACGGCCTCGCGGCTCCGCTTGTACCCGGATTCGGTACAGGCGGAGCGGCTCGTGTCGTGGACGCACACCTGCCGGGCCGTGAGGAACGTAGCCCTGGCGGAGCGGGTCTGGGCATATCGGTCCGCGCGACGTGTCACGGTGCGCGCGGTGGACCAGTGTGTCGAGTTGACCGAGGCGCGACGGGAGCATGAATGGCTGCGGGATCTGCCTGCTCAGTGCGCTCAGCGGGTGTTGCGGCAACTTGACACGGCGTATGACAACTTCTGGAACCCAGCTCACCCGGCTGGATTCCCTCGATTCAAGCGCAAACGGGGTCGGCAAGGAGTGGCGTTCCCCGGGCAGGCAGTGCGTATCCGCAAGGTGTCTCGGCGGATGGCTCAGGTGTGGTTGCCGAAGCTGGGATGGGTGCGGCTGCGGCTGGCCCGGCCGATCGAGGGCGTCGTGCGCAATGCTGCGGTGAGCCAGGATGGCCTGGGCTGGCATATCGCGTTCGGTGTTCACCAGCCGGAGCCAGTCGAACCGCTCGTCAACACTGGGCCGCCGGTCGGGGTGGATCTCGGGATAGCTTGTTCGGTGTTTCTCTCCAGTGAGGAGAGCGAACGGCAGCGTCCCGATATCTTCAGCCCCGGTGAGAAGAAGCGGCTCCGCGGCTTGGAGCAGCGCAAGGCCCGTCAGATCGTGTACGCGAAGAGACACAGCCGAGGTAGATACAGTAAACGGCTTCGCCGCACCATCGCACAGATCGCGACGATGAAGGCTCGGCAGTCCCGCCGTCGCGCCGACTGGAACCATAAGCTCACCGCCGACCTGGCCAACAACCACGGCCTGATCGCGATCGAGAACTTGTGTGTGTCCAACATGGCTCGCTCAGCGAAGGGCACTATCGAACATCCTGGCCGTCAAGTGTTGCAGAAGGCTGGACTCAACAGGTCGATCTACGATCAGGGATGGTTCGAGATTCGTCGTCAGCTGGGGTATAAGGCGAAGCGGAGCGGCGGAACGCTGGTCGTGGTGCCTGCACCGGGTACCTCGCAAACCTGTGCGGAATGCGGTGTCCGCGATCCCGACTCCCGCCGAGGATGCGGTCGCCTGTTCGCATGCGTTCACTGCGGTCACACCGACCACGCTGATCGCAACGCGGCAATAAATATCCGTGACCGAGCACTATCCACCGCCGGACGGGCGGGACCTACCGTGAGCGGTCACGGTAGGTCGTAGAGCACGCGCAGTCCAGACAGGGCGAGGCACCCGTATAGGGAGCCGGATGCGTGAACCTTCCTCCCTGAACCGCACTACGACGGGGAGGAACCTCCCACAGGGGTGGGAGAGGACGTCACTTGCGCCAGGCCGTGCGGCGCTTGCGGATGTCCAGGACCAGCAGCAGCACGATGAACGCCGCGAGCCCGACCAGCCAGACGTTCTCGGTGTTGTTCTCGTGGTTGCCCTTGAGCATCAGCAGCAGGATGACCGCGCTCGCCCAGCCCGCGATCCGGGTGGCCTTCGGGAACTCACCGTGCCAGCCCCACGCTGCCGACGGCTCGTCGCGCGGGTCGACCTCGGGCCGCTTCTCGACCGCCTTGCTCACCACGATCAAACTCCTTGAGACCCGGAACAACACGTACCCCCGGATGATCCCACACCGGGGCGGGCGCCACCGACACGACCCGGGCGATAATGGCTCGCGATGACTACTTCGCGAAGTGTGCTCGTGCTCGGCTCGACCGGGTCCATCGGAGTCCAGGCCCTCGACGTCGCGGCCCGTAACCCGGGGTTGTTCCGGGTCGCCGGGATCGCCGCGGGCGGCTCGGATCCCCAGGCGCTGGCGGCGCAGGCGCTGGCGCACGAGGTCGACGCGGTCGCTGTGACGAAGCCGACCGTCGTCGAGGATCTCCAGCTCGCGCTGTACGCCGAGGCGCAGAAGCGGGGGTACGCACGCGGCGAGTTCCGGATCCCGCGGATCTTCGCCGGGGCCGACGCGGTGACCGAGCTCATCGACGCGGTCGGCGTCGACGTGGTGCTCAACGCGCTGCCCGGCTCCCAGGGCCTGGAACCGACGCTGCGGACGCTGGCCACCGGCGCCACGCTCGCGCTCGCCAACAAGGAGTCGCTCATCGCGGGTGGTCCGCTCGTGCTGGCCGCGGCCAAGCCGGGGCAGCTCGTCCCGGTCGACTCCGAGCACTCGGCCATCGCGCAGGCGCTGCGGGCCGGGCGGGACGCCGAGGTCGCGCGGCTGGTGCTGACCGCGTCCGGCGGCCCGTTCCGCGGCCGCACCCGCGCCGAGCTCGCCGACGTCACCGTCGAGCAGGCGATGGCGCATCCGACCTGGTCGATGGGGCCGCTGATCACGATCAACTCGGCCACCCTGGTCAACAAGGGCCTCGAACTGATCGAAGCGACGCTGCTGTTCGACATCCCGGCCGAGAAGATCGACGTGACCGTGCACCCGCAGTCCATCGTTCACTCGATGGTGACCTTCGTGGACGGCTCCACCATCGCCCAGGCCAGCCCGCCCGACATGCGGCTGCCCATCGCGCTGGCCCTGCACTGGCCCGACCGCGTCCCCGGCGCCGCCGCGGCCTGTACCTGGGACAAGGCCGCGAGCTGGACGTTCGAGCCGCTGGACGACGACGCCTTCCCCGCGGTGCGGCTGGCCCGTCACGCCGGGGAGCTGGGCGGCTGCGTCCCGGCGGTCTACAACGCCGCGAACGAGGAACTGGTGGCCGCCTTCCTGGCGCAGAACACCAGCTTCACCTCCATCGTGGACACTGTTTCGCAGGTGGTGGAAGCCGCCGACGAATGGCGTCGCGAGCCTCGCGACGTGGCGGATGTGCTCGCGGCCGAGCGGTGGGCTCGCGCGCGTGCCGGATCGATGATCGGTAAGGGGAAGTAGCGCGTCGTGGCCTATATCGTCGGGATAGTGCTGTTCGCGCTCGGGATCTGTATCTCCGTGGCGCTGCACGAAGCCGGTCACATGCTGACCGCGAAGGCCTTCGGGATGAAGGTGCGCCGGTACTTCGTGGGCTTCGGGCCCACGGTGTTCTCCTTCCGCCGCGGCGAGACCGAATACGGTCTCAAGTGGATCCCGCTGGGCGGTTTCTGCGACATCGCCGGGATGACCGCGATGGACGAGATCACCCCGGACGAGACCAAGCGGGCGATGTGGCGCTTCAAGACCTGGAAGCGGACCGTGGTGATGGCCGCCGGATCGGTCATGCACTTCATCCTCGGGTTCGTGGTGCTCTACCTCATGGCGGTCACCATGGGCCTGCCGAACCTGCACCCGACCGTGGAAGCGGTCATCGGGAAGACCTCGTGCGCCAAGGCCGCGACCACCACCGAGCAGGTCAACAACGCCACCTGCGCGCCGGGTGACCTCGTGCCCGCCGCCAAGGCCGGGCTGCTGCCCGGCGACAAGGTGCTTTCCGTCGGCGGGAAGCCGACGCCGACCTGGAACGACATGCTCAACACCGTCCAGGCCGCCGGCGGGCCCACCGTGTTCCAGGTCCAGCGGGGCGGGCAGACCCTCCCCATCACCATCGACATCCCCCGGGTACAGCGGCTGCTCACCGACAACTCGGTGAAGGAGGTCGGCATGATCGGCGCCTCGGCGGCCAACCCGCCCGGCCTGCTCAGCTACGGCCCCGTCGACGCGGTCGGCAAGACCGTGAGCTTCACCGGCACGATGTTCTCCGAGACGGCGAAGCGCCTGGTCGAGTTCCCGCAGCGCATCCCGGCGGTGGTCAACTCGATCTTCGGCGGCGAACGGGACCCGAACACCCCGGTCAGCGTCGTCGGCGCGAGCCGCATCGGCGGCGAGGCGGTCGAACGCGGGCTCTGGCCGCTGTTCTTCTTCCTCCTGGCCAGCTTCAACTTCTTCATCGGCGTGTTCAACCTGCTGCCGCTGCTGCCACTGGACGGCGGGCACATCGCGATCGTCTGGTACGAGCGTGTCCGCGACTGGTTCCGCAAGCTGCGGGGCAAGGCCGCGGGCGGGCCGGTCGACTACACGAAGCTGTCGGCGGTGACGCTCGTGCTCGTCGTCATCGGCGGTGGGATCACGCTGCTCACCGTGACCGCGGACATCGTCAACCCGATCCGTTTGCCGTAGTCACGCGCACCGGTCGGGTCGTGGCCCGGCCGGTGCGCGCCGCACCGCCCGTAATACTGCTCACCGTCACGGTTGACTTGGTGAAGGTGCCCCGGTCGGAGTAGGTAGGCTGGGTGCCGTGACCGTCGCGCTAGGTATGCCAGCCCTGCCACCGCCCGTCCTCTCCGAGCGCCGCAGGACCCGTCAGCTGATGGTGGGCCCGGTCGGTGTCGGCAGCGAGCACCCCATCTCGGTCCAGTCGATGACCACCACGCTCACCGCCGACGTCAACGCCACGCTCCAGCAGATCGCCGAGCTGACCGCGGCCGGCTGCGACATCGTGCGTGTCGCCTGCCCGTCGGCCGACGACGCCGAGGCGCTGCCCGCGATCGCGAAGAAGTCGCAGATCCCGGTGATCGCCGACATCCACTTCCAGCCCAAGTACGTCTTCGCCGCGATCGAGGCCGGGTGTGCCGCGGTCCGGGTGAACCCGGGCAACATCCGCAAGTTCGACGACCAGGTCAAGGAGATCGCGCAGGCCGCGAAGGACCACGGCACGCCGATCCGGATCGGGGTCAACGCCGGTTCGCTGGACAAGCGGATCATGGACAAGTACGGCAAGGCGACGCCGGAGGCACTGGCGGAGTCGGCGCTGTGGGAGGCGTCGCTGTTCGCCGAGCACGACTTCCACGACATCAAGATCTCGGTCAAGCACAACGACCCGGTGGTCATGGTGCGGGCCTACGAGCTCCTCGCCGAGCAGTGCGACTACCCGCTGCACCTCGGCGTCACCGAGGCGGGCCCGGCGTTCCAGGGCACGATCAAGTCCGCCGTCGCCTTCGGTGCCCTGCTGCGCCAGGGCATCGGGGACACCATCCGGGTGTCGCTGTCCGCGCCGCCGGTGGAAGAGGTCAAGGTCGGCATCCAGATCCTGCAGTCGCTCAACCTCAAGGAGCGCAAGCTGGAGATCGTCTCCTGCCCGTCGTGCGGACGCGCGCAGGTCGACGTCTACACGCTCGCCGAGCAGGTCACCGCCGGGCTGGAGGGCATGGAGATCCCGCTGCGCGTGGCCGTGATGGGCTGCGTCGTCAACGGACCCGGCGAGGCGCGCGAAGCCGACCTCGGCGTCGCCTCCGGCAACGGCAAGGGCCAGATCTTCGTCAAGGGCGAGGTCATCAAGACCGTGCCCGAGCACGCGATCGTCGAGACCCTCATCGAGGAAGCCATGCGCATCGCCGAAGAGGCGGGCGAGACCGTCGGCGAGGGTGAGCCGGTCGTCACGGTGGGTTGACGGCCTCAGCCCTGGAGGTGGTGCTGGGCGGCGTCGCGGATCTGGATCTTGACGTTCTCCAGCGCCGCGGTCAGATCGTCGATCTGCGCGCCGGCGAGTTCGATCGCGCCCTGGATCGCGACCGCCGTCGACGTTTCGCCGAGCACTCCGAGCACGAGCGAGCGCAGCTCCTCCAGCTCGCTCTTGGTGGCCAGCGCGATCCCGGTGGGGACCTGCTCGGCCAGCTGTTCCAGCTGGTGTGCCTGTTCCTGGATGGTCATGGTGGTTCCTTCGCGCGGCGGGGACATCGGGGGACGGGTCACGCCCTCGTCCGTGTTAGCAAACTCCGGTGAAGCCCCGCTGGCGAGGACGTCGGCCTAGGCTGGTCGTGTGAACGTCAGCTGGGCCGTCCGCACGCCGCATCCCGTGGTGCGGCCGCTGGTCACGCGCTATGTCGGCTACGCGCAACGGAACGTGACGCTGCCGGTGCACCGCGGCCTGCCGTCCCGGCATGTGACGCTCATCATCAGCCTGGAGGGGCCGGTGCGGATGGCGGGCCCCCGGCCCGAGTACACGAAACGGGCGCAGGCCTTCGTCGGCGGCCTGCACACCGAGGCCATCCTGATCGAACAGGACCTCGTCCAGGCCGGGATCCACCTCGAACTCGACCCGCTCGGGGTGCGCACGCTGCTCGGCGTCACCGCGGCCGAGCTGAGCGGCCACGTCGTCGGGCTGGACGAACTGGACCTGCCGGATCTCGCGTCGCTGCCGGAACGGCTCGTCGAAACGCCGACGTGGCAGCAGCGCTTCGCGATCCTCGACGAGGTCCTCACCGCGCGGGCCGGGGAAGTGGTCGAGCCCGCGCCGGAGCTGGGGGAGGCGTGGCGGCGGATGCGCGGTGCCGCCGGGCAGGTCCGCGTCGCCGACCTCGCCGGGGAGATCGGCTGGAGCAGACGGCATTTCGGGGAACGGTTCCGCGCCGAACTCGGGCTCGCGCCGAAGCAGGCCGCGCGGGTGCTGCGGTTCGAGCGGGCCGGGGCGCTGATCCGGCGTGGCGGACCGGTCGACCTCGCGGGCATCGCCGTCGAATGCGGCTTCTACGACCAGGCCCACCTGTCCAACGAATGGCGGGCACTGGCGGGCTGCTCACCGCGGACGTGGATCCGCGAGGAGCTCCCGTTCCTCCAAGACTCCGAGGTCTTCGGCGAACAAGACTGAGGTGCATGAGCGAAGCAGAAACACTACTTCCCACTGTCCGGCCCGCGTTCCGGTACCGCGACGCGCCCGCCGCCATCCGGTTCCTCGTCGACGTCCTCGGGTTCCGCGAGGCTCTCGTGGTCTCCGATGACGACGGTCTCGTCCAGCACGCCGAACTGCGCTGGCCCGAGGGCGGTGGCGTGATGCTCGGCAGCGTCAAACCCGACGACGGCGTCCACGACAACATGAAGCCCGGCGGCGGTGTCGCCTACGTCGTTTCGGACCACGTCGACGAGATCCACGAGCGTGTTCGCGCGGCGGGCGCGGAGATCACCCTCGACCTCCACGACACCGACTACGGGTCGCACACCTTCAGCCTTCGCGACCCGGAGGGCAACGCCTGGACCATCGGCACCTACCGCGGGGCGGCGTGACCGCCGTACGCACGCGGTTTGCCCGAGCGTATACGCGGGCTTGCGTTCCGTTCACGGCGTTCATCTGGCAGGCTAGACACCGTGTTGCGGCTTGCAGGTGCACGGCTGCTCGATGATCGGGACTATCCGGCGGTCCGTGCCGCGCTGGCCGCCGACCCGGTGGGCAGCTGCATGGTCAGCGCCAGGGTCGAGGCCGCGGGCCTCGACCCGTGGCGGCTCGGTGGTGAGCTCTGGGCGGCCGAGTCGCGGCCGATCCGGGCCGCCCGCCTGCAGGGCCTGTGCTTCTCCGGGCCGAACCTGATCCCGTTGCGCGGCAACGCTTCGGCGCTGCGGTCCTTCGCCGATCGGGCGCTGCGCCGCCAGCGCAGCTGCTCGTCGCTGGTCGGCCCGGCCGAACAGGTGCTCGGGCTGTGGGACGAGCTGTCCGGGGAGTGGGGCCCGGCCAGGGAGATCCGCGACGATCAGCCGCTGATGGCGCTGGACGGGCCGCCGCTGGTCGCGGCCGATCCGGCGGTGCGCGCGGTCCGGCCCGACGAACTCGAACGCTATCTCCCGGCGGCCGTGGCGATGTTCATCGAGGAGGTCGGCGTCGACCCGCGCAGCGGCGACGGCGGCGCCAGCTACCGCGCCAGGGTGAGCGAGCTGATCGCGGCGGGGCGGGCCTTCGCCCGGTTCGAGAACGGCGAAGTCGTGTTCAAGGCGGAGATCGGCGCGATGTCGGCCACCGTCGGGCAGATCCAGGGCGTCTGGGTCCATCCGGGACGCCGCGGCGACGGCATCGGCACCGCGGGCACGGCCGCGGTCGCGACCCGCCTCGTCCGCGGTCTCGGCCGCACCGCGAGCCTGTACGTCAACGGGTTCAACACCCCCGCGCTCGCCGCGTACCGCAAGATCGGGTTCAAGCAGGTCGGCCAGTACGCGACCGTCCTTTTCTGACGGGTACGTTCGCTCTTCCGGGTCGGCGTTGCGGGCCGCCGCCGTTCCGGTGAACTGGCACCATCCGGCCCCATGCGCTCCGCCCCACCGCGCCCCCGATCCCGCGCCACGGCACTCGCGCTGGCGCTGCTGGCCGTCGTCCCCCTCACCGCCTGCGGCGCGCCCGAGGCCGACGACGTGCTCGACGAGTTCCTCGCCGCCGTCGTGTCCGGTGACGCCGACGCCGCCGCGCGGGTCACCGACGCCCCGGACCAGGCCCGCGCGACACTGGGCCGGGTCCGGTCCGCGCTCGCGCCGGAGTCGGTGGAGGTCACCGACCGGCACTTCGGCAAGGCGGGGACCTCCGGGACCGGGACCTACCGGCTGACCTGGCGTCTGTCCGGCGGGCGGACGTGGTCCTACACCACCTCCGCGCAGGTGCGCGCCGCGCAGAACGGCTGGGAGGTGCACTGGCGGCCCCAGGTCGTCCATCCCGAACTGGAAGACGGCGAGAGCGTCGCGGTCCGGTCCGCCCCGCCCCCGCTCGCCCCGGTCCTCGACCGCGACGGCGTCCCGTTGCTGCGGCCGCAGACCGTCGTCGGCGTCGTGGTGGACCCGGCCCGCACGCCCGACGCCGAGGACGTCGCCACCCGCCTCGGATCCGCGTTGCACCGGTTCGAGCCGAGCGTGACCGGGAAGTCGGTCCTCGACGGCATCAAGGCCACCAAGCCCGGCGGCGCGTATCCGGTGCTGACCCTGCGCGCGGGTGACTACGAGCGCGTCAAACCGGCGATCTACGACCTGCCGGGGGTGTGGTTCAGCCGTCAGGAACAGCTGCTCGGCGCCACCAGGGACACCGGGCGTCAGGTGCTGCCCCCGATCCGGGCGCTCGCCGGGCAGCGGGCCGCCGGGACCGCGGGCTGGCGGGTGACCAGGATCGGCGGCGGCGGGGCCGAGACGGGCGAGCTGTACCTGCACCAGGCGACGGCCGCACCGCCGGTGATCAGCACGCTGAGCGCCAAACTCCAGTCAGCGGCCGAAAAGGCGCTGGAGCCGGTGCCGGCGGCCGCCGCGCTCGTCGCGGTGCAACCGTCCACAGGGGACTTACTGGCGGTGGCGCAGAACGATCCGGCGGACGAACAGGGCCCGCTCGCGCTCACCGGCCGGTTCCCGCCGGGGTCGACGTTCAAGATCGTCACCGCCGCGGCGGCGCTCTCCGCGGGATCGGTGCGCGCGCAGGACGCCGTCGACTGCCCCGGTACGGCGAGGTTCGCCGATCGGACGGTGCCGAACGAGGGCGGGTTCGCCCTCGGGGCCGTCCCGCTCTCGACCGCGTTCGCCCGCTCCTGCAACACGACCTTCGCGCGGCTCGCCACCGAACTGCCGCCCGCGGCGCTGACCGAGTCCGCCCGCGCGCTCGGCATCGGGGCGGATTTCGTCATCCCCGGCCTGACCACGGTGACCGGGTCGGTTCCGCCCGCGGACACGGTGGCGCGGCGCGCGGAGAACGCGATCGGCCAGGGTGCCGTCGTGGCCAGCCCGTTCGGGATGGCACTGGCCGCGGCCGCCGTGCAGTCCGGCCGGGTGCCCCTGCCCTCGCTGGTGCGGGGACAGCCGGCGAAGGCGAGCGGCACCGGCCTTCCCCCGAGCCGGGAGGTGCTCGACGCGCTGCGCGGCATGATGCGCGAGGTCGTCACCGACGGCACCGCGACCGGGCTGCGCGAGCTGCCCGACGTCCGGGGCAAGACCGGGACGGCCCAGTTCGGCGACGGGACGCACGCGCACGGCTGGTTCGTCGGCTACGCCGGTGACCTCGCGTTCGCGGTGCTGCTCACCGACGCGGGCTCGGCGAAACCGGCGGTCGAGGCCGCGCACCGGTTCCTGCGGGACGCGGTCTGACCGGTGCGTCGTAGGGTGGAGGGCATGTCCCGTGCTCCGCTCAGGCCAGGCGTGCAGACGCCGCGCCGCGCCGTCCCCGCCAGCATCACCCGTCCCGAATACGTGGACCGGCCCTCGCCGAAACCGGACACCGGCAACGGGGTGCGCACCCCCGAGGTCATCGAGGCCATGCGTGTCGCGGGACGCATCGCCGCGCAGGCGCTGGAGGAGGGCGGCAAGGCCGTCAAGCCCGGTGCCACCACCGACGACGTCGACAAGGTGGTCCACGAGTTCCTGCTCGACCACCAGGCCTACCCCTCGACACTGGGCTACCGCGGGTTCCCGAAGTCGTGCTGCACCTCGCTCAACGAGGTCATCTGCCACGGCATCCCGGACTCCACCGTCATCGAGGACGGGGACATCTGCAACATCGACGTCACTGCCTACATCGGCGGCGTGCACGGCGACACCAACGCGACCTTCCTCGCAGGCGACGTCTCCGAGGAGGTGCGGCTGCTGGTCGAGCGCACCCGCGAGGCCACCGCGCGCGCCATCAAGGCGGTGCGGCCGGGGCGCCGGCTCAACGTGATCGGCCGTGTCATCGAGTCCTACGCCAAGCGTTTCGGGTACGGCGTCGTCCGCGACTTCACCGGCCACGGCGTCGGCCCCGCCTTCCACACGCCGCCGACCGTGCTGCACTACGAGGAGCCCTCGGTCGAGACCGTGATCGAGGAGGGCATGACCTTCACGATCGAGCCGATGATCACCCTCGGCACCATCGCCTACGACCTCTGGGACGACGACTGGACCGTCACCACCCGGGACAAGAAGTGGACCGCCCAGTTCGAGCACACCCTGGTGGTCACCGCCGACGGTGCCGAGATCCTGACCCTGCCGTAGTGCCGGGTGGTGTGCGAGCGGATTCGCCGCTCGCACACCACGTCGCTACTTCTTCTCGTCCAGGCGGGCGAGCAGCTCGTCGAGGAAACCGGCCGCCTCGGCGGCCGCCCGGTCCGCGTCCCGCTCGGCGATGGCGTCGACGATGCCGCGGTGCTTGATCATCTCGGCGTGCTCGGGGTCGTCGTAGGTCGCCGCCACGCTCGCGGTGATCGCCTCGGAAATCCCGCGGTAGAGCTCGGTGAGCAGGGCGTTGTGCCCGCAGCGCACGACCGCCAGATGGAACTCCGCGTCGGTGCGGGCGAAGTCGGCCACCTCCTTGTCCCGCTGGTCGATGTCGCGGTGCTCCAGCAGTTCCCGCAGCTCGGCGAGTTCCTCCTCGGTCCGCGCGGACGCGGCCAGCCGCGCGCCCTCGACCTCCATCAGCCGCCGGACCTGGAGCACCTCGCGCAGCTGGGTGCCGCACAGGCGCCGGATCGCGCCGGAGACCTCGCTGGTCGCGCGGACGTAGGTGCCGTCGCCCTGGCGCACCTCCAGCAGGCCGGAGTGCGCGAGCGCGCGCACGGCCTCGCGAACGGTGTTGCGGCCGACGCCGAGCTGTTCGACCAGCGCGGTCTCGGTGGGGATGCGCTCGCCGATCGGCCATTCACCGCGCGTCACGGCTTCCCGTAGCTGCTCGATGACCTGGTCCACCAGGCCGGCCCGACGTGTCGTGGCCAAAGGCACAGAGTTATCCCTTCATCCAATCATCCTACGTATGAAATAGTAGCCGACGTGCGTGTCGACTCCCGAGATTCCGTTCCGTCCACCTCCGCCGAAACCACTCCTGCCGCTTCGGGATATGCCGAGCGGCTCGAACTCGAGCTCGAAGGTGCGGTCGAAGACGCGCAACCTCGCCGCGCCGGTGTCATCGCGGGGGGTGCGCTGCTGGCTGTCGCGGTGGTCCTCACCGCGCTGAACCTGCGCCCCGCCATCACCAGCGTCGGCCCGCTGCTCGCCGAGATGCGGGACGGGCTCGGCGCCTCGTCGGTCTGGGCGGGCCTGCTCACCACGCTACCCGGGCTGTGCTTCGCCGGGGCGGGGCTGACCGCGCCGCTGCTTTCCCGCCGGTTCGGCATCGGCACGGCGATCGGGGCCGCGCTGGTGGTGCTGTCGGCCGGGCTGGTGCTGCGCGTGCTGGACGGGCCGTACGTCGTCCTCGGCGGCACCCTGGTCGCGACCGCGGGGATCGCGCTGGTCAACGTGCTGATCCCGGTGGTCATCAAGGACTCCTTCCCCGCCCGCATCGGCATGATGACCGGTGTCTACACCGCCGCGCTCCAGGGTGGCGGCGCGCTCGGCTCGGCGGTCACCCCGCCACTGGACACCGCGCTGGGCGGCTGGCGGCCCGCACTCGGCAGCTGGGCGGTGCTCTCCGGGATCGCGTTTGTCGCTTGGATTCTCGCAGCTCGGGGCACCGGACGGGCCCCGAGGGCGGAGGTTTCCGCCGCCGGGGGCGGCCGATCGCTGCTGCGGGTCCCGCTCGCGTGGATCGTGACGATCTTCTTCGGGCTCCAGGCGTTCCTCGCCTACGTCGTGATGGGCTGGCTGCCGCAGGTCCTGATGGACGCCGGGGTCAGCAAGGGCGACGCCGGTCTGCTGCTCGGCCTGATCTCGATCATCGCCGTCCCGATCAGCCTCATCGTGCCGCCGATGGCCGCGCGGCAGGGCAGCCAGAGCCTGTGGATCGTCGCGCTCGGGCTGTGCGGCTTCGCCGGCATGGTCGGCCTGCTCGTCGCGCCGGGCGCGGCGCCGCTGGTGTGGAGCCTGCTGGTCGGGCTCGGGATGAGCGTGTTCTCCCTCGCGCTGACCGTGATCGCGCTGCGGGCCAGGAGCGGGGAGGACACCGCGCGGCTGTCCGGGATGGCGCAGGGCTTCGGTTACCTGCTGGCCGCGGTCGGCCCGTTCCTGTTCGGCACGCTGCACGACCTGACCGGTGGCTGGACGGTGCCGTGGCTGGTGATGCTGGCCGTCTACGTCGCGCAGATCCTCTTCGGTTTCCTGGCCGGACGTCCCCGCTACATCTGAGTTTTCGTTGGTGCCTTGCTAGCTGAAGGACGCTTTCAGTGCGGGGCGGGGGCGGGAGGCGGAGCACCGAGGGACGCCCCTGGTGCGTTCACTGCGACGGGGGCGTCCCTCGGTGCGTCCAGCGCACCGGGGGCGTCCCTCGGTGGGGACCGTCCGCCGGAGACGCGTGTCCACAGCCCCCGGCGACTGTGGACAACTTCCGTTCCCCGGCGCCGGAAACGCGGTTCCGTCGTACCCCGGCGATAGAATGTTGTCGGGGCCGCCCCCCAGGGCAGGAGGGGGCTACCCCGGTGATGGGAACGCCGCCGGGGGTCAGTCCAGGGGCAGGTTGAGCAGGGCGTTCTCCACCAGTTCCGGCATCGCGGGGTGGATCCAGTACTGGCCGCGCGCCATGCTGCGCGCGTCGAGGCCGAAGCTCATCGCCTGGATCAGCGGCTGGATCACCGAGGAGGCCTGCGGGCCGATGATGTGCGCGCCCAGGATCAGGCCGGTCGCCGGGTCCGCCAGGATCTTCGCGAAGCCGGTGGTGTCCTCCATCGCCCAGCCATAGGCGATCCCGGCGTAGTCCTGCTTCGCCACCACGAAGGACACACCCCGCTCACGCGCGGCCCGCTCGGTCAGGCCGACCGAGGCCACCTGCGGCGCGGTGAACACCGCGTGCGGGACGAACCGGTGATCCGCGGCGATCTGCTCGTCCGGGTGCAGCAGATTGTGCTGTACCACCCGGGTTTCGTGGTTCGCGACGTGCTTGAGCTCGTACGGCGAGGAGAGGTCGCCCAGTGCGTAGACGCCGTCCACCACCGTCCGCTGGTACTCGTCGACGGCGACGTGCCCACTGTCCACAGTGGTCACTCCGGTCGCGTCGAGGCCGAGCAGGTCGGAGTTCGGCCGCCGCCCGGTGGCGACCAGCAGCACCTCCGCCTCGGCGGTCTCGGCCCCTTCCGGCCCCTCCAGGTCCAGTGCCACCCCGCCCCCGGTCCGCCGCGCCCGCACCACCTTGCGGTCCAGCCGGACGTCGAAGCGCTGCGACGCGAGTTCGGTGAACCGCGCGCTGACATCGTCGTCCTCCGCGCGCAGCAGCGCCCCCGAGCGGTTGACCACGGTCACCGCGACCCCGAACGAGGCGAAGACGTGCGCGAACTCGGCCGCGATGTACCCGCCGCCGAGGATCACCATGCTCGCGGGCAGTTCGTCGAGCCGCATCACGGTGTCCGAGGTGTGGTAGCCGGTCTCGGCCAGCCCCGGCACGTCCGGGATCACCGGCCGTCCGCCCGCGGCGAGCACGAACCGGTCCGCGGTCAGCACCTCGTCGGGACGCCCGTCGGCGAACGAGACCCGCAGCTCCTTGTGCCCGACGAACCGTCCTTCGCCCTCGTAGAGGTCGACGTTCGCGTTGTCCTCGTGGCTGCGGCGGTATTCCGCCCCGGCGGTGGCGATCGGGTCGATCCGGCCGAAGATCCGGTCCCGGACGTCGCGCCAGCGCACCCCGGTCAGTTCCTCGTCGACCCCGAGCCGCGCGCTCTTCGACGGCGTCGCGGCCACGTCCGCCGTGTGCACGAACATCTTCGTCGGGATGCAGCCGACATTGATGCAGGTGCCCCCGAACGTGCCCTTTTCGACGATGGCGGTCTTCCAGTCCGCGAAACGCGGGTCGAGGATCGAGTTGCCGGATCCGGTCCCGACGATCACCAGGTCGTAGTGGGGCACGTTGTCATCCTTCGTGTGAGAAGCCGGTCTGCCACCCTAGCCAACCGCCGGAGCCACCCCGATTGTTCCCGGGCGCGGGAGGGCAGGGTGACGACGCAGCGCAGGGAAACCACCCGTTCCAGTGACACCGTTTCGGGCTCTCGCCGATTAGGGTATGCCCAGCCGCTCGTGTACGTACTGGAGTCGTCCGGTTCCCGAGCGCTCTTCTGCATAGCCCAGTATCCGGTGAAGGGATCGATTCATGCCCAAGACCTCGCGCCGTCCGTGGCTGCTCGCGGCCGGAGCGCTGCTGCTCACCGCGGCGGTGGTGCCGGTCGTGGTCGGCAACGCCATCGCGCAGGACAGCGGCGGCGTCGAGCCCCGGATCGTCGGCGGCGGCAAGGCCTCGCTGGCCGATCACCCGTACGCGGTGTACCTGACCGACAGCAACAACTACCAGTACTGCGGCGGCGTCATCGTCGACTCCGCGACCGTGGTCACCGCGGCGCACTGCGCGGCGGCGGTCAAACAGGACGACGCCAGGGTCGTGGCGGGCCGCGAGGACAAGCGCTCCTCCGACGGCGCGGTGTACAAGGTGACGCGGATGTGGCAGCACCCGGACTTCACCCGGCCGGAGAAGGGCGCCGACATCGCGGTGCTGACCGTGAGCGGCAGGATGCCGTACCGGCCCGCGAAGGTCGCCACGTCCTCGGACAGCGAGCTCTACCGCGAGGGCACCAAGGCCACCGTGCTCGGTTGGGGCCGCGTCGCCGACGGCGGCGAGCGCTCGGACTACCTGCGCAGTGCCGTCGTCCCGGTGACCAGCGACGCGACCTGCAAGAGCGGTTACGACGTGTACGACGCGAAGAGCATGGTCTGCGCCGGGTACCCGCAGGGCGGCGTCGACGCGTGCACCGGTGACTCCGGCGGCCCGCTGGTCGTCGGGGACACCCTGATCGGCGTCGTCTCCTACGGTGTCGGCTGCGGCCAGGCCGGAAAACCCGGTGTCTACACCCGCGTCGCCAGCTACGCCGACGCCATCGCCGAGCACGAGCGGCCACGCGTGTTCGGCTGAGCCGGGAGCGGGGTGTGATAGGCAGAGGCGTGCACACCCCGCTCATCGCCTCCGGTCCCGAACTCACCGCGGCCCAGCTTCACGACATCCTGCGCCTGCGCTGCGATGTCTTCGTCGTGGAACAGAAAGCCGCCTATCTCGACGTGGACGGGCTGGATCTGCTGCCCGGCACCAGCCACCTGTGGTTCGAGAGCGAGGACGGCGTTGAGTCCTACCTGCGGGTGCTGTCCGAACCGGACGACGTGCAGCGCATCGGCCGCGTCTGCACGGCGGGAAAGGCCCGTGGCCGCGGGCTCGCCGCCCGGCTGATGGAGGCCGCCCTCGTCGAGCACGGGGACACCGACTACGTGCTCGACGCCCAGACCTACGTCCAGGAGTTCTACGCGCGCTTCGGGTTCACCCCGCACGGCGAGGAGTTCGTGGACGACGACGGTATCCCGCACATCACGATGTGGCGCCGTGCGGAGCCGTCGCGCTGAGCACCTTCACCGCCTTGTCCACATCGGACTCGGTGAGATCGGCCCGCGCGGTGATCCGCAGCCGGCAGACCCCGTCGGGCACCGACGGCGGCCGCAGGCACCCGACCCGCACGCCCTGCTCGGCACACGCCTCGGCCCAGGACACCGCCACCTCGGGGGAGGGCACCCGCACCGAGACGACCGCCGCCTCGGGCAGCTCGACCCGGAACCCAGCCGCCTTGAGGTGACCGGCGATGTTCCCCGCCGCGTCGATCGCCTTCGCCGCGAGGGCGGGCTCCGCCCGGAGCACGCCCAGCGCCGCGAGCGCGGCGGCGGCGCTGCCGGGCGCGAGCGCGGTGTCGAACAGGAAACTGCGCGCCGACTCCGCCAGGTGCCGGATCACCCGGCGCGGGCCGAGCACCGCGCCGCCTTGCGCGCCAAGGGAATTCGCCAGCGTCACCGTCGTGACGACGTCCGGCGCGCCGGCGAGCCCGGCCGCGTGCACCGCGCCCCGCCCGCCCTCGCCGAGCACGCCGAACCCGAGCGCGTCGTTGACCAGCAACGCCGCGCCGTGCGCCCGGCACGCCCCGGCCAGCTCGCCCAGCGCCGCCAGATCGCCGTCGGCGGAGAACACCGCGTCGGTGACCACGAGCGCCCTCGGCTTGCGGCGTGTCGCCAGCGCGTGCTTGATCGCCGACGGCGTCGCGTGCGCCACCGCCGCGACGTCCGCGCGGGACAGGCGGCAGCCCTCGATGAGCGCGGGGTGGAGGTGTTTGTCGGTCACGATCGCCGCGTCGGCACCGGAAAGCGCCGTGATCGCGCCGAGGTTCGCGGTGAACCCGGAGGAGAACACGAGCGCGGCCTGGGCACCGCAGAAGCGGGCCAGCTCGTGCTCGAGTTCGGTGTGCAGTTCGAGCGAACCGCTGCCCGTGCGGGAGCCGGTCGCCCCGGCACCCCAGCGCAGCGCGGCGGCCGCGGCGGCGCCGGCGACCCGTTTGTCCCTGGCCAGGCCGAGGTAGTCGTTCCCGGCGAGGTCCAGTTCGTGGTCCACCGCGGGGCGGGGACGCAGCTTGCGCGTCAGGCCCGCGCCGGCCCGCTTCTCCGCCTCGGCGTCGAGCCAGTCGAAGACCTCGTCGGGCGGGAGCTGCGGGGGGACCGGTGCGTTCACGCCCCGCAGTCTCCCACCCGGCGCGTCACGGCGGATCGACCGGGTGCAGCGTGTCCGTCAGCCGCAGCCAGCGCGTGATTCCCAGCCCGCGCAGGAACTCGTGGTCGTGCGAGACCACCACGAGCGCGCCTCGGAACGCCGTCAGCGCGCTGGTCAGCTGCCGGACACTGGCCAGGTCGAGGTTGTTCGTCGGCTCGTCGAGGATCAGCAGCCGGGGCGCGGGCTCGGCCAGCAGCAGCGTCGCCAGCGTCGCGCGGAACCGCTCGCCGCCGGAGAGGCTGCCCGCCGGACGGTCCGCGTGCCTGCCCCGCACCAGGAACCGGGCCAGCAGCGCGCGGGCGGTGTTGTCCGGTACCGACGGTGCCGCCGCCCGCACGTTCCCGACGGCGGACAGCTCGTCGTCGAGCAGATCCAGTCGCTGGGGGAGCAGCCGGGCGGGCACGTGCACCTCGGTTTCCCCGGCGAGCGGGGCGAGCGCGCCGGTGATCGTCCGCAGCAGTGTGGTCTTCCCGGCGCCGTTCGCGCCGAGGACCGCGATCCGCTCCGGGCCGCGGACGTCGAGATCCACCACCGGTCCGTTGCGCAGTTCCACCCCGGCCAGGCGCAGGACCTCCTTGCCGGGCGGGACGGACGTCGCGGGCAGGTCGACCCGGATGACGTCGTCGGCGCGGACGGCGTTTTCCGCGCTCTTGAGCCGTTCCGAGGCCTGCTCCAGCCGATCCTGGTGCATGATCCGGTGCTTCCCGGCCGCGATTTCCGCGTCCTCCTGGCGTTTGCGCATCCGGACCTTGGGCTCGCGCTTGTTCTCCCACTGCTTGCGGGCGTAGCGCTGCCTGCGCGCCAGCTTGACCCGCGCGTCGGCGAGTTCGCGTTTCTGCCGCGCGAAATCGGCCTCGGCTGCCCGGACCCGGCGCTCGGCCGCCTCCTGTTCCGCGGCCAGCGCGGCCTCGAACGCGCTGAGGTTCCCACCGAACACGGTGACGTGGGTGTCCCGCACCTCGCCGACCCGGTCGACGAGGTCGAGCAGCTCGCGATCGTGCGAGACGAGCACGAGCGTGCCCGGCCAGCCGGCGACCGTGCGGTACACGATCTCCCTGGCCCGGCGGTCGAGGTTGTTGGTCGGCTCGTCCAGCAGCAGCACGTCCGGACGGCGCAGCAGCTGCGCCGCGAGGCCGAGCAGGACGAGTTCGCCGCCGGACAGCTCCCCGGCACGGCCCGACAGCGGGACCGCGTCGAGACCGAGCTGATCAAGCGTGGCACGGGTGTGCTTCTCGACGTCCCACTGGTCACCGATCACCGCGAACAGCCGTTCGTCGGTGTCACCGCGCTCCACCGCCGAGATCGCCGCGCGGATCGCGGAGATGCCGAGCAGTTCGTCGATCGGGCGGTCCGGGTCGAGGGCGAGGTCCTGCGGCAGGTACGCGAGCGTGCCACGCACCGAGACCGACCCGGCCGAGGGCGTCAGGGCGCCGCTGATCAGCCGCAGCAGGGTGGACTTGCCCGCGCCGTTGCCGCCGATCAGCCCGGTACGGCCGGGGCCGAGCGTGAACGTGGCGTGGTCGAACACCGGCCCGCCGTCGGGCCAGGAGAAGGAAAGGTCGGAAACGACAATGGACGAAGACATACGGGACTCCTCAAAGGTTTTTTCGGCTTGGCTAAGCGGAAAAACCTCAGAAGATCAACGTCCCGGCTCCCTTCGACGACAACACCGACAACGCCCAAGCTAGCGACCGCCGGGTCCGCGAGCAAACCCTTTATCGCGCCGGCATGGGCGGGGTGGTGTGATCGAGCACGGATCTCACGTGATTGAAGACGAAACTCGCGTGATCAAACGGAGAACTCGCGTGATCGGACGAGATCTCCGTCCAATCACGCGAGTTCGCTGCCGGATCACGCGAGTTCGCTGTTCGGTTACGTCAGATCGCCGTGGGGTCAGCTGTCGTAGCTGCGGCGGGGACGGCCCGGACGCTGCGGGCGTCCGCCGCCGTTGCCGCCACCACCGTTGCCGAAGCGCGGGCGACGGCCGCCGTAGCCGCCGGGGCGGCCTTCGCGGTGGCCGTGGTCCTCACGCGAACCCTGGCCGTAGCCGCCGCGATCCCGGTCGCCGCCGCGGCGGTCGCCGTAGCCGCGGTTGCCACCGCCGCCGAAGCCGCGGCCGCCGGAACGGCGCGGGTTCTCCCGGCGACGCTCGACCACGGGCTCGCCGGAGGGCTCGCGGGCGCCGGTGATCTCGGTCAGCGCCTCGTCGCCCGGCCGGACCATGGTGGACTCGGCGCGGACACCGGCGCGGTCGGTCATCCGGCGGACGGTGCGCCGCTGGTCGTTGGTGACCAGCGTGACCACGACGCCGGACGCCCCGGCACGGGCGGTGCGGCCCGCGCGGTGCAGGTAGTCCTTGTGGTCGGCGGCCGGGTCGACGTGCAGCACCAGCGAGACGTCGTCGACGTGGATACCGCGGGCGGCCACGTCGGTGGCCACGAGCACCGGGGTGTAGCCCTCCTTGAAGTCGGAGAGCACCCGGTTGCGCTGGCCCTGCGTCTTGCCGCCGTGCAGCGCACCCGCGTGCACGCCCTGCTCACGCAGCCGCTCGGCGAGCCGGTCGACGTGGTGCTTGGTGCGCACGAACATGATCGTGCGGCCCTCGCGGGCGCCGATCTGGGTGACGATGTCCTGCTTGTCCTGGTGCGTGACCTGGAGCAGGTGGTGATCCATCGTGGTCACGCTCGCGGTCGACGGCGCGACCGAGTGGGTCACCGGGTCGGCGAGGTACTGCTTCACCAGCTTGTTGACGTCGCCGTCGAGCGTGGCGGAGAACAGCAGTCGCTGCCCGCCCTGCGGGGTGAGGTCGAGGATCTCGCGGACCTGCGGCATGAAGCCCATGTCCGCCATCTGGTCGGCCTCGTCGAGCGCGATGAAGTTGCAGTCGCCGAGATGCGCGGTGCCCTGACGGACGTGGTCGGACAGCCGGCCGGGGGTGGCGATGAGCAGGTCGACACCGCGGGAGAGCGCGTCGGCCTGGCGGCCGAAGGCCATCCCGCCGACGGCGGTGCGACACCACAGGCCCATGGCCTTGGCCAGCGGGGTCAGCGAGTCGGCCACCTGCATGGCCAGCTCACGGGTGGGCACCAGCACCAGCGCGCGCGGGCGCTTCGGCCGGGCCTTGCCGCCGTCGAGGCGGGCCAGCATGGCCAGCCCGAAGGCGAGGGTCTTGCCGGAACCGGTCTGCGCGCGGCCGAGGACGTCGCGCCCGGCCAGCGCGTCGGGGATGGTCGCGGACTGGATCGGGAAGGGCTTGTCGATGCCGGCGTCGGCCAGCGCGCGCAGCAGTTCCTCGGGAAGGCCCAGCTGGGCGAAGGTCTTGGTGACCACGGTCTCCACCGCGTCGTCGCGCAGCATTCCGGTGTCCGCGGAAGCGGGAGCCGGACGGCCGGTGTCCGCGCCGCGGTGGCGCGGCTTGCGGCCCCGGGGACGGTCCGCGCGCGCGGAGGAGGGACCATGGTTGAACGTGACTGTCACAAATGCCTCTCGGACGTGGTACGTCACAAGGAGGCCCGGCTGTCCGCGCGCAGGCGGACAAGATGGTGTGCGGTGGGCGTTCACAGGGACGAACCCGGCACACCGTGTCGCCGACACCGCGCGCCGCTTTGGTCATTTCGGATACCGCGGGCCATTCGGCTGGCCTTGGAGGCGACGGACACCAACTCATCCACGCCGCCGGTTGCGGTCTGTCATTACTGTACCGGAGTCCCCGCTGCGACTTCGCATCGAGGCGGCCGGGTGTGGGCAACGCCGCACACGCGTCGGGCACCCGCGCCCGCGGCGTCGCCCCGTTCAGCCCAGCCCGGCGGCCTTCGTGAGCTCCGCCAGCAGCTCGTCGATCGCCGTGACCTGCTCGGACAGGCCCCTGGCGTGGAACCAGCCCGCGAGGTTGCGGACGTCGCGGGCGAGGAACTCGAGACCGCGCGGGTTGGCCACCACGTCGACCACCTGTGGCAGGTCGATCACCATGAGCCTGCCCTCGTGCACAAGCAGGTTGTAGGCCGAGAGGTCACCGTGGGCGACGCCCTCGCCGGCGAGCAGCTCCAGCGCCGCGACGGCCTGGTGCCACAGCTCGGTCAGCTCGCCGGGCTCCGGCCGGAGCTGGGCCAGCCGCGGCGCCGCCGCGCCGTCGCCGTCCCCGAGGAACTCGATCAGCACCTCGGTCCCGTTGCGCTGCACCGGATACGGCACCGGTGCCCCGAACGCCCACAGCCGGCTCAGCGCGGCGAACTCGGCGGCCGCCCACTGCTCGGCGATCAGGTTGCGGCCGAAAGTCGTCCGGCCCGCCATCGCGCGGTTCTCCCGTGACCGGCGCATGCGCCTGCCTTCGAGATAGCCCGCGTCCCGGTGGAACAGCTTGTGTTCGTCGCTGCGGTACCGCTTGGCCGCGAGCAGGACGCCGTCGGTGCCGGGCAGGTTACGCCGCAGCAGATGGACGTCGGCCTCCTTGCCGGTTTTGAGCACACCGAGGTCGGTGTCGACCGCGCCGAGCTCGGTGATCACCCAGTCCGGCCGGGGGAGCGGTCCCTGCTCGGCCTCGCCCCAGGTGGTCCAGCGGTCGGCGCCGTCGGGCAGCGCCGTTTCGGTGTACGCGTCCTCGCGCAGCAGCGCGAGCCGCGCCCGCTCGTCTTCGGTGAGCCTGCCGCGCCGCGCCGGCGCGGGTGCCCGGTCGGACCGGGCCCGCCGCTGGAGCCGGGCCAGCCGGTCGTGGAAATCGGAGTCGTCGTCGAAATCGGAGTCTTCGTAATCGTGCTGACGCACTGGTGGTTCTCCTCGATCAGGGATGCCCCACCGGGCGCGCGGAAGACGCGGATCAGCCTCGGGGGGCGGGTGGGCGGGGGCAGGTCACACCCCGGACAGTCATCTCCACGAGGCACCTCCCTCGAATCACCACCGGCTCCCTGCCGGATCGCGCCGAAGCATCCCGTACCCGCGCGCAGGCGCGCAACCGAATTAATTCCGTGCCGGTAAGCGTTGAACCGCACCGCGATCCTGCGGCAGGGTCGCGCCATGCGTGTGATCGTGATCGGCAGTGGCATCTCGGGCGCCGCGACGGCGTATCACCTGGCGCTTCGCGGCGCGGAGGTCGTCGTGGTGGACGCCGGGCTGGCGGGGACGGCGACCGAGGCGGGCGCGGGGATCGTCAGCCCGTGGACCTCGCACTGGGAGGACGCGCTCTTCCCGCTCGCGTCGGCCGCCGCGGCGTACTACCCGGAACTGGCCGGGCGGCTCGCCGAGGAGACCGGCGAGCCCACGTCGTACCAGGTCGTGGGCGGCATGGTCGTCTCCGCCGACGAGGGCGAACTCGACGCCGCCGAAGGACGGCTGGCCGCGCGGGCGGTGGCCGCGCCGGGCGCGGGGGAGATCCGGCGGCTCGACCCGGCGCGGGCACGGGAGCTGTTCCCGCCGCTGGCCCCCGGCCTGGGCGCGGTGCACCTGTCCGGGGCGGCCAGGGTGGACGGGCGCCGGGTGCGCCGCGCGCTGCTCACGGCGGCGCGTCACCGGGGCGCGCGCCTGGTGGCGGCGCACGCCCGGGTGTCGCCACGGCCCGGCGGGGCGCCGCGGGTACTGGCCGGCGGCGAGGTCTTTGGCGCCGACGTGGTCGTGGCCGCGGGGGGCGCGTGGACCGGCGAACTGCTGGCCCAGCTGGGAATCCGGGTGCCGGTGACACCGCAGCGGGGCCAGATCAGCCACTTCGACCTGCCCGGTGTGGACACCGCGGCGTGGCCGGTGGTGCTCCCGGGGACGAGTCACTACCTGCTCGCGTTCCCCGGCTCGCGGGTGGTGGCCGGGGCGACGCGGGAGGCCGGGGCGGGGTTCGACCACCGGGTCACCGCCGCCGGGCAGCGCGAGGTGCTGGACCACGCGCTCGCCGTCGCGCCGGGGCTGGCGGACGCGACGCTCGCCGAGACGCGGGTGGGCTTCCGGCCGGGCACGCCCGACGGGCTGCCGGTGCTCGGCGAGGTGACCGGCGGTCTCGTGCTGGCCACCGGGTTCGGCGCGGCCGGGCTGACCCTGGCGCCGTTCGCCGGGAGGCTGGTGGCCGACCTCGCGCTCGGCGAGGACGCCGGGTTCGACCTGATGCCGTGTGCCCCGGGCCGGTTCGCCCTTCGCTGAGCGCGCGGCGAACCGGCCGGGGTGGTCATCCGCTCAGGCGGCGGGCCATGGCGGACGGCAGTTCTGCCTCGGCAACGGCTGCGAGGCGTTGGTGTATACCCCGTCGGCGATGGTGTCCTCCATGATGGACCGGTGGTCGGCCGGCCTCGCCCACTGGTAGCACTGGTGCTGCGCGAAGTACCCGCCCGGCGCTTCGAGCGTGTCGAAGTGACAGACCCCGTCGGTCTCGATGCAGTAGCGGATGAACGGGATGCCGTCGAAGCCGGTGCGGCCGGGCCCGAACGAGACGTACCCGCCGAACGGCGAGGGCGCGCCCATGCCCGCCGGGATCACCGCGCTGATGCCCCGTCCCGGCGGCCCGACCGGCTGCATCGGGTCCGCGAAGATCTTCGCGGAGAACCGGGACCTGTCCACGCCCAGCTTTCCGTCGGCGATGTCGTTGAGCATCAGGTTCGCGACGATCGCGCCCTGCGAATAGCCCACGACGGTGAACTCGGCGCCGGGGTTCTCGTGGAAAGCGGCCTGGACCACGCGATTGCCCTCTTCGTGGCCGCGCGCGACGCTCTGGTCCATGGGCGTCTGGTCACAGCCGGGCAGCCCGGCCGCGCCTGCCGGGTAGTTCACCACCCGCCGGATCCCGCCCCGCAGCCAGGCGTCGTTGTACACGTGCGCGGCGCCGTCGCACGTCCCGCCGATGAGGATGTAGTAGTGGGCGCCCGCGGCCTGCGCTGTCGAAGCCGTCGCGCCGAGGAGACCGGCGACGAGGGTGGCGACCGCGGTACCGATCACCGCCACCCACAGAGGTTTCTTCATGTTCCCGTTCCTTCCCTGCCGAATACGCTGGGTTCTGGGCGAAGGAAAGGAAAGTTATCCACGAACCATGAAATCCGGATGACATCGCTTTTCGGTTAAGGCGTTCGGGTGACGCCGGGTCCGCTCGTGGCGTTCTCCATCGCGAGCCGGACCAGCGTCGTCAGCAGGCGTCCGTAGAGCACCGAACCGAGGACGGCGCGCAGGGCGAACTCGGCGCGCTCCTCGGGTACGGGCAGCAGGGGCCGTTGCTGCCCGGCGATCGCCTTCGCCGCGTCCAGATAGGGACCGAGCTTGTCCGGGTCGGCGGGCAGGCCGAGCCGGCGCAGGCCGGCCAGCGCGCGGGCGAGCTGGCCCTGTCCGTCCGATGTGGACTTCCAGTTTTCGTGGCCTAGCAACGCTTCGGCGCCGGTACGGTCGCCGGAGTCGTCCTCGCGTGCCGCGGCGCGAAGGTCCGGTGCGGCCGCGTCCATGGCCGCCGCGAGCAGGTCCTCCGTGGCGAGGGTTTCGTCGTCGATGGCGTCGAGCAGCCGCCGGATCCGGGCGATGGGCACCTCGCCGGTCTCCACGAGCGTGCGGATCAGCCGGAGCCGGGCGAGGTGTCCCTCGTCGTACTCCGCCTTGGTCTCCCCGAGCGACTCGCCCCTGGGCAGCAGCCCCTCGCGCAGGTAGTACTTGATCGTCGGGATGGGCACGTTCGCCCGCACGCTCAGTTCCTTGACCTTCACACCGCTCCTTCTTGACTGGATACCCGCACTATCCTACGTTGGATAGCGCGGGTATCCAGAGGAGGGACTCGCGTCGTCACCGAGGCAGGGGAGCCTTCATGACCAAGAGAACCGTGCTCGTTTCCGGCGCCGGGATCGCCGGGCTCACGCTCGCGTACTGGCTCGGCCGGTACGGGTTCGCCGTCACCGTCGTCGAGCGCGCGGGGGCGCTGCGCCAGGGCGGGCAGGCCGTCGACATCCGCGGCGCCGCGCTCGACGTCGCCGAGCGGACCGGCGTGCTCGACGAGGCCAGGGCCGCCGCCACCGACATCACCGGGATGTCCTATGTGGACGCGCAGGGGGAGCGGATCGCCTGGATGGACGGGGCGTTCGGCGCCTTCGACCCGCTCGACGTCGAGATTCTCCGTGGTGACCTGCTCGCCCTGCTCCGCGAACGGGCCGGCGACCACGCGGAGTTCGTGTTCGGCGACACCATCACCGCGCTGACCGAAACACCGGACGGCGTCGAGGTGACCTTAGCCCGATCCGGGCCGCGGATCTTCGACCTGGTCATCGGCGCGGACGGCCTGCGCTCCACGGTGCGGGAGCTGGCCTTCGACGGTGACGACGCACTGCACGATCTCGGCGTCGTGATCTCCACGTTCACCGTGCCCGATCGCTGGGGACTGGATCGGACGCAGCGATCGTTCGTCGAGCCCGGCCGGGTCGCGACGGTGTCCGACACCCGGATCGAGGGCGAGGCACGCGCCGCGCTCCTTTTCCCTTCGGAAGGGCGGGTGTACGACCATCGCGACGTCGAGAGCCAGCACGCGCTGCTGGCCGAGGTGTACGAAGGCGCGGCCTGGGACGTGCCGTTCCTGCTGGCACAGGCGCGCCGGGCGCCGGACTTCTATTTCGACGCCTGCGCGCAGGTACGGCTGGAGAGCTGGTCGGCGGGCCGGGTCGCGCTGGTCGGCGACGCGGCCTGCGCGGGATCACCGCTGTCCGGGCAGGGGACGAGCGTGGCGCTGGTCGGCGCGTACGTGCTCGCCGGGGAACTCGCCGCCGCGGACGGCGAACACCGGGCGGCGTTCGCCCGGTACGAGCAGCGGCTGCGCGAGTTCGCGCGGGTCAACAACAAGTTCGCGCTGGGCATGGCGAAACGGGTCGCGCCGCGCACGCCGTGGCAGACCCGGCTGCACCTGTGGCAGATCAGGATGATCCCGCACACGCCGGGCAAGAACCTCGTCTTCAAGCTGATCGGGCGGCAGGTGAAGAAGGCCGCCACCGCGGTCGACCTGCCGGACTACCCGGTGCCCGAGATCAGTCCCCGGTGACCAGTTCCAGCGCGTGCTCGCCGGTGCGCTCGACCGTGATCCCGGCCTTCGCGATCACCCTGATCAGCTGTTCCACAGTGGACGGCTCCGCACGGGTGGTCGCCAGCACCGCGGCCAGCCTGCCCTTGTAGGCCTTGTTGAAGTGACTCACCGTGGTGCGGTTTCCATGCGCGTCCTCGGTCACCACGCGCACGGTCACCGCGTCGGGCCGCAGCTTCGCGAACGCCGAATAGGTGCCCGAGCGCAGGTCCACGACCAGGCCGTCGATCTCCCGCAGCACCGGTTCGAGCACCGGCTTCCACAGGCCGCGGACGGTGCCCAGCCCCGGGACGGTGTTGCCGCCGGAAAGGCGGTACGCGGGGATCGGGTCGGTGGCGGAGACCACCCCGAACAGCGAGGACGTGACGGCGAGCCTCCGCTGGGCCTTCGCCAGTCCCGCCTTCGTGAACCCGCGCACGTCGAGCGCGTCGTAGAGGACGCCGGTGTAGCGGCTCAGCGCGGGCATGGTCGGCGAGGACCACAGCCGGGCGTTGCGGGTGACCTCCTCGCTCTGCCGGGCCGAGATGCCGAGCGCGGCGAGGCTGGCCGGGACGTCGCGGGCGAGGTCGGCCAGCGCGTCGGCCAGCTTCGCCCGCACCGGGTTCAGCGCGGGGAAGGAGAGCGCGGCCAGATCGAGCGGGGGGCCCTTGCCGCCGTCGGCCTTGGTTTCGGAAGGAGGGAGGAGCACCAGCACCCCCCGAGCCTAATCGGCGCGGAAATCCGGGTGCGCGGGCCGGTGGCGCTCCCTAGCCTCGGGACATGGACCTCACCTGGCGGCCGCTGACCCTCGACGACACCCCGGCCATGGCCGGGCTGGTCGCGCTCATGGAGCGGGCCGAACCGACCGGAGAGCACCACGACGCGGCCGACCTGCGGGAGATGCTGAGCAGCCCGAACGTCGACCTCGCCACGGCCTCGACCGGCGGCTGGGACGGCGACCGGCTCGTCGCCACCGGCGTCGTGCTCCGCCGGGACGCCGCGAACCCGGCGCACATGGTGCGGTTCGAGGCGCTCACGCATCCGGAGTGCCGGGACGACGCGCTGGGCGAGTACCTCATGTCCTGGTTCGCCGAAACGGCGGACCAGGTGCACGAGAAGGCGTTCCCCGGCGCTCCGCTGGAACTGCACGCGGCCACGCACGAGGGCCAGCGCTGGCTGGCCACGACGCTGGAGCGCGCCGGGTTCCGGCATCTTCGGTCCTTTGTGGACATGCGGGCCGACCTCGCCGCGCTGCCGGAGCGGCCGCCGCTGCCGGAGGGCGTCGAACCCGTTCCGTACGAACCGCGCCACGACGAGCTCACCCGGCTCGCGTGCAACGCCGCCTTCGACGGCCACTGGGGGTCGACCGAGCGTTCGCCCGAGACGTGGCGTCATCTGGTGACCGGCAGGGACTTCCTGCCCGAGCTGTCCTTCCTGGTGCTTTCCCCGGCGGAGGACGAGGTGCTCGCGTTCGTGCTGAGCTCGTACTTCGCCTCCGACGAGGCGGTGACCGGGGTGCGCGAACTGCATGTCAGCCACGTCGGCACCCGGGAGCCGCTGCGGGGCAGGGGGATCGCGTCGGCGTTGCTCCGGCACACGCTCGCGGAGGCGGAAAAGCGAGGCTACGAGCGTTCGTCGCTCGGCGTGGATGTCGACAACGCGCATCGCGCGGTGGGGGTGTACGAACGCTGCGGCTATCGCGTCGACCAGAGCTGGAAGGGGTACGTCCGCCTCGGCTGATCGAGGCGATCACCCGCTCGCGCGGATTTCTGTACCGTTGAACGTCACGGACGGGGAGTGCGACGCAGGGGAGCGTGATGACGGCGTCGGTGTCCGCGCGCCGGGGCTGGCACGATCTGCCGGAGCCGGTGCGTGACCTGGTGGAACGGGAGCTGGGAGGCGCGGTACGGCGCTCGCTGTGGCAGACCCCGGAGTTCGACGGCGCCATCGCGGCCCGGCTGGAGCTGGGCGGTGGCGGCCGCGCGTTCGTCAAGGCGCTGCCCGCGGACAGCCCGAGGGCGGGCGGCTACCGGGCCGAGGCCGCGGTCACCGCCCGGCTGCCCCCGGCGGCGCCGGTGCCCCGGCTGCTGTCCTTTGTGGACGACGACGGGTGGCTGGTGCTCGCGTTCGCCGACTTCGACGGCACCCGTCCGGTGCTGCGCCCCGGCTCGCCCGACCTGTCCGCGGTGCTGGCCGCGTTCGGCGCGCTCGGCCGCACGCTCACCCCGAGCCCGCTGCCGGACGTCCCGGCCGCGCTCGAGGACCTCGGCCCGCTCCTGCGGGGCTGGCGTGAGCTGGCCGCCCGTCCGCCGGACGATCTGGACCCGTGGGCGGTGCGCAACCTCGGCTCGCTGGTCGCGCTGGAGACCTCGTGGCATCCGTGGGCCGCCGGGGACACGTTGCTGCACAACGGGATCGAGCCGGACAGCCTGGTGCGCACCGGGCCGGGCCGGGTCCTGGTGACGAACTGGCGCTACCCGGCGCGCGGGGCCGGCTGGCTCGATCTGGTCACGCTCGTGCCGCACCTGCTCGACGCCGGGCACGCACCCGCTGACGTCGACCGGCTGCTGCGTGGCCGCCCGGTGCTGTCCGGGGTGCCCGGCTGGGCGGTCACCGCGTTCGGGGTCGCGCTCGCCGGGTACAGCGAGCACGCGGGCAGGCTGCCCGAGCCCCCGGCGACCACCGGGGTCCGGGCACGCCAGCGCAGGCTCGCCGCCGCGGCCCTGCGCTGGCTGGCCCACCGCACGCGCTGGAGCTGAGCCGCTCAGCGCACCAGGTTCAGCAACTCCTCACCCGCGGCGAAGCGCCGCAACTGCTCGGCGGCCAGCCGCTTCGCGCGCGGATAGAACGAGGCCGACCCGCCCGCGATGTGCGGGGTCAGGATCACGCCCGGCACCTTCCACAGTGGATGGTCGCTCGGCAGTGGCTCGGGATCCACGACGTCGAGCGCCGCGCGCAGGCGGCCCGAGGACGTCTCGGCGAGCAACGCCGCGGTGTCGATCGCGGTGCCACGGCCGACGTTGACGACCAGTGCGTCGTCGGGCAGCGCGGCCAGCCCGGCCGCGCCGAGCAGCCCGCGTGTGTCCGGGGTGTCCGGCAGGACCAGCACCACGATGTCCGCTTCGGGCAGCAGGCGCGGCAGCTCCGAGACCGCGTGCACCCCTTCGGCGGGCCGTGCCGTGCGCGCCACCCTGGTCACCACGGCCTCGGCCGCGAGCAGCTGACGCTCGATCGCCCGGCCGATCGAGCCGTGGCCGACCAGCAGCACGCGGCTGTCGGCGAGCGAGCGGGTGTGCTCGCGGACCCACGATCCGGTGGCCTGCTGCGCGAACCAGCGCGGCAGGTCCCGCTGCGCGGCGTGGATCAGCGCGAGCGTGTGCTCGGCGACGCTGAGGTCGTGCAGCCCCCGTCCGTTGGCCAGCGCGACACCCTCGGGCAGCAGCGGCAGCAGTGTCTCTACCCCGGCCGAGAGCGACTGGACCACGCGCAGCTTCGGCAGGCGCGGGATCAGCGTCGGGGGCCGCGGCCCCTGGTCGTAGGGCAGCACGTAGAACTCGACCTCGTCGAGGACCGCGCCCTCCGGGAGCGGGCCGGTGCCGTCGTAGCAGGTGGCGGACAGGCTCGCCGGGACATCGAAGTCGGGCCAGGGCAGGAGTACGCGGTGGGACATGCCCGCCAGTCTGCCTCGCGTGCCGGTGCGCGGTGTCAGCCGTGTGAGCCCGAAGAGACGCAGAACTCGTTGCCCTCCGGATCGGTGAGGACCGTCCACGTGAGCCCGGGCACCTCGTGGGTGTCGTGCTCGGCCGCGCCCAGTGCCACCAGCCTGGCTATCTCCTCCTTCCGGTCGCTCGCGCCGAAGTCGATGTGCACCCTGTTCTTTCCCTTTCTCGGTTCGGGGACCTGCTGGAAGCCCAGCACGAGCCCGCCCTGCGCCGGTGGTTTCAGCGTCAGGAAGAAGCCGTAGTCCTGATCGATTTCCGTGCCCAGCGCCCGCGTCCAGAAGCTCGCCAGCCTGGTCGGGTCGGCGCAGTCGATGGTGATCATGCCCATGGTGAGTGTCATGGGCGGGACGCTAGCGGGGACCACCGACAAAACCGGGGCCTCGTTAACCCGTTGGATTCGGTCAAGGGGGGTTGACTACGCTACTCATCACATCTACCTGCCGCTTTCGCGAGGAGCCAGAAGTGATCACCAGGATGTCGTCGTTGTTCCTCCGCACCCTGCGCGAGGATCCGGCGGACGCCGAGGTACCCAGCCACCGGTTGCTGGTACGTGCCGGCTACGTCCGCCGGGTCGCCCCGGGTGGTTACTCCTGGCTGCCGCTGGGCATGCGCGTGCTTCGCCGCATCGAGAACGTGGTGCGCGAAGAGATGAACGCGATGGGCGGGCAGGAGATCCAGTTCCCCGCGCTGTTGCCGAAGGAGCCCTACGAGGCGAGCAACCGCTGGACCGAGTACGGCGACAACCTGTTCCGGCTCAAGGACCGCCGGGGCGCCGACTACCTGCTCGGCCCGACGCACGAGGAGCTGTTCGCGCTCACAGTGAAGGGGGAGTACTCCTCCTACAAGGACTATCCGGTCACGCTGTACCAGATCCAGACGAAGTACCGGGACGAGGCGCGTCCCCGCGCGGGCATCCTGCGCGGCCGCGAGTTCGTCATGAAGGACTCCTACTCCTTCGACCTCGACGACGAGGGTCAGGCGCGGTCCTACCAGGCCCACCGCGACGCCTACGTCAAGCTGTTCGACCGGCTCGGCCTGGAGTACGTCATCGTCAAGGCGACGTCGGGCGCGATGGGGGGTTCGGCCTCCGAGGAGTTCCTCGCCGTCGCCGAAACGGGCGAGGACACCTACGTCCGCAGCACCGAATCGGGCTACGCCGCCAACGTCGAAGCCGTCGTCACCCCCGCGCCGCCCGCGCGGCCCCTCGAAGGCAGGCCCGCCGCGCAGGTGCACCACACACCGGGCACGCCCACCATCGAGACGCTCGTCGCGTTCCTGAACGGTGCCGATCTCGGCCGCGAGTTCACCGCCGCCGACACGCTGAAGAACGTTCTCGTGAAGACCCGGCAGCCGGGCGCCAAGGAGTGGGAGCTGCTCGGCGTCGGCATCCCGGGCGACCGCGAGGTCGACATGAAGCGCCTCGAAGCCTCGCTCGAACCCGCCGAGGTCGAGCTGCTCGAAGAAGCCGACTTCGCGAAGAACCCGTTCCTCGTCAAGGGCTACATCGGGCCGAAAGCCTTGCAGGACAACGGGGTTCGGTACCTCGTCGATCCGCGCGTGGTCACCGGGACGGCCTGGGTCACCGGCGCGGACAAGGCCGACCACCACGTCGTCGACCTCCTCGCCGGCCGCGACTTCACCCCGGACGGCACGATCGAGGCCGCCGAGGTCCGCGAGGGGGACGCCTCCCCGGACGGCCACGGCACGCTGGTCGCCGCGCGCGGCATCGAGATCGGGCACATCTTCCAGCTCGGCCGCAAGTACGCCGACGTGTTCGAGCTGGACGCGCTCGGCCCGGACTCCAAGCCGATCCGCATCACCATGGGCTCCTACGGCGTCGGGGTCTCGCGGCTGGTCGGGGTGCTCGCCGAGCAGAACCACGACGACCTCGGGCTGGTCTGGCCCCGCGAGGTCTCGCCGTTCGACGTGCACGTCGTCATCGCGGGCAAGGCCGAGACCGTCGCCGCGGGTGCCGAGAAGCTGGCAGCCGAGCTGAGCACGGCCGGTGTCGAGGTGCTGCTCGACGACCGCAAGGCGACCCCCGGCGTCAAGTTCGCCGACGCCGAGCTGGTCGGCGTCCCGACGATCCTGGTGGTCGGGCGCGGCCTGGCCAACGGTGTCGTCGAGGTCAAGGACCGGCGCAGCGGTGAGCGCGAGGAGATCGCCGTCGACGCGGTGGTCGATCACCTGGTCAAGCTCGTCCGCTCCTGAGGGGTTTCGCGAGAACATGGGGTGGTTCGGCCGCAGGCGCGAAGAGGCGCCCGGCTACGAGGACAACGCCGCGCTGGGCGGGTTCGGGGGCTACGAGCCCTCGGACTCGCGCGGTTTCCGGCCCAGCGAGGGCTACGGCGCGCCCCAGCCCTCGGGGATCGAGCAGCCCGAGCCGCCGCCGCGCGCCGAGCCGCGACGGATCCGGGCCACCCGCCCGTCCCGCCCGCCGAAGCGGGGCCGCGGCTACGTCGGCTGGATCGCCGTCGGCGTGGTGGCGCTGGCGGGCGCGGCCGCGCAGTACTTCGGGTCGGGCCACAACGACCGCTCGTCGGCGCCGGCGAGCCGCGGGCCGAGCGTCTACACCCCGCCACCGCGGGCCACCGTGCCCGTCTCGGTGGCGGGCTGGCGGTCGGTGGCCGGGCGCGACGGGTCGTACGCCTACGACGTCCCGCCGAACTGGCAGCCGGAGCCGGGCACCCTGCACGGCTGGGAGAAGGGACCGGTTCTCCCGGGGATCACGCTCACCACGAGTGCCTTCCTGGACAGCGGGTTCTGCCAAGGGCAGTCCGCGAGCAAGCGCGGTGGTGCCGGGGTCACCACCGTCAAGGTCGCCGATCCCGCGGGCGCCGCGGCCCAGGCGGTCGACAATCTCGCGGTGAGCCGCTACAGCCCCGACGCCGGTCCGCTCGCGCAGGTCGTCCGGCAGCCCGCGCAGCAGGCCGAGGTCATCCTCGCCCCGGGCCGGACGCGGCCCGCGAGCATCGCCCTCGCCGAGGTCGTGCCCACCGACACCGGTCCGTGCGCGCCGAAGCGCGCCCTGGTCGCGGCCATCGCGATGGGGACGGAGGACCCCGCGAAACCGCAGTCCGCCGTCCTGGTCGCCTACGCCGACCAGGACGTCCCGGGCGCGCCGGACCGTGAGCAGCTGCTGCGCGTCCTGCGCAGCTACCGCGGTGTCCCGGAAACCGACCGGGCGACCGTCACCCCGCCGCCCTCGACCCGCTGAGGCTTCCGGTCCGTGAATGCCACATTGAGGGACTCAGAGTCCCTCAATGTGGCATTCACGGACTTTCGACGGGCCTGAGTCCACAAAGGACCCCAATGCCGTGAAGGCCACCTTACGGGCGTCTGGAGCCCGTAAGGTGGCCTTGACGGCGCTACCGAGGCACTGGGGGAACCTCAGCGCTTGCCGGAGCGGGCCATTCTGGCCAGCTCCAGTAGTCCGGTGTTCGGCAGGTACGCGCGCTGCAGCGCGAGCCCGATCCGCGGCAGGTCCGCTTCGTCGCGGAAGGTCAGGTACAGCGGCTCGTGCCGCGGCTGGAACTTCGCCTTGAACGCGTGCAGCGAGCGGAAGCCGTAGTAGGGCTCCATCAGCGCGCCGAGCGTTTCGAGCGCGCGGTCCACGACCTGCGCGCGGCCGCTGCGCGAGCTGTGTGCCAGCGGCGCGCCGGACAGCGACACGAACCGGACGCCCTCCTCGCGGAAGGCGAGGCAGGCCGAGGCGATCAGGAACTCCATCACCGGGCGGAACCCGTCGCCGCGGCGGCGCATCACGTCCAGCGTCCAGCCGCCGATCTGGCCGCCGCCGATGTGCACCGGCAGCCACGAGGTCACCCCGTGCACGACGCCGTCCGCGTCGACGGCGAGGCCGACCCTGGTCGCCGGGTCCATCGCCTCGTCGACGCCGCCGAGCGTGAAGCCCATCTCCGGCATGCCCTTGTCGCTGATCCACTCCTCGGACAGTGCGCGGACCTGCTCGACGATCGGGGCCGGCTGCTCGGCCAGCCGCACGAGCCGGAACTCGATGCCGTCCTTCTTCGCCCGGTTCAGCGCGGTGCGGACGTCCTGCCACGCCTTGCCGCGGAATTCGAGGCACTCCAGGTCGATCAGGGTGTCCTCGGCGACCTGCACGTGTTTCCAGCCGAGTTCCCTGGTTACCTCGATCGTGGTGTCGGTGGCCGAGAACACGCACGGGACGAGCCCGGTGTCCTCGCACATCGTGGCGAACTCGATGAGCGCGCGGGCGCCCTGGCCGTCCGGGGCGATCGGGTCGCCGAGCGCGATCGCGGCACCGGCGTGCCGCTGGTAGGCGAGGTAGGAACGGCCGTCGGCGGTCACGAAGTAGGAGTTCTGCGGCCAGGTCGTCATCCACGACAGCGTGCTGCCGCCGTTGTGCCCGAGCAGGGCCCGCGCGATCGCCGGGCCGGGGCCCACCCTGGTGAGACGCTTGCGCCGCCGCCGGGACGGTGCCCGGAACGCGTCCCGCGCGCTGATCAGTAACACGAACTCGATCGTCCACAGCAGGTTGTCCACAAGGGACAGTGAGGGCGCCTCGGCGTCCAGGTCACCGCCGATGTAGCGCGCGACCGCGATGAGCCCGCCGATCACGAGCACCTGCGCCATCGCGAGCAGGGTGAGCCCGATCGCGCAGCGCCAGGCGAACTGACTGCCCTTGCGCAGGCCGTTGAGGACCGGGAGCACCACGACGCACAGCACCGCGACCTCGAGGCCCGAGGGCGACATGTCGGCCGACGAACCGAAGGGGCCGTCCCCGGGGACGAAGTACATGACGAGCTCGGCGACGGTGACCAGGAGCAGGCCCGACACGGCGAGCAACCGGCGTTCGCGCAGGCTGGGGCGGCCGGGTTCGGCGCTCCGGTGCGGGCCCACCAGCAGGCGGCCGAGCGGCAGCCCGAGCACCAGCGCGAAGAAGTGCACCAGATCGGCCAGCGTGCCGACGTAGATGATCGCGACGCAGGCGTACACACACAGCCCGGCCCGCACCCGCAGGCGCCACGGCGCGCGGAGGCTGGCGCTGGCGACGGCCATGGCGAACAGCGCGCCGCCGGAGAACCCGACGTCCATGCTGGTGGCCAGCCGGTCCGCCCACGGCCAGCCGAACCCGCGGGACAGGGCGAGGAACTGCAGCGCGATCAGCACGCTCGCGACCTGCCCGCCGATCGTGATGGCCATCGCGCGCAGGGAGCCGAGCCGCCATTCGGCGATCCCGGCGAAGATCGCGAAGCTGCCGACCATCGGCAGGTAGAACAGCGGGACGACGGCGAAGAAGGGCCCGGTGAGCAGCGTCCACCAGTGTCCGGCCTCGAACGAGGGCAGGCCGTAGGCGACCAGCGGGTAGGCCGCGTGGTCCTGCGCGGCCCGCCAGAGCGTGCCGGTGACGGCGCCCAGCATCAGCATCGCCATGACGATGGTGGTGGTGAACGGTAGTCGGTGCCACAGGACGGCGAGCTTCGCAGTGGCCCGGCCTGTCCGGCCGGAGGCACTTCCCCCGTTCTTGGCACCGTCGGCGGTTGCCCCCGCCAGCGCTGCGTCGGTCATACCGGGAGTCTTCCGTGCGCACGGAAGAAGGACATCCATCGGCGGGGCTAGATTTCCCCTAGGGGTGTGCTACTAGCGGTTGAGGACCCCTGACCGAAAGGACTATGACCCCAGCACGGCGGTCCGGACCGCGGCCACGTCGGTGAGGTCCGCCAGCACCGTGTGCGCGCCCGCCGCCCGCAGCTCGTCCGCGTCGTAGGTGCCGGTGGCCACCGCGACGGCGACGGCGCCGTGGTGCAGCGCCGCCTCGACGTCGTTGGGGGTGTCCCCGATGACCACGACCGCGTCCGCCGCGAACGCGGTGCCGTGCTTGGCCGCCGCGCGGGCGACGGCGTGCGGGACCAGATCGGGCCGGTGGGCCGAGAGCGAGCCGTAGCCGCCGATGTCCAGGTCGAGGTGCTCGTGCAGGCCGAACGCGGCGAGCTTCACCCGGGAGACCTCCGGCAGGTTACCGGTCACCAGCGTCTGCACGACGCCGTCGTGCCCGGCCAGCGCCGTCAGCGCCTCGGCGGCGCCGGGCAGCGCGTGCCCGTCGGTGTGCAGGGTTCCGTCCGCCCGCGCGGAGGCCGCGATCAGCTCGGCCCAGAGCCGCTGGATCATCTCCTCGGTCGGTTCGATGCCGTGCAGGGTGAGGATGTCGGTGCTGATCGCGCGTTCGGTCCGGCCGCCGAAGTCGGGCTGCTCGCTCAGGGTGACCCCGGCCGCGGCGCTCAGCGCGGCGGCGTACCAGGCGGTCCCGACGCCGGGGTAGCGCACCAGCGTGCAGTCGATGTCCCAGAGCACCAGCCGGTGCGGACGTGTGCTTGTCACGATGGCGACGGTACCCGGCTCAGCCCGCGAGGAAGCTGAACCGGACCCGCCGGACGGGATTGTCGACGTTGGTGTCCACCAGGCAGACCGACTGCCAGGTGCCCAGCGCCAGTACGCCGCCGAGCACCGGGATCGTCGCGTACGGCGGCACCAGCGCGGGCAGCACGTGATCGCGGCCGTGCCCGGGGGTGCCGTGCCGGTGGCGCCACCGGCCGTCGCGGGGGAGGAGTTCGTCGAGCGCGGTGAGCAGGTCCTCGTCGCTGCCCGCCCCGGTCTCCAGCACGGCGAGCCCGGCCGTCGCGTGCGGAACCCACACGTGCAGGAGGCCGTCTTCGGCGTCGGCGTCGCGCAGGAAGGACTCGGCGTCGCGGGTCAGGTCGTGCACCACGGCGGTGTCACCGGTGCGCACCTCGATCTCGGTGGAGTACATGCCGCCAGCGTAGGCGCGCCCGGCGACGGGCAGCGGGCTAGCCGCAGACGGGCGCCCGCGGCGCGGGCTGGTCGCTGGGCCGCTGGTGACCGCATTCGACGCGCTCGCCGTGCTCGTCGGTGACCTGGTAGTCGAGGACGGCCTTCGCGCAGTCACCGCGTTCGTGGATCCAGACGCTCACCAGGTCGGGCCCGGCGGTCACGTCGAACTGGGCGTCGACGTCGTCGGCCGTCGCCTGGACGCACAGGGCCTGTCCCGGCGCGATCCAGTAGTCCTCGCCGTACGGCTCCAGAAACAGGCAGAGCGCGCGGTCGCCCGCGTTGCGCACGGGAAGTCTGTTCATCTACCCCACGGTAGCCGCCCGGTCCGTGCGCGGCAGCGTGGCGGCCACGCCCGGGCGTGGCGTACCGCGGAACCCCGGCGGCGAGATCCTCGAACGCGCGCTACCGGGCGCGGCAAGCGGGTCTAGGAGTCCAGGTAGCGCAGCACCGCGAGCACGCGGCGATTGTCCTCTTCGGACTGGGGCAGCCCGAGCTTGCCGAAGATGCTCGTCACGTACTTCTCCACCGAACCGGCCGAGAGGAACAGTGCCGTGGCGATCGCGCCGTTCGAGCGGCCCTCGGCCATCAGGCCCAGCACCTCGCGCTCGCGCGGGGTCAGGGTGTCCACCGTGTCGGTCCGCCGGGTCGCGGTGAACAGCTGGCTCACCACCTCCGGGTCCAGCACCGTCTCGCCCTCGGCCACCCGGCGCAGCGCGTCGAGGAAGTCCGACACCTCCGCGACGCGGTCCTTGAGCAGGTAGCCGACCCCGCCCGCCCGGTCGGCCAGCAACTGCGCGGCGTACTTGGTCTCGACGTACTGGGAGAACAGCAGGATCGCGCATCCCGGCCGCTCGGCGCGCAGGGAAATCGCCGCGCGCAGGCCCTCGTCGGTGTGCGTCGGCGGCATCCGGATGTCCACAATGGACACGTCGGGCCGGTGCTCGGCCACCGCGGCGCGCAGCTCGTCGGCGTCCCGCACCGCCGCGGCGACCTCGTGCCCGCGGAAGGTCAGCAGCTCCACGAGCCCCTGGCGCAGGATGGTCGAGTCCTCCGCGATGACGATCCGCACGGCATGCCCCCGATGGTGAATGGTCGCGGTCGCGACGACCCGACCCTATCCGGGTTGCGGTCAGTGGGGCAGCGGGATCTCCGCGGTGACGACGGTCGGCCCGCCCGCCGGGCTGCCGATGGCCAGTTCGCCGTCGACCGTGCGCAGCCGGTCGGTGAGCCCGGCCAGCCCGCCGCCCGTCACGACCCGGGCACCGCCCGGCCCGCCGTCCGACACCCGCAGCCGCAGCACGTCGTCGTGCTCGGAGATGGTCGCCAGCACCGGGGTGGCGGCGTGTTTCGCCGCGTTGGTGAGCAGCTCGGCGGCGCTGAAGTAGACGATCGTCTCGATCGAGGGCGGCGGGCGGCGCGGCAGCTCGACCTCGATCCGCGCGTCGATCCCGGAGCTGGCCACCAGCGTGGACAGCGCGATGTCGAGCCCGGCGTCGAGCGCGGCGGGGTGGATACCGCGGGCGAGGTCCCGCAGCTCGGTCAGCGCCTGCTTCGCGTTGGCGTGCGCCGCGGTGACCAGCTCGCGGACCTGCCCGACGTCGACGGTCTCGCCGGTCAGCTCGTCCTTGGCCAGGCCGAGCCGCATGGCCAGCGCGACGAGCTGCGCCTGCGCGCCGTCGTGCAGGTCCCGCTCGATCCGGCGCAGCCGCAGGGCGGCGTCCTCGACCGCGGTGGCGCGGCTCTCCTCCAGATCACGCACCCGCTCGGACAGCGCGCGCTGGCCGAGCAGCGCCACCACGAGCAGCCGGTCGAGCGCGACCAGGAGGTGGGTCACCCACGGCAGCGCGACGAGCACGAGCAGACCGCCGGCGCCCCACAGCAGGGTGCCGGGCCAGGTCCGGCTGTAGATGTCGAACACCGCCAGCCGTTTCCCGCCCAGCAGCGTCCACAGCACCGGGTAGCTCGTCGCGGCGAACCCGAAGATGGTGGCCGGGACCAGCAGGAACGGGCCCGCGATCGCCAGCGGCAGCCGCAGCACGAGGTAACCGACCGACCGCCAGCCGAACGGGTCACCGGCGCGCGCCTTCAGCCAGCCCCACAGCCCGGGTTTCAGCTCCGCGGGCCGCGGCGCGGGTGCCCGCACACCGAGCATGACCCCGGCCAGCCGCCGGTGCGCGCCGCCGAGCAGCCGCGCGTACTGCACCGCGCCGCCGAGCAGGAGCAGCCCGAGCAGCAGCGGGGACAACGCGATCCCGAGCACGAGCCCGACGAGCACGGTCACCAGCGACAACGGCGAGAGCACCGCGGAGACGAACACCCAGGCGTACTCGGCGTAGAAGTCCCGGCTCGCCCAGCGGCCGACGATCCGTCGCAGGACGACGCCACGGCCGGTGGTCGAGGGCACGAACTGGCTGGTCACGGGCTCCAGTCTGCCGTCCGCACCCCCGCGTCGCCCATCCGGTTTTCCCTACTCCCCGCCGGGGGAAGGCCGGGCAGTGGTCGCCGCGGCGCCCCATGCGCTCCATTGATGCTGTGAAGGGGGCCTTGGGGGCGTCGAGTGCCCTGAAGGGCCCCTTCAGGGCATGGGGTTCGGGCTATCCCAGCCGCAGCGGGAAACCCCCAATGCCACATTCGGTGCGTCCAGCGCACCCAATGTGGCGTTCGGTGCGTTGAGCGCACCCGATGCCACATTGGGGTTTTCTCGGTAGCGGTTGGGGTTGTGCTGGTGTCGCGAATGTCGCATTCGTGACATCGTCTCAGCTGAAGCCCGGGTCCAGGGCGGGGCGCTGGGGATGGTGAGTGATGCTGGTGGCCGTGCGTGGGGGTGAGCGGGGTGCTGAAGGACGCCTTCAGTGCGTTGGCTGTGCTGAAGGACGCTTTCAGTGCGCTGAGCGCACCGAAGGCGTCCTTCAGCACACCCCGGCCGCCAGAACCCACCACTCCCAGTGAGAAAACCTCATGGGGGCGGTCGAGCCGCGCTAGTCCGCGCGGGACACTTCCACCTCCACGGCGGCGTCCTCGGACTCGGGCCGCTGGGACTCGTGGTCGGCGCGGGCGCGGGCCGAGGCCTCCCGCATCTCGATGACGTCGGTCAGCAGGTCGCCGGTCTCGCGGGCGATGTCGCGGATCGCGCCGGTGATGATGGTGGCGATGTTCCCGATGTGCGTGGCCGCCGATTCGGTGATCACCTGAACTGTGTCCTTGCCGCTCTCGAACTGACCCACCATGGAAGGTTCCTTATGCTGCTCGGAGTGCACGGTCGCCTTCAACGGTAGCGCCCGTACCCCGCTCACCGGTCCACGGCAGCGCCAGTTTCACGATCTTCTTCGCCACCGACCAGAGCTGCCGGTGCAGCGGGCCGGTGTGGTACGGCAGGCCGTACTTCTCGCAGATCGCCCGCACCTCACCGGCGATCTCCGGATACCGCCGCGCCGGAATGTCCGGGAACAGGTGGTGCTCGATCTGGTGCGAGAGGTTCCCGCTCATGATGTGGAACAGCGGGCCGCCGGTGATGTTCGCCGAACCGAGGATCTGCCGCAGGTACCACTGGCCCCGCGTCTCCTCCTCGGTTTCCTCCTCGGTGAAACTCTCGACGTCGGCGGGGAAGTGGCCGCAGAAGATGATCGCGAACGCCCACAGGTTGCGGGTGAGGTTCGCGGTCGCGTTGCCCAGGAAGGTCAGCGGCGCGAGCGGACCGGTCAGCGCCGGGAACAGCACGTAGTCCTTGCCGATCTGCCGGGCCGCCTTGCGCACGATTTTCTTCAGGACCGGCCGGTTCTCCGCGAACGTCCGCTCACCCTTGACGACCTTTTCCACCTCCAGGTCGTGCAGCATCACGCCCCACTGGAAGAAGATCGCCAGCAGCGTCGCGTACACCGGGTTGCCCAGGTAGTAGGGGTGCCATTTCTGCGCCGGGTCCATGCGCAGGATGCCGTAGCCGACGTCGCGGTCCTTGTCGACGATGTTCGTGTACGTGTGGTGGATGTAGTTGTGCGAATGCCGCCAGTTCTCCGCGGGCGCGACGGTGTCCCATTCGAACCGCTGCGAGCTCAGCGCCGGATCGCGCGTCCAGTCGTACTGGCCGTGCATGACGTTGTGCCCGATTTCCATGTTGTCCAGGATCTTCGCGACCGAAAGCGCCGCGACCCCGGCCACCCACGCGGGCGGGAAGAACCCGGCGAACAGCAGTGCCCGCCCGGCGACCTCCAGGCCGCGCTGGGTCCTGATGACGGTGTGGATGTAGTCGACGTCGGCCTGGCCGAGGTCGTCGACGATCCGCTGGCGCAGCGCGTCGAGTTCGCGGCCGAAGTCCTCGACCTGCTGGGGGGTGAGGCGGTCCTGCAGACCGGTCATGACGTTCGCTCCTTAGGGATTACAGGTCGATCTCGACGTCCCCGACCGGGACGGAGACGCAGAGCTGGATTTCTTCGTTCTCTTCGCCGGAGACCTCGCCGGTCCTGGCGTCGCGCACCCGGCCGGTGGTCTTGACCCGCGTGCACGAGAAGCAGATGCCCATCCGGCAGCCGTGTTCCGGGCGCAGCCCGGCCGCCTCGGCCTGCTCCAGCAGCGGGACACCGGAGTTCGCGCACTCCCGCCCGCTGCGCGCGAACCGGACCTGGCCCGCCGCGTCGGCGGTGTCGAAGCTCAGCGCCGGCGGGGTGAACTCCTCGGTGTGCAGCCGTTCACTCAAACCTGCCTCGCCGTAGACCGCTCGGACCGCGTCCAGCAACGGCTTCGGCCCGCACAGGTAAGTCTCGGCCTCGGCGTACCACGGCGCCGCCTTCGCCAGGTGCCGCGCGGAGAAGAACCCGTGCAGCTGCGCGCCGCGCTTGGCGTGGGTGTAGGCGTGGACGACACGCAGTGCGGGGTGACGCGCGGCGAGTGCCGCGAGTTCGTCGCGGTGGAGCACGTCCGCCGCGGAGTTCGCGTAGTGCAGGAAGACGATCTCGCCGGGGTGCCCCTCGTCGACGAGGGTGCGCAGCATCGACAGCACCGGGGTGATCCCGCTGCCGCCGCTGATCAGCACGACGCGGTCGGGCCGGGCGTCCGGGAGCGTGAACGTCCCGTCCGCTGTGGACAGTCCGAGTACGGTGCCGACACCGGCGTTCGCCCTGAGGTACCGGGAAACCAGCCCCTGTGGGTCGGCCTTGACGGTGAACTCGAGCAGTCCGTCGCCCCGGTGCTGCGAGCACGACGGCGAATAGCAGCGGGTGCGCCGGACGCCGTCGATGTCGAGGGTGACCCGGACGTACTGGCCCGCGGTGAACCCCCGCCACGCGCGCGACGGCCGGACGGTGAGCGTGACCGTGTCCGCCGTCTGGTGCCGGACGTCGGTCACCAGGCCGCGGATCTCGCGGCGCACCAGCATCGGGTCGAGCAGTTCGAGGTAGCGGTCCACGCCGTGCGGCGTCAGCAGCGCCTCGGCCAGCGACACCAGCGCGCGGACACGCCCGGTTCGTGGCAGCAGTGCCGTCATCACATCTCCCGAATTCAGTGAACGGCTGTACACTGAACAGTGGAGTGCATGACCCGGTGCGCTGTCAATGCCGAGGTGGAAGAAGGCGGATGTGACGTGAGCGATACCGCGAACGCCCGTACGCTGTCGGTCGTGTCCGAAGCGGTGGAGCCGGTGAGCAGGCAGGAGCGCAAGCAGCGCACCCGCCAGGCGCTGCTCGACGCCGCGCTGGAGCTGCTGGCCGACCGCGGTTTCGCGAGCCTGTCGCTGCGTGAGGTCGCCAAGCGCGCGGGGATCGTGCCGACGGCGTTCTACCGGCATTTCGCCTCGATGGACGAGCTCGGCGTCGCGCTGGTGGAGGAGTCCATGCGCACGCTGCGTGGGATGATCCGCGCCGCGCGCCGCCGTCCGGGTGGCTACGAGAAGCTGATCGAGGCCTCGGTGCGCACGCTCTACGAGCACGTGCGTGCCCACGAGGACCATTTCCGTTTCCTGACAAGGGAACGCTACGGCGGCAGCGGCGAGGTGGCCCGCGCGATCGGGGTGGAGCTGCGGCTGTTTTCCAGTGACCTCGCGATCGATCTCGCCCGGTTCGACCAGCTGCGCACCTGGACCACCGAGGATCTGCACCTGCTCGCCGGGCTCATCGTCACGGCGATGCTGGACACCGTGCTGGAACTGCTGGACGCGCACCCGCGGGACGCCGAAACCGACGGACGGCTCGTCGCAACGGCCGAGAAACGGCTCCGTTTCCTGCTTTCCGCGGTGCCGCACTGGTCCAGTCGCTGACTTCCGGCCGTACCCGGGCACCCACCGGACGTGGTAAGAAAATTCGCAGGCGTGATCGGCTGCGGCCTGAAAGTCGTGGTCCGACCGGGTGCCGGTACCGGCGCGCACGTGCCCGACGACGCGTTCGAGCGGGCGCCGAACTCGGGGACGCCTGGGGCGCCATCCTCGTCAAGGTGGCGGCTCCCTCGCCCGGCTCGGCCCGGGGACCGTCCTCATTGGATTCCTCAGCCCGCGCGGTGATCCGGATGGCGTGGCGGCGCTGGAAAAGGCCGGGGTGCGCGCGTTCGCCGTCGAGGCGATCTCCCGCGCGCAGGCGATGGACGCCCTGTCCTCCGCGCTCGGCCCGGGACGCAGGGCACCGGCGCTGGTGACCGAGGACGCCGTCAAGGGCATGGCCGGGCGCGGGGAAGGGAGTGACCGGTGACGCCAACGCCCTGTTCTACGATTCCAAGACCAGCATGCTCTTCGGGGACGCGAAGTCCTCGGTGGGCGAGATCGTGGAGGAACTGAAAGCGCTATGAACCCCGGGTCGGATGTGCGGGCGATCTTCGCGGATCCGGCCGAGAACCTGGCTTTCGACGAGGCACTGCTGCGGGTCGCCCAGGCGGCACCGGCGGTGTGGCTCTGGCGCAACCCGGCGTGTGTCGTGGTCGGCCGGGGTCAGAAGCTCGCGCGCGAGGTCCGGCTGGAGGCCTGCGCGCGGGACGGGATCCCGGTGCTGCGCCGGGCCAGCGGCGGGGGAACGGTGTTCCACGATCCGGGCAACCTCAACGTGACGCTCGTGCTCCCCGACGCCGGGCAGCGTCCGCTGGAGGCGATCGGCGCGGTGATGCGCACCGCCGTCGAGGGGCTGGGACTGCCCGCGCGGATCGGGGAGCGCGGCCTGTTCGTCGGGGAGGCGAAGCTCTGCGGTTTTGCCGTATTCCGTACGAAGACGGGACTACTCGCGCATTCGACGCTGCTCGTCGACACGGACGCGGCGAGGGTCGGCGCCTACCTCACCGGGCCGCCGCCGGATCCCCGTCCGCTGGATTCGCACCGCAGCCCGGTGGCCTCACTGGCCGAGCACGGGCTGCGGCCGGGGCTCGCCACGGTGGAGGCCGCCGTCCGGGACGCCGCCTCGGCCGTGCTGGGGCCGCTGGTACCCCGGCCGCCCGCACAGTCCGAAGTGGACAAACAGCGGAAGCTGCTGCGGACGCGGTACCGCTACGAGCGCTGGCACTCCGACGGCGCGCAGCGCACCGACGCGCTGCTCGGCTGATCCGGCGGGCGGCTCCGTCCGGACGGACGCACCCGGGATGGGCCGGACGCACCGAGGGCGGCCCCGGCACGATCCGCGCCCAGGGGAATCAGCCCTGTTCGGCGGCCGAGAACGTCACCGACGGGACTTTCCGCGCGGCGCCCTGCGTGGTCTTCTTCGCCGCGGTCTTGGGGGCCGCGACCTTCTTCGCGCGGGACGACCGGGTGGCGGGCTCGGTCTTCTTCGCCGCTGCGGCCGTCTTCGCCGGGGTCTTCTTGGCGGCGGTCTTCGTGGCCGGGGTCTTCGCGGTCGTGGCCTTGGCGGGAGTGGCCTTGGCGGGGGCGGCCTTGGCCGCGGTGCTCTTCGGCGCGGTTTTGGTGGTGGTCTTCTTCGTCGCGGTCTTCGCCGCCGCGGCCGTTTTCGCCGTGCTCTTGGCGGGAGCCGCCTTGGCGGAGGTCTTTTTGGCCGGGGTCTTCGCCGCGGCGGTTTTGGTGGCGGTGGTCCTGGCCGCGGCCTTCGGGGCGCTCGCGGCCCGGCGGCCGGCCACCGGCTTGGCGGTCTTGGTGGCGCGGGACTTCTTCTTCGCGCCGGGGACGATGCGCGGCCTGCGCTTGCGCCCGCCGATCCGCCTGCCGTTGCGGACGTAGGTGTCGAGGAACGCCCGGAGCGCGACCGCGTTGTCGTCGGAAAGGTCGATGTCGTAGTCGATTCCGTCCAGGGCGAAGGCGACCGTTTCCGCCGCGGGCTCCCCGTTCAGATCGTCCAGCAAGTGCACCGCCGTGTTCTTGGCCACGAAAACCTCCCGTGCTCGATCGTCCTACTGCGCGCAACGGGTCGGCGACGATACTGGCCCCCGATACCGCCGATTCCTTGCAGTTCGCTGATGAGGATAACCGCAGGCTTGCGCGAACCCGCGTGGTGGTGTGCGCTGAACCCATGTCGGCACAGACTTTCGATGTGATCGTGATCGGGGCGGGACCGGTGGGCGAGGTCGCCGCGGAGCGGGCGGCGCGGGGAGGGCTGAAGGTCGCCCTCGTCGAGCACGAGCGATTTGGCGGCGAGTGTTCCTACTGGGCCTGCATTCCGAGTAAGGCATTGCTGCGCCCGGGAAATCTCCTCGCCGCGGCCAAACGGGTGCCCGGGGTGCCGGTCGGCGACCGGATCGACCCGGAACGGGTTTTCGCGCGCCGGGACTGGTTCACCGGCAAGGGCGACGACGCCGGACAGGTCGAGTGGGCGCGCGGCGCCGGGATCGAACCGGTGCGCGGGCACGCGGCGATCACCGGTGAGCGGGAGGTCACCGTGGACGGTGACCGGGTTCTCACCGCGCGGCACGCGGTGCTCGTGTGCACCGGAAGCGTGCCGAGCACGCCGCCGATCCCCGGGCTGGACACGATCCGGCCGTGGGGCTCGCGGGAGGCCACCTCGGCGTCCGCGGTGCCCGGGGCCCTCGGCGTGCTCGGCGGCGGGGTGGTCGGTGTCGAGATGGCGCAGGCGTGGGCCACCCTCGGCGCGGAGGTGCACCTGATCATCACCGGGGAGCGGCCGCTGCCCCGGCTGCCCGCCTTCGCCGGGGACGCCGTGTCGGCCGGGCTGCGTGACGCCGGGGTGCGGGTCCACGCGAACTCGGGCCTGGCCGGGGTGTCCGCTGTGGACGGCCGCACCGAGCTGGAACTGACGGACGGATCGCGGCTCGTGGTCGACGAACTGCTCGTCGCCACCGGACGCCGCCCGGCCACCACCGGGCTCGGACTCGACCGGCTGGGGCTGGCCGAGGGCAAACCGCTCGACGTCGACGACACCGGCCGGGTGTCCGCTGTGGACGGTGGCTGGCTCTACGCGGCGGGCGACGTCACCGGCCGTGCCCCGCTGACGCACCAGGGCAAGTACGCCGCGCGGGCGGCGGGGGACACCGTGGCCGCGCTGGCCAAGGGCGAGCCGGTGGACGCCGCTCCGTGGAGCCGGTTCACCGCGACGGCCGATCACCACGCCGTCCCGCAGGTCGTGTTCACCGACCCCGAGGTCGCCGCCGTCGGGCTCGCGGACGCGCGTGCGGGTTCGGCCGACCGCGTCGTCGAGATCGACATCGCGGTGGCGGGGTCCTCGCTGCACGCGGACGGGTACGCGGGCCGGGCCAGGATCGTCGTGGACACCGAGCGCGAGGTCCTGCTCGGCGCGACCTTCGTCGGCCAGGACGTCGCCGAGCTGGTGCACGCCGCGACCGTCGCGATCGTGGGCGAGGTCCCGCTCTCGCGGCTGTGGCACGCCACCCCGGCGTTCCCGACGATCAGCGAGGTCTGGCTGCGCCTGCTGGAGGCCTACGGCCTCTGAGGCCGTGTCGTCCGTCCAGACACGCGAGTTCTCCATCCAGACACGCGAGTTCGCCGTCTGGACACGCGAGTTCGCCGTTCGGGGGCGCGCTGGTCAGCTCAGCGGCTGGTCCAGCGCGCCCTTCGCGGCCCTCGTCAGCGCCGGATCGTCCGAAGTGGACGGTCCGGTGAGCCACACCGCCTGCACGAGCCGCACCGAGGCGCCGTCGAGCCTGCTCTGGTAGGCGGCGTTCTCGAAGCGCGGGACCTCGCCGTTCCACTGGCCGGTCTCGGTCGCGACGTCGAGGATGCCGCCCCCGCCAGGGGCGTCGGCGATCTCCTTGAAGGCGGCCGCCTGTCCCGGGCTCGCGAAGTCGACGACCCCGACGGTGACCGCGGCGGCCCGCCCGTCGACCGTCGCGGCGAAGCTCGCGCGGCGGACGGCGGAACAGCTCGTGCGTTGCAGGCTCACCTGGACGTCGCCGAACGCGTGCGAAGCGCAGCGCTGGTCCGCGCTGCTCGCCCGCCGGGCGAACTCGAGGGTCTGTGCCGGGGCGGTGCTCGGTGGGGCGCTGGACACCGGCGCCGGTGACGTGGTGGCCGGGGGAGGGCTCGGGCGCGCGGCGGGGGCGGGAGCGGGGGAAGAACTGTTCGTCGCCACCACGATCGCCGCGACGAGCAGCACGACCAGCAGCCCGATCGCGCCCAGCGGCAGCCAGCGGACGGTGCGGGACTTCTCCGGCCGGGAGGCTCGCGTGGTTTCCGGCGGCGCCGACGTCGCCGCGGTCGCCGCGGTCGCCGCGGCGACCGGGGGAGCGGGTTCCGGGGCGGGTGCCGCGGGCGGTGGGGGCGTCGGTGCGGGAGGCGGTGGGGTGGGCGGCCGTCGTGCCACGGGCTGGGCGGGGACGGGCACGGGCCGGACCGGTTCGGGCGGCTTCGGCGCGGGCTCGGCCGGGGCCGGGGGCTGGGCGGGGACCACGGGCTGGGCGACGGGCTGGGCGACGGGTGGTGCGGAAGCCGGGGCGGGCTCCGGTTTCGCGGGCGGTTTCGCCGGTGACGGCACCGGTCTCGTCGGCGCGGCGGCGACCAGGGGGTTCTCCCGGATGACGGTCTGCTCGTTGTCGGAGAACTGGCTGAACCCCTCGCCGAGCAGAATCTCGTCGGACAGCTCCGGTGTGCCGGGCGCGAGCGCTTCGAGGAGTGCGCGGGCCTGGTCGACCGAGCGCGGGCGGCGCGCCGTGGCGAGCGAAACGGTGGCGGCGAGCATCGAGGTCGGGGTCGGGTGCAGGACGCGGACCGGGCCCGCGAGGTCCGCGGGCGGCTGCTCGACGGTCTCCACGTACGGGCCGACGGCGATGATCGTCCCGATCGGCGCGGCGCCGGGCGCGATCTCGGCGATCCTGCGTTCACACGCCTGGGAGACGTCCAGCGCCTCGGTGGCCGGGTTCACCGTGTCGTCGCCGTGCACCAGCGGCCAGCCGTCGGCCTTCCACTGCGCGCTCAGCGGGGCCTCCAGCCGCAGCGCGGGATCCGGCAGGTCGACGCCGATGACGATGAGGACGCCCTTGGGCAGCACGACGACGGCCTCCACGGGCCTGCCCGCGCCGACCGGGTCGGCGCCGATCAGCGCGACACCGCCGATCACGGTGCTGCCGCGGCCCAGCGAGGCGAGCGCCGCGCGGACGTCCTCGGCGACCCGGGACGGCTGCTGAGCGAGACGTACCAGTCGCACGAAACCCTCCCCGACTGTGATTTTCCGGCTCGTTCGCGCACACGCTAGCGCGCCGCGCCCCGGGAGCCACGCGACACGGGGACTTCCGCTGTCTCACCCTCCGAAAGGAGTGCGACGGAGGCTCGGGTGGCTGTGCCAAGCGTCACCCGAATGGCGGTGCACGCGGTGTAACGACGAAGGCGGCGGAGTCCTCCTCTCGTGCACATCGCGCGCCATACGGGTTTCCGACGATCCACAGAGGACAGCCGTGGCGGTGGCCACTGTGGACACCCGCGCGTTTTCGCCCGGTGACCGGGACACCGGCCGCGTGAACGGCCGGTGCTTGCCCAGTTACGGCAACGGAACGGGAGCGCGGACGACGGCCGCGCCCGATACGCGTTTCCGATCACCCTGGCGGGGGACCCGAAAACCCGATACGGTTGCCCACCGGCGGGCTGACCGTGCTGGATCTCGGGCCCCCGCCCCTCCGCGACCGTGGGACTTGTGGTGTTCGTGTGGCCAAACAGCACGGTTGGGGTGCAGAATGTGCTACACGCATCGGGAATTGGCACGAGAGCCCAAGACCTGCATCGCTCGGGAGAGGCCGTAGGGGAAGACGTCCCTCGTCGAGCAAGCGGAGGTCAGCAGTGAGCACCCGTGGCAACACCCGAGGCGTGGTGTACGTCCACTCGTCGCCGTCTGCGGTTTGTCCGCACGTCGAGTGGGCTATTTCGGGCACCCTCGGTGCCCGAGTCGAGTTGAAGTGGACGGCGCAGCCCGCCAGTCCGGGTCAGCTGCGCGCCGAGTGCGGCTGGCGTGCGCCCTCGGGCACCGGTGGCAAGCTGGCCGCCGCGCTCAAGGCGTGGCCGATGCTGCGCTTCGAGGTCACCGAGGAGCCCAGCGCGGGCGTCGACGGTGAGCGGTTCTGCTTCGCGCCGGGCCTCGGCCTGTGGCACGGGCGGACGAGCGCCAACGGCGACATCGTCGTGGGCGAGGACCAGCTGCGCGCGCTGGTGGCCAAGACGCGGGCGGGCGAGCCGTTGGCCCACCAGCTCGACGAGCTGCTCGCCGCGAGCTGGGACGAGGCGCTGGAGCCCTACCGGCACGCCGGCGACGGCGCTCCGGTCACCTGGTTGCACCAGGTCGGGTAACCCGGGTGGGCGGCCGCTAACCTCTTGGGGTGAGTGCCGGTACCTCGTCGCCGACCCGCCAGCGTTGGCTGATCCCCGTTCTCGTCGTCGTCGCGTCCCTGACCGTCGGCGTCGGGCTGCTGGCCCGCGAGGTCTACAGCCACCCGGACGCCGTTCCCGCGGGCGCCTCCGCGGGCACCGTCAGCCCGGTGTCGTCCACGCCGTTGCGCCCGGACCAGGAGCCGGGGCCGGACGCCGTGGATCTCAGCCCGGACGCCGCCGCGCACCCCTCGCAGGACGCCGTCCGCAAGACACTGCAGACGTACTTCAGCGCGATCAACGAGCGTGATCACACGAAGTGGGGCACCTCGGTCACCAGGACGTTGTTCTTCGAGAAGCCGCCGGCGGAGTGGCAGGACGCGTTCTCGACCACGAAGGACGGCAGCATCCGCGTCTACCGGATCGAGCAGGGCTCGACGGTGACGACGCTGCGGGCGCTGGTCGGGTTCACCAGCACCCAGTCACTGGACTACGCCCCGAACGACGCCAAGGCGACCTGCCTCCGGTGGCGCATGGTGATGCCGCTGGTCCGCGAGACCACCGGCTACAAGGTCGACAAGGGCTCGCAGAACGAGAGCCCGATCAACGAAAAGTGCTGAAAAAAGGGGCTTTCCTCGCGTGATCCGCGAGGAAAGCCCCCTGAGGTCCCGGTCGGTCAGGCCGGGGTGACCAGCAGGGCCACGTTGTGGCCGCCGAACCCGAACGAGTTACTGATCGCGGCGCCGAGCTCGACCTTGCGCGGCTCGTCCCGGACGACGTCGAGCTGGACCTTCGGGTCGAGGTCGGTCAGGTTGAGGGTCGCGGGCACCAGGCCGTGGTAGAGCGCCAGGATGGTGGCGATCCCCTCGACCGCGCCCGCCCCGCCCACGAGGTGGCCGAGCGAGCCCTTCGGCGCGGTGACCACCGGGTGGTCACCGACCGCGTTCCGGATCGCCGCCGCTTCCCCGACGTCCCCGACCACGGTCGACGTCGCGTGCGCGTTGACGTGGCCGATGTCGGCGGGCGAGACCCCGGCCATCGTCATCGCCGCGCGCATCGCGGCGATCTGGCCGATGCCCTCGGGGTGGTTGCCGGTGATGTGGTAGCCGTCGGAGGTGGTGCCGTGCCCGGCGAGGGTGGCGTAGATCCGCGCGCCCCGTGCCCTGGCCCGGTCCGCCCGCTCCAGTACGAGTACCCCGGCGCCCTCGCCGAGGACGAACCCGTCCCGGTGGGCGTCGAACGGCCGCGATGCGGCGGCCGGGTCGTCGTTGCGGGTGGACACCGTGCGGGCCTGGGCGAAACCGGCCAGCGTGATGGGGTGGATGCACGCCTCGGCACCCCCGGCGACCACGACATCGGCCCGCCCGGAGCGGATCATCTCGACCCCGGCGGCGATGCCCTCGGCACCGGAGGCGCACGCGGACGCGGGCGAGTGCACGCCCGCCCGCGCCTTGAGCTCGATGCCCACGTGCGCGGCGGGGCCGTTGGGCATGAGCATCGGCACGGTCAGCGGCGACACCTTGCGGATGCCATGCTCGCTCAGCAGGTCGTTCTGGTTGAGCAGGGTGACCGGGCCGCCGATGCCGGTGCCGATCGTCACGCCGAGCCGTTCCGGCTCGACGTCGGCGTGTTCGTCGGTCTGCGCCGCGAAACCGGCGTCGGCCCAGGCCTGCCGTGCGGCGATCACCGCGATCTGCTCACAGCGGTCCATGCGCCGGGCCTGCACCCTCGGCAGGACCTCACTCGGCTCGACGGCCAGCGGGGCGCCGATCTTGACCGGCAGGTCGATCTTCTCGGTCCACGCGGCCTCGATCGTGCGGACCCCGCTCTTCCCGGACAGGAGACCGTCCCAGGTGGACGCGACGTCCCCGCCGAGCGGGGTGGTGGCCCCGAGGCCGGTGACCACGACGTCGATGGTGCTCATGGAGAACTCCCAAGGTCGGCTCCGGACCGGGTGGGCCCCGATCCGAGTACGAAAGGCCTTAGTTCTGGTTGGCGGAGACGTAGTTGACCGCGTCGCCGACGGTCTTCAGGTTGGCCAGCTCGTCGTCCGGGATCTTGACGCCGAACTTGTCCTCGGCCTGCACGGCGATCTCGACCATCGACAGCGAGTCGATGTCCAGGTCGTCCACGAACGACTTCTCGGCGGTGACGTCGTCCTTGGCCACACCGGCCACCTCTTCGACGATCTCGGCGAGGCCGGCGAGGATCTCAGTGTTCTCAGCCATGGGGTTGTTCCCTTCTCGGTGTTCTTTCGTGTGCCCCGCGGGCACGGCGCCCGCGGGGGAAGTATCCACTAGGGACAGACGAACGCCTGTCCCGCGTAGGAGAGCCCGGCGCCGAAGCCGACGGCCAGCACGAGGTCCCCGGACTTCGCGGTGCCCGCCTTGCGCATGTGGTCCAGTGCGATCGGGATCGAGGCCGAGGAGGTGTTGCCGGAGTACTTGATGTCGTCGGCGACGACCATGTCCTCGCGGGCACCCTTGGCGCGCAGCTTCTTCGCGATCGCCTCGACGATGCGCAGGTTGGCCTGGTGCGGGATGAGCACGTCCACATCGGACGGTTCGAGCCCCGCGGCGGCCAGTGCCTGCAGCGCGATCGGCGCGATCTGCGTGGTCGCCCAGCGGAAGACCGACTGGCCCTCCTGGTAGATGTACTTGTGGTCGCGCATGTAGATCAGGTCGACCAGCTCGCCGGCGCTGCCCCAGACGACCGGGCCGATGCCGGGCTCGTCGGCCGCGCCGACCACCGCGGCGCCCGCGCCGTCGGCGAAGATGATGGCGTTCGCCCGGTCGGTCGGGTCGACCGAGTCGGTCAGCTTCTCCGCGCCGATCACCAGCGTCTTCTTCGACGAGCCGCTCCTGATGAGGTCGGAGGCGACACCGAGGCCGTAGCAGAACCCCGCGCAGGCGGCGTTGAGGTCGAACGCGCCGGGGTTGGGGATGCCGATGCGGGCGGCGACCTGGGCGGAGGCGTTCGGGATCGGCGAGGGCATCGTGCAGTTGGGCAGGATCACGGTGTCCACTTCGGACGGATCGACGCCGGCGTCGGCCAGCGCCGCCGTGCCCGCCGCGACGGCGAAGTCGACCAGCAGCTCGTCCTTCTCGGCGAAGCGGCGCTCGATGATGCCGACACGGTCACGGATCCACTGGTCGTTGGTGTCCATGAGCTGCGACAGGTCGTCGTTGGTGACGATCTTGTCCGGCTGCGCGCTCCCCACGCCGAGGATGCGGGTTCCGGCGGCGACCTGGGGCTGACGCAGGGCGGGGCGGGGGTCGGTCACTGGGCGTCCTCCTTGCGCTGCAAGGTGGCCAGCTCGGCAGGCGACTTCAGCGCGGTGGTAGTGGTCACGACGCCCTTGAGCTGCCGCTTGACCAGCCCGGTCAGCGTGCCGGCGGGCGCGAGTTCGAGAGTGCTGGTCACGCCGAGGGAGACCAGGCCGTCCATGGTGAGGTCCCAGCGCACCGGGCGGGTGACCTGCTTGACCAGGCGGTCGAGGTACTCCGCGCCGCTGGTGACCACCGTGCCGTCGGAATTGGACAGCAGCGGACGGGTCGGGTCGGCGGGGCTCAGCTCGGCCGCGTAGGCGCGCAGCATTTCCTCGGCGGGGGCCATGTACTGCGTGTGGAACGCGCCGGCCACCTTGAGCGCGCGGATCTTCGTGCCCTCGAGCGGATTGGCGACGATGTGCGCGATGGCGTCGGCCGCGCCGGAGGCGACGATCTGCCCGGCGCCGTTGCGGTTCGCGGCGGCCAGCCCGTGGCCGGCCAGCCAGGCGGTGACCTGCTCGGGATCGCCGAGCATGACCGCGGCCATCGAGGTCGGTTCCAGCGCGCAGGCCTTCGCCATCTCCGCGCCGCGCACCGCGGCGAGCATGACCGCGTCGGCGGCCGGGAGCACCCCGGCGATCGCGGCGGCGGCGAGCTCACCCACGGAGTGCCCGGCGACCGGGGCGTCGGCGGGCACCGGCGCGGTGCGCCGCAGCTGGTCGAACGCGAGCAGCGAGGCCGCGACGATCAGGGGCTGGGCGACGGCGGTGTCCTGGATCTCGTCGGCCTCGGCCTCGGTGCCCAGCCGGACCAGGTCGAGCTCGGCGCGAGCGGACCAGTCCTCGAGCAGTGCGCGGGCGCCGTCGAGTTCGAGCCAGGGAGTGAGCATGCCGGGGGCCTGTGACCCCTGGCCGGGAGCGAGGACTGCGACTGTCACCCCACAAGGGAACACGCCGACCGCCCTTCGCGGGGATGCCGACGCTCACCAAGTCCGGCCGACGTTATTGGAGGAAACCTCCAAAAGCATTCGGTGGATCGCCACGCTTAACCCGGAAGCCTTGTCGGGTTCAATCACCTTTCGCTATGAAGTCGGTCACTGGTCCCGCGGGTTCGGGCGCCCAATGCGGCGGCGGGGTGCTGAAGGACGCCTTCAGTGCGTTGGGCGCGGTGAAGGACGCCTTCAGTGCAGTGAGCGCACCGATGGCGTCCTTCAGCACATCCGGCCGCCGGAATTCACCACAGGCCTCGGCCGCGGGCGAGCCTGCCGACCGTCAGGGCGATCCGCAGCACCAGGGCGTCGCGCGGGTCGGTGGCGTTGCGGCCGGTGAGTTCGGCGGCCTTCCGCAGCCGGTACCGGACGGTGTTCGGGTGCACGAAGAGGGTGCGTGCGCAGGTCTCCAGCACGCCCCCGCTTTCCAGGTAGGTCTCGACCGTGCGCTGGAGTGCGGGCCCGGCCTCCTCCAGCGGCCGCGCGATCTCGTCCACGAGCAGCCGTTCGGCCTCGGGGTCGCCGGACAGGGCCCGCTCGGGCAGCAGGTCCTCGGACCGGACCGGCCGGGGCGCGCCGGGCCAGCCGACTACCGCGCGCAGGCCGGAGAGCGCCTCGACCGCGCTGCGGTGCGCCTCGGCGAGCGACGGCACCGTGGGGCCGGCGACGACCGGGCCGTCGGCGAAGGCGACCGACATCTTCGCCAGCGCCTCCCGTTCCTTGAGCCCGCCGTCGGTCGGTCCGCCGACGACCACCACCAGCCGGGAGCCCTGCACCGACAGCAGCACCGGGCGCCCGACCCGCGCGGCCCGGCTGCGGACCTCGAACACGACGGTCGGCGGGTCCTCCGAGGGCGGGTTGCCGACGAGTACGGTCGCCGCGGCGGCCGGGTCCCAGCCGAGCGCGGCCGCACGGGAGAGCACGGACTCCTCGGCGTCGCCGCGGACGATCCCGTCGACGACCAGCGCCTCCAGCCGCGCGTCCCAGGCGCCCCTCGCCTCGGCCGCCGCGGCGTAGGAGTTCGCCGCGGCGAAGGCGATTTCCCTGCCGTAGCGCAGGATTCCCTCGATCAGGACGGCGCGCTCCGCCTCGCCCGCGGCGAACTCGGGCAGCTGTTCCTCGAACACCTCGATGGCCAGCCGCACCATGCCGACGGCCTGGCGCAGGCTGACCCAGCGGGAGAGCTCGGCGGGCGCGTCGCGGAACGCCTCGGTGGTCAGCCGCGGCGATTCCTTGTCGTCGCGCAGCCAGTCGACGAATCCGCTGGCGCCGGCCTGGGTGATCAGCAGCACGCTGGCCCGCTGGTCGGCGGGCAGCCGGGCGAACCAGGGCAGCCGCTGTTCCATCGCCGTGACGCTCGCGCTGGCGAGCCGGCCGGAGGCGTGCTCCAGCCGGTTGAGCGTCTTCGCGGACAGGCCGTGGTGTTTCGCCACCCGGCGCCCGGTGTTCGTTTCCGCCATGGCTGTCCGATCCTACGGGGGCGCCGGTGCCCGCAACTTTCGGTGGCGGATCCGCAACCCGAGTCGGTAGGCGGGCCGGTGGCGGGCTCTCTACTATCCGTGACCAGGGGTATTGGCAGACACAGTGGGGAGACACCGTGCGAGAACCCGGATTGGAGATCGACGCGATCTCCAAGCGCTACGGCGACGTGGTCGCGTTGCGCGAAATGACCTTTTCCGTCCGGCCCGGCGAGCTCTTCGGGTTCGTCGGCAGCAACGGGGCGGGCAAGACCACGACGATGCGGATCGCGCTGGGGGTGCTGTCCGCCGATTCCGGCGCGGTGCGCTGGGCGGGTGAGCCGGTGACGCACGAGACACGCAGGCACATCGGGTACATGCCGGAAGAGCGTGGCCTGTATCCGAAGATGAAGGTGGCTGAACAGCTGACGTATCTGGCCCGGCTGCACGGAATGTCCGCTGTGGACGCTCGGGCGTCGGCGGCGAGGTGGGCCGAACGGCTCGGTGTCGCCGCCCGTCGTGACGACGAGGTGCAGAAGCTGAGCCTCGGCAACCAGCAGCGAGTGCAGCTCGCCGCGGCGCTCGTGCACGAACCGCGGATCCTGGTGCTGGACGAGCCGTTCTCCGGGCTCGACCCGGTCGCGGTGGACGTGATGAGCCAGGTGCTCAGCGAGAAGGCCGCCGAGGGGGTCCCGGTGGTGTTCTCCAGCCACCAGCTGGACCTGGTGGAGCGGCTCTGTGACCGCGTCGGCATTGTCCGCAGTGGACAGATGGTGGCCGACGGCACGGTCGCCGAGCTTCGGGCGGGTGGCGCCGTGCGGCTGCTCGTCGACGCCCCGGAGGCGCCGGACGGCTGGGCCGACGCGCTGCCGGGGGTGAAGGTGCTGGGCCGCGAGGGCACCGTGACCGAGGTCGAGCTGGGCGAGGGCGCCGACGACCAGGCCGTGCTGCGCGCGGCGCTGGCCACCGGGCCGGTGCGGGAGTTCGCGCGCAAACAGCCTTCGCTGACCGAATTGTTCCGTTCCGTCGTGACCCAGGAGGTGGCCGCGTGAGTACGCCCGTTTCGACGCCGGATGTCCGGATGGGGTCGTTGTCCGCGGTCGGTCTCGTGGCTTCGCGCGAGATCGGCACCCGGTTCCGCTCCAAGGCCTACCGTGTCAGCACGGCGGTGATGTTGCTGCTGATCGTGGTCGCGACGATCGTGGTCAAGTTCTTCAGCGGCGGCGGTGGCGCCGACGCCACGGTCGGTGTCGTGCCCGCGGCTTCGTCGCTCGCGGCTCCGTTGGCGGCGAGCGGGAAGACCCTGGACCAGAAGATCGCGACGAGTTCGGTGCCGGATGAGGTGGCCGGGCGCGCGAAGGTGGCCGACGGCTCGCTGGACGCGCTGCTGACCGGTGCCGCGGACGGCAAGCTCCAGGTGGTCGTCAAGAAGGACATCAACGGGAAGCTGAAGAACGTCCTGAACGTGCTCGCCGGGCAGGTCGCGCTGGATCAGCAGATCACCGGTCTCGGCGGGGACCCGGCGAAGGTGGGTGCCGCGATCGCGGGCGCGACCGTTGCCGTTTCGCCGATGGAGAAGCCCTACGAGTACGACGGCCAGCAGCTGTTCCTCGGGATCGTCACCGGGATCCTGATCTATCTGTCGCTGATGATCAACGGCCAGAGCGTCGCGCAGGGCGTCGTGGAGGAGAAGACGTCACGGGTCGTGGAGCTGTTGCTGTCGACGATCAAACCGTGGCAGCTGATGGCGGGGAAGGTGCTCGGCATCGGCACGGTCGGGCTGGTCCAGATGTTGCTGATCGGCGTCGTCGGGGTGGTTTCCGCCCGCGCGACGGGGACGCTGGACCTGTCGGTTTCGGCGGCGGTCGGGACCGTGGTGTGGCTGATCGTGTGGTACCTGCTCGGGTTCTTCATGTACGCGATCGTGTTTGCGGCGCTCGGTGCGCTGGTTTCGCGGCAGGAAGACGTGGGCGGCGCGACGATGCCCGCGCTGATGCTGGTGATCGCGGGGTATCTGGTCGGTATCTCGGTGTTGCCGAGCGATCCGTCGAACAGTTTCGCCGAGGTGCTTTCGATCATTCCGGTGTTCGCGCCGACGGTGATGCCGATCCGCCTGGCGATGGGCGGTGTCCCCGTCTGGGAGGCCGTGCTGTCCATCGCCCTGGTGATCGCCCTGATCCCGGCGCTGATCTGGCTGGCGGCGCGTATCTACCGCAACGCCGTCATGCGTACTGGCGCGAAGGTGAAACTGCGAGACGCACTCCGCGCAGCCTAGCCGCGGACGCTTCACCCACAGGAATCCCACCCGCCTCTTTCGCCTCCCCGCGGTAACCCGCCGCGGGGAGGCGAAAGCAAACCCCGGGCAAAAACTGTCGACGAAGAACCCGAAAAAGACTCACCAGCGACAAACTAAAGAACGTCTCACAAAGGCCCGCGTGGCTCGGCTCTTCAAGTGACAGATGCACGAATGTCTCACGGGGAAAGCCGGGAACGCCAACGCTGACCAGGCAACAAATCCGCAAAAGGTGACCCGCTGCGGGGGGGTCCGGGGGGCGAAGCCCCACCCGGCGGGGCCTGGGGCTCGGCCTCAGAAGAAACTGTCGAGGCCGCCCGGCGCTGAGCGGTTTTCGCTGCGCCGGACGGCCTCGTCTCCCCGGTCCCCACCGGTAGCTCAAGTATGGATGGCGTTGATCTTCCCGCGCTAGCCGACTCACTCGATCGTGGAACTCCCGAGTTGCCGGGCACCTTCGACTGATCAACGATCCACGCAGCGAATGTGCAACGAATCGGCGGAAGGAGTTGTCGTGGGCCAGCAGCTCAAGGACGGGCTCGGGCAGGCGTGGAGCCTGGTCGCGACGTTCGTGCCGAAACTGATCGCATTTCTGATCATCCTGTTCATCGGGTGGCTGATCGCGAAGGCCATCGCGAAGGCGCTCGAACTGGTGCTCGGGAAGCTCGGTTTCAGCAAACTGATCGAGAAGACCGGTCTGACCCGAATGCTGGGGCAGGCGAAGGTCGACGCCGCCGGAATCCTGGTCAAAATCGTCTACTACTTCATTCTGCTGATCGCGCTTCAGCTGGCGTTCGGGGTGTTCGGGCAGAGCAACCCGGTGAGTCAGCTGATCAACGACATCATCGCGTTCCTGCCGAGGGTGGTGGTGGCGCTGGTGCTGATCATCGTGGCGGCGGCGATCGCGAACGTGGTCCGCGGCGCGGTGACCGGCGCGTTGTCGACGCGGCCTGCCGGGCGGTTGCTGGGCACGGCCAGCTACTGGCTGATCATGGCGTTCGGCATCATCGCGGCGCTGGGCCAGGTGAACATCGCGACGGCCATCACCGGGCCGGTGCTGATCACGGTGCTGGCGACGATCGGTGGCGTGATCGTGGTCGGGTTCGGCGGCGGGCTGATCAAGCCGGCGCAGGAGCGGTGGCACGGCTGGCTGGCCAACCTGCAGGGCCAGGTGGGCAAGCAGGAGCGGCAGCCGACGGTGGGTTCGGAGACGCCGACGCCGCCCGCGGGGATTCACCGGCTGGACGAGTGAGGCTTCCCGAGCGGGCCCGGTGGTCGAGGAAGACACCGGGCCCGCGCGGGAGACCACGGCTATTTCAGCTTGTAGGCGTTGACGACGGTCTGCTCGGCGGTGGTGCCGTAGCGGTCGGTGGCCCTGGCTCGCAGGGACACCGTGCTCGCCCCTGCGGGGTGATGCAGGAGCGCGAGTCCGTTGGCCAGTACCGGCGCTGCCGTCCAGACGACGCCGCCGTCGTAGGAGACCTCCACGGTGAGCTGTGCTGGTGCTTCGCCGGTGTCCGAGCCCTGCGGCCAGTAGGCGAGCGGGAGCAGGTAGGGACGCCCCGCCGGCGCGGCGTTGTCCGCGTCGAGGCCGGGAGCGAACCGGATTACGCCGATCGGCAGCCGCGCTGGACCCTCGGTGTGCCGGGAGCCGAACGTCCACGCGGCGCTGACCCGGCTGCTGAGGCCGGCGGTGCTGGTCCGGCTCGCCTCGGTGGTCAGCCGGTAGGTACCCGGCTCGGCCGGGACCGTGAACTCTCCTTCGCCGGCCAGCGGTGTCCGGCCGATTTCCCTGCCGTCGCGGTACAGCACCGTGTTCGCCGAGTCCACTGTGGAGTATCCCGCGTTGCCGTCCGCGTCGCCGAAGAGCGGCGCGCGCACCGAAACCGTGTTCCCGGTGCGGGAGATCCACCGCGCCGGATCCGGTGTCGGGGGCAGCGCCGGTCCGAACACGGCCCGGTTGAACGTCTGCCGGTAGGTCCGGCCCGCTTCGAGGGCCCTGGCCGGAGAGACGAGCCGGGTTTCCCCGTCCTCCAGTGTCGAACGCCACGCGATGTCCCCGGTCGTGTAGTACTCGGTGATCGTGGTGGGCAGCGGGAACCGCCGGACCGGCACCGGGCCCTCGATCCCTTCGCGGAACCGCGGGGCCGGGGTCACCGTGCGGATGCCCTGGCGTCCGGCCGTGGGGGCGGCCAGTTCGACGTGGACGGTGGCGAGTTCGACCTTGGTCACCACGCGGGTGAACCCGGTCGGGAAGCTGCCCTCGCGGTACCAGGCGAGCCCGTAGAAGTCACCGCTCGGCGTCTCCCACTGGGTGCTGACCTGGGACAGCAGGTCGGCGGGCGGCGGATCCGGGCCTATCTGCGCCATCGAGAACCAGCTCAGGTCGTTGTCGAGGAATGTCCACCGCCGTTGGAACGAGTGCCGGGCCACCCGGTGGTAGCCGATCGTGCTCGCCCACATCCGTGCCGTCGGGTCAGGTGCGGTGATCTTGACCGGTTTCGCCAGGCGTGTGTCGAGGTCGACCGTCAGGTTCCCGGCCACGTCCAGGGTGGGCAGCACGAGCCAGGCCATCTCCCTGTCCGGTTCGACGATCGAGGAGTCCACCAGGTATCGCCCCTTGGGCAACCGGATGGTCGTGCTGCTCGCGTTGTAGTGCTTCTGGCTGTCGAGGGAGGTGACGAGCAGGTTGGTCGGCCGCGCCGGCGCGCCGTCGTGGCCGATGTGGTTGAACGTGACGTCGAAGCTCTCCGGCTCGCGGTCGAGCGAAACCGGGGTGGTCACCGTGGTCTGGGCTGAGGTGGCCACCACGGTCCCGCCGTACTCGCCGTCGGTGGGCGCGGAAGTGGCGTCGCCGGACAGCGTCACGGTGCGCTCCGCGCCCGCGGGCACGGTGACACGGGCGGGCTCGACCGAGAACACGCCCGGCGCGGGCCTGCCGTCCGGGCCGGTGCCGGACACCGCGAGGTCGAGGGTGACCTCGGCCGTTCCGCCGTTGCGGTAGGCGTAGGTCCGGTGCAGCGGCCCGCTCTGGTGCGGCCATGGCTGTACCCCGAGGTTGACGTTGCTCGGTGTGGTCGACACCGTCTGGTCCAGTGCCTTCGCGACGTCGACCCGGCCGGAACCCTGCTGGAAGACCGTCTGCCCGGCCTGGGGTTTCGCCGACGCGGTGAGCGCGGCCTTGAGCCGCTGTCCCGTCCAGTCCGGGTGCTTCTGGGCGAGGATCGCCGCGGCTCCCGCGACGTGCGGGGTGGCCATCGATGTCCCGGTTCCCGCGGTATAGCCGTCCTCGACCGGGGGATCTTCCCGGCTTTCGGCGGATTTGGCCCCGACGATTCCGACGCCCGGCGCGGTGAGGTCGGGTTTGACCGCGCCGTCGGGACGCCGGGGCCCCCGGCTGGAGAACGGCGCCAGGGTGTCGTCGCGCTCGACCGCGCCCACCGTCAACGCCGCCTCGGCGATGCCGGGAGAGGTGAGTGTCTCCTCATCGGGGCCGCCGTTGCCCGAGGCGATCACGAACAGCGTGCCGCGGGCCGCCGACAGGGTGTTCACCGCGTCCACGACCGGATCGAATCCCGGGATGACGTCGTTGGTGATGCTCATGTTCACGACCTTCACGCCCTGTTCGGCCGCCCACTGGACGCCGCGCAGGATGCTGGTGTCGGTCGCCAAACCGTTGTCGCCGAACACCTTGCCGCTCATGATCTTCGCGCCGAAGGCGATGCCCCGGTATTTGCCGCCCGACTTCGCGCCGGAGCCCGCGGCGATCGAGGCGACGTGGGTGCCGTGCCCGAAGCGGTCGACGGTGTCGGGCGAAGCGGAGAAGTTCTGCTCGGCGACCACGCGCCCGGCGAAGTCGGGATGGGTCCTGTCGACACCGCTGTCCAGGACCGCGATCGTGACTCCTTCGCCGGTGAACCCGGCCTTCCAGGCGGCGGGGGCACCGATCTGCGCGGCACTGCGGTCCAACGCGGGCTTGCGGACGCCGTCCAGCCAGATCCGCGTGTACGCGGCCTTGTCCAGCGCCCGCCAGAACTCCGGCGCGGTGTTCTTCGGCGCGGAAACGGCGGAGCCGTGGATGACCGGCAGCGCGGCGGTGACCCGGGCGCCCGCGGCGGAGAACGGCCTGGCCGCGTCGGCCGGGACGAGGATCAGCGGCACGTCCGGGCGCCCGGCGTCGTCGTAGCCGGACTCGATCAGGGTGGTGACGTCGAAGAGCCGCTCGTCGACCTTGCCCGCGGCGATCAGCGGGCCGGCGTCCTGCGGGACGACGTGCAGGTGGGTGCCGTCCTCGCGGGTGGCGAACCCGAGGTGCTCCCGGCCGGGAGCCGGGAGCAGCGTGGGCGCGCCGCCCTGGGGGAGGACGACCCGATCACCGGTGACGAGGGTGACGGTGCGGGAAATCCCGGTGCCCGGGGCGGGTCGCGCGAGGGCCGTCGCGGGGCCGGGCGGCGTCGCGGTCACGGCGCCCGCCGCGATCCCCAGCACCAGCGTGGCGGTGCCCCAGCGCCTTGTCCGTGAAGGTCTTCTTCGTACGGGTTCGATGCGCACGCGCCACCTCCGAAGGCCGGAACTCTCCTTGAGCGCCCAGGGACGGCGCGCAGCCGAGCGGGCACTCCTGGCATCCGTCTTGCGGGGGCGACGGTAGCGGCGAACCTGGTGCGCGACAAGCTTTTCCGCCGCGAATCGTCAGTGCGTGAGTGCTGCGCCGAATAGGCTGGGCCAGTGGGACGAGGGGCGGTTGCGGCACTGTGGCGATACCCGGTGAAGTCGATGCGTGGCGAACGGCTGCGCGAGGCGAAGCTCGACGAGCGTGGCGTCGAGGGTGACCGGCTCTACGCCGTCCGCGATCCGGACGGCAAGTTCGGCAGCGGGAAGCACACGCGGCGGTTCCGCCGGATGGACGGCCTGAACCGGTTCGGCGCGGAGTACGTGGCGGAGGTCCCGGTCCTCACCCTGCCGGACGGCGTGACGGTCCGCGGCGACGACGACGCCGTGCACGGGCTGCTCGCCGAGCACCTGGCCCGGCCGTCGGTGACGCTCGTGAAGGAAGCCTCGATCCCGCACCACGACGAGGCCGCCGTGCACCTGGTCACCACCTCCACCCTCGCCTGGCTGCGGGAACGCGCGCCTGGGGTGACGGTCGACGAGCGGCGGCTCCGGCCCAACATCCTCGTGGACACCGGTTCCGCGCCCGGGCTGGCCGAGGAGGCGTGGATCGGCCAGGTGGTCCGGATCGGCGACGTCGAGCTGGAGATCCTGCGCCCGGCCGTACGCTGCGTGATGGTCGATCTGCCGTATGCGGGCTTGGCCGCGGCGCCTGGGTTGTTCAAGATCATCGCGACGCACAACGACCGGCGGCTCGGGGTGCACGCGCGTGTTGTCCGCGGGGGCACGGTCCGCGTCGGTGACCGGGTCGGCCGCTGAGTTCTCCTGTCCCACCATCCGGATGTTCCGCGCCTCACACTCACTGGGGAATGCGCGCGCGGGGGAGCATGTTGGGAGCGGTAGACGGAAGGGGCGCTCGTGGACTTCTTGCTGCACCACGGGATCACGGTGTTCGGCCAGTGGATCTCGATCGCGGAACTGGCCGGTCAGCTGTTCGCGCTCGCGGTGGTCTTCCTCGCGCAGCGCCGCACGCTGTGGACGTGGCCGGTGCAGGTCGGCGCCACCGTGCTGCTGTTCGCCGTGTACGCCTCCGCGCACCTGGGCGGGCTCGCCACCCGGCAGATCGCCATCCTCGCGATCTCGGTCTACGGCTGGTGGGCCTGGTCCCGGCACAACGACCCGGTGTTCGGCATCGTCGTCCGCAAGGGCAGGCTCGCCGAGCGGCTGAGCATGATCGCCGCGTTCGCCCTCGGCACCACCGCGATGGCGCTGGTCCTCGACGCGCTGCACGCCTCGTGGGCGCCGTGGCCGGACGCCGCGCTGTTCGTCGGGACCCTCGTCGCCTTCGCCGCGCAGGGCCTCGGGCTCGTCGAGTTCTGGCTGGTCTGGCTCGTCGTCGACGCCATCGGCGTGCCGCTGCAGATCTCCTCCGGCCTGTACTTCTCCGCCGCGATCTACGTCGTGTTCGCCGGGCTGGTGATCCACGGCTGGTGGAGCTGGAACTCCTCGGCCAAGCAGATCCGGGCCCGGCGCGGCGAGGTCATGGCAGCATCCAGCTGAGCGCGGGAGTGCTCTGGCCGTACACGATCAGGCACATCACCAGCAACAGCCCGAGGCTCCACGGCAACACCCGGCGCAGCAGTTTTCCCTCCTCGCCGGGCAGGTTCGCCGCCACACAGGCGATGGTGAGGTTCTGCGGGGAGATCATCTTGCCGAGTACCCCGCCCGAGCTGTTGGCCGCGGCGAGCAGCTCGGCGGCCAGCCCGGTCTTGTGCGCGGCGGTGACCTGGAGCGCGCCGAAGAGCGCGTTGGCCGAGGTGTCCGAACCGGACACGGCGACGCCGAACCAGCCGAGTACCGGGGCGAGGAAGGCCAGGCCGGCGCCCGCCGCGGCGATGAACGTGCCGATGGTGGTCGCCTGACCGGACAGGTTCATCACCGAGGAGAGCGCGAGCACGCCCGCCACGGTGAGGATCGCGAACCGCAGCTCCTTGATCGTGGCCAGCCACTGCCGGACGGCGGCGCGCGCGGAGACGGCGAGCACGGCCGCGGTGATGATCCCCGCGAGCAGCACGAGGGTGCCGCTGGTGTTCAGGAACGGGAGGGAGAAGGTGTTGCCCGACACGGGTTTCCCGTTCGAGGCGGCCACCTGCAGGCCGGGCCAGTGGAACTTCCAGGTCGCCGTGTCGAGCAGGCGTTTGACCGGGGGAAGCTGGCCGATCGCGAAGATCACGATGATCAGGCCGTAGGGCAGGTACGCCCGGACGACCTCGCCGCGGGTGTCCGGGCGCTCCTGGGTGACGGTGCGCGTCCCGGTGAGGACCTCGGCGCGGACGGCCTCGCTCGCCGGACGGCGCGCGTGCGGCAGCAGCACCACCACGGCCGCCCCCGCGAGCGCGGCCCCGATGTCCGCGAGCTGCGGTGAGACGTAGTTGGACGCGAGGAACTGCACGAGCGCGAACGCGATCCCGCAGGTCAGCGCGGGCACCCAGGTGTCACGGAGCCCGCGGCGGCCGTCGACGATCATGACCAGCAGCAGCGGGACCACCAGCGCGAGCAGCGGCGTCTGCCGTCCGACGATCGAGGACACCTGCTCCAGCGGGAGGCCGGTGACCTGGGCGAGCGTGACCACCGGGGTGCCCATCGAGCCGAACGCGACCGGGGCGGTGTTCGCCAGCAACGCCACCATCGCGGCCTTCACCGGGGCGAAGCCGACGGCGACCAGCATCACCGCGCTGATCGCGACCGGCGCGCCGAACCCGGCCAGTGCCTCCATCAGCGCGCCGAAGCAGAACGCGATGATCAGCGCCTGGATGCGGGGATCGTCCGAGACCCGGCCGAACGAGCGGCGCAGCACGTCGAAATGTCCGGTGTGGACGGTGAGCTGGTAGAGCCACAGCGCGTTGACCACGATCCACATGATCGGGAACAGCCCGAACGCCGCGCCCTGCAGCGCGCCGGAAACCGCCTGTCCGATCGGCATGCCGAACGCGGCGATCGCGACCACGAGCGCGACGAGCAGCCCGGCCAGCGCGGCGTGCTGTGCCTTGGACCGGACCACTCCGAGCAGCACCAGCACGGTGGCGAGCGGAAGCACCGCGGCGAGCGCGGACAACCCGAGCGAGCCGCCGAGTGGCGCGAGCTCCTGGACGAACATGACCGCCTCGTTTCCCTTGCGCGAGAACGTGTTTTCCCACGGCGCCCGTGATCCTGCTCACGGCACCCTGGTCACGTCAAGCTTGACGGGCGAACTCGCGTGATCAGACGCGCATCTCGCGTGATTGGACGGAGATCTCGCGTGATCAGCGCAGGACGACGTGCTCGGGGCGGAGGTCGTCGACGGCGCGGACGCCGAGCAGCTGCATGGTGCGGACCATTTCGGTGCGCAGGATGTCGACGCAGCGCTGGACGCCGCGCTCGCCGCCCGCCATGAGTCCGTAAAGGAACGCGCGGCCGACGAGCACCGCGTCGGCGCCGCTCGCGATCGCGGCCACGATGTCCCCGCCGGACAGGATGCCGGTGTCGAGCCACACCTCGGCGTCACGCTGGATCTCGTCGCGCACGGCGGGCAGCAGTTCGAGCGGGGTCGGGGCGCGGTCGAGCTGGCGGCCGCCGTGGTTGGACAGCAGCACCACGTCGGCGCCGTGCCGGACGACCTCGCGCGCGTCCGCGACGTTCTGGATGCCCTTGACGACGAGCTTGCCCGGCCAGGTCGCCCGGACCCGGTCGAGGTCGTCGAAGTTCAGTGTCGGGTCGAAGAGCTTGTCGAGCAGCTCGGCCACGGTGCCGTCGAAATGGCTCAGCGACGCGAAGTTCAGCGGTTCGGTGGTGAGCAGGTTGAACCACCACGCCGGGTGCGTCGCGCCGTCGAGGACGGTCTTGAGCGTCAGCGCGGGCGGGATGGTGAGCCCGTTGCGGACGTCGCGCAGCCGGGCACCGGCGACCGGGGTGTCCACGGTCAGCATCAGCGTGTCGTAGCCCGACTCCCAGGCCCGATTCATCAGATCTTCGCCCGCGCCGTGGTCGTTCCAGACGTAGAGCTGGAACCACCTGCGGGCGCCGGGGGCGGCCGCGGCGAGGTCCTCGATCGACGTCGTCGCCATCGTCGAGAGGCCGACCGGGATGCCGTTGCGCTCGGCGACGCGGCCCACCGCGCGCTCGCCCTCGTGCTGCATCATCCGGGTGAACCCGGTGGGGGCGAACGCGAACGGCAGCGCGGAGCGCCTGCCGAGGATCTCCCTGCTGGTGTCCACATCGGACACACCGCGCAGAACGTTGGGCTGGAACTCGACGCGGCGGTAGGCCTGCCGGGCGCGGCGGAGGCTGTCCTCGAGCTCGGCGGCGCCGTCGGTGTAGTCGAACGCCGCGCGCGGGGTGCGCTTGCGGGCGATCATCCGCAGGTCGGCGATCGTGTGCGCGTTCGCCAGCCGCCGGTCGGTGGGATTGAGCACGATCGGCTTCGGGCGCAGGATCTGCTTGAGCTCACTCGGCCGCGGCAGCTGGCGCTTGGTCACGGGACCACCTCCGTACGGGGAGACTTCCACACAAGAAAGGACCCGACAGACATCGGATGTCTGCCGGGTCCCTTTCTAGCACTAGATCACGCGTTGCCGGAGTCCGAGGTCTGCGGACCCGCGGCGGCGATGTCGTCGAGGCGGTACTTCTGGGCCGCTTCGAGCACCTTCTCGGGCGCCACTTCGCCCCGCCGCGCGAGCGCGGAGAGCGTGCCGACGGTGATCGACTCGGCGTCGACCAGGAACTTCCGCCGCGCGGCGGGCCGGGTGTCGGAGAAGCCGAACCCGTCGGTGCCCAGCGTCAGCATGTCGGTCGGGACCCACGGGCGGATCAGGTCCGGCACCGCGCGCATCCAGTCCGACACCGCCACGACCGGCCCGTTCGCGCCGGTCAGCTTCTGCGTCACGTACGGCACACGCGGGGAGCTGCCCGGGTAGAGCAGGTTGTCGTGATCGATCTCGACGGCCTCGCGGCGCAGCTCCGTCCACGACGTCGCCGACCACACGGTGGCCCGCACGCCCCACTCCTCGGCCAGCAGCTTCTGGGCCTTGAGCGCGTCCGGCATCGTGACGCCGGAGACCAGGATCTGCGCCTCCGGGCCCTCGCCCGCCGGGGCGTCGGCGTACTTGTACAGGCCCTTCAACAGGCCCTCGACGTCGAGGTTCTCCGGCTCCGCGGGCTGCTGGTATGGCTCGTTGTAGATCGTCATGTAGTAGAACACGTTCTCGCCGTTGCCGTCCGGCCCGGATTCGCCGTACATCCGGCGCAGGCCGTCCTTGACGATGTGCGCGATCTCGAACGAGTAGGCCGCGTCGTAGGCCACCACGGCCGGGTTGGTCGCCGCCAGCAGCAGCGAGTGCCCGTCCGCGTGCTGGAGACCTTCACCGGTGAGCGTGGTGCGGCCCGCGGTGGCGCCGAGGACGAACCCGCGGGCCATCTGGTCGGCCGCGGCGTACAGGCCGTCACCGGTCCGCTGGAACCCGAACATCGAGTAGAAGATGTAGATCGGGATCATCGGCTCGCCGTGCGTGGCGTACGAGGTGCCGACGGCGGTGAACGACGCGGTCGAGCCCGCCTCGTTGATGCCCTCGTGCAGCAGCTGGCCCTTCTCGGACTCCTTGTACGCCAGCATCAGGCTCGCGTCGACCGAGGTGTAGGACTGGCCGTGCGGGTTGTAGATCTTCGCCGTCGGGAACATCGAGTCGAGGCCGAACGTGCGGGCCTCGTCCGGGATGATCGGCACGATCCGGCGGCCGATCTCCGAGTCCTTCGACAGCTCGCGGACCAGCCGGACGAACGCCATCGTGGTGGCGACCTCCTGCTTGCCCGAGCCCTTGCGGATGCCCTCGTACACCTTGTCGCCGGGCAGCACCAGCGCCTTCGCGGTCTTCGGGCGCCGCTCGGGCAGGAACCCGCCGAGCGCCCTGCGGCGGCCGAGCATGTACTCGATCTCCGGCGAGTTCTCGCCGGGGTGGTAGTACGGCGGCAGCTTCGGGTCGCGTTCGAGCTCCTCGTCGCTGATCGGGATCCGCTGGGTGTCGCGGAACAGCTTGAGGTCGTCGAGCGTGAGCTTCTTCATCTGGTGCGTGGCGTTGCGGCCCTCGAACGCCGGGCCGAGGCCGTAGCCCTTGATCGTGTGCGCCAGGATCACCGTCGGCTGGCCGTGGTGCTCCAGCGCCGACTTGTAGGCCGCGTACACCTTGCGGTAGTCGTGGCCGCCGCGCTTGAGGTTCCAGATGTCGGCGTCGGACAGGTCCTTGACCAGGTCCTTCGTGCGCGGGTCCCGGCCGAAGAAGTGCTCGCGGACGAAGGCGCCGTCGTTGGCCTTGTACGTCTGGTAGTCACCGTCTGGCGTGACGTTCATCAGGTTGACCAGCGCGCCGTCGCGGTCGGCGTGCAGCAGCGAGTCCCACTCGCGGCCCCAGATGACCTTGATCACGTTCCAGCCCGCGCCGCGGAAGTACGACTCCAGCTCCTGGATGATCTTGCCGTTGCCGCGCACCGGGCCGTCGAGCCGCTGCAGGTTGCAGTTGATCACGAAGGTCAGGTTGTCCAGGCCCTCGCCCGCGGCCACGTGGATGAGGCCGCGCGATTCGGCCTCGTCCATCTCGCCGTCGCCGAGGAACGCCCAGACGTGCTGGTCGGAGGTGTCCTTGATGCCGCGGTCGCGCAGGTAGCGGTTGAACCGGGCCTGGTAGATCGCGTTCATCGGGCCGAGACCCATGGACACGGTCGGGTTCTCCCAGAACTCCGGCATCAGCCGCGGGTGCGGGTAGGACGGCAGGCCGCCGCCCTCGCCGGCGTGCGAATACTCCTGCCGGAAGCCGTCGAGCTGCTGCTCGGACAGGCGGCCCTCGAGGAACGCGCGGGCGTACATGCCGGGGGAGGCGTGGCCCTGGAAGAAGACCTGGTCACCGCCGCCCGAGTGGTCCTTGCCGCGGAAGAAGTGGTTGAAGCCCACCTCGTACAGCGCCGCGGACGAGGCGTAGGTGGAGATGTGGCCGCCGACGCCGACACCGGGCCGCTGCGCGCGGTGCACCATGATCGCCGCGTTCCAGCGGATGTAGCGGCGGTAGCGGCGCTCGATCTCCTCGTCGCCGGGGAACCAGGGTTCGTTCTCCGTCGGGATCGTGTTGACGTAGTCGGTCGACGTCAGCGCCGGCACCCCGACGTGCCGTTCCCTGGCGCGCTCAAGGATGCGCAGCATCAGGTACCGGGCACGCTGCTGACCACCCCTGGCCAGCGCCTCGTCGAAGGAGTCCAGCCATTCGGCGGTCTCCTCCGGGTCGATGTCGGGCAGGTGCGCCGCGAGTCCGTCACGGATGACGCGTACGCGTGCCGGGGTCTCCTTGCCGGAGGCGCCGTCGTTCTGCGGGGCCAAGGGGTCTCCTTGTGAAACGTTGTAGCTGGGTACTGCTCGTACGTTGGGGTGTTCCGACTTTTATGGTCGTCGCCGTTTCCGCTCCCGTCACCTCTACTCGTCGGTAACGTTCGCCGACCCGGTCGCACCTCGCCGCGCGCGCGGTTGTATCGCGCGCGCGTTATTCCTCCCCAGCCTAGGACAGACGTTCCGGACGGGTGTCAGAGCGGTCCCTCCAGGGCCGGGGAGAGCGCCTTCGGCACCGCCGGGACGTGACACGAGTTGCCAAAGATCCGGTGTGGACGGTTGCGCGCAGCGCCGCGCCAGTGTTCGCTGTCTCCAACCGTGTACCCGAGTGTGGTGTCCCACGAGGTCCGCGACGCGGACGGGACACCGCGCTCCGTCGTAGTTGGAGGAGTGAAAGCAGTGGTCGCCGCGGGAGACGCTGAGCAGCGCAGCGTCGCCGAGAGGCTTGGCATCAAGCCCGACATGGTGGTCCAGGAGATCGGCTGGGACGAGGACGTCGACGACGACGTCCGCGCGGCGATCGAAGAGCAGATCGGCGGGGAAATCCTCGACGAAGACGCTCAGGAGGTGATCGACGTCGTGCTGCTTTGGTGGCGCGAGGACGACGGTGACCTCGGCGACGCCCTCATCGATGTCCGGACCCCCCTCGACGAGACCGGCGTGATCTGGGTGCTCACCCCCAAGACGGGGCAGCCAGGACACGTCGAACCGAGCGAGATCGCCGAGGCGGTGTCCGCGGTCGGCCTGGCCCAGACCGCCAACGTCAGCGTCGGGCCCGACTGGATCGGAGTCCGCCTGGTGTCACCGAAGTCGCAGTCCAAGCGGTGAGCACAGCCGCGCGGAGACGACACGATAGGGTTGTCTTCACAGGCACGTGTTCGCCACGGAGAGGAAGCGCGGTATGACCGTCGAGGTCGGTTCACAGGCCCCGGACTTCACGCTCAACGACTACAACAAGCAGGCCGTCACCCTGTCGTCGTTCCGCGGGGACAAGCCGGTCCTGCTGGTGTTCTACCCGTTCGCGTTCAGCGGCATCTGCACCGGCGAGCTGTGCCAGCTCCGTGACGAGTTCGCCGACTACGACGGCAAGGGCGTCCAGGTGCTCGGCGTGTCCGTCGACACCCCGTTCTCCCTCAAGGCGTGGGCCGAGCAGCAGGGCTACCAGTTCCCCCTGCTGTCCGACTTCTGGCCGCACGGCGAGGTCGCCAAGGCCTACGGCGTGTTCAACGCCGACGCCGGGCTCGCCGTCCGCGGCACCTTCCTCATCGACACCGAGGGCGTCGTCAAGTTCGCCGAGGTCAACGCGCCCGGCGAGGCCCGCGACCAGCAGGCATGGAAGAAGGCCGTCGCCGAACTGGCCTGAGTCTTCACGGCGGTCCGCCCTGCCGGGGCGGACCGCCGTCCCGGGCGCATAGCTCAGCGGGAGAGCACTCGGTTTACACCCGAGCGGTCGTAGGTTCGAACCCTACTGCGCCCACTCGCCTTCGGGTGGAGTCTGTCCGCGGAATGCGCGGACCATCGCGGCTCGTCATCGAGCTTGGGGGCCGAGCCCCCAAACCCCCACGGTGCGGTTGGTTCCTGACCCGGCGTGGTTGCCCCGTGGTGGTGCTTCACTTCGCCAGCTGGAAATCGCTCGCCGGCGAAACTGCGTCCGCATACGATCACGCGGCCGGAGAAAGATCCTCGGCGTGGTGGGGGAGGGGGCGCGATGAGTCAGAACTTTTGGGTTGGCGACGAGGTGGTCTGGAATCCGTCCAACGGGGTCGGGTTGCTGTTCGTGCGGTCGGCGGACGCGGTGGCACCGCTTGTCGGGCTGCCCACGGGGATCAGCCCGGCCCTTCACCTCGCGGACGCGGACGAGTGGGCGATCGACCTGCCGGTGTTCACGGCGTTCGTCACCGCCCTCGCCGAGCAGTACCAGCGGTCCAACCACCCGATCCTGCAGTCGCTGCTCGAAGGGTTTCTCGCCACCGCCCTCGTCATGGTCGAACGAGGCGGCGGCACTGTCCCGTCACCGGACGGGACCCCGGGCGCCGAGCGCACCGACGTTTCGAGCGTCGGTGAACGTCCTCCGGCCGAAAAGCTGGCCGAACTGCGGGCCCGGCACGCGCGAGCGATGCCCGTCTGAGCCGGACAAGCCTATGGCAAGTTGCCATAGTGCGTTATGCTCTATCGCGTTCACGGTGCGCGGGAGGGCGGCATGGCGGGGCTGGGGCGGGCGGATCGCGATCTCGTCGGGCTGACGGTGCTCGCGTTGCTGCTTCAGGGGCCACGGCACACCTACGATATGCAGCGGCAGATCGTCGACACGCACAAGGACTTCGTCACCGGCCTGCCGCGCAGCATGTACCACGCGGTGACACGCCTGAGCCGCGACGGTCTGATCACCGCCGTGGAGACCACCCGGGACGCCGGTCGCCCCGAGCGGACCCTCTACCGCCTCACCGACGCCGGGCGGGACGAACTGCGCGCCCGCGTGCGGCGGCTCCTGCGGACACCGGACCCGGACACCACGGTGTTCGTCGCGGCGCTGTCCTACCTGGGGTGCCTGCCCGTCGCCGAGGCGTGTGACGCGCTCGAACGCCGGGCCGAGGCGCTGGCCGCGTCCGCCGACGGCATCCGCGCGCAGCTCGACCGGCTCGGCGGCGCACTGCCGAGGCTCCTGCTGATCGAGGCCGAGTACGAGCTCGCGCGGGTGGCCGGGGAACGGGACTGGGTCCGCGCGCTGCTGGCCGATCTGCGCGGCGGCGCGCTGTCCTGGCCGGAAGACCTGGCGGCGCTGCTGCCGACCACGTCGATTCCCGGGGAGCCGCCGATGTCCTGACCACACCATCCGGGCGGCGTGCGCCAACACGCCGCCCGGATGACCCGGACCGGCCACGCGGAGCGAAACCGGCGCCAGGAGTGCAGCTCACCCAGGATAGCCGTGCGCTCTTCCGTGGCCCCACGCCACGACCACGGAGGACACCATGACCGACACCACCGAAATCCACGATCTGCTGCGCCGGATGACCGAGGCGTGGAACAGCGGCGACGCGGCCGCCTACGCCGGGCAGTTCACCCCGGACGCCGAATACGTCAGCTGGCTGGGCACCCGCGACACCGGCCGCGCGGCCATCGAGGCCACCCACCGGTTCCTGTTCGAGGGCCCGCTCAAGGGCGTCAAGATGGCAAGCGACGATCACGCCGCCCCGCCGGACATCCGCTACCTCGCCCCCGACGTGGCGCTCGTGGTCGTCGACGGCGGCAAGCCGGAGCACGCCCCGCAGGCGTCCGTGGTGGTCCTCACCGCGGTGCGCGAGGACGGCCGCTGGCGGCTCGCCTCCTTCCAGAACACCCGCAAGACGACGTCGTGAACCCGGCCTCGGCGCGGCCTTTCGCGGGGCCGCGCCGAGGTGCCGGTGGGGGAGAAGTTCCGCTATCGGCCGGGAACCGTGTCCAGATCGGTGGTCGGCCAGGCCGCGTCGGCGGGAGTGGCGGCGCGGTCCCGGCGGGCGCGGACCCTGGCCACGGCGCGGCGGATCGAGCGGTGCCGGGCGTGTCTGCGCTCCCGCAGCGCGTCGGTGATCAGCCAGCCCGCCGCGAGGAGCACGGGCACGCCGAGGACGGCGATGGTGTACCCGGCCCACCAGCTCATGACTTTCCGGTGCTCCCCGGCGTCGGTTCGGAAGGTGACCCGACTCTACGGCCGGTGGGCCCCGGGCACCCCCGGTACCACGCCGACGGGTGGCAGCCTCCTCCGAAGGAGGCCGCGCGAGGACGTCGCCGCTGGGCCGCACGGCCGCGGCGGTTCGGTCCGTTCGGCGCTGTCGTGATGAATCGTGCGAAGAACCGGGAAAATGGGGCGGTCATACGTTTTCGGCTTCGATGTCACGGCGGGGTTCGAGGACCGTTGCCCGATTGGTTTCGCGTAATGTTCGAAAGGCGGTAACGTGCGCTGCGCAATTAGTGCGTTCGAGTGAATCGTCGCTTCTCGTGTCCACGCGGGCACACTCCGGCCATACCGTGGAATTCCACGGGCCGGGCGCGGGAGAATCACCGCCTGGATCCGGCGCACCACTGGGGAGGGGTGTGGAGTGCGGAAGACGGGGAGCGGGAATTTCGGCGCCGCGTTGGCGAGCGCGGAGTTCCGGGCGCTGTGGCTTGCCGAAGCCCTGTCGCAGGTCGGGGACCAGCTGGCGCGGGTCGCGCTGGCCCTGCTCGTGTTCGGCCGGACGAACTCGGCGCTGCTGACCGCGCTCACCTACGCGCTGACCTTCCTGCCGTCGCTGCTCGGCGGGCTGCTGCTGTCCGGGCTGGGAGACCGGTTTCCCCGTCGCACGGTCATCGTCGTGACGGATGTGCTGCGTGGATGCCTGGCCGTGGCGATGGCGATCCCGGGGCTTCCGCTGGGAGTGCTCTGGTGCCTGGTCGGCCTGCTCACCCTGGCCGGCGCGCCGTTCAAGGCCGCGCAGATGGCGCTCTTGCCGGACGTGCTGCCGGGAGGCCTTTACCAGGCCGGTCTCGGGCTGCGCCAGGTCACCATTCAGACCGCGCAACTCGCCGGGTTCGGTTTCGGCGGGGTCCTGGTCACGGCCGTCGGGCCCTCGTGGGCCTTGCTGCTCAACGGCGGGACGTTCTTCGTCAGCGCGCTCGTGGTGTTCGCCGGTGTCCGCGCGAGGCCGGCGGCAAACCGGGGCGGGGAGGAGGCCGACGCCGGAACGGCCATGGTGCGGGGGCGTGATCCGCGCGTCGTGATCCCGTTCGTCGTCAACTGTCTGCTCGGCTTGATCGTGGTCCCGGAGGGCCTGGCCGCTCCCTACGCGCACGATGCCGGGGCCGGCGTGGCCATGGTCGGCATCCTCATGATCGCGGACCCGATCGGCAGCGTGCTCGGTGGTTGGTGGGCGGGAAGAACGTCGCCCGCGCCGACCACGCGCTCGGCGATCGTCCCGATGGCGCTGGCGGGCCTGCCGCTCGCCGCGTGTGCTCTCACGCCGGGCACCCTCTGGCCACTCCTGTGGTGGGGCCTGTCCGGGGGACTCGCCACGTTCGCACTGATCCGCGCGCAGACGGTGATCGTGGCGGTGGTTCCCGACACCCGCCGGGCAACGGTTCTCGGGCGCCTCAACGCCTGCCTCTTCACCTCCCAGGGGCTCGCACTGGTCGCCGCGGGCGCGATCGCCGACCACCTCGGACCGCGTGGCGCGGTGGCGGTGTCCGGGGCGCTGGCCGTCGTGCTCGCCCTCGGCGCGGCACTCGTGTGGCGGGAGACGAGATCGCCGGCCGTGAGGGAAACACGACCGGCTGGTCCGGACAAATCAGTTCTCACGTCCGCACATGACGACTCCTCTCCCGGGTTCTCCAGGGACCGCGATCCCGGAGGTGAGGTATGAGGCCGAAAGTTCTCCCACTGCGAGCGGAAGTGGGCTCAGTATGCAGGCTTTGACAACACCACGAAAGCCAGGCGGGCGGCGCACCCGCGAGCATTGGCCCATTTGGACGCATTCGGCTTCTTCGCGGGCTTACGTCCTGCTGATCATGCTGGGCGCGGTCGTGGTGGTGATCGTCAACGATTCCGCCGGGCTCCCGAATCGTGCCGACCTGCTCCACTGCGCGCTGATCACGGCGTTCGGTGTGGTGGCGGCCGAACTGGGCAGGCAGACCGAACGGCGCCGACGGCGGTTCGCGGGCGAAGCGCACGTCAACTTCACGTCGGTGTGGATGATCCCGTCGGCGCTGTTGCTCCCGCCCGTCCTCTTCGCGGCCGTCACGCTCATCCTGTACCTGCACCTGTTGTTCCGCTGCGACTGGACAAGGCCGGGCTGCTGCCTCACCCGCACGCTGTACAACACGAGCAATATCGTGCTGTCGTGCCAGGCCACCGCGTTCGTCGCGCACCAGGTCCGGTGGTTCCCCGCGGTGCAGTCTCCCGGCGCGCGCGGACTGTTCGCGCTGGTGCTGGTCGTCGCCGCCTATTTCGTGGTGAACACGGCCATCGCCGCCGTGCAGGTCGCGTTCTGGGGCGTGGACCGGTCGCCGCGCAACGTGGTGGGCACGGTGAGCGACAACGTCCTCGAACTGGCGACGCTGTGCCTGGGCGCGCTCACCGCGCTGTTGTTCACGTCGCATCCGTGGCTGGTGGCGCTGATCTTCGTCCCGTTGTACGCGTTGCATCGGAGCACTCTCGTCCGGCAGTTCGAGACGGCCGCGACCATCGACGCCAAGACCGGGTTGCTCAACGCGGCCAGCTGGCACGCGCTCGCCGGGGCCGAGTTCGACCGTGCCCGGCGGCAGGGGACCGCGCTGGGCGTGCTCATGATCGACATCGACCACTTCCGCCGGGTCAACAACACCTGGGGGCACCTCGCGGGTGACGACGCCCTGCGTGCCGTCGGCGACGCGCTGCGCGCGGTGGTGCGCGGCAACGACCTGTGCGGGCGGTTCGGCGGCGAGGAGTTCGTGGTGGTGCTGCCCGGCAGCGGCCCGGAGGTCGTGCTCGCCGTCGCGGAACGGGTCCGCGCGCGGATCGCCGAAACCCACGTCGTGTCCGCCGCGGCGCCGGGGCCGTTCGGGGTCACCGCGTCCGTCGGCGTGGCCTCGTGGCCCGGCACCGCCACGACGCTGGAGGAACTCCTGCTCGCCGCGGACAGCGCGCTGTACGCGGCGAAGGAGGGCGGGCGCAACCAGGTCCGCGCCGTCGCGACGCTCTAGGCCGCGTCACTCCGGGCGCAGCGCGCGCCGCAGCATCTTGCCGCTGTCGGTGCGGGGCAGCCGGTCCCGGAACTCGAAGCGCCGCGGTGTCTTGAACCCGGCGAGCGCGGCACGGCAGTGCTCGCCCAGCCGCTCGGCCAGCGCGTCGTCACCGGCCACGCTCCCGACCGGCTGCACCACCGCGACGACCCGCTGTCCCCATTCTTCGTCGGGTTCGCCGATCACCGCGACGTCGGCGACGTCCGGATGGCTCAGCAGCCTGGCCTCGATCTCGGCGGGGTAGATGTTCACGCCGCCGGAGAGGATCAGGTCGGTACGCCGGTCACGCAGGAACACCCGCCCCTCGGCGTCGAGGTAACCGGCGTCGCCGACGGTCAGGAACTCGCCGGAGCGGCTCGCCGCGGTTTTCTCCGGATCCCGGTGATAGCCGAGATTCGTGTGCGCGGAGCTGAAGTAGAGCGTGCCGGTCTCGCCGGGCGGCAGCGGTCCGCCGTCCTCGCCGAGCACCTTCACCCGCACCCCGGGCAGCGGACGGCCGAGTGTGCCCGGCGCGGCGAGCCACTCGTCCGAGGACACCACGGAGACCATGCCTTCCGAAGCGCCGTAGTACTCGGTGACGATCGGTCCGAGCCAGGCGATCATCCGTTCCTTGACCTCGCGCGGGCACGGCGCCGCGCCGTGCATCACGCTGGTCAGCGAGGACAGGTCGTACCGGGCACGGACCTCTTCCGGCAGGCGCAGCAGGCGGTGCAGCATCGTCGGCACCAGGTGGGTGGTGGTGACGCGGTGGCGTTCGATCAGCCGCAGTGTCTCCTCGGCGTCGAACCGCGACATCAGCACCACCGTGTGCCCGAGGTGCAGCGAGTTGATCGAGTACCCGCCCGGCGCGCCGTGGTAGAGCGGGCACGGCACCAGGTGCACGCCGGTGCCGGGGGACACGCCGAGCAGTTCCATCACGTGCTGGTAGCTCGGGTGCAGCGCGGGTGGTTTCCCGCTGAGCGGCCGCCGGACGCCCTTGGGCCGACCGGTCGTGCCGGAGGTGTAGAGCATCGTCGCGCCGGAGGTCCGTTGTGCGGGCACGGTTTCCGGCTCGTCGGCACCCCATTCCGCGTAGTCCGACCAGTTTTCCGTGCCGCCGACCGAAAACCGGCGTTCGTCCGGGACGCCCAGATCGTCCATTGTGGACGTGCAGGCCGCGGCGATCCCGGCGTCCGCGATGACGGCCGCGGCCTCGCTGTCGCGCACGATGTAGCCGATCTCCTCGGGGGTGGACCGGTAGTTGACCGGGGTGACGTACATGCCCGCCTGGAGCGTCGCGAACACCATCTCGTAGTAGGTGAGTCCGTTGTGGACGATCATGGTGACGCCGTCGCCGACGCCGAGACCGAGCGCGCGCAACGCGTGGGTGAGCTGGTTGGCCCGCGCGGCGAGCCTGCCGAAGCTCACCGGCCGTCCGTCGGGGGTGATGACCGCGATCCGGTCCGGGTGCTCGGCTGCGATGTCGTAGAACGTGTTCACCTGCGGCTCCTGGTGGTGATCGGCTGACTCCACCCCATCAGGTTAACCCTGTTAACTATTCGACAGGGGTCGGCGGCGCAGGGTCTCCAGGTGTCGCCGTACGACCGCGCGCATCAGGTCCGGTTTGACCCGGTCCGGCTGCGAGATCCCGCCGAGGGTGAGCCCGTCGAGCAGGGCCGCCAGCCGTTCGGCCTCGAGGTCGAGGTCCAGCCCCTCCCGCAGCGAGCCCCGCTTCTCCGCCTCGGCCAGCGACCTGCGGGTGAGCGCGCGCGTGCCCGCGTGCAGCTGCGCGATCTCGGCGGCGAGTTCGGGTCGGATCCGCGCGGCGGCGGAAAAGGCGAGCCACACTTCGGCCTCGGCGCGGCGGGTCTCGTCGAGCGGGAGGAGTTCGCCGAGCAGGTCCGTGGTCTGCTCCAGTGAGCTTTCGCTCCCCGGCGCGGTGTCGCCGAGCAACTGGTCGGCGCGCACGACGATACGGGCGGCCGTGCGCCGCGTGAGCGTCCGCATCGCGAAGACGATCAGCTCCTCGTGGCTGGCGAAGTAGTGGCGGACCGAGCCGATCGCCAGCCCGGCCTCCTCCGCGACCGCGCGCAGGGAAGCCTGGTCCAGCCCGTCGCGGCGGATCACCCGGAACACGGCTTCGGCGATGGCGAGGCGGCGGGCCTCGGGGTCGACGATCTTCGGCACCTTGCCTTTATAGCACGGGTTTGCTAATTTATTTAGCACAGTGATGCTACAAAGGGGGAACCATGAACGGCTGGGTGGTCGCGGCGCTCGTGTGCGCCGGGGTGGTCGTGGTGATCGTGCGCAGGCTGCGCGGTGAGCCGCTGGTGGCGAAGGAGGTGTTCGGTACTCCGTTCATCCTGATCGTCATCGGGGGCAGCAGCCTGCTCAAGCAGCACCTGACCGTGACCGATGTGCTGTGGCTGGCGCTCGCTTCGGCGGTCGGTATCGCGTTCGGCGCGATCCGCGCGCGCACGACGAAGCTGTTCGAGCGCGACGGCGTTCTCTGGCAGCGCTACACCGGCTGGACGTTCGCCGTGTGGGCGGTTTCGCTCGCGGTCAACTTCGGTATCGGCGCGCTGGCCGTCGCGAACGGGATGCACGAGCAGGCTCGCCCGATGCCGTTGTCGATCGGGCTGAGCCTGCTCGGCGAGGCGCTGATGATCGCGTGGCGGGCGAAGGAGACCGGGGTCCCTTACGCGCAGCCGAAAACGAACGGCCTGGTGCGCCGCTAGAGTTTCGCGACCTCCCGCACGAGCCGGTCGATCTCGTCCTCGGTGTTGTAGTAGTGCACCGACGCGCGGACCAGGTCGGGCAGCTTCCGCGCGGTGAAATCGAACTGCGCCGAGGTGCTGCCCGACACGCTCGTGTTGATCCCCGCCGCGGTCAGCGTCCGCTTGACCTCGGCCGAAGGCGTGCCCTTGACGCTGAACGTGACGATCCCGCACTTGCGCGCGCCCTGGTCGTGCACCTCGACGCGGGCGAGTTCGCCGAGCCGCTCGCGCAGGGTGCGCGCGAGCCCGCTCACCCGCGCGTCGATGGCGGGCAGACCCCACTCCAGCGCGTAGTCCACCGCCGCGCCGAGGCCGAGGACCAGTGCGGAACTGCGTTCCCAGACCTCGAACCGCTTGGCGGTCGGGTCGACGACGTACTCGGTGGGGGAATCCCAGCGCGCCGAGTGCAGATCGAGCATCGCCGGCTCCAGCCGGGCGCGGAGTTCCGGGCGCACGTAAAGGAAGCCGGTGCCCCGCGGGCCGCGGAGGTACTTGCGGCCGGTCGCGCTCAGCGCGTCGCACCTGAGCCGCCGCACGTCGAGGTCCAGCTGTCCGGCCGACTGGCAGGCGTCGAGCAGGAACGGGATCCCGGCCCGCTCGGCGACCTCGCCGATCTCCTCGGCCGGGTTGACCAGCCCGCCCTGGGTCGGCACGTGGCTGACGGCGATGAGCTTGACGTCGTTCCCGCCTTCGACGCGGCGTCGCAGCGCCGCGACGTCGAGCTGGCCGGTCTCGTCGTCGCCGATCACCTCGACCTCCACCCCGGTGCGGCGTTTCAGCTGCAGGAACGAGATGACGTTGCTGGCGTACTCGGACTGCGAGGTGAGGATCCGGTCGCCGGGGGCGAACGGGATCGCATAGAAGATCGCCTGCCAGGACCGGGTGGCGTTGTCGGTGATCGCGATGTCGTCGGCCTCGGCGTTGAGCAGGCGGGCCACCGAGGCGTACACCGCGTCGAGCCGTTCGGACGCCGCGTCGGCGGCCTCGTAGCCGCCCACGCGGGCTTCTTCGCGCAGGTATTCGAGCACGGTGTCGGTCACGACGGCGGGCGGCAGCGCGGAGCCCGCGTTGTTGAAGTGCGTGACGCCGGCGCAGCCGGGGGTGTCCGCCCGGGCACGCTCGACGTCGAAGCCCTGAATACTGGTCATACGAACTGAATACAGTATAGCCAAAGTATATGCAATACTGCTCCGATGACGAGGAACCTCCTGCGCCGCGACCTCATCCAGGAGATCACCGCGCGTGTGCTCGACGGGCGGCTTCCGGCCGAGGCACGGGTCAACGAGGTGCACCTCGCGCGAGAGCTCGGTGTCAGCCGGACCCCGCTGCGGGAGGCGCTCATCGGGCTGGCCGACCGCGGGATGCTGGTGTCGGCTCCCGGCCGGGGTTTCCTGGTTCCGCCGCTGGAACCGGGGGAGGCGCGGCGGCTCTACCCGCTCGTGGCCGAGCTGGAGTCGCTCGCGCTGCGCTGGACCTCGCCGCTGGATCTCGCCGGGCTGCCCGACGCGCTCGATCTGGTCACCGACGAGATGGCCGAGACGCTGGAGGCGGGCGGTGATCTGTCCGTTGTGGACGAACGCTGGCACGCGCTGCTGTTGTCCCGCTGCGAAAACACGCATCTGCTGCGGCTGATCGAGCAGACGAAACCGCTGCTGAAGCGTTACGACGGGCTGTACTTCGGGGGTGCGCACCGTGCGAAGGAGAGCATCGACGATCATCGCCGGATAGCGGCGTCGCTGCGTGCGGGGGACGTGCCCGCGGCGGCCGAGCTGCTCGTCCGCAACTGGGTGCGGTCACTGGCGTTACTGGGAAGGGAATGAGCATGACGGTTTTCGCGCAGCTGAGCGACATCCATCTCGACGGCGGGGAACGCGCCGAGGAACGGACGGCCGCGGTGATGGCCTACCTCGGTGGCCTGGCGAGCCCGGTCGACGCCGTACTGGTGACCGGAGACATCGCCGACCACGGCCTGCCCGAGGAGTACCGGCGCGCGGCGGAGCTGCTGAAGCACTCCTCGCCGGTCCTGGTCTGCCCCGGCAACCACGACGTCCGCGCCGCCTTCCGTGAGGTGCTGCTTGGCGAGGCGCCGGGCGACGCGCCGATCAACAGCGCGCACGAGGTGGGCGGGACGCTGTTCGCGATGTGCGACTCGACGATTCCCGGCAGCGGGGCGGGTTTCCTCGCCGACGAGACGCTGGGCTGGCTGGACTCGGTGCTCGCCGAGGGCGACGGACCCGCGTTCGTCGCGTTCCACCACCCGCCGGTCGAGGTCGGTGTCCCGGCGGTCGACCGGATCCGGCAGACCGGGGAGGAACGGCTCGCCGCGGTGCTCGCGCGGCATCCCCGCGTGGGGGCGCTGCTGTGCGGGCACGTGCACACCGGCGCGTCGACCACCTTCGCCGGGCTGCCGGTGCGGGTCGCGCCCGGCGTCGTGTCGGGTTCGCTGCTGCCGGTCGAACCGGGCGGGGACCGGGACTGGCCCGACGGCGGCCCGATCGAGTACGAGCGGCCACCGTCGGTCCTGCTCCACGTACTGCACGACGACGGCCGCCTGACCACCCACGTACGCACCGTCCCGCTCTGATCCTCGCGAGGACGTTTGCGGGCCGGACCGGTCAGCCGGGGAAGACCGGGAGGTTCAGGTGGGAGGGGTGGGCCGGGTCGTGGAAGATCTCGAAGCGGCAGGGTTTCCCGGTCACCGCCGAGGTGACCGGCGCGCCGGTGCCGTGGTTGCGGGCGAACCGGGGGAAGGCCCCGCCCGCGACCTGCACGCGCAGCCGGTGTCCCCGCCGGAACCGGTAGGCGGTGGGTTCCAGTTCGACCTCCGCCCGCACCACACCGTCCACATCGGACTCCGGGGCGCCGGGCCGGAGCCGCAGGATGCCCTCCGTGACGTTGCGGGAAACGCCGCTCCTGTCCACATCGCACAGTCGCACGTAGATGTCGGCGTGGCCGAGATCGGTGCGCACGTGGACGGTGGCGGACACCTCGCCGATGAGGTCGAGGTCGGCGGCCAGCGGGGTACCGGTGAACACGAGCACGTCCGGCCGCGCCTCGATCGCCCGGTTGTCCCGCTGCTTGGTCTTTCCCTTCAGCAGCGGCCCGCCCACCGACGGCGTCGGATCGGCCGGGTCGTAGGTGAACGTCGCGGGCAGCGATTCGCCCGGCACTTCCTCGCCGAGCCCGCCGACCGGCCGCAGGTAGCAGGGCCGCGCGGTGGTCTCCGCCGGCGGCCACTGGTCGAAGTCGAGCCAGCGCCCGGCGCCCTGCAGGAAGATCCGCACCGGGGACCGCCGCAGCTGGGCGCGGTCGCCGTGCAGGTGCGCGCGCAGCCACGAGACCTGGTCGGGCACGAGCACCCGGAGCATCCCCGGTTCGCCGTGCGCCCACGGCCCGATGGTGATGCGCGGGTTCCGGCCCGCGGCGGCCAGCGTGCGGAAGTCGCGCAGCTGCTCGGCGAGGAACAGGTCGTACCAGCCGGTCACCATGCTCACCGGGGCGCTCAGCCCGGCCACCTCCGCGCGGTGGTCGGCCATCGCCCAGAACGGGTCGTCCGGCTCGGCGTGCGTGGTGACGTCTTCCAGGAACCGCACCGGTTTCCCGATCGCGGCCACGTCGGCGGCCGACAGCGGCAGCGTGCTCATCGCCCGCCGCAGCCGCTTGGCCCGCAGCGGGCCGCGGAGCGCGGAGAACCGCTGCTCCTGCGTCCCGATCAGCGCCGACCAGGAGACCATGTCGTCGGCGGCGAGCACCCCGCCGGGATAGAACGCGGACACGAACTCGGACGCGGTGATGCCGAGGCACATCGCCTCCAGCGGCGGGTCGAGGTAGGGCCCGACCGCCCACTGGGTGTACCCGAGGTAGCTGCCGCCCGCCATCGCCAGCCTGCCGTCGCACCACGGCTGCTCGCGCAGCCACCGGGCGGTCGCGAGCCCGTCCTCCTTCTCCAGGTGGAACGGGCGGAACTCGCCGCCGGAGCCGAACGTGCCCCGCGTGCTCTGCACGACGACCTGCAGCCCGTGCCGGGCGAACACCGCCCCGAAGATCCTCCCCGACCACCCGCCCCGGCCGTAGGGCGTGCGGATCAGCACGACCGGCGCGCGCGTGGTGCCCGCCGGGGCGTAGCGGTCGGCGAGCAGCCGGACGCCGTCGGGCATCGGGATCTCCACATCCCTGGTCACCGTGGGCGGCGGGCCCTCGGTGGCGGGCAGTCCCAGTATCCGGTCGACAAGTCGGTCCAGCACGGATCCACCTTTCCCGCGGTGATCGTCTCCGTGCCCGACGTTACCCGCGGCGGACGCCCGCCCGCCGCCGTTCGCTCGCCGCGAGCACGCGGTCACTCACTCGATCGAGATGTCGACATGTCCCCACTCGTGGGCGTGCCGATCAGGCGGCCGCCGGCAGGTGCTCGCCCAGCGCGCCGGTGACGCGCAGGCCGTCCGGCCCGGCCGTCCCGGCGAACGGCGCGAGCGCCGCACCGTCCACACCGGACAGTGCGAGTGCCGCGGCCAGCACCGGCGGCCGGGCCCGGTCGCCGCCGTCGGCGATCTTGACGGCCACCGCCGTGCCGTCCGGCAGTGCCGCGACCTGGACGGCTTCGAACCCGTCCTTCGCGATCAGGCCCGGCACCGCCCGCATCAGGGCCGTGACGTCCCTCCTGGTCCCGCCCACCAGCTCGGGGTGGGCACGGATTCCTTGGGCGACAAGGCCTTCCGGGCTTTCCGCGGGGGCGGTGGCGATCCGCGCGAGCGCCGTCGCCAGGCCTCGCAGCGACATCGCGAACAGCGGCGCGCCACAGCCGTCGACGCTCACGTGCGGGACCGGCGCGCCGGTCAGGTCCGCCACGGTGGTCGCGATCGCCAGCTGGAGCGGGTGAGCCGGGTCCAGGTAGTCCGGTTCGGACCACCCGTGCTCGCGGCAGGTCGCGAGCATCGCGGCGTGCTTGCCCGAGCAGTTGTGCGCGAGCCTGCCCGGCGCCCGCCCTTCGGCCACCCACGCGTCCCGTTCCACCGGGTCGAAGGGGTAGTCCTCCGGGGTGCGCAGGTCCTCCGGCGTGAGCCCGTGCCCGGCCAGCACGGCGCGTGCCGCCGCCAGATGGATCGCCTCGCCGGAGTGACTGGCCGAAGCGATCGCGAACCCGGCCGGCGGCAGGCGCAGCCCGAGCCGCGCCATCGCCGCGGCCTGCACCGGTTTCGCCGTCGACCGCGGGTACATCGCGGTGTCCGGGTCGCCCGCGGTGAACAGCGTCGACCCGTCCGGGGCGAGCACCACGACCGAACCGTGGTGGACGCCTTCGACCATGCCGCCGCGCATCAGGTGCACGAGCGGTTCGTGCGCGGGAACGCCGGTCCTCACAGCTTTTCCTCCGCCGCTTCCAGCACGCTCATGTCGATCCGCCTGCGCACGCGGAACCAGCCGAGCACGAGCGCGACGAGGATCGCGGGCAACGCCATCAGCGTGATCCGGCCGGTCTCGTCGAAGCCCATCAGCACCACGACCGCGGCCAGGAACAGCAGGGTGGCGATCTCGGTGTAGGGCGAGAACGGCAGCCGGTAGGAGGGCCGCGTGACCTCGCCGCGCTTCGCCTTGCGCACGAACAACAGGTGACTCAGCACGATGATGGCCCAGGTGCCGAGAATGCCGACCGCGGCGAAGTTCAGCACGATCTCGAAGGCGTCCTTGGGCACCACGTAGTTCAGCCCGACACCGAGCACGCAGACCGCGGCGGTGAGCAGGATCCCGCCGTAGGGGACCTGGTTCTTGTTCATCACCCCGGTGAACTTCGGCGCCGAGCCCGCCATCGACATCGACCGCAGGATGCGGCCGGTGGAGTAGAGCCCGGAGTTGAGGCTGGACATCGCCGCGGTGAGCACGACCAGGTTCATCACACTGTCGGCCGCGGGCACCCCGAGGTGGGAGAGCACGGTGACGAACGGGCTCTGGTCCTTGGAGTACGAGCTCCACGGCATCAGCATCGCCAGCAGCACCACGGAGCCGACGTAGAAGATCGCGATGCGCCACATGATGGAGTTGATCGCCTTCGGCATGATCTTCCGCGGGTTCTCGGTCTCGCCCGCCGCGACGCCGACCAGCTCGCACGAGGCGTAGGCGAACACGACGCCCTGGACGATCAGCACCATCGGCAGGACGCCCGCGGGGAAGACACCGCCGTGGTCGGCGATCAGCTGCGGGCCGGGGGAGTGGCCGTCGATCGGGGTCTGCGTCACCAGCAGCACGATCCCGATGATCATGAAGACCACCAGCGCGGCGACCTTGATGATGGAGAACCAGAACTCCATCTCGCCGAACAGCTTCACCGACACCAGGTTCAGCGTCAGCACGATCGCCAGCGCGATCAGCGCGAGCACCCACTGCGGGATCGGCGTGAAGAACGACCAGAAGTGCGCGTACAGGGCGATCGCGGTGATGTCGGCGATGCCGGTGGTCGACCAGTTCAGGAAGTGCATCCAGCCGGCGACGTACGCGCCCTTCTCACCCATGAACTCCCGCGCGTAGGAGACGAACGCGCCGGAGGAGGGCCGGTACAGGATGAGCTCGCCGAGCGAGCGCACCACGAAGAAGGCGAACAGCCCGCACACCGCGTACACGATGGCGAGCGCGGGGCCCGCCTGTGCGAGCCGTCCGCCCGCGCCGAGGAACAGGCCCGTCCCGATCGCGCCGCCGATGGCGATCATGTTGATGTGCCGGGACTTCAGCGACTTGCGGTAGCCCGCGTCGCCGGCGTCGACCCGCGCCGGGGCCGCCTCTTCGGTGGGTTGGAGGGTCTCGCTCACTGTGTCAGTCGTCCTTGTTCTCCGGTTTTCGCGTGGCTCGGCCGCACGATGGTGGTCAGGGCGTTTTCGACGTGCTGAAGGTGCTCGGTCATCGCGGCCTCGGCCGCCTCCGCCGAGCCGTCGCCGATCGCCGTCACGATCCGGCGGTGCTCGATGTTCGACTGCGCGCGCCTGCCGCCGAGCTGGTTGAGGAACGACGACTGGTGGGCCAGCGCGTCCCGGATCTCCTCGATGACCTTGCCGAACACCGGGTTCCCCGACGACCGCGCGATAGTGATGTGGAACAGCGAGTCGTGCGCTACCCAGGCCGCGTTGTCGGTCTCGGCGTCCATACGGTCGACCAGGCGGCCGAGCAGGTCGAGGTCCTCCGGACCGCGGCGCAGCGCGGCGTACCCGGCGACCGGGATCTCCACGTGACGGCGCACTTCGAACAGGTCGCGGGCCGAGTACGGTCCGAAGGTCGGGTTCTCCACCGGCCCGTTCGCGGTCACGAACGTGCCCTTGCCGGTGTGCGAAATGGTCAGTCCGAGAGCCTGCAGCCCGCGCAGGGCCTCCCGGATCACCGAGCGGCTGACCTCGAACTCCCTGCCGAGGCTCGCCTCCGAGGGGAGCTTGTCGCCGACCGCGTAGTCTCCCCGCTCGATGGCACGCCGGAGATGGGCCAGGACGGCTTCCATGGCACTCACCCGACGCGGACCCTGTCCGGCTGTCTGGCTGTCAGACAGGTTCATGGGCGAGATCGTCGGGTTCGACCGTCCACATTGTCAAGACGAAGCGGGGCGGTGGCCCCGTGACGCCGCGATTTCGGGGCGCTGACCTGCGGTGACCGCCTGAAACCGTGGGTCAGGTCACGGGTGCGGTGCGGGCGCTCAGCCACCGCGCGAGATCGGCGTCGACGGTGCTTTCCCCGAACTGGAATCCGTGCCGGGCACCGGGATAACGCCGGAGTTCGGTGTGGACCCCGGCGTCGCGGGCACGTCCGGCGAAGGCCGTGACGTCGTCGAGCAGGACCTCGGCGGTGCCCACCGCCAGCCACAGCGGCGGCCAGTTCCGCACCGGCGCGTGCGCGGGGGAGGCGGGCCCGGCCGGGTCCTGGTCGCCGAGGTAGGCCGTGACCGACTCGCGGAGCACGGCCCGGCCGATGAGGTCCTCGCCCTCGTTGGCGGTGAAGGACGCACCGGGCAGCGTCAGGTCGGTGACCGGGGAGATCGCCGCGACGCCGACCGGCACGCGGCCGTCCTCGAGCAGCCGCGGCAGCGCGGACAGCACGATCGTGCCGCCCGCCGACTCGCCGAGGAGCGCGAACGGACCGTCGACCTCCCGGCACGCGGCGAGGACGTCCTCGATCTGCGCGGGGTGGCGGTGCTCCGGCGCGAGCCGGTAGGCGACCGGGACGACCCGGATCCCGGCCGCGGCCAGCGACCGCGTCCTGGCGGCGCCGAGTTCCGGGTCGTAGGAGGTGAAACCGCCGCCGTGCGCGTGGACGACGGTGACCGGGGTGGTCACGCGCGGGTCAGCGCGATCACCGGGAACGGGCGGCCGGTCTTCGCCTGGTGCTCGGTCAGCCGGTCGAAGACGGCGGCCTGCGCGGCGAACAGCCGGTCGCGTTCCTCGCCGGTGACCTCGGCGGCCCGCGCGGTGAACGTCTCGCCGCCCGTCTCGACGGTGACCTCCGGGTCGGCGATCAGGTTGCGGTACCAGTCCGGGTGCTCCGGGGCGCCGCCGGCCGCCGCGAACACCACCTGGCGCCCGGCGTCGGGCAGGAACAGCAGCGGCGTCAGGTGCGGCCGCCCGCTGCGCGCGCCGGTGGTGGTGAGCAGCAGCATCGGCGGCCCGTCCGCCTGCCCGCCGCGTGCGCGGAAGTCCGCGATCACGCGCTCGTTCATGGCTCGCAGGTCGATCTTCACGCGCCCTCCTTCACGTCGTACTTCAACGGTGTTGAAGTCTGCCCGGTGCCGCTCCGGACGTCAACGTGATTTCCGGGGGTGGCCCAAGCGCCCGAATGTGGCATTGGGTGCGTTGGACGCACCGAACGCCACATTGGGGCGCATGACAACGGGACAGGACGCCGGATGCGCGTTGACCAGGGTCTCGCCGTGTCGGTAGCGTTACGGACCGTCAGGCTGACAACGATGTCAAAGGACGGTCATGGCGACCCGGATCCTGCGCGCGTTCCTCACCACTCTCGGCGTCGCGGCGCTCGCGACCACGACGATCACCCCGGCAGACGCGGCCGCGCCGGTCGCGGATCCGGTGTCCCTGGTGGACCCGATGATCGGCACCACCAACGCGGGCAACGTCTATCCCGGCGCCACGAAGCCGTTCGGGATGATCGCGTGGAGCCCGACCACGACCAGGGGCGACCAGGCGGGCAGCGGCGCGGCGGGCGGTTACCAGTACGACGTCACGCGGCTGCGCGGGTTCAGTCTGACCCATCTGAACGGCACCGGCTGTACGCCCGGCGCCTCCGGCGACGTGCCGATCATGCCGTTCCCCGGCGAAATCCGGACCTCCCCCTCGGCCGACAGCAGGGACGAGATCTTCGCCAGCGACTTCTCCCACGCCGACGAGACCGCCGAGCCGGGGCACTACCGCGTCGGTCTCGCCAACGGCACTAGCGCCGACCTCACCGTCACCGACCGCGCCGGGCTCGGCCGGTTCACCTTCCCGGTGGGGAAACCCGCGAACCTGCTCTTCCGCACGTCGAACTCCCTGCCTGGCAGCAAGAACGCCGAGATCGCGATCGACGCCGCGCACGGCAGGGTCACCGGGTCGGTCGACTCCGGCGGGTTCTGCGGGCGCACCGAGGGCGGCGCCGAGAACCAGCGTTCCTATTACACGCTCCACTTCAGCGTCCAGTTCGACCGGCCGATCGTCGGCGAGGGCACCTGGGCCGACGGCACGCTGCGGCCCGGCACGAGCCGGGCGAGCGGCGGGGAGGGATTCGCCGACGTGGCCCGGCCGGGCCACGGTTCCGGCGGCTACGTCACCTTCGACCCGGCGAAGGGACCGGTCACCGCCCGCATCGGCATCTCCTATGTCAGCGCGGCGAACGCGCGGCGCAACGCCGACGCCGAGATCCCGGCGGGCACGTCCTTCGGCACCGTCCGCGACGCCGCCCGGCGCGCGTGGCGGGGCGAGCTGTCCCGGATCGCCGTCGGCGGCGGGACGCACGCGCAGCTCACGACGTTCTACACCGCGCTCTACCACGCCCTTCAGCAGCCGAGCCTGTTCGACGACGTCACCGGCGAATACCTCGGCAGCGACGGCAGGACCCATCGGCTGGCGAAGGGGCAACGGGCGCAGTACGGCACGTTCTCCGGCTGGGACGTCTATCGCGCGCAGGTCCAGCTGCTCGCGTTCCTCGACCCGCGCCGCGCGAGCGACTACGCCCAGTCGCTGGACAACTTCGCCGGGCAGAACGGCGGCGAATGGGACCGCTGGCTGCACAACAACGGCCCGACGCACGTGATGAGCGGCGATCCCTCGGCGCCCGCGCTCGCCGGGATGCACGCCTTCGGCGCCAAGGACTTCGACGTGCGCGGCGCCTTCGACTCGCTCGTGCGGGCAGCCACCGTCCCCACCGCGAACGACACGCGCGACGCGGGCTGTCCCGTGCAGTGCGCCGGCCAGCGACCGGGACTCGGCGAATATCTGCGTCTGCACTACGCGCCCGACGACGCCTGCCATTGCTGGGGTTCGGCCGCCGAAACGCTCGAAGACTCCGTCGCCGACTACGCGCTGTCCGACTGGGCCGCCCGCCTCGGCCGCGCCCCAGAACAAGCGGGTTTCCTGCACCGCTCGGCGTACTGGCGGAACCTGATCAACCCGAAGGCGACCGCGGCGGGTCCGTATCTCCAGCCCCGCCGCGCGGACGGCGGCTGGGTGACCCCGTTCGACCCCGCCTCGGACGCCGGGTTCGTCGAGGGCTCCAGCGCGCAGTACACCTGGATGGCCTCCCACGACGTCCGCGGCCTGGTCGCCGGGCTCGGCGGGGAGCGGGCCACGCTGACCCGGCTCGACGCGTTCTTCCACGACAGCGCCGGAAACTGGGCCCTCACCGGCACGGACGGCCTGCACTACAACCCCGGCAACGAACCGGACATCAACGCGCCGTGGCTGTATGACTACCTCGGCCGCCCGTGGCAGACGCAGGAGACGGTCCGCCGGATCGTGAACACCGTCTACGGACCGGGGACCGGCGGCCTGCCCGGCAACGACGATCTCGGCACCATGTCGGCCTGGTACGTCTTCGCCGCGCTCGGGATGTTCCCGCAGATCCCGAGCCGGGCGGACCTCGTGCTGGCGAGCCCGCTGTTCCCCAGGGCGGTCGTGCACCGGGGCAACGGCGCCACGATCACCGTCGAGGCACCGCGCGCGTCGGCGGACACCTTCTACGTCCAGGGCGTGCGGGTCAACGGTTCGCCGACGACGCGGCCGTGGGTGTCGGAGGCGTTCGTGGCCGACGGCGGCACGATCGCCTACGACCTCGGCGCCCGGCCGAACACCGGCTGGGGGAGCGCGCCCGCCGACGCGCCGCCGCAGGCACCCCTGCCCTGAGTGTCGGTGTGGTGAGGCACACTACGGGGAATGAGCCCCCGCAGCCGTGGCCGTAAGCCCAAGAAGCAGAAGAAGACCAAGGCGCAGCGTTTCCCGCTCACCGTCGTGCCCCCGGTCGGGGAATGCGACTGTCCTCAGTGCACCGGCGAGGGCATCGACCCCGAGGCCCTGATCAAGGGCCTGGCCGCGGTCGGCGAGGACCTCCTTGCGGAGGAGGACCCGCTCCACGCGGAGGTGACGGGCGCGCTCGTCCTGGCCAACAGCCGGCTCGGCGGTGACGCCGTGGAGCTGTTCGCCGACAGCCTTTTTCCGGCGATCGAGGCCGAGGCGTCTCCCGGGGCGCTGGCACTTCTGCTGGCGGTCGGCGCGGTCGGCGACGGCAGCCTGGGCGAAGCCGCCTCGGCGGCCGCCGCCCGGCTCGTCGGCGCTGGAGTGCCGGAGCCGCGGTGGGCGGCCGAACTCGCCGAGCCCGTGACCGTGTCCGCGTGCAAGCGGCTCGGCGACACCCTCGGTCTCGTCACGGTGTTCGTCTGCGTGTTCCATCGCGCCGGCCGTCCACACGGTTTCGTGATCACCGTGGACAGCGGGGACTGCGGTGCCGCCGGCGAGATCATGCTCGCCGAGGAACACGACGTGCCCGTTGTGGTGGACAGCCTGCGCGCGGACTGCACCGGGGCCGGGCTCGAATTCGTCGAGGAGGATCTCGACCCCGCCGACTTCCGCTGGCGGGTCGAGAACGCGCTGGACGCGCGGGAGGTCCACGACGGAGACCCGCTGGCCGAGCTGCTGATGGGCGACGAACCGGACGAGGACGCGGAGCTGCCGGCCTACTCCGCGAACGCCATGGTGGTGCGGGGCCGGCTGCGCGGCCTTCCGGAATCGCCCAAGCCCAAGACGCCGCATCCCGCCGACTGCGGCGACAGCGTGTCGTATCCGACGTCGGCCCCGGTACGCGATCTCGGGCCGGTGGGAACGGAAAAGCTGCCGCCGAAGCGGAAGAAGCCGGACGGGCCGGCGCCGGTCTACCAGCTCAAGGTGAGTCTCAAGGGCGCGAAGCCGCCGATCTGGCGACGGCTCGAAGTTCCCGCGGACACCACCCTCGCCTGGCTGCACGAGATCATCCAGGTCGCCTTCGAGTGGGAGCACAGTCACCTGCACGTGTTCCAGACGCCCTACGGCGACTTCGGGATCCCCGATCCGGAGCTGGACTTCCGCGACGAGGACGCGGTGACCCTCGAACAGGTGACGCCGGAAGCGAAGAGCAAGATCCGCTACCTCTACGACTTCGGCGACCACTGGGAGCACGAGATCCTCGTCGAGAAGGTGCTGGCCGCCGATGCCGCGAAGGTTTACCCGCGCTGCACCGGCGGCCGCCGCGCCGCCCCGCCGGAGGACTGCGGCGGCATCGGCGGCTACGAGGACCTCGTCGCGACCCTTGCCGACCCGGACGATCCGGAGCACGAGGCACTGCTGGACTGGATGGGGTTCCTCGATGCCGGCGAGTTCGAACCCGAACACTTCAGCGCGGACGAGGTGACCGAGGAACTCGCCGAGCTCGGGCAGGTCACACGGTCTTGATCACGCCGCCGTCGACGAGGTAGTCGGCGCCGGTGATGTTCGCCGCGTGCGGCGAGGCCAGGAACGCCACCAGCGCGGCGGTCTCCTCGGGCTCGGCGAGCCGTCCGGTGGTGATCCCCATCCGCTCCGGCAGCCGCTCGAGGAAGGTGCCGAGGTCGAGCCCGGCCTCACGCGCGAGGTCGCCCGCCATGCTCGACGGGTCCGACCAGTTCCCGGTCCGCGTCGGGCCGGGGCTCACCGTGACGGCGCGGACGCCGTGGCGGCCCAGCTCCTCGGCGAGCGCCTTGCTGACGTTGGTCAGCGCGGCCTTGGCGGCGCCGTACTCGATCGGCGGATGCGTGAACCGGGCGCCGATCGAGGACATCGTGATGATCACGCCCCGGCGTTCGACGACGCTCGGCAGCACGGCGCGGGTCACCCGGACCGCGCTGAACAGGTTCAGCTCGAACGCCTCCTGCCACGCGTCGTCGTCGATGTCGGCGAAGCGCTCGTCGTGCCCGCTCCCCTGGCGGACCCCGCCGAGGTTGTTGACCAGGATGTCGACGCCGCCCAGCACGTCGAGAGCCTGTTCGCCGAGTGCCTTCGCACCCGCGCGGGTCGACAGGTCCGCGGTCACGGCGACGACGCCGGGCGCCAGCGCGGCCAGTTCGGGGGTGACGGTGCGCGCGGCGGCGACCACGCGCACGCCTTCGGCGGTGAGGGTACGGGCGATGGCGAGCCCGATGCCCTTGCTGCCGCCGGTGACCACCGCCGTCTTGCCGGTCAGGTGCAGGTCCATGTTCTCTCCCAATTTCTTGAACTAGAGTTACAAAATCTCGGCGCGAAAAAGGTCCCTTGTCATGCGGTGTGACTCAGAGCGCGCGCAGCGCGGTTTCGGCGAGGTGCCGGAGTCGCCGGGGGCCGGGATCGGCCTTCCCCAGCACCCGGATCCCGTTGATGGTCGCGAGCAGGAAGGCGGCGGCGTCCGCGGCGTCGAGGTCGCGGCCGAGTTCACCGGAACCCTTGCCCGCCTCGATGACGCCGCGGAACGCGGCCTCCTGCCGGTCGAAGATCCGGCGGACCAGCTTGTCCACACCGGGATCGCGCCCGGCGAACTCCACCGCCGCGTTCGTCACCATGCAGCCACGCCGTTGTTTGTCGTTGAGTGCCGCTTCGACCACGAGGTTCAGCGCCGCGTGTAGCCGTTCTCGGGCGCTGCCGGGTGCGTCGAGGGTTTCGAACAGCTGGGAGTTCTCGGTGTCGAGGTAGTGCTCAAGCGCGCGCAGATACAGCTTGTACTTGCTCTCGAACGCGTTGTACAGGCTTCCCCGGCCGATGCCGAGCGCGTCGACCAGTTGCTGCGGAGTGGTCCCCGCGTAGCCGTTCGTCCAGAACTGGTCCATCGCCCGCTCGACGGCGACGTCCGGATCGAAGTTCTTGGTACGGCCCACGTCGCGACCCTAGGCTTTTTTGTAACTTGAAGTCAAATATCAGGCCGATCTTCGCTCACCGCTGTCGCCCGGCGCGTCCCGGTGGCCCGAACCGACCTTCGGGAGCAGACTGGCCCCCAGCCAAAAGCGCGGCTGTCCCGGACGTAGGGTGGGGAGCCCGGAGCGCGCCGCGAGATCACCGGGACCGGTCCGTCTAGGGGAGGTTTTCGCTGGTGTCGAACGATTCTTTCGTCCACCTGCATGTCCACACCGAGTATTCGATGCTCGATGGTGCGGCGAAGATCGCTCCGTTGTTCGCGGAGGCGGCGCGGTTGGACATGCCGGCGGTGGGGATGACCGACCACGGCAACATGTACGGCGGCGACGAGTTCTATCAGCAGGCCAAGAAGCATGGGATCACGCCGATCATCGGGATCGAGGCCTACATCGCGCCGGAGTCGCGGTTTCACAAGAAGCCGGTGTTCTGGGGGCAGGCGAACCAGCGTGGGTCGGACGAGTTCGGTGAGGGCGGTGACGTCTCGGGTGGTGGTGCGTATACGCACATGACGATGCTGGCGCGGAACGCCA